>CAYLZD010000001.1:0-183070 GCA_964388275.1 uncultured Chromatiales bacterium
ATGTCAAGTATGCTGCGTGCGATGAATGCTAACTATATAACGCACCCCGTAGTATTCACCTTGCGCGCTTCGGCTGCGCTGCCTACATTCGCATATTCTTATACCCAGCGCAATCTATGCCAATGAGACGAAAAACACTGATACAGGCGGGGCTTCTACTCCTCCTGCTCGCTTCCTCCGCAGTCCCTTGTTCGGCGGGCGGTGGAAAACCCGTATATGAATTTCTGCGTGTGCCGATGAGCGCCCGCGCAGCCGGGCTCGGCAATACCTTTCTCGGCGCGCGTAATGATCCAGCGGCCCTGTTCTTCAATCCAGGTTCGCTGAGTTCGCTCGAACATCCCGCCGCGTCCGTCGGTTTCGTGAAGTATCTAATGGACATCAACGCGGGTTATGCAGTGTACGGACAGAACGTGGACGGTCTCGGGTGGGTCGGAGGCGGCATAGTCTACATGAATTACGGAGAATTCCAGGAAACCGACAAATTTGGCAATAATCTGGGTTCCTTCGGTGTCCATGATCTGGCTTTCACTGCGGCTTACGGAAATCACCATGAAAACATCCATTACGGCGCCGCAGTAAAGTTCATCTATTCCGGCATAGCGGATTACAGCTCCACGGGACTGGCTCTCGACGCCGGAGTTTCCTGGAATATCCCTGAACAGGACATCGTGCTCGGTTTCAGCATACTAAATCTCGGAACACAACTCGATCCTTACGCTTCCACTCGGGAGGACCTGCCGCTAGACGTGAAAATCGGTGTCAGCAAGAAACTCGAGCATCTGCCGCTCACTCTCGGATTAGATTTCCACAAGCTGAATGAAGCACAGGACAATTTGATCGATCATTTGTCGGCCTTCTCGATAGGAGGCGAATTCGCTTTGAGTCCGAATTTCCGCGCTCGTGTCGGGTATAACAACGAGATGCGCAGAGAGCTGAAAATCGGCGAATCGGCTAAACTGGCCGGCCTTTCCGCTGGGGTGGGAATCACAGTCGCGGGATATCTGGTCGATTACGCTTTCAATTCCTTCGGTGAGATCGGCTCTCTGCATCGTTTTTCTTTAAGCGCATCCTTCTGATCCGCTTGAATAGGAAATCAAAGGGTACGACACCTGACTCCGGTTCTCCCGACTCTCGGGGCGAAACCGCGGGACGCAACAATCCCGGCGGTGGGGCCCTCCTCGGGGAATTGCGTCATTTCCTCGACGCGGCGCGGGCGGCGCCCAGGGATGTGGTCATAGTATTTTTGGCAACGGCGGTCATCGTCACACTGTCTTACTATTTCGGAAGCAGACGGTTTTTCAGGGGCATCTTTTTCGATGCGCTCGGAAACGACCGGTTATACTCGCTTTACGAATACCTATTCTGGTTCGGAAGTGAATTTGTCCTCGCCTTCCTTCTGCTTCTGGTCGTGATTCCGGTGCTGCACCGGCGTCCGATCGCTGAGTTCGGCTTGGGATTCGGCGACTGGAAGTTCGGATTGAAAATATCGCTCCTTTTTTACGTCGTAATGCTGCCGATTTTATGGATTGCCAGCGACAGCGCGGAATTCCAGCTCGTTTATCCGCATGCGCAGATCGTAAAAAACGAATGGGAACTCTTTCTAATCTATGAAGCCGCTTTCATGCTATATTTCACCGGTTGGGAGTTCATCTGGCGTGGTTACATGCTCTTCGGTCTGGAGCGTCCTTTTGGAGGAGGAAGCGCGGTGCTGGCGCAGATGCTGCCCTTCGTCATCCTTCATAACGGCAAGCCGATTATGGAAACTCTCGGCGCGATTGTCGCAGGCGTCGCGCTCGGCGCCTTGGCTCTTCGCACCAGATCCTTCTGGTACTGCGTCCTGACGCATTGGCTCGTGATGTTGACGATAGACCTGTTTTCGACACTGCGTTCCAGAAGCGGCGCGTCCGGCATCGGACTGGACGCGCTTGCGCGCATTGTGGGACTGGGTTGAGCTATGCTATATTGCGTATTGCGTCGGATTGAGAATCAGCTGCCCGGAAACGGGGCAGGGATGAAATCATGAGACTCTGCGTAAACATCGACCATATCGCCACGCTCAGAGAAGCCAGAGGAGGCAACGAACCTGATCCGGTTACTGCCGCCCTTATCTGCGAATTGGCCGGCGCCGAAGGCATCGTATGCCATCTGCGCGAAGACAGAAGGCATATCAACGACCGCGACCTCAGGCTCCTCCGGGAAACCGTGAGAACCAAGCTCGACCTCGAAATGGCTGTAACTGATGAGATCATGCGAATCTGCATCGATACTCTGCCCGAGCTGGCGACTTTCGTTCCCGAACGCCGCGCGGAAAGAACCACCGAAGCCGGACTCGATGTGGTCAGAGAGACAAAGCGCATCGCGGACGCGGTCGCCCGGCTGCACGAACACGACATTGAAGTTAGTCTCTTCGTCGATCCCGATTTCTCTCAAATAGAGGCCGCGGCCGAAGCCGGCGCTGACATCATCGAGCTTCATTCAGGATCTTTCGCGGCTTCGCGCAGCGAGGAGGAACTCATAGCGGAGCTGGGCCGCATACGCGAAGCGGCGGCGTACGCCCGGTCTCTGGACCTCGGTGTAAACGCCGGACACGGCTTGAATTACTCCAACATCCGATACATCCGGGAAACACCCGGCATAGATGAGGTAAGCATCGGCCACGCCATCATCGCGCGCGCCGTGTTCACCGGCCTTCAGAAAGCCGTTGAGGACATGGCGCGTTTGGCCGCAGGATAGAGCGCCTGATCAAGGAATGCGACCGGTGAGCGTCATGTAGAGAATACTTGTTTTTTCGGGACTTTTCCTCTATATTTACAAAGATTGGCTGGGTTCTTAGCTCAGTTGGTTAGAGCGCTACCTTGACATGGTAGAGGTCACAGGTTCAACTCCTGTAGAACCCACACTCGCGAGAGGAAAAATCGGAGACATTCCGATTTTTCTTTTTCCGACTTAAGAAACCATGAGCAACGACACAATAAATATTACTTTCCCCGATGGCTGCGTCAGGCAATTTCCGGCAGGCAGCTCATCGCTCGACATAGCCCGATCGCTCGGCAGACGCCTTGCGGATGAAGCGCTGGCCGCGCAGATCGGAGGCAAAACCGTGGATCTCAACCGTCCCATCGTCGAGGATGTGGAATTACGAATTCTCACATTTGAAGACGACGCGGGAAAAGAAGTTTACTGGCACAGCACAAGTCATCTAATGGCGCACGCCGTTGAATCCTTGTGGCCCGGAGCGCGCTTCGGCGTCGGCCCGGCCATCGAGCAGGGATTTTATTACGACATCGACATCGACCGGACACTGACGCCGGAAGACCTGCTGGCTATCGAGCGACGCATGGCGGAAATCGCCAGAGAGGACAAGCCGTTCGAACGCAGAGAACTGGCCAAGGCGGAAGCCAGATCGTTTTTCGAGGCAAAGGGGGATCCCTATAAGATCGAGATCATCGACGAGCTGGATGAAGATTCTGAGATAATCAGCATTTACGGCGAGGGTGATTTCACCGACCTTTGTCGCGGGCCTCACCTGCCGTCGGCCGGCCGTATCGCCCACGTAAAGCTCCTGTCCGTGTCCGGATCCTACTGGAGAGGCGACGCCTCGAACAAACGCATGCAGCGGGTATACGGAATATCATTTCCGAAAAAGAAGGATCTCGACGAGCACCTCCGTCTGCTTGAAGAAGCCAGGAAGCGCGATCACAGAAAACTCGGGCGCGATCTCGAACTGTTCACCTTCCATGACGTGGCGCCGGGCGCCCCGTTCTGGCTGCCCCGCGGCATGATCGTTTTCAGGGAGCTGGAACGCCTCATACGCGACATGCTCGACGAAGCCGGATACGAGGAGATACTGACTCCCATTATGGTCAAAAAAGACCTCTGGGAACAA
The DNA here is from genome assembly GCA_964388275.1 of uncultured Chromatiales bacterium. Classification (GTDB taxonomy): domain Bacteria; phylum Bacteroidota; class Ignavibacteria; order SZUA-365; family SZUA-365; genus JARYLZ01. The sequence goes on from CAYLZD010000001.1 coordinate 3,887, forward strand.
TCCGGACACTGGGCGCATTACCAGGAGAACATGTTCATCATCGAGGCCGAACAGGAAATTTTCAGTCTCAAACCGATGAACTGCCCGGAGAGCACATTGGTTTACAGGCACAAGGTGCGAAGCTACCGTGATCTTCCTCTGCGGTATTCGGAGATCGGACGAAATCACCGGAACGAACTATCCGGCGTCTTGAACGGAATGTTTCGCGTGCGCCAGTTCCATATGGATGACGCGCATCTTTTTGTCCGGCCTGATCAGATACTCGAAGAGATCACGGCGCTTCTGAAGCTTGTCGACCGTTTCTATCGAATCTTTAACTTCGAGCCCTCGTATAGTTTCGCCACTCGTCCGGAAGGCGCCATGGGCGATCCCGCTCTCTGGCAGCTTGCGGAAGACGGCTTGCGGAAGGCCCTCGAGATCAACGGCATTCCCTACAAGTTCAACGAAGGCGATGGTGCGTTCTATGGACCTAAGATAGATATTTCGGTTAGAGATGCTCTGCGCCGTTCCTGGCAACTCGCGACCATTCAGTTGGATTTTCAGATGCCCGAACGATTCCAGCTCGAGTACATTGACGAACACAACGAGCGCAAGCGCCCGGTGATGATTCACCGCGCCATCATGGGCTCGCTCGAGCGCTTTGTGGGAGTTCTGGTCGAACATTTCGCCGGCGCTTTCCCGGTATGGCTGGCGCCAGTGCAGGCGGCGGTGCTGCCCATCAGCGATTCCTTCGCGGAGTATTCCGGCAAGGTCCGCGACTCCCTGCGCGCAGCCGGTGTGCGAGTGGAATTGGACCTGCGAAACGAGAAAATCGGCTATAAAATCCGCGACTGGGAATCACATAAAGTGCCGTTCATGCTTATTATAGGCGAAAAGGAGCAGAGCGCCGAGGCGGTTTCAGTGCGCCGTCACAAAGAGGGCGATCTCGGCGCCAAACTCCTCGATGAGTTCATCGGTGAAATACGGAAATCCATTCAACAAAGATCATAACAGTCAGGAGGCCACACGAATACCGACAAAACCCAGCAGCGTACGCGGATCAACGAAGAAATCACCGCGCGCCAGGTGAGGGTCATAGGCCCGGACGGGGCGCAAGCCGGCGTCCTCAACACCGACAAGGCCTTGCGCATGGCGGCGGAGAGGGAACTGGACCTCGTTGAAATCGCGCCGCAGGCCACACCGCCGGTCTGCAAAATAATGGATTACGGGAAATTCCGGTACGAGCAGCAGAAAAAAGACAAGCTGATCCGGAAAAAGCAGCAAGTGGTGCTGGTCAAGGAAGTTCGCTTTCATCCCAACATCGACACACACGATTTTGATTTCAAGGTCAGACATGCGAGACAGTTTCTCCTCGACGGCAACAAGGTAAAGGCATCCGTCGTTTTCAGGGGACGCCAGCTCGCTCATCAGGAATTCGGACTCGCGGTGTTGCAGAAGATGAAAGAACTGCTGGATGATGTGGCCGTAGTCGAAAAGGAACCGAACCTCGAGGGCAGGGCGCTGATAGTGATCTTCGCTCCAGACAGGAGGAAGATTTCCTCGCTCTCGAAACAGCATGCAGAAGATCAAACCGACACACCCTAGTAAGGATAAAGAAAGAGGAAACAAAATGCCTAAATTCAAGGGCAAATCAGGAGCTAAAAAACGCTTCAAAACAACCGCGACTGGTCTCCTCAAAAGAGAAAAGGCCTATCGCTCACATATCCTCACCAAAAAATCGACTAAACGCAAGCGCTCGCTCCGACAAGCCACTCTTGTCGATGCAACACAGCAGAAGCGCATAAAAACGCTGATTTTGGCCAAATAATAAAGAGGATTTTACGATGCCGAGAGCAAAGAACAACGTAGCTTCCCGCGCCAGGAGAAAGAAAATTCTCCAACGTGCGAAAGGAGCATTCCAGGGTCGCAGCAAGGTTTTCACCGTCGCCAAACATTCGGTCGAGAAGGGCTTGCAATACGCCTATCGCGACAGGCGCGCCAAGAAGCGCACTTTCCGCCAACTTTGGATTGCCCGAATCAACGCCGCTTCGCGCGCACACGGAGTTAATTACTCCCGTCTGATCGACGGGCTGAACAGGAACAACATCGATATCAACCGCAAGATTCTTGCCGATCTCGCCGTACATGATGCAGCGGCTTTCGCCGAAATAGTTCGCGCTGCAACCGCGTAGCGGGAACAGCGGCGCGCCTCCGAGGCGCGCTGTCTTTTTCAGCCCTGTTCCGCCACTTGTCGGGACCCGTCCTAATGAAAGAAACCATAGAACAATTGCTCGTAGAGACGCGCGATAAAGCCGCTCGTATTGCCGACCGAAGCCAGGCGGAGGAATTCAGGATTGAATTCCTCGCCCGCAAAGGACGTATTGCACTTCTTTTCGACGAAATGAAGACCCTCGAGCCATCTCAGCGCCCTGTGGTCGGACGCCTTCTGAATCAATTACGGGATGAGGCGCGTCGGCTTCATGAGGAAGCCGTCGGACGCTTGAAAAATGCCGGACAAATGGTCGATCTCTTTTTCGACCCCACTTTACCGGGCAGAAAAGCACAGATCGGGCGCCAGCACATCGTCACTCATACAATCGAGGAGATATCCGGCATATTCGCCGGCATGGGCTTCAGCGTAGCAACCGGCCCGGAAATCGAAACAGATTGGCACAATTTCGAGGCCTTGAACTTCGAGCCTGATCATCCTGCGAGAGACATGCAGGATACGTTCTTCATCAACAAGAATCTGCTTCTGCGAACTCATACGACGCCGGTGCAGATAAGAGTCATGGAGCGCGAGCAACCGCCGATACGCATCGTAATGCCGGGCAGGGTTTACAGAAACGAGGCCATCAGCGCGCGAAGTCATGTGCAGTTTCATCAGGTCGACGGACTGTACGTCGACAAAAATGTGACATTCGCGGAACTGAAAGGCACTCTGGTGCTTTTCGCGCGCCGATTCTATGGGGTGGCGCTCCGATACCGCTTCAGACCGAGCTACTTCCCGTTCACCGAACCCAGCGCCGAGATGGACATTACATGCTATCTCTGTTCCGGCAAGGGGTGCCGAGTGTGCAAACATACTGGATGGCTTGAAATTCTCGGGTGCGGTATGGTGGATCCGAACGTATTCAAGGCGGTTGGTTACGATCCGGAAGTGTACAGCGGCTACGCCTTCGGAATCGGAATCGAACGGACAGCTATGTTGCGCCACGGTATCGACGATATCCGACTGCTGTTTGAGAATGACATGCGCGTAAACAAACAATTCATCCAGCCATGATAATATCCGTTTCCTGGTTGTCTGAACTGCTGGAACTGACCGAAGCTCCCGAGGAACTTGCGGAGATTCTGACCGGCATAGGTCTCGAAGTGGAAGGAATGGAAAATAGAGGCGCCGCTTTTCGAGACATAGTCGTCGGCTATGTTAAATCCTGCGAACCGCATCCGAATGCGAGCGCATTGACGCTCTGCGTCGTCGACGGCGGATGCGGAGATGAAACCGTCATCTGCGGAGCTACCAACGTCGCAACTGGGCAGCGGGTTGCCTTCGCCCGCGTCGGCGCCGTAGTGCCCAGGACCGGCCTCCTTCTCGAGCGGAAGACCATACGAGGCGTCGCGTCCTCCGGAATGCTCTGCTCTTCATACGAACTCGGTCTGAACGAGGACCATTCCGGGATAATGGTCCTCCCTGAAAACTCTAAAATTGGAACGCCGGTCGCAGACCTGCTTCGACGGAATGATGTAGTGCTGCAGATTGGCATTACTCCGAATCGCGGCGATGCCCTATCATATATCGGCGTGGCACGGGATCTTTCAGCCCGACTCGAGCGCCCTCTCCGTCTTCCTGATATCAGAACCTCGGAGACCGGCAATCCTCCCGCCCTTCCTATAACCATCGTCGACCCGGCACTCTGCCCGAGATACGCGGGCGCCGTGCTGCGCGGCATAACGGTCGGACCGTCGCCGGAATGGCTTTCCGCTGCCCTTGAGAACGCGGGCGTCCGCCCCGTGAACAACGTCGTCGACATCACGAATTTCGTGATGCTGGAGACCGGCCAACCGATGCACGCTTTCGATCTGGACAATCTCGCGGGACCGGAAATCATAGTCCGGCCTTCAACCGCCGGCGAGCATTTTGTGACTCTGGACGAGCGCGGACATACACTGCACAACGGCGCGATTCTGATCTGCGATGCGGAGAAACCTGTGGCGCTCGGCGGAGTCATGGGAGGATTGAATTCCAGCATCAGCCTCTCCACAAAAACCATTCTTCTCGAAAGCGCCTGTTTCAACCCCTCATCGATTCGTTTCACGGCGCGGAGACTGGGAATATCCTCTGAATCTTCGTACCGCTTCGAGCGCGGCACCGACCCGGAAGGTGTGCTGCGGGCACTCACACGCGCGGTGGATCTGATCATAGAAACGGCCGGTGGGATTCTCACAGGTATCAGCGATGTCTATCCGAAACCGCAAGAGCCTCGCGTCATTACTTTGCGTTGTGATTATGTCGAACGCATACTCGGAGTGCGCATAGACACGGAGCGTATCGCGTCGATATTGCGCAATCTGCGTTTTGGTGTGGATGCGTCCGCAGGTGTCCTCCGTTGCGTCGTGCCGACTTTCCGGAACGACATCGAAAGGGAGGTGGACCTCGCGGAAGAAATCGCGAGGATTTATGGATATGACAACATACCCGCGCCTGAAAAAATCTCCCTCCATTCGTCGGAGCCGTATGACGATGAGGTATTTATAAATTCTCTGCGCCGCGTCGCTTTGGCGTTGGGATTCGATGAAGTCGTCTCGTCCTCACTGATAGAACGGAAGCAGACCTTCGGCAATGATGGCCCCGACATCATCGAGGTACTGAATCCCGTCAACGCGGAACGCCCATGTCTTCGGCCTGCGCTTCTGCCTTCGATGTTGGAGAACATCGAGCGCAATATCAGGAACGGCGCCGGATCCCTGCGCATTTTCGAAATCGGCAATGTGTTCTCCGCCAGCAACCCTTGTGAAAGCGCTGTCTTCGAAGATATCAGGCAGGAGCCGCGCATTGCCTTTGCTGTAACCGGTAACGCGGAAGAGCGTTCCTGGCATCAAGAGGAACGCCGCTTCGATTTTTTCGATCTGAAAGGCTTGATTGAGGCTTTTCTTGAGAAGATGCGTTTGTCGGACAAAACGACTATGAGGATGGGCGTACAACAGGCTTCATCCAGCCCAGGTTTAACGGTTGAAATCGATGGAGTTGTCTGCGGGCGCCTGACGCAGATAAGTGAACGACTATCGGAATTGTATTCCATTGAACAATCTGTATATTACGCCGAGTTCAGCGTCGAGGCATTGCGCAAAGCTCCGGCTGGAGAAATCCGATATACTCCGGTCAGACGGTATCCTGAAGTCCGGAGAGACCTCGCGTTTCTGTTGAAGAATGAGGTTACGGCAGGCGAATTGCTGGCCTCGGTGACTGCGGCCGGTGTGCGCATCCTCAACGAGGTTCAGGTGGTTGATGTTTTCCGCCACGAAAGCTTCGGATCGGATATGAAGAGCATGGCGGTTTCGCTCACGTTCCAGGCGTCCGATCGAACACTGGAGGACGGTGAGATAAGCGCCGCGTTGACAACGATAGTCAAAACCATCAAATCTCTTCTCCACGCGGAACTCAGAGAAGTTTAAGCGCCAAACAGAAGCAGATATCGGAGCGAACATGGAAAGAAACCTGCAGCACGCGGCGGAAGATATGGTTGTTAAGAATATCCAAACCGTGATCGAAGGAATCCGGGAGCGAATCGAAACCGCCGCGGATGCCATTCGCTCTCTTCGGGGAAAAAATGACGAGTTGGGTCAAAAGGTCAGAGAACTGGAGACCGCGAATGCCGAACTGGCAAAAAGAATTCAGGAGCTGGAAAACGGACGGACGGCGAATGCTCTTGATGTTGGCGAGCGACTTTTTTATCTTAGTGCCGATGAACGAGAGGCGCTCGAGCGTCAGATAGATGACCTGCTCTCGCGTGTTCATTCCCATTTGCGTTGAATTTAAACGTCGCCCGTTCTTTACGGGCGCAAACGGGCGGACATCCCGGTCGGAAGTTATGGAACAGAAAAGCATACGAGTTCAGATATTCGGAAAAGAATACCCCCTTCGCGTTGACGACGAGCAGATAACGTTTCGCGCGGCTCAACATATCGACCGCATGATGGGGGATTTGCACAATCAGTTACCGGACCAGCCGCCGGCCACGCTGGCTGTGCTTTCCGCTCTGAACGTGTCTGAAAGTCTGTTCCATGAGCAAAAGTACACCATGCAGACGCTCAAAGAAGTCGAGAAGGATGTTACCGCCCTCTCACGGTATCTTGACGAAGTATTGAAGGATTAAAACCGCTCCGCGGTGAATTTCAATTCAGGACCGCATTTCCGGACTGTGCCGGGCACCGTTTAAAAAGAACCAACGCTTTTTTAATGGGAATCTGACTCTTTTCATCAATTGCAGGCCTCACCCGCCTCGGCGGATCGTGCCGGGAGACCGACACGACAGTGGAAGCAAAAGATGGCAAGGCATTTACCCACTGTGCATGAAGGGGGTTCTTTCTTAAACCCTTCCGCTGGTGCAGAGGAAATGCGGTTCTTTTATGTCACCGGAGGATCCAATAATGAGCCTGGAACTATATCTTATCATTCCGATCCTGGCAGCGCTCTGTGCGCTTTTCCTGTGGATCGGATGGGCGACCAGCGCCCGCATGGGAAAAAACAGAATCAGCGAAGCCGAGACCAGAGCCAGACAACTGATCGAAGACGCGGAAAAGGAAATCGCTAACCTGAAAAAGGAAAAACTGCTCGAAGTCAAGGATGAATGGTATAAGAAAAAACAGGAATTCGAGCGTGAAGCCAACAGGCAACGGAGCAAACTCCAGAATCTTGAGAAGCAGATCTCATCCAAAGAAGAGTCTCTTTCAAGCAAACTGGAGGTCATGAACAAGAAAGAATCAGGCATCCGCCAGATGGAAGAGCGGATTCAACGGAAGGAAACCGAACTGCAGGAAAGAATCAATCAGACAAAAGCTGTGATCGACGAGCAGACGGCGCGTCTTGAACGGATTTCGGGCATGTCCCGGGAGGACGCAAAGAAAATCCTCATGGAAAACATGATCAACGACGCAAGGCTAGCCGCGGCTCAGCAATTGAAAGACATACGCGACGAAATGAAGGTCACCGCTAAAAAGGAAGCCCGCAAGCTTGTGATACAATCGATTCAGCGCACGGCTTCAGATCATTCGGTTGAAACCACGGTGAGCGTCCTCAATCTTCAGAACGAGGAAATGAAGGGACGGATCATCGGCAGAGAAGGCCGCAACATCAGGGCCTTCGAAGCGGCGACCGGAATAGACGTCATCGTTGATGACACGCCTGAAGCGGTCATTCTCTCCGGGTTCGATCCTTTCAGACGCGAGGTCGCACGCATCGCGCTGGAAACCCTTATGGCGGACGGCCGCATCCACCCGGCACGAATCGAAGAGGTAGTGGAAAAAGTCCGTAAGGATCTGGAAGAGGAGACCTTCCGAACAGGCGAGAACACCCTGCTCGATGTTGGCATACACAACGCGCATCCCGAAATCAAGCGCTACGTCGGAAAGATGAAATACCGGTCCAGCTATGGACAGAATCTGCTTCAGCATTCGGTCGAAGTGGCCTGGTTGTGCGGAATAATGGCTACCGAACTCAGGTTGGATCCGAAGATCGCAGTGCGCGCAGGTCTGCTTCATGATATCGGCAAATGCGTCGACCGGAGCATCGAAGGCCCGCATGCCTTGATCGGCATGGACTTGGCCAGAAAGTACCGGGAACATGCGGTGGTCGTGAACGCGATAGGATCGCATCACGACGACATTGAAATGGAATCACCGTTCGCGGCCCTTGTACAGGCGGCGGATTCCATCAGCGGCGCCAGGCCGGGAGCAAGAAGGGAATCTCTCGAGGGATATGTGAAACGGCTGGAAAAACTCGAGACAATCGCAAAATCATTCGAGGGCGTGGCTAAAACATACGCCATACAGGCCGGTCGCGAGATTCGCGTAATGGTTGAGCATGACCGCATTGATGATACCTTGGCCGATCAACTCGCCAACGATATCGCCGAAAAAATCCAGTCCGAGATGGAATATCCCGGACAGATAAAGGTCACCGTCATACGCGAAAAACGCGCAATCGCTTACGCGCGCTGACGGAATCCCCCTATGCCGGCGCATATAACCGAGCGCAGGAGCCAGCCGTATTTCCTCGTCGGCATTACAGGAAATTACGGCGCCGGAAAAAGCGCCCTGGCGCGTATTATTTCCGAGACCGAGCTCGTAATCAACAGCGACGAGCTTGCCCGCCACCTTACAGAAAGCGACGTCGGTATTCGCCGTTCCATCAGAACCGAATTCGGCGATGAAGTATTCCGGACCGACGGCCGCCTTGACAGAGAGGCTCTTGCCGGTATCGTGTTCGCGGATCCTGGCAAGCGGTCCCGGCTCAACTCGATGGTGCATCCTGCCGTCATTGCCGAAATAATCGAGATCGCCGAATGCGAGGCGAAAAAAGGCAATCGCATAATCTTTGTCGAATCCGCGCTCATTTATGAAAGCGGCATCGAATCGATGTTCGACTTCATAGCCGTTGTCATCGCCGATGAAGAAACCGTGATACGACGGCTCGCGCAGCAACGAGGTGAAAATCCGGAGAGTATTCGAGTCCGCATATCGAGCCAGCTTCCTCCTGAGCAGAAGGCCGCCCGTGCTGATTTCGTGGTTCGCAACATCGCCGGAAAGGAAGAACTTCGAAAAGCGGCTTCATTACTCCTCACGCTTGTCGCTTCAATGGCTCGAAGGCATGAATCTCATTGCACGTGATAACCGAATCATGATTCCGACGTACCGCCGGCTCACAATTGAGATTGCAAGAGCCGACGGCGTTCGCCTCTACGACAAATCTGGAAAATCCTATCTGGATCTGTTCGGAGGATTGGCTGTCAACCTGCTGGGACACCGCAATCCGTGCGTGTTGGAGGCAATCAGACAGCAACTCGACAGGTATGCGCACCTTTCGAATTATTACCTGCAAGAACCGCAGATATCCCTCGCCGAACGACTGTCTGAAAAAACGGGCATGGACCTTGTATTCTTTTGCAACAGCGGCTCAGAAGCAACGGAATCGGCTATCAAGCTCGCCCGGAAATGGGGCCGGCGGAGAGGGAAGCACGTCCTGCTCGGTTTCACCGGCGCGTTCCACGGCAGGACGACGGGCGCATTGTCGCTTATGTCGAAGGCTTCATACCGCAACGGCTATGCGCCATTCCTCGGCAGATGCGCTCGGCTACCTTTCAACGACTCATCCCGTCTGCGCGCGGCCGTGACAAACAGCACCGCTGCCGTCTTTCTCGAATGTATTCAGGGCGAAGGCGGAATAGTGCCGATCAAACAGGATTTCGCGGATGCGCTGTCGGAGTTACGGGACGCATTCGGCTTTCTACTGATAACGGACGAGGTGCAGGCCGGACTCGGGCGCACCGGCGCCTTTCTCGCAGGCGAACACTGGAAGTTGAAGCCGGATGTCGTACTGCTCGCCAAAGGTCTCGGCGGCGGTCTTCCGCTGGGCGCTCTGCTTGTGAAGGAGGACTTGGGAACCGTGTACGGTCTCGGCGGACACGGAAGCACCTTCGGAGGCAATCCCGTCGCCTGTGCGGCCGGCGATGCGGTTCTGCGTGTCTTGGAGAACGAACGTCTGGTGGAACGGGCCGCTCGCATCGGCGAACGGCTGATGGGCGCATTCGGCTCTATAGCTGAAGAATACCCCGCATTGATCCATGAGATTCGCGGAAAGGGCTGCATGATCGGCATTGAGATGGGGAAGAGAACGCCGGCTTTCGCAAATGCCTGTCTGGAGCACGGAGCGCTGGTCAACATAACCAACGACGACACCCTGCGCCTTCTCCCGCCTCTGACTCTTTCGGACGATGACGTATCGCTCGCCGTCAGCATCTTCCGCCGTGCGGCTTCGGACCTGCACGACAGGACAAACCAACCTGCTGAAAAATGACTCGTCAAACTGATGTGTTGATTATCGGCAGCGGCATCGCGGGACTCGTTACCGCCCTGAACGTCGCTGACACCCTGAAAGTCATTCTTGTCACGAAGAAAGAGACGATCGAATCCAACACCAACTACGCTCAGGGCGGGATCGCATCCGTTTTCGCCGACAACGACAGCACCGATCTGCATATCGAAGACACTCTCAGAGCCGGCGCAGGTCTCTGTCGGCGAGAAACCGTCGAAACCGTCGTCAGAGAGGGACCTGGCCTGATACGGGAATTGATTGATCTCGGTGTGCGCTTCACGGAGCGCCACGGCAAACTCGATCTCGGCATGGAAGGGGGGCACTCGCGCAACAGGATTCTGCATGCCGAAGACCTGACCGGCGCGGAGATAGAACGCGCGCTGGTTCATAATGCCCGCAATCATCCCAACATCGTGATTCTCGAGAACCATCTGGCGCTCGAACTGATCACCGAGCACAATCTCAGGGGCGCCGGCGCCGTGCGCCTCGAACCCGTACACTGCTGGGGCGCATACGTGCTCGACAGCGAGCGGGGAGTGGTGGATACTTTTCTGGCCTCGGTGACAGTGTTGAGCACAGGGGGTTGCGGCCAGGTGTACCTGCACAGCACGAATCCGGGAATTGCCACCGGTGACGGAATAGCAATGGCATATCGGGCGGGCGCGAGAATAGCGAACATGGAATTCATTCAGTTTCACCCGACAACGCTATATCACCCTGCCGGCCGCTCCTTTCTCATCTCAGAAGCGGTGCGCGGACACGGCGCCGTCCTCAGAGCCCGCAACGGAGAGCGCTTCATGGAGCGCTACGACGAAAGACGCGAGTTGGCTCCGCGCGATATCGTGGCTCGAGCCATCGACGGCGAATTGAAAAGGCGCGGGGACGAATGCGTTTATCTCGATCTTACGCATCTGGATCCCATAGAGACGAAAGGACGCTTCCCGCACATAACCGAAACCTGTGCCAAGCACAGCATAGATATCACTGCGGAGTGGATACCGGTGGTCCCCGCGGCGCATTATGTTTGCGGAGGTGTGTTGAGCGATATCGACGGCAGAACCAGCATTCACGGTCTGTACGTTTGCGGCGAAGCAGGCATGACCGGACTGCACGGCGCCAACCGTCTTGCGAGCAATTCGCTTCTCGAAGCGCTTGTTCTAGCCGATCGGGCGGCCAGATCCATATCCGACTCGCATGCGGAGAATGCGGCGCCGACGGATATTCTGCCTTGGGATGACAGCGGCACGTACAATATCCGGGAATGGGTTTTGATTTCTCACAACAGAATGGAAATAAGATCTCTGATGTGGGATTATGTGGGCATCGTCAGATCAAGTCTGCGGCTCGAGCGGGCCTTCCGGAGAATTGAATTTCTACGGCAGGAGATTGAGGATTTTTACAAACGCACCCGGGTGTCGATCAAACTGGTCGAACTGCGCAACCTTGCCCAGGTGGCTGAACTGATCGTGGTCTGCGCCTTGAGGCGCAGGGAAAGCCGCGGCCTGCATTACACTACGGACTACCCGAGACCCGATTCCGCCTGGGCCGGAAGGGATACCGTGCTATCCATTTTCGACCGGAAATAACCCCTTCCGGCCATCAGCGGAGCGAGCCCGTTTGACCGGACTCGCCCTATGCCCGTACTCTGTTCTTCGCCCTAACTCATCACGGCGCGGTATCGATGGAATCATTTCACCGCATGAAGATGTTGTGGTGTGACCGAGGTATGTCCTATATGAAATGTCCGAATTTCGCAAATATCGCCTTCATCCTGTTACTCATCCTGACCGCGCAATCCCGAAGCAGAGCGCAACAGGATCTGCGTATACACGGCGTAGTGCGATCAGACGGCGAAAAACTAGTCGGCGCGGTCGTTCAGCTTCCTGATCTTAAGAGAGGAGTCTTGACTGACATCAACGGGAGCTTTTCAATTTCCGGACTATCGGAAGGGGAATACACCGTTCAGATTTCAATGCTGGGATTTGAGACGAAAACCTTGCGTGCTGCAAAGGCGCATAAAGACGGACCGCCTCTCGATGTGAACCTGCAAGACAGTCCGCTCGCTCTTGACGCCGTGGAAGTAGTCAGCGAAACTGAGCGTCGTCCGCAGGACGACACGCGTGTGAGTGTGATGCAACTCAAACCGCGTGAAGCGAAATTTCTCCCAGGAGCGGGCGAGGACGTCATGCGTTCTCTCCAGTCCTTGCCGGGCGTCGTCGCTCCGAACGACTTCAGCTCGCAGTTAATAATAAGAGGCAGCGGACCGGATCAGAATCTGATAGTGATGGACGGCATAGAAGTCTTCAATCCTTACCGTCTGTACGGCGCGATCAGCATGTTTAACCCGGAAACCGTATCCGACATCAGTTTGATATCCGGAGGCTTCCCGGCCAAATACGGGGATCGCCTCTCGGCCGTGCTGGACATCGGCAACCGCAGCGGCCGCGGAGACAGGCCCTTGCATGCCAACGTCAACCTGAGCGTCACAAACGCCAATATCGTGCTCGAAGGAGCTAATCCGGCAAATGTGCCGGGTTCCTGGCTTCTCTCCACGCGGCGAACGTACTACGACCTCATACTCGGGCCCATAGCAAGGAGGAACGGATTGGTGGACGGAGATGCCGCCTTTCCGAATTTTCGAGACCTGCAGGCCAAGATCGCATTTGGACCTTTCAGCAAGCATAGATTCACGTTCAACGCAGTCGCGAGCCGCGACGGTGTGGACATTGTCAGCGGCCGGGAGAGGACATCTCCTGACAGCGTGTCGGTGTTCAATACTCTGTACAACACCATCTTCGGCGCAGGATGGATCTATGCTCCTTCCGACAAATTTTTCAATTCGCTATCGATTTCCTGGTATGGAAATGAAGGCGAAACGTCTTTCGATGGCAGTATACTGGATCCGATACTGAACCGCGAAGATTTCACAGGCTCGCAAAACGACAGCTTGAGGGCTTTGGCTAGGCTTTTCGGTTTGTCCTTCGATAATACCTTCCGGTTCCGGAAACTCGGCATAAAGGAATCCGCCTTACTGCGATTGGACAATCACGCTTTGGAGTTCGGGGCAGGGTGGGATCATATCACGACCGAGCTGTTCTTCTCGCTGAAAATCGATCCCGAATTTCGGCGCGTCATCGAGACGAATCCGCGGGCATCGGCGTTGATCGACAATACCACGCAGAATCTTGCATACAACAAGCTGCATGCTTACGTGCAGGATCGCATTACTGTGGGAGGGAGGTGGAATTTCCATCCGGGCGTTCGCTTCGATTATTATGACATCGTCGATGCGGCGGTGATTTCGCCTCGTCTGTCCATATCCTATGCCTGGGACCCGATCACGACGCTTCGGGCGTCGACGGGTCTGTACTATCAATCTCCGGGATACGAAAAGATCTTCGACCAGAACAGATTTTTCGATTTCAAAGAGGAAAACCTTGCCGGCTTGAAGCCGGAGCGCGCCTTGCATGCGGTGTTAGGGATCGAACGTTGGCTTGACGAAGGCTGGTTGATGAAGACGGAAGTGTACTACAAATCGTTCGCCGATCTTATCGTGCAGGCGAAATCCATCACGCAACGCTGGAGATCCGATCCCGTACCCGGAGGGGATCCGCGAAGCGAGGGAGGGTGGTCTGAGCCGTACCTTGCTCTTTCGGACTCGTTGACCACGACGCCCGTGAACGACGCCACGGGAGACGCCTACGGTTTCGAATTCATGCTTGAAAAAAGAAATGCGACGGGAAACGACAGGCTTTCCGGCTGGGTCGGCTACGCCCTCTCATGGGCTCAGAGATACAGAGACGGTGTGCGTATTCCATTCGATTTCGATCAACGTCATACCGCGAACATCGTGGCAACGTACCGGTTTTTCCCATGGCTCGAAGCCGGCATGTTCTGGCGCCTGGGTTCCAACTTCCCTTACACCGAGCCGCTGGGTGTCAGACCGCGAATCCTTTCGGAAGATGGTAATCCTGTCTTTTCAAAGGATTTCCAGGGAAAAATCGTTCTCGATCTCGATTATGGCGATGAAGCGAGAGTGAATCAGGCCGCCAAGCCGTTTTATCACCGTCTTGATTTGCGCTTCACAGCGACAACTTCGTTCTGGGGCGCTTCCTGGGCCTTTTACCTCGATGTGATAAACGTCTACAATCATGGAAATGTCGCCGGATATCGCTACTATATAGATTCGAAAGGCGCGCTTGCGCGTCGCACCGTTACGATGTTTCCCATATTGCCGACCCTTGGGGTCAATGTCCGCTTGTAAATACTGGAAGTGGAATCCGATAGCATATTATCCGTATCCGAGGTCACCCGCGCCGTCAGAGATCTTCTCGAAGGCCGTTTTAATTCGGTGGCGGTCACAGGCGAGATTTCCAACCTGAACCGGCACTCCTCGGGTCATTTATACTTCACCCTGAAAGACGCGCGATCGCAGCTATCCTGCGTGATGTTCAGGGGAAATGCCCAAAGGACCTTTTTCAGACCGGAAAACGGCATGGAAGTCGTATGCCGCGGTTCGATAACCGTATATGAACCGCGCGGATCATACCAGCTGCTGGTAGCGGAGATACACCCGCGAGGGGAAGGAGCCCTGCGAGTCGCTTTTGAACGACTGAAGCAGCGCCTTCACGAAGAAGGTCTTTTCGATGAAAGCCGGAAGAAAGCCCTTCCGCGGTTCCCACGCACCGTCGCCCTGGTGACGTCATGCGACGGGGCCGCTGTGAGGGACATGATCAGCGTGATCAGAAGGAGGAATCCGGCCGTCGACATGCTCCTGGTCCCGGTACAGGTGCAAGGCGCTGGAGCTGCCGCGCAGATCTCCGGCGCCATTGACATGTGCAATGTTTACGGAGAAATCGACGTCATTATCGCTGGCAGGGGAGGCGGCAGCATCGAAGACCTGTGGGCGTTCAACGAAGAGGAGGTGGCACGATCGATTGCGCGATCGGAGATACCCGTGATAAGCGCTGTGGGTCATGAAGTGGATTTCACAATCGCCGACTTCGCGGCCGACCGCCGTGCGGCGACTCCTTCGGTGGCAGCGGAAATGGCTGTCCCGACTCTGGAAGGGATGATCGGCGCCATCGCCGAAATTTTCCTGGCACTCCGGAAAAGCGTAAATTTTAAGATGGACAGAATGCGGGATTCACTTGCCGTGTCATCGGCTTATAGGATTTTGAACAGAACTTCTGTCAAATTGACGGATGGCATGCAGGCGCTTGATGGTGTGTCGGAGGAACTGGGCCGCGCCGTGAAACAGAAGCATCTTGCCATATCTCATGAGCTTGAGACCGCCGGACATCGCCTCGCAGGCCACGATCCGGCCCGGATTCTATCCCGCGGCTATGCAATGGTTCGAAAAGGCGATGATTACCTTCAGCGGGCTTCACAGATACGCGCCGGAGACTTGTTGTCGCTGCTTTTCGCTGACGGCTGTGTGCAAAGCGAAGCCAAGGAGGACGGGTGATGGGAAAACGAAAATCCGAGGGATTCGAGGAATCCCTCAAACGTCTGAACATCATACTCGACGCTCTCGACGACGAGTCGACCACATTGAAGCAGTCCGTTGCTTTGTACGAAGAGGCGCTTGCGCTTATCGAGCGCTGCGCGTCTGAGTTGCGCGATGCGCAGGGCCGTTTGAGGGAACTTCGCCGACGCGCCGACGGGGTGCTCGAGCTTCTGGATGTCGGTATTGATCGAGCAACTGATATCGAGCGGTAAATGAACAGCATGGAAAACTCGTCCGGCTACCTTGAAAGCATCGAATCGCCTGCGGATCTTCGGAAGCTTGGCATTCACGAACTGAAGCATGTTTGCGCGGAAATACGCGAAGCCCTGATAGATACGGTCTCAAAGACTGGAGGCCATTTGGGGGCCGGACTTGGTACTGTCGAACTTGCAGTGGCGCTGCATTACGTGTTTCGCACGCCGGAGGACCGCATTATCTGGGATGTCGGACATCAGGCCTATCCCCACAAACTCCTCACCGGACGGCGGGACCGTTTCCAAACACTCAGGCAATACGGCGGCTTGAGCGGATTTCTGAAACGTTCGGAAAGCGAATACGACGTGATGGGCGCGGGGCATGCCAGCACTTCCATCTCCGCAGCCCTGGGTGTGGCGACGGCGCGCGATTTTGCAAAACGTGACTTCAAGGTCGTGGCGGTGATCGGGGACGGATCCATGACGGGCGGGATGGTATACGAGGCGATGAACAACTGCGGCTTGCTTAAAAAGGATATGATTGTGGTTTTCAACGACAATCGCATGTCCATCTCACCCAACGCATGGTCCCTGGCGAACCATTTCAACGAACTGATCGCATCGCCCACATACAACCGCTTCCGCAACAATGTGTGGGATCTCGCCGGGCATTTCGACAATCTCGGGGACCGTTTCAGAAAGTTGGCAGCCAAGCTGGAAGGAGGAATCAAGTCGGTACTAACTCCGGGAATGCTGTTCGAGGCGCTCGGATTCAGGTATTTCGGTCCGGTGAACGGCCATAACATCGTGACTCTCGTGAAACTGCTCCGCGAGGTTCAGGACTGGTCGGGTCCGATACTCGTACATCTGGTCACACAGAAAGGCAAAGGGTACGAACCAGCCGAACGCGATTCGATGAATCTTCACGGCGTCAATCCTTTCGATAAAATCACGGGCAAATCTCCGAAATCGAAAGGCGGCGCGCCGACATATACAGCCGTGTTCGGGAGAACGCTGTCCGAACTCGCCTCGGCCGACGAACGCATTGTCGGAATCACGGCAGCTATGCCGACCGGCACCGGACTGGACATATTCGCGGCCGAGCACCCGGAAAGATGTTTCGACGTGGGTATCGCCGAGCCGCATGCGGTGACTTTCTCGGCGGGACTGGCGATTGAGGGCTACAGACCTGTCGTCGCCATCTACTCCACCTTCCTGCAAAGAGCTTACGATCAGATCATTCACGACATCGCCCTTCAGAAACTCCCTGTGGTCTTCGCGATTGATCGCGCTGGAATTGTCGGAGCGGACGGCCCCACTCATCACGGAGCTTTCGATCTGAGCTACCTGCGCGTCATACCCGGGATGACCATAATGGCGCCCGCTGACGAGCAGGAACTGCGTGATATGCTTTGGACGGCACTGCAGATCGACCAAGGGCCCACGGCAATACGATACCCGCGTGGGGAAGGAAACGGGGCGCCGCAGCGGCAGTCCTTCGAGGCCGTACAGGTGGGGAAGGGCAGGGTTCTGCGATCTGGTGCCGATGTGGCTCTCCTGGCCATCGGCGCCATGGTTCGCCCTGCGATCAAAGCCGCGGATCTTCTTGCAAATATGGGCATCGAAGCGACGGTCGTAAATATGCGGTTCGTGAAACCTCTGGACGAGGATTTGCTTCTGCAAATCTTTTCCCGGCATCGCCGCATTGTTACGATCGAGGACGGCTCGGTAGTCGGCGGTCTCGGATCGGCCGTTACCGAATGCATGTCGCAGCTCGAAAACATACAGGATGTGCATATCAGAATACACGGCTTGCCCGATGCATTCGTTGAGCATGGCACACAGGAGGAACTGTACAGGGATCTGGAACTGGACGCCCTGGGCATCGCGCGAACGGCTCTGCGCCATCTCGGAGTCCCTTTGACGATGATGGAGACAGAGCAGTAGATGCCCGCTCTTACGATCACGACTCGATGCCATGCATGGGCCGCCTATGAATGCGGCCTGTCGATCCGACGAACATCGAACGCGGGCTTTCCTGGCGTCTGAGGTAAGCCCTTTGCGATGAAGGCCTCGAGCAAATTCGCGGTATTACTGTCGTCGGCCTGCCTGTTTTTCATGGCGCGGTTCCCGGGATTTACTCTTGTCTCTTTTGCCGCCGAAGGAGATCCTCCGACGCCGGCGCAGGAAAAAACCTTGCAGGTGGCTGACGGTGTCACGTACACTTACAGGCATTACGAGAAAGCACGGTTTTCGGCGCATACTCTCATCGTCGATCTCTCAAGAAACGATCTATCCGTAGCGGTCGCAAAGGCTTTGGACCACATCGCGGGACTCGAACGGACGCAATCAATACTACAACGAATAGACAGCGCACGCACCTTCACATCGATTCTGGGCGGAGTAAATGCGAATTTCTGGGCTGCCGGTTCACATCATCCGATCGGTCCGACCGTAATCGACGGCGAACTCCTGAACAACCGTAGATACAAAAACTGGTCTTCCCTGGCCATTGGTGAAGACAAATCAATGCATATAGACAATTTTGATGTCAACACGAAAGTTGTGACGAGACACGGCGCTTTCCCGGTTTCACGCATGAACGAGCGCCGGGATTCTCTATCGACCGTGATCTACAACTCCTGGTACGGCTCCACCGTCCCTTACTTCGACACAACCTGGATAAACCTTGCCAGCGCGGATACACTCACGGACGATTCGGAAGGCACAAACGGAGCCGCTGCCGCGTCAGAACCGACGCCTTTGGACAGCAAGGAAAGCGGCGCGCTGAAAGCCCAGTTCGAATATCTTGTGCTTCCTCGAGTCAATGGGATGGTGCAATGCAGAATCACCCATGTCGATACAGGATTCGTATCAGTGCCACGGAACGGCGGAGTCGTCTCGTTTGGTCACGGCCTCTTTCCGTTTTTCTTCTCGCTGTTCATCGGAGATACGTTCAGCATCGTGACGGAACTCGAGCCGAAAATAGAAGGACAGGTTCTGCAAATGACGAGCGGCTCGCCGCGATTGCTCAGAAACGGACGCATAAGCATTGAATGGCAGGAGGAGGGGCTGAGGAAACCACGTTTCGTGACGAATGGATACGGCCGCACGGGAGTAGGCATCTCGAAAGACGGGCAGCGTCTGATACTAGTCACCATAGAACCGCCGAATAGAAGACAACGCAGAAAAGGGGGTTCGCTTCATGAACTGGCTTCTGTTTTACGGGATCGCGGCGCATACAACGCGTTCAACCTCGACGGCGGCAGCTCCGCCACCATGGTCGTTGGAGATGCCACCGTTTCGCCCCCGGGAGGCGCGCGAGTCAGCCGGAAAATATCGACGGCTCTCATGATTCTGCAGGCCACAGCCGAAAAATGAAAAACGCGGAGCCGGGAATTGCGCCGGACAATCAGCTTGCCGGACACGCGGCCTTCATGCGCCGATGTCTCGAACTCGCCGAACGAGGAGGAAGGGCCGTGGAGCCGAATCCACGAGTGGGTTGCATCATCGTGAAGCACGGAAAAATAATAGGCTGCGGTTGGCACCGCAATTTCGGCGGACCCCACGCGGAAGTGGACGCTCTCAACGCCGCGAGCGAATCCACTAAAGGCGCGACCATGTACGTCAACCTGGAACCCTGCAATCACACAGGGAAAACGCCTCCATGCACTGACGCCGTCATGCGCGCCGGCATCCGCCGTGTTGTGATCGGAATGGAGGACCCCAATCCCATGGTTGCCGGCGCGGGCATCGCGCGGCTGCGGATGGCCGGCATCGAGTGCATTGTCGATGTCGAACGAGATGAATGCGTCAAACTCAATGAGAGGTACATCGTCAACATTACCTTGCAAAGACCATTCGTCATATTGAAAGCCGCGGTCAGCATCGACGGCTTTATCGCTCCGCTCAAGGGTCCGTCTCGATGGATATCGGGCGCGGAATCCCGTGAACTGGCGCACACACTGCGAGCCCAAGTCGACGCCGTGCTGATCGGATCAGGCACTCTGCGCAAAGACAATCCGGTCCTGACCGTACGCAAGGCGACAGGGGAGAATCCTGTTCGCATCATCGTCACGACATCATACGATTTCCCGCCGGGATCCGCACCGCTGACCGACGAGGATTGCCGCCGCAGCATCGTGCTCACATCGAGACGGAGCGCTGCGAAAAAGCAGGCTGAAGTCGAGAAACTCAAGATGCGTGGGATCAGGGTCCTTGAAGCAGCATCAGGACCTCAGGAGCAGGTGTATCTTCCTTCGGCACTGAAGCTTCTTTACAGAAACGGGATAAACTCGGTACTCGTCGAAGGAGGAGCGAGGATCTTCAGCAGCTTTCTGGGTTGTGCTGCAGTCGATCGCCTCGAACTGTTCATGGCGCCGAAAGTATTCG
Source organism: uncultured Chromatiales bacterium (assembly GCA_964388275.1). Classification (GTDB taxonomy): domain Bacteria; phylum Bacteroidota; class Ignavibacteria; order SZUA-365; family SZUA-365; genus JARYLZ01. Next base: position 24,054 of record CAYLZD010000001.1, read on the forward strand.
GCGCCGGATTAAGCGTATTCGCTAATGCGAGACCGCGGCATATTATGGATGCGCATAAATTCAAAATCGACGGATTACGGAAAGTCGGCGATGACGCTCACATTGTCATGCGTCCGATAATGGAGAAATAGTCGATGTTTACGGGAATAGTTGGAGAAATCGGCATTGTTTCGCTCATCGAAAGATTCGGCAAGGGACTGCGGATAGCGGTCTCAGCGCGTACGGCAATCGAAGGCGCCGAGATCGGCGATAGTCTGGCGGTGAACGGAGTGTGCTTGACCCTGGTGGAAACTTCAGCGGACAGGGTTACGGTGGAAGCCGTTGAAGAAACAATTCTTCGCACAACACTCGGCAGATTGAGGACCGGTTGCCCTGTGAATCTGGAACGGGCGCTCATAGCCGGCGGTAAACTCGGCGGACACTATGTGCAAGGGCATGTGGACCTGGTGTCAACGATAACATCGATTCAACAGCGTCAGGAGAGCTGGATCTTCAGTTTTTCAATACCTTCTGAAAACAGGAAATATCTCGTGCCGAAAGGCAGCATCGCTGTCGATGGAGTCAGTCTGACGATTTTTGATGAGATCACAAACATATTTCGCGTGTCGGTGATTCCGCACACATTTACAAGCACTTTGTTCTCAACATACCGCATCGGAAGCGAAGTCAATCTGGAATTCGATATCATCGGTAAGTACGTCCTTTCATTTCTTGAGAACAGGGAGGACGGTGTTTCGCCGCTATCGAAGGACCGGCTTGCCGATTTGGGCTATTAATTCGGAAAACGGCTGCCAAGAATACACTTGAAGCGTATAATCAAGCCGAGATTGCCGATATCGCGTCGTTGTGGAGTTGGTTCGAGTTTTGTATCGACTCAGGTCCGGAACTTCTTGTCCTTGAAAATCGTCACGGTTTGCCGGATGTATTGCATCGTGGCATCAGCTGCAGTATTCCAATCGAATGAGGAACCCCATTCCAAAGCGGCTTTGCTTAACTCGCTCCGGATTGTGTCATCCAGCAACACGGATCTCATTTTCCCCTTCAAGGCTTCAATATCTCCGAAGGGATAAAGCAGGCCGGTTTTCCCGTCGATGACGGAATCTCTCAATCCCGGGACATCGGCTGCGATCACCGGGATGCCGCAAGCATTTGCTTCTACTACTGTTAATCCCCAACCTTCCTTTGACGATGTATTGACCACGAAGCGCATTTTCTGAAGCAGAGGCGCTTTGTCATTCTCAGGAATGAAGCCATGGAAGGTCACTTTTCCATCAATTCCAAGTGATTTCGCAACATTTTCCAATCTTTCGCGATCATCCCCGTCGCCTATGATATCGAGTTTCAGACCTTCGAATTCCTTGTCGAGGTCGCGGAAAGCTTGAAGAAGATGTTCCACGGATTTGTATTTCTTCAAACGGCCGAAATAGCAAATCCGCCGGGATTCATGTTTGTCTATGGATGCCGGATAATAAGTTTTCTTATTGACGCAATAATTAACGATTGAAACCTGTTCAGGTGGGAATCCCCACTCCAAATACTCCTTATGAGTGCTCGGAGAGCCGATAATGAAATGAACGTGTCTGTAAACGGGTTTAATAAGTCTTTCCGTCAAATAGACATATAGAGCCAAGGGAAATGCAGTCTCCAGGAATATGCTCTTTCCGAAAAGATGATGGGTAACACCCTGAACAGGGTCTGAAACAAAAAGGGGAGTGAAGAAGGGTATTTTGTTGACATCGTCGATGATGACATCGAATTTTTGCCGTCTAAACATGCGGAAATAGGCGATCGGGACATGAAAATTAAAGAAAAAACGACCGCCTCTCCGGATTATTTTGATTCCGTTTCTGGTTTCTTCCGGACTTGACCCTTTGTAGCGATGGCAGAAAAGGGTTACATCATTGCCTTGATCGGCAATTCGTTCAAATACTTCATGTAGATGAACTTCGGCACCACCCGCTAATGGATTTGTTATATCCTGCCAGTTAAATATGAGAATTTTCAAGCGTTTAGAATCATTTTAATAAACGTATATATATTTGGTTTCACGCTTTCCTGTATTCCCCGGGTTTCACCGCGATCACACCGATCGACAATGCCGTGTAAAGCTGAAATGACGATCCTTCCAATTTCGAACGGAAGCGTTTCCTAAATTGCGAAACCGGGTTAAATAAGTTAGGATAGAGCGGGAGATTCAAACCGATTTTACCGCCAATTTCGCGGATCGATCTGTAGAAGAAGCTGGGATACATCCACTCTCCATATGCATCCCGATAAATCATGTCGAGATCTTGGAGAAAAGAACGCAATTCGCGAATCGAGAACTCGCGTTCCCAGCCTGCAAACCAGGCGTTCAGCGCGATAAGAATATGTTTTACAATGGTATATACGTGCCAACGCTGCGGCACGTCAACAACCAGGAAGCCGCCGGGCTTCAAAACCCTTATATTTTCCTTAAGGAGAGCCGAAGCTTTTTCCCTCCGGAAATGCTCCAAGAGCCCTTGATGGAAAACCGCATCGAAAGTATCATCCAAGAATGGCAGTTGAAATGCATCCGCGCCGACCGGGCAGACCGTACGATCAACCGGCGATTCCTTAGCGATGATCTTCAAAGAGTTCTTCGAATAATCCAGAAGAAAAAGTTCCGCACCGTCATCAGCCATGAAGAAGCTGTCACGGCCTGTGCCTGCGCCGACTTCCAAAATCCGCGCTTTATCGAGCTGTAGATGCTTTGACAGATTTCTGCGGATTCTATCCGTATTGGAATACACCTCACGGATATCAGATTTTCTGCTCCAGAAGTTTTCCCAGACCTGTTTACCTGATTCTCGCATGATAGATGCAAAGTGTACTTACTGCCGATAATATATATTATGTAAAGTCATAACTGTGCGATATCCTGTTTCCCATAGCAAAGGCCGAAAATCCCTTCCGCGACCGCCCTACCAATCATGAACCCGTTTTGGAATGATTTCCAGAGGAAGCGATACCTGGTAGAGTTCAGCATCGACCTTTTGCCAGTATTCGCCGCTGATTTTGCGGTCGCTTCGCAGGACCTCGCAATACGCGAGTCCCGTGCGTACGACACCTTCGTTGGCAATATAAGGATCGATGAAAATCGATCCGTTCGGAGGAATTAAATATCGATCTTTCGAGAGCTGCTTTCCTCTGTCGAGAAAAAAAGTCACAGCGACGTTGACGGCGCTGTCTGCAGCGGGATTCGATAGAACGAGCCTGGCTTCGACTGAAGGATCTGCGACGAAATGCTGACACAGCAGCGCATTTCCTCCTTCCCCGTCTGAAACAGGAAGCGCGGTATTAAAAGGCATCATCTCCGCCTTCCTGTGAAATTGCCAGTACTGAGCGGCTATATTTCCGCCGTCGGATAAAATGCGGACTGTGCCCTTAAGCTTCCGGGATCCTAAACGAGCGGCCGGATCGTAATTCACCTTGCCGAAAATGGGCAGAAAATACGACTCCTCGTCGAGGAGAACTCCAGACGTATCGAAGAACAGCACATTGACGACAGAACCCGAACCCTCGACATCAGTAATCACCAGATGCGTTTCATACTGTGTCGGGTCGGAATCGAGAAAATTCAGCACGAGCTGGTCTCCAACCCGCAAATCCCTGCCCGCTGCAGACTCGCTCTGAATCTGTGGGCGAGCTTCACTCGACCACAAAATCGCGCACGACAGAATGACCGTCGCGCAGCGATGTGATGATCTCAGGATCACCTGATTTTTACCACACCCTCAAGCGGGAGCGCGATACGATACTTCTCCGCCTGCGACTCCTGCCAGTATTCTCCAGTGATTTTACCTGCGCCGACGACAACGATGTAGGCAGTGCCGGTCATTCGGAGGCCTCTCGTGATCTTGAAGGGATCCAGGCGGACGATTCCGTTTTGTTGAATGATGAATTTGTCGGTCGCGACAAGACCGCCGTCGTCCGAATACATCTTCACGTTGATTGTCACCGGCCTGTCGGACTCGGCGTTTGCGACGATGATGCTGGAACTGATGCCTTTATCCGAAACGAAATGCTGGCATACAAGCTTGTCGTACCCTTCGCCGTTTGCCGCCGGCACGGCAACGTTCAAATGGCCGCTCTTCTTGTCTTTCTGCATCTCCCAGTACTGGCCTATCAGATTTCCTCCATCGCTTTCGATGCGGAGAGTTCCCTGGAATTTCGGACGCTGGTTGAAGCCGTGCTGATAGGCGTTCAGGTAAGACAATGGATTGTAATTCAGCTTCCCGAAAGCCTGCAGGGTTTCGTAGCGCTCGTAAACGAGTCGGCCGTCTTCGCTGAAAATGGAGATTCGGATGTTCGGTCCGATCCCGTCCACATCGCTGATTACGACATGGGTGTTGATCTTGTCCGGATCCGACGAAAAGTTGTTGATGATCAGTTTCTGGCCCGTTTGCGCGTTAGCGGTTAGGAAAAAGACACACAAGGCGACGACCGCCAGAAGCATGCCGGTGGTAGTGTTGCGTGTGTTCAGCATTGAGGTATTCCTCCTGGGAAATGATGGTTGCATAGCTCTGTTTACTTTGTTAGATGCCGGATCGCCATCGCGGCATATGCGCGCGCGGGCAGTTCCAGGAACGCCTCCGCGTAACGCGCCTTGCCGCCGAGAGTCAACGCGCGATAGGCGTTCAATCCGAGAATGTGATGTTCGTAGTCGATTGTTTCAAGCTGGCTGGTGTAGGAGAGGATTGCCTTGCGCTTTTTCTCCAGGCAATCCGTTATATCCGCTACTTTATTCGCGGGCAACGGAGACCAGATCTCGTAAGCGCGAACGATCATACTCGAGTTTCCGGCATCCCGGAGAGCCCGGGAAACGCTGATGTTGACAAACCGATGTTCCTCGTGATTGTCAAACATCGTGGGAAGATACAAAACGTGCGGTTGTTTCTCAATCAGCAGTTTTTCGACGGCTTTCAAGGCCGTCGCGCCGCCAATTTCCGCGGGTGGAATATCGAGAAAAATCGTATCCATTACTCCGAGAATTTTTGCCGCGGTTTGAAACTCGACCCGCCGTCTCCACCGCAGAGCATTCTCCTCGCGAGCGTTCCGAACGCCGTCCGATAAAAGGATAAATGTGACCGTATTACCTTTATTAACGTGGATTGACGCGCTTCCTCCTGCGCCGAACGTTTCGTCGTCCGGATGGGGGGAAATGAAAAGGACCCTGCGTCCCTTCCCCTCCTCGAACTCGACCTCATTCGGATAAACCGTGGCCAGGTCATTCCAAGCCAGTTCAGCCATCTCATAAAGCCGCTTCCGCAAGCTGTTCCCAGCCAGACGGGTCCTGATGTCACTCGCCAGCTTCATGTGTTCACCCCTGCGATGCCGCCTATCCGCAAGAGGGTGCGCCCCCTCAACCTGATCGCCGTCAATGCGCCGGCGGCAGAGAAACCGGCCGCCGCGATTCCTCTCAATGACGCTTCATTTCGAGCGTCGGCGTAGATCCAAGCGCGGTTGAAACGGCCGATGCAGAAATCCTGCGCCGTCAGCCAGTTCAGAGCGGCTCGGTAGTGTCCCTGTAGTCTGTGGCGGGGCGCAGTCAGGCAGTCATAAATGCAAAATTCGGACGGCGCGATGCTCCATTGCAGACCGATTTCCTCTACCGTCAGAATTCCTGTTGCGATCCAAGCGAGGAACGCGGTCTCATCAACGGCCGGTAGAACTATGGCCTCGTGCCCACGTTCGAATCGAACCTTGAAAGCCTCCGCTTTCCATTCGGGATCCCGCGTGTCACCGGGCAAATCCGCAATATGTTTCACGACTCGGAACAAACGCCTGTCTTTCATGCCAGTGTTTTCAGGCGAAACCGCACGTTTGAAAAACTTCATCGTGACGAGACATTGCGGGATGCTCATGAGTCCTCCCCGGCTGGGTATCCGCTTCTCCATCGGATCGATCTTTTGAAACCGCGCAGGCATTCAGCCGCGGCATGCCGACGCGTCGCTGCCGCGGGAACGATTCGCCAGTGGCGGCTTGTCCTCGGGATGCCGCCCAAGTCGTATTTATAGCGTTCCGTTCCCCGCAGGAAATCCAACTTCTCGGCATTCATCTCGAGCAGTCTGTCGATTAAAAAATGGAAATTGATGAAGCCCGGCATGAATGCCCGGCATTCCGGATCCATTCCGGAGAGAAAGAGCGAGTATGAATTCCTGCGTCTCAAAAACAGGAGTTCATGAATCGGAATTCCGCATTTCATCACCTCAGCATGAACGAAGCTGTCTGCGGCTTCATCCGACAGAATATCAAAAAACACCTGGTTGGGCCGCAGATCGAAGAAGGAGCTCGCGCCGAAACTGGAGAGGTTCAGGTTTCTCAGGGCTTCGCAGGCTCCTGATTGCGCTCCGCAGACAAGCCTCCACTCCAATCCATGGGCATGGCAGCGTTTCGCCGTGCCGCGCAAGGCCCTCTTGAGCGGAGGGCGCGCCATATCGACGGCCTTGGCCGGTCCCGACGGATCGAGTGCCATGGTCAGGCAGACAGACCCACGTTTTCGCGAGAGCCGATGCGAACCGGGGATGTGCGCCTGTTCCAGGGTCGCGCCGTCGAACACGTCGTCTAGTTGGAACCAGGCGAGCGGATATTCCCTCTCCATGAAACCGAAAACGGTCCTCCACGCGTCACATGCAATTTCGTAAGGCGCGATGAGCTCCGGGTAAGGAGTTAGATCGTGTCCAAGCCATAAAACGTGTTCCCATGCGATCATCGGGCCTGCCATCCGCCGCTGTAGGAAGAATGGCGCTCCGAAAGCGATCCTGCCGTTCTGATCAAGCCCTTTCAGAAGCAGCAACTCCTTGTTCGGATCCTCCTCTCCGAACGCTCTCCACCAGGCTTCGTTCCATTCCCTGCTCTGAAAAAAGGTGCAAGCATGCAATTCATCGCCCGTGTAGGCGGCGGACCACCAAGCACGCAGCGCGGCGTCCCGAAAATCCGTTCTCTCGATCACATATTCGCCCGTGTCCGGCATTATCCCGCTTCCCCGCTTGTTTCACGCTGCTCGATTTCGTTCCTGTGCCTGTGGAGGTATCCGAGAGAAAATGAGCCGGCGGCGAACCACACGATAACCGTACTCACGGCAGCGCCCATGACACCGTACTCGGAGATGAAAAAGTAGTGAGAGATGATGGTCGCAATCAGTTGCGCGAAGCTTATCGCTGCGACGGTCTTCGCTCTGTTTATGCTGAGTACCAGAGTCGTGAGGGGATTTCCGAACAGAGTCCATGCGTAGCCGATGAACAATACCGCGAAGAGAGGCACGGAGGGCGCGTAGTCTGGAAAATAGACCGGCACGATCAGGACCACCCCGGCGCCGTAGATCGTCGACATCGCGATCAAAGGCAGAGTCACCTGCATGGACCGTTTAATATATCCTCGCATTTCCGCGCGAGTGTCCAGCGCCATCGCTTTCGGAAAGAAAACCGTGACAACGGAATTTACGATCACAATCAGAGGAGTACAGAGTCTTACCGCGGCTGCATAATGGCCGATGTCCTCCGGGCTCCCGGGGAGCATCGGAGGAAGCATGAACAGGTCGATTCGCATTAAAAACATCGTCGAAAACGAGGCCAACATCACCCATTTTCCGAAGCCCATGATCTCCGAACCGGTGTCCTTCCAATCAACAGGACCCTTCGTCAGTCCCTTGTTTCTGAGAAGGATCGCTCCGGCGACCGCTAAAAGCATGGGCACTGCCGCGTACGCCCAGTAAACCGCCTCGAGCGCAAATGCGCCGATCGATACGAAGATCAAAATAAATAGGAGCTTGCCAAGACCTTCCGAGATGCGAAAAAGAGTGAGAAGACCGAATTTCTGTCTTGCCTGCAGAGCCGCCTGAACGAATTCAAAGATGCCGCCGCCTACGACTCCGAGCCCGATAAGGCGAATCGGCAAGGCGAGATCGGGCATGAGGAAGATCCGTTCCGCCATGAAGGACGCGCCCAGGAGGAGGACGGTCGCCGTGATCCCGATCGTGAATAATTTTACCCGCCACGTCAATTTGAGATGAGCCTCGGCGCGCGCTGGATTGCGCGCCTGGTACATGGCGACGAACTTGATCAGACTCTGATGCAGCCCTGAATCCGTGAACTGGAGAGCCGCGGTCAGTATCGTTATGAATATGCCGTAAAGAGCGTATTCCGCCGGGCCGACCAGTTTTAGCAGAAGCACCGTGATCAGGAAAGTAAGAAACTTCGAGAACACGTCGCCGGCGAAAACCACGCCGCTTTCGCGCGCGTGAGCTGGAAGCAAGCCGGCGAGTTTGTCATTCAGCCGCAACACCGCAGGTCTCCGTTCGAAAGGCACCATGCAGAAGCTCTCGGTACGCGTCAAGGGTTTCCTTCGCCGCTTTTATCCAGGAGAACGCGCGCATGCGTTCGATCAACCGCGACTTCGGCGGCGGTGTCTCCAATGCGGAGAGCAAAGCAGCGCGAATCGACGCTGCTGCCGACGGATCGCAATACGAGGCCAGTCCGCCGAAGTACTCTTGCGCCGATCCTACCCGTGTGCAGACCACCGGACACCCTGCGGCCGCGGCTTCCAGACTCGAAAGGCCCGGGGTTTCGTACCAGCTTGGCTGGACGTGAGCGAGAGCCGAGGAATAAAGCGGCTGCAGATCTTTCCAAGCGAGTTCGCCTGTTTCCACAAGGCGTATCCGCAATGCGCGGGCTTCCCTTCTGCAATCCCGCGCGTAGTTTCTCTCCGACGGATTGAGACCGCCGGCCAGCACGAGCGGCAGTCCCATTCCATTCATCGCTCTGATGAGAGACAGCTGGTTCTTCCTGCGCTCGATGCGGCCGACACAAAGGATAAATCTATCCGGTATATTGCCGCTGGGAGGGGCCGCGCCATGACCTGCGCGGCAGGCATTCCGTACCACTCTCATGAGCCCGTTGCAGGGGAAGGAAGATCGCAGAAGACGCAGCTCGGCTTCAGAATTCGGCAGCAACAGGTCCGCTTGTTCCAGAGCCACCGCCAGCAGTTTCCTGTAGCGGGCGTTGTATTTGAAAGATTTGAACCGGTTGCCGAAAACCGGATCAGGAATACCGGATTCAATGGGAGACATTGCCTTAAGGACCATTCTTTTCCAAGGCGGAACACCTCCACCCCTTTCCTCATAATCGGATGGATCCCAGAATATCGGGGAAAGCGCTGCGGCTACCCGTGCTCTTTTTGCTTCCTCCAGGATCTTTCTCCATTGATGGGCCAACGTCAGGTTGAATGCATGTACAACGTCCATTTCCCGTAGGACATCGATAGAAGAGCGGGATAAAGCGCCTGTTGCCGGCATCATTACGACATTCGTGCCGAGTTCCTTCATGGCGCGCATGGTGTGTTCGATTTGTATGGTGTCCCCTCCGGGTTTTGAATGAAGATCCGGCCTGGCGACGAAAAGCACCCGAATACCGTTCTCAAGCGGCACGTTTTCCATAGCATCTCACGCATTCCTCTGCAAGCCCCTCCCAGGACAGGGAGCCGGCGTAAAGCCGCGCGTTCCGGATTCTTTGCGCCGCATCCGCCTGCGCCGGATCGCGTAAAATGGACATGAGCACATCTGCGAGTTCCTTCTCGTTCGCGGCAAAGAACATCTTCTCGGCAGCTTCCGGTATGGAGTCGTAATATGCTCTTCTGAGACTCGACAGCGCCGGGGCTATGACTGGTCTGCCGAAGACGAAGGCATCGAGTATGGTAAGAAATCCGGCGCCGATCACATATCCTGCCGCATTGAGGTATGCATCGACGTGCCTTGTCGCCGGATAATGCTCCACTTTCATAAACGCGCCGGACATGGAGGTCAATCTCGTCGCCAAGGCGCCGTCTCCGACAAGTATCAGCCTGCTTGGCACGGAAACGATTTCCGAAGCTGAGAGCAGGCATTCAGCGAAACCGTCGATGCAGGTATCGCTTTCTATTCGGCCGATGAAAATGAAATCCCGTGACGGACGCCATGGGATTCCCTGTGAACGGCGTATCGGCGCTCCGATGTTGACATGGTCGACCCTCTGTCTGTACAGCGCCTGGACATATTCCCCCACCGCGAAAGTCGAATGCATGCAGAAGGCGCTGAGACGACGCAGGAATGTGTCTCGAAAACGCGGCGGCCAGCTATCGAAACCATGAAACGTCATCGTATACGAGAGCCGGGGAAAAAGAAAACGGAAAGGGAAAAACCATCCGATGAAAGTGGAGTAATCATGGAAGTGCAGGGCTTGCGCCTTTCGGAAGACATCTCTCCGCCTCCATATCCAGGACCAGCGCAGTATGAAAGTGAAGGGGTGCAGACGCCGGACTTGCATGCGCAGCACAGTCAGTCCCGGCGACTCCCGCTCCATCAAGCAGCTGTCCGATTCGGTTACGATCGTCACCTGATGCCCCCGAGAGACCAGAGCTCCCGCCAAAGCTTCCACCGAGCGTTCCACGCCTCCGATATCGGGAGCAAAGCGATGTGAAAAAAAAACGATCCGCATTGCCGTCTGCTTCGGCCTCCGCGTCATTCCGAGAGTTCAGGGGACTGGAGCTGAAAAAACTCATATCTGGGCGGTCGGCCTTCAGCCGGGGTGTAGCCGTAATCTTTGACGAATACGCCGTTCATCAGCTCGTTGCCGGGCTCCCATGGTTTGTCGTAATCGGCGCCTTCATGATAAAGGAAGGTTATTTCTCGGAGAGACCTGTATTTCCGCTCTCGTGCGAATCCGTTGTTGTCGTCGAGATCGAGGAAATGAGTGATTTTGTCTTGATAATTGTACTCTGGAAAACATGTGAAAAGTTTTGGCCTCTCGTGCGCCGGCATCGTTCTCACGAAGTCTCCGACAATCTTGTTGGCCGCCTTATGTAACGGGCTGCCGTATTCGCCGTCGCTACCGTGCGTAAGGATCAGCGTGGGACGGATCCTATGTACGATTTCGGCGATCCCCTCTGAAAGTGCGTTTCCCGCGAGTGTGGACGGCCCGTAGCTCGTTTCGAAATCGCAGCCCGGGAATTCTCCGAACTGCGCGATTTTCCGGCCATTCATGGTTAACGACACATTGAGAACTTCAATCTGAACTCCGAGGTGTCTGGAATATGCCCTGATGACATCGAGTTTAACGAGCCCCGCACTGTCGGTTACGATGCGCACGCTGCCGTCGGGCAAGACTCCCATGCAGTTGTATCCGCCCAGCATTTGCGAGGGCTCCTCCGACAGTCCAAGTGAACCGTCCGATCCGTTGGTCAGGAGGAGCACTTGTACATTCCACGAATGAGCCGCCGCGAAAGCCAGAAGGCCGCCGGAAAGGAGCACCTCGTCATCGGGGTGGGCGAACACGCCGAGAAGCGTGTTTCCGGTTTGCCTGACGTCATTAAGCAACAGCGCAAGATTGACGAAGCCGTGTCCGGCGAGTTCCTCGGGACTCTTCAAGTAGCCCTCATGATCGTCCGGATCGAAAATCGATTGGAAGTAATCGATTTTTATACGATCTCCGGAATGACTGTTGTAAAGAAATTCACTCTTGTAAACGACCGGATGATTCACGCCCGGCCATTCGTCGAAATCCCACGTTCCATGAAGAATTCCCGCTGGAATATCGAAATCCGGCCGGAACATAAGCTCGTGAGCTCTAACCGGGACGATTTCCTGCGCCGGACCGCTTGCGAACGGCAGAGCCAGAGACACCACCATAGAGAGTATCCCGGCTGGCATGACGCGTCTGCGTTGAATCTTGCACTCTCGCGGTAGACCAGGACCCGGCCTGCAGATCCGTCGCACATCGGCGTTAGATACGTCCCGACACATGATGCTTCACGGATTATGTGGATTCCTGTGACCTGTCCCGGAATCCGCCGAAGCCAAACGCCTATCGACCGCTTGGACGCCCGCCTGCTGCAGTATGCTCGCGCCGTCATTCAACGTGCTTTTCGTCTCTTCAGCGTATTGACGAAGCCGAGCGTCAACCGAATCGTCCGCCGGCTTTTGGGGAAATATTTCACTGCGATAGCGGTCCAGGAAATAAGCAATGGTCTCGATACGTATTTTCAGACTCCCGGCCGGCTTGTTTTCGTCGATGTCTTTGAATGAAAAATACGGTGTGCCTGAACGCTCGACAATCTCTTGTATCAGAGAGTATATCGGCGCATCGTGTCCGCATTTGAAACTGGAGAGTTCCAATGCTACCAGATTAGGATGCCTCGCGACGAATTTCGCGGCCCAGATTTTCCGCGAAGTGTTCTCGCTGTATGCATTTTTCCAAACATCAGAGATGTCCATCGGATGTCTTAAGCTTCCTGCCATCACTTCATCTCCGAACAGGCGTTGAAGCATTTCATCGTCAGTCGGGAGTGTGTCCTGTGACAGTATCGGATAACCGAGCCGCTGCAATCCTTCCAAAAGCGAGTGGTTGATGCCGGGATCGCAGTGATATGGTCTTCCCAACACTGTTATTCCGAGGCGGTTCTCGCGTTCCAAGCGATCGATCACTCGACGTCCTTCCGAGCGCAGTTTTTCATGGAACGCAGTCAGGGCGGCAAATCCGGCTTCGACAGCTCTTAAAGTTTCGTCCTTTGACAAATTCAGCTTTTCATGAAAGCATTCGTACATTTGCCGCGCACAGAGATGCGGGTCGCTCAGACAAATGAAAGGATTCAAGTAATCCACGCCAACACGGCGAAACGTGTCTTCCTCCTTGAGGAAGGCCGCTTTTACCGATTCCGTGGTCCCTGTTGCGGTAGGACACGCTCGGGAGGCGAGCACATCATGCAGGTCGGTAGGAAATTCGTCAATGATCGGGAAAAACAACCAATGGAACGGCGTTCCAGTGTGCTTCTTGAACAACAGGTTGTGAACATGAGCGAGAGCGACCTTGCTCGGATAGCAGGGATCGATACTTCCACGGCGGGAGCCTTCCTTATACATCGTTTCGTTAGTGAAATCGCTGAAAACGATGTTTTCATGGGGAATACCAAGACTCTCGAACCAGGCGGAGAAGAACGGCATAAATGAATAAAGGTTCAACACTCTCGGCACGCCGACCCGGATCCGACTACGCTCAAGGCGACGCTGTTCCCATTTCTGACGCGCTCTACCTGCGAAAAATTTTGGTGACGAGGGGTAAGCTGGTTCCGGATTTGTGGCTTTCCATGCAAGACGCGCATGCTCGTCGAGCAGATTCGGATGCAGCTTCCTGATTTCGTTGATGCTGCGCGCGATGGCTCTCATGTCGTCGACATCCTCCACCGCGCCTTTTTCACAAGTGGCGATGATCAGGCGATTTGCGCCGGGATTCAATGGCACGGCAGATGCGGGATTGTGGCTCTGTTCGTATGCAGTTTCGAATCGTGCTGAACGAACCGCCTCCGGACCGTACTTATAATCGAAACTGGCAGTATCCTCCTGAGCGGGCTCCGTAGTTTCAATATCAATGAAGGTACGCATGCAGTTATTTTTACAGAAGAAACAACGTGTTGCCTCGTTACGGGTCGTCTTGTATTTGATACCGGCGACTGCGTCTAAACCGATGAAACTGCTCACATGACCTTCCGAATGGATTCTGGCAGCCTCCAAGGCGCAACCGATGGCGCCCGCCTCTCCTGTATGCTCGTGAACGCGAATCAGTGGCTTCAGTCCGCTCTTACGAAATCTCTCGTTAATGAAATCCACTTGCGCTTTGACCGCGGCTAGATTGCGCTGTGTGCCTCCTTGCAGAATAAAATGCGTACCAAGTTCTGTTATATTAGGAATTTGGGAGACGTACAGCCATATGTTTTTCGGCAGGACGACAGCCAGGCCTGCCAATATTTCATTCGGTTGCCATCCTTGTCTTTGAAAATCGACTATATCTGTTTGCATGAACACGGCGCAGCCGTAACCGAATTCCGGAAGGGATTTGGCTGAAAACGCAATTTCCGCGTAATCGTCGACAGAATAACCGAAACCCTCGGCTGTGCTCTGCAGAAAGTACCCATTTCCCGCGGAACATTGTGTATTTAACTTGAAATCAGAAACTCTATTATCTTTCAATACAATAAGTTTTATGTCCTGACCTCCAACATCACATATGACGTCCACATTTTGATGAAAATGCAGGGCTGCTTGCGTATGCGCTACAGTCTCGACCAAGGCGACATCAGCGCCGATCGTTTTTCTCAGAATATCCTTCGCATAACCGGTCGTACCTGCTGCGATGATCTCCAAATCACCGTGTTGGCGCTTCACTTGCTGGTGCAGATCATCAATGATTTGTACAGTATCTTCGATGGGATTTCCATTCGAAAGCTGATACGACTTGAATGCGACTCTGCGCTTCAGGTCGAGCAAAACCCCCTTGGTAGAGGTGGAACCTCCATCGACACCGAGAAAGGCCCTAAAATGCCTTTGTCCATTTATCTTGAGCGGCATAAACGGCTTCACTGCATATTGGTTTCTGAATTGCTCGAGTTCCGTCTGATCGCTGATCAAGGGAGGCAGTCCACTTCTTTTCTTGATTTCATCCCGTCCGACGTTTATAAACGAAACGAGTGGCTCGATCCCTCTGTATTCGACCACCTCTTCATCGTTTTGCCTGCCGAACTCGATAGCGCCCAGAGCGCCGTAATACTCCGCGTTCTCGGGCACATAGATCAGATCTCCCGGTTCGACTCCGTTCGGTAGTGAGACGCGCCTATCTTGCCAAAGACGCGTGATATTTGCCCTCCAGCACTCTACCATTCCCCTGATAAATGAATTCGGGCCACCGAGTAACAGAACTTCCGGTCGCAAGGTGTGACCACGTGTCAATACGGATAAATTTTGTTGTACGATCGATTCGAAGAGCGAAGCCATCAACTCGTTCGCGGGAACGCCTTGTTTTTGCAGCCCGTTTATATCCGTTTCGGCGAAAACCCCACATTTCCCGGCAACCGCATGCAATTTCACGCCCTCGTAGCCGGCCTCGGAGAGTTCGCCGGGTGTCATGCGCAGTTTCGCATTGATTTTATCGATAACTGCGCCTGTTCCGCCTGCACATTTATCGTTCATGGAAGGAATTTTCTTTTTGCGTCCGGTACTTGTATCATCTTTGAATATGATGATCTTCGCGTCCTGACCTCCGAGTTCGATTACCGAGCCCGCAGAGGGATGCATCTTCTCGACAGCCAGGGTTACGGCAAGAACTTCTTGTACAAATCGTGCGCCAAGGTATGAAGAGAGGGTGTTTCCACCTGATCCCGTTACGAAAATCCTGAATGTTTCAGTCGTGTCACCGAGCAACTCATGAATTTCCCTTAGAAATTCGAGCACTTTTTCCGGTTGCTTTGTCTCGTGCCTTCTATATTTCCTCCATACGATATTTCCCGTGTCAGGATCAATCACCAGAGCTTTGACGGTTGTGCTGCCGATATCGAGCCCTATGTAGTACAGAGGTGTATGCTGTTTCATACGGCCGCTCCGTCGTTAGCAACGCCGGTTTTACCCGCCACCGACAAGGCAAACGCGGCCGCCACCCCGACCACTCCGGGATATCTGGGCGTGTTGTTGAATGGACGCGAGAGTTCAGGATGCTCGCTGCGGATCCTTTGCAAACTTGCAGAGTCGAGTCCGGTTCCTTGCAGCACTCGTGCGATTTCCTCTTTGGCAATGATCCTTGCCTCACCCAGAGCCATCTGAACCCTGCTGTACGCGTTTATGACGCCCTCTCCCGAAGTCTCAATAGGAAGAAAAAGAATCTCCCTGTGGTGCGACACGACCGATGATTGTACGCCGTCGGACTGTGTGCTCGGCATGCAGCCGAATGGTTTCAGCGAGAGCACCATATGGCAAAGCGAGTCTCGCGTGAAGGTGATGCTTTTGGCTATTTCCAGATGTCCTTCTCCTCCCTCGAGCCTGGAATTGTACCAGCGATGGGCGACCCTTTGCATTTCATACTGGTCCGACAGAGGCAATGGAAGGTCACACATGGCTTTACGGAGTCGATTGTACTCCCTTGAAAAAGCGGATTCTGCGAAAGTAAGAACCGCGAGTTTCTTCCACATACGCAACTCGTTGCGGATTCTCGCACCCAATTGCCTCGGCCATACCCAATCCGGATCAATATTCAGGTTGCTCCTGTCCTTTATTTCCTGTTTGGATTGATGCAGCAGGTACAGAAGCCAGTTCGAGATAGGTTCAACCAGCACTTGCGCGCCCTCTTTTTCCAGAAAGCGAAACATGTTGAAGTTTCCATCGCCTTCGGTGGTTTGCGCCCAGAATTCCCCGGTAATTTTGACGACAGGCCTGATCCTGGTTCTGTCGACGTCAACCGCATCCAGCCGTTCCTTACACCAGCGCATGCCTTTGAGGACATCCTTTCGGACAAGTTGCGACAGGATTCGTTCGGCGAGGACAAAAGTGTTACCCGTCGAAGCTCCGGCAATTCTTTTTTCCGTATCAGCGGCAGCTTCTCTGCTTCGCTTTCGGAGTATCTCCGCCATATGCTCGATGCAGTCATGCATCGCGGAATCGGTCGCTCCGTTCTCCACTTCAAACGGTCTAATCTGATAGGCGGTATCGTTAATGATGTCAGCTATCAAAAACGAATTGATTATGCCGAGTGTGAAATCCACATTCATCTCGAGTCCGTCCGCCTCGGCTGCCTGATTGAGTCCGCCGGATTGTTCGAGAATCAGAACGCGGAAACCTTCGAAGCCGGCATTCCGCAGCGCGAGGCGGAACTCCGCCTCATACATACCGAAACGGCATGGACCGCATGCGCCGGCCGTGAAAAACACATATCTGTCAATTATTTCTTTTCTCGACAAGCCGTTCTTTTCGAGAGAAGACAGATACTCTATCAAGTTCCCGACAGTAAAGTATGTGGGATTGCACTGGCCGTTGTTGCCGAATTCCCTTCCGGTTTGATAAGCTTTAACATCGGGCGCGGGCAGATATTCGGCTTTGTAACCCAGGCCGTGCAAGGTGGATTGTATGAGCCTTTCGTGTTTCCATGTCAGACCGCCGAAAAGAACCGTGGTATCAGGTCGCTCGGCTCTCGTGAAGGGCCGCTCCGCCGGTCTTTTGGCGTGGACGATTTTCCGCGACGCCTGAAACGGGAGAACACGAGCATCCCGATGATCCGACTCCGATGCATCGGCAAGGGCCTGAAATTCCGGCTTTTCAATATTGTAGGGATGAAACGGCCGCGTCTCATTGCCGCAATCCATCGAAGGGCTTGATCCGGACTGGGATTGCACTCTATGCATGTTGTGGGTCTTTCGTGTTTTACGGTCGGAGATCCAGACTCCGCGCCTCGAACTTCAGCAAAAATGTATTAAAAATGGACAGGTAACTTCTCATGACGACAGACCGCATCGATAAATGCGGTTCAATGACATTGTCAGGGTTCAGGACTCAGCCCGCATAGGGGGATCTCGTCTGGAATCATGAGTATGTCATGAAAAAATACGAAATCATGCTGACATTCCAATTCAAACGGCTCGGTTCTGTTCGGATGAGGTCCTCAAATGGCAAGCTTGAACAATTCTTAAATCTGCGGATAAAATGCCAAATCGAGCGCGGCGTTCCCTGAAACCGCCGCGCTCGAAATGATAAATCGGAGTCAGGACGAATGGCAAACGCGCCGAGCAGCCAAGCGCCCTCATGTCATTGCAGATTTTTACTGAAGAAGCAGCATGCTTCCTGCAGATTGCTTGTCGTCGATAGAGAGAATGAACCTGTAAACGCCGCTCGGGAATTGCCCCGCATCCCAGGCAGGCCTGTAAGCCCCGGGATTCTGATACTCGTCCACCAGCGTGGTGACGGTCTGACCGAGAGTGTTTTCGATGCGCAGGCGCACTTTGGCCCTTTTCCGCAGGTCATACGGGATGACGGTGACAGGCCGGAACGGATTCGGATAATTGGCGTGAAGGGTATAATCCGCCGCACCGGGCAGCGCGGTCACATCGCTCGGCGTGAGACCTTCGCCGGACACGTTTATCGTCTGCGGAGACGAAAATGAATTGCTGTATATCGAGATTGCGGCACTCACGGAACCGATCGTGCTCGGCGCAAAACGGAGGGTATCATGAAAGGAAGCACCGGGCGCCACCGCGGCCTGGAGGGGACGCGCGTAAAAGGCGGCATTGCTGGAAACCACGTCGATGATTCTCAAAGTGTCAGCCCTTTTGTTTTCGATCGTGATGACCGTGTCCTTGAAAGCGCCGATGTGAACCGGGCCGAACGACATCGAAGCCGGACTGACGACAACATCCGCTTCGCCGATGCCGCTGACGGGGATTATGTCTGGAGAGGTCGTGGAATTGCTGTATATCGTCAATTCGCCCGAGTTCTGGCCGATGACCGTGGGAGTAAAACGAACCGTCAGTTTGTAGGTGGTGAGCGGCGGAGTCTTGAAATTCTCCGGTATCGTCTTGAAAGCGGCGTTATCGGAAAGTATCTCGGTTACGCGTAGCGTGTCGGTTCCGTTGTTCTTGATTTCAAGAATAGTGTCCTTAGGCGTTCCAAAGGGCACCTTGCCGAAGGCAATATTTAACGGAGTCATCATTACATCCACATCGCTGAAACCAGTGCCGTTCAACCACATAGTGTCTCGCGACGAAGGAGCGTTGCTTGTAATTGTAAGCCGGGCGTTGACCTGACCCACGACTCTTGGCGCGAATGTTATCACCTGGTTCAGAGTTTTTCCCGGCGGGATGTTAGCCACAGGATTGGAAACGGTAAATGACGTGTTCGAGCATTTTATCTCGGATATTTTCAGAGTGTCAAGTCCCGGATTCGAAAACACTACAACGGAATCCTTTCTGAGACCGAGTTTCATAAAGCCGAAGGCGATGGTCTTTGTCTCGATCTCTAGTGATGCCGTTCCGGTGCCTTCACCCGTGGCAATCAACGTATCCGGCGAAGTCCATGAATTGCTCTCGATGATAACACGGGCGCTCTGCTGCCCCGTTTCAGTCGGCGCAAAGCGAATGCTGTCGTTCTGTGACATTCCTGAAGGAATCACCATCGAAGTCGGCCGCACTACGAAAGCGGGATTGTCGGACCGGATGGAATGCACGAAGAGAGTATCCCCGCCGGTGTTGTTCAGCGCCACAACGCGGTCACGTTTCGCCCCGACACCGAGCACGCCGAAGCTCACCGATTTGGAAGATAGCGTGAGCGCGGGCTGTGATTTCGGATATGATCCATCGGGAAGCACCTTGAATGCATAGACATGGGCGTTGGTCAGACTGGACCTGTAATCCTCCCAACCGAAAATTCCTCCGCCGTCGCCTGTCGGCACAATTACCGGCGCCGACTGAATGCTGTTCGCGTTGCTGACGACGACTCCGTTATCGGCCCAAAGTATGTTTCCGTTCGCGTCGAGACGTTGCGCGTAGATGTCGGTGGATACATTTCCGGCGCGACGGTCCTCCCAGCCGATAATGACACCGCCTGATCCGTCCGGCACCACATATGCCATCACCTGGTTGTTCGGGGCCGTGCACACAGGCACACCGTTCTTCGCCCATTTCTCGTTTCCTTTATCATCGTAGTACTGGGCATAGAGATCGCATGTGCCGCCGTTCCTGAAATCCTCCCACACGATGATGCCGGTCCCGTTTCCCATGCCTATTATGAACGGATGATCCGTCTTGGACGTAAGATCCGTCACTTTCTTCTCAGGCCAGAGGGTTTTTCCCGTGCCATCCAGACGCTGGGAATATGCGCCGACGGTGCTTGTGCGATAGTCAGCCCAAGCCGACAACACACCATCGATCCCGTCATAGTCTATTGAGGCCGGGCCCTGGGTGCCGGGTGTCTTGCATAGCGGCACGGCCCTGTTCCCCCAATAGAGCAGCCCGTTTTTGCTGACTCGCTGAGCGTACAGGTCGTATTGACCGCTCATACCCCCGCGGAACCACTGCCACACCACGAAACATCCCTCGGCGCCGTCGATGCAGATAGCCGGAGTGTATTGGTAAAGACCGCTTCCCACAACGATCGGCATCACGTATCCTGCCCATTGGATAACCGGAATCCCGGTGCTTTCCGAAACACGTGTCAGCAGTATCTGATTGTCGCTGGTCCCGCCTGCCGTATTGTCCATGCATGCGATGTAAGCGCCTCCGCTGCCGTCGGGACAAATCACCGCGTCGCTTTGTTCCTTGGCTTTGATCTGGGGAGGGACAAGGTCGAAGCCATCGTACGCGTAAAGCATGCTTCCGTTGGAGTCCAGATGCTGCATGAAGATGTCGTTATCGAGATTCCGGACATCCTTCCAAACGATGTAGGCGCCACCCTTCCCGTCAGTGGTGATCTGCGGTTTGTTTTGAGTGCCTACGGAAGTGCAGACCGGGGCGCCGTTTACTGTCCAGCGCAGATTGCCGTTTGCGTCGATCCGTTGCGCGTAAATGTCGTAAGTGTTATTTGCCGGGCGCTCATCCTCCCAGGTGAGTATCGCGCCACCAGCGCCATCACTGACGGCCCGCACGATTCGCTGGTTTCTCTGTTCGGTGCAGATTGGATTGTTGGCCGTGGGATTCGAAGACCATTGTGCTGAAATGTGCGGCGCTGAAAGCGCGAGGAGCATGAAAGAAATGGTTGCAAGGCGGATCATGATCGCTCCAGTTTATGTGTCGGAATAGCGGAGTGCCGTGTCGAATTTCAAATTTACGCTGTTCACATCAAGGACAGGGGGCGTCCTTCGTTTAAAACTAATAATACCAACTTTTCCGGCGTTACTCAAGACAATAATTCGGTTGCGCGGGAAGGCGTTGCGCCGGGCTGATTTCAGCGTCCGCCGTCCCCCCTCATGGTGTCGGTTTGGTTTATGGAATCGAGGACCAGCCGCATCCCCTTCTCGCGGAATAGGTTTTTTAGGTTTTTCCGTTCGATGTACATCTCTCCGATTTCAGCGGCCAGCAACAGGGTGACGCTCGAATAGTAAACCCAGATCGCTGTGGCCACGACAACGGCGTACGGTCCGTAGACCTTTCCGATGGACCAGAGATTCGAGACATAATACGAAAAGAGCGCTTTCGCAATGCCCCACAGCAGAGCCGCGATGAAGCTGCTGAGAACCGTCACGCGAATGGGAAGGCGGCGATCGGGCACCAGCGTGAAGAGAATACAGAACAAGACGAAGTTCGCCGCCGTGGAGTAGAAATGCAGAAACGCGCTTTGGAAAATCCAGTGCTCGGCGAACCCGCCTGTCACCTGTACCGCGATCCCTTTCACTAACGTCATTCCGTAACTGAGGGCGATAATCAAAATCAGAGCTATTCCCACGGTCGAAAGAAGAGCGAAATCCTTGAGCTTGGAGACGACCAGACTTTTTGTATCGCGGAAGTTGAAAATCCTGTTTAGAACTGTGCGCAAGGCGGCGAAGAGTGTCGAAGACGTCCAGATGAGCCCGAACACGCCTATAATTCCGGCGATATGAGAACCCTGCACGAACTCGGAGATCAGAGATATGACCTGTTCCCTGACATAGTTGCGCTCGTACGGAAACATCTCCAGCGAGCCGAGGTAGCCGTCGATGGTTCGGATGGCTTCCTCCGAACCGAGGTAAAAGCCCAGAACGTAGAAAATCACAAGGACGAGGGGAATGAAGCAGAGCAGCGAGTTGAACGCGATCGCCGCGCCTGATAGGAAGATGTGATTGTCCTCCATGCGTTCGATGATGCGCACAAGATACATCCAGGCGTCACGCACCCATCGAAGAGTAATGAAGGCGCGGGCGGATTCGCACGCGCGCGTCAAAAGCTTTTTGAGATTCAATGATGTCACGCTCTGGACAGCGCCCGATCGAGAGCGTTGCTGTGAGCATCCGCAACAAGTGCGACATCGACCTGGATGTCGTCGTTTATGCGCAAGTCCGTTCCGCGCACTGTTCCCAATTCCTGAATTTCAACTTCATGTTCCATTGCGATTTGTACGAGTTCCCTCTTCTTGTCCGGAGCGCAGCTGACAACGATTCGGGATTGTGACTCCCCGAAGTACAACGAATCCCGTCTAAATGAATCGAACACCTTGAGATCGGCGCCACGGGGTTTGTCGCCGAGTATGCAGCATTCAGCCAGAGACACGGCCAGCCCGCCGTCTGAAACATCATGCGCGCTCCTGAGCAGTCCTTTTCGAATCATTGCGAGTGCCGCAGCCTGAACGCTTCTTTCTTCTTCCATGTCCAGAAAAGGCGCGTCGCCTGCCGTTATGGCGTGCAGGCTTGCCAGGTATTCACTCCCGCCGATATCGTCCCTGTTGACGCCGAGTAGGAAGACCAGGTCGCCTTCAACCTTGAAAGCTGGGGTCGTGATATGCTCGATGTCGGTCACCAGGCCCAGCATTCCGATAACGGGCGTAGGATACACCGCCCGTTCAGGATCCTCGTTGTAGAAGCTGACATTGCCTCCAGTGACAGGTGTGCCCAGCGCTCTGCATGCCTCTCCGATGCCTGCGATAGCTTCCGAGAACTGATAGTAAATTCCCGGTTTGTAGGGATTGCCGAAATTCAGGCAGTTCGTTATTGCGATCGGCTCCGCGCCGGCGCAGACTACGTTGCGTGCGGATTCGGCAACAGCGATCATGGCCCCTTTGCGAGGGTTCAGGTAGACGTAGCGGCCGTTGCAATCAGTTTTTATCGCGATCGCCTTGCGGGTTCCCTTGATGCGGATGACGGCCGCATCGGCGCCGGGGTCAACGGCCGTATTAGTTCGAACGCTGCTGTCGTATTGCTCCGTGACCCATTTTCTGGAGGCAATGTTCAGTGTTCCCATCATATGGAGCAGAGTTGCGGACATATCGCGCGGCACAGGAACGGACGACGCGTGGAAGGCGCCTGTTAGATCCAGGTAATCCGGCCGCTTGGAAACCCGGTGATAAACGGGAGCTCCGCCGCCGAGAACGAAATGGTGTGCAGGAGCATGCGCCGCGACACTTCCCCTATGGCGCACAGTGACCATGCCGTCGGAAGTGACTTTGCCTATTATGACCGCATGCAGGTCCCATTTGCGAAATATCTCCCGGACGCGTTGCTCGCAACCCAGCTTCGCTACAACCAGCATGCGTTCCTGAGATTCGGATAACATGATCTCATAAGCGCTCATATTCTCTTCCCGCACCGGGACAAGGTCGAGATCGATATCCATTCCCGAGTCGCCCTTTGCGGACATCTCGGTAGTGGAGCAAGTGATTCCGGCGGCGCCCATGTCCTGTATGCCGATGATCAGGTCTTCTTTAATTATTTCCAGGGTTGCCTCGAGAAGGAGCTTCTCCGTAAATGGGTCTCCCACCTGGACGGACGGCCTCTTCGATTCCGACTCTTCGGATATCTCTACCGAAGCGAATGTCGCTCCATGTATGCCGTCCCGGCCGGTCGCCGAACCAACTATCATAACCGGGTTGCCCTCGCCTTTGGCTGTGGCCGAAGCGACCCTTCCTTGCTGAACGATTCCGACAGCCATGGCATTCACCAACGGATTTCCGTGATAGCACGGATCGAAATACATCTCCCCTGCTACTGTGGGAACCCCAAAACAATTGCCGTAATGTCCGATTCCGCTAACAACTCCGCGCACCAAGTGACGGACCCTGGGGTGTGCAGGATGACCGAATCTGAGCGAATCGCAAGCCGCTATCGGTCGCGCACCCATTGTGAATACGTCGCGCAGAATGCCGCCCACCCCCGTTGCCGCGCCCTGGAAGGGTTCCACGGCCGAAGGATGATTGTGACTTTCTATCTTGAAAGCGATGGCATATCCGTCGCCGATGTCTACTAAACCGGCGTTTTCCTCACCGGCGCCGACAAGAAGTCGTCCACCGCTCCGGGGAAGGGTTTTTATTAGAGCGATGGAATTCTTATAGCTGCAATGCTCACTCCACATCACGCTATACATTCCCAATTCCGTATATGTCGGTGTACGGCCGAGAGTTCCGACGATTTGTTCGTATTCTTCTTCAGAGAGGCCGAGTTCGCCGGCAAGTTCCTGAGTGACTTGTGGTTCAGTCGTCATAATTGGTTGGTTTTTAGTCGCGAATCCTTGTGGAGGTTTCGGTTCGCACGATGACAGAATAATGTTATGTGTTATGATTATTGAACATACGGTGCGCTGAATGAAATTCGTGCTTTTTCTTTCCTAATAGATACTATTATAAGCATTAAAAGTAAAAAGAGATGTCATGTCTTGAAGATATGTCATCTCTTTGTACGATAAAATATGTGGGGCGAATTGGCAAAACCGCGGAAATCATGTACACGGCCTCAGCGGTAACCATCCCGCGAGGCCGCATACATGCAGAGATCGATCTATGGCCTGAAGATCTGCAAGATGGAATCAAACACCCACGGATCCGCCCGCCATTCCAGGCGCTTTGATCCGGCCGCTTTTCCTGCAGGTACGGGGATTCCGGGTATTTTTGAAACGTCAATCAAAGCGAGGTTAGTACCCGAATAGGTCCTGTTCATCGCTCGGATGAATTCATTCGCAATCACTGCCTGCCCCTTGCTTGAAGGATGTATTCCATCGAGGCTGAATAGTCCTCCCGAGATGAACTGCGTCGTAAAGGTCTCACCCGCGATTACATACCCGTTCCTGTGGATGCCGGCGAAAAGCGCATTCATGTCCACCAGTCCGAGATTGGGCTGACCGGGCTTATTGTTCAACCGGTTGATCGCCGATTCCACGCTGGAATTGTACGATTGTATCGCGTTCTCAGCCAGTGTCTGCTCCGTAAGGTCAAGTGTCAGCGCATCGGGCCAAGGATTTTTAGGATGGAGAGCAAATGGATAGGTCGTATCTACTCCCGCAGGTATCACGTTTGCGATGGGCTCCTGTCGTCTGGCGGCGAGATCACGATAATATTTGCCTGTGGGCAATCCCAGGTATGGCGCGTATGCCATTCCGGGAAGTGTCACCAGAACATTCTTCGGGCGCATGAAATTCGTGGAATCCGGATTCGGGAGCAGTCGCACTTGATACCAGAGTTTCATACTGTCCGGTCTCTGCGGGATGATGGTCTTCAAAGCCGAGTTCAATGCCGGCCCGACTGTAGTGAAAAACGGTAGAGAACCGACGTCGGGTATATTTGCGACAAGTATAGTCGCTTGCGGAGCGCCCTGCCTGAGAGCGGTGAGCGCGCTGGTTATGTACAGATCGAAGGCATTCGCCGGCACAGGCGCAGCAGGAGAAATTCCGCCGCTTGTCGCGAATCCCAGCACGTCGTTGTTCCCCATCCAGAACGTGATCAATGTAGGCTGCGGAGTGCGCCCCAATGCCTGCTTGATTATCGATTTGCCGAATTGCTGCTGATCGCGCAGGACTTGAAGGAAAAACGGGTTGCCTCTGCTTGCGGATTTCTGCGCGAAATCAGTCTCATCCGTCGCATCCGCCAACACGGCGCCAGGTATCCCGAGGTTGTTGAATGGTTCCGGATGAGAGGCATTAACCAGCGGCACGAGACTGCTGGGCGCCGTCGCGAGCGTCACGGGATTCATGGATACAATCGAAATCCTCTGCCCGGTTCCCGGCTCCATCACGAGCGGCTGAACAAAATTGGTACCCAGTCGCTCTGCGAGAAGATTCGGAAAACTGTATTTCTGGGCCCCTTCATACAATGCGCCGTTTTGATAGCCGGCCGTAACGCTGTTTCCAATGGCGACGTAAACCGATGCGTCCACTGAACCCATTGAATTCGGACCGCTAGGCGTTTTGTCCTCGGAACATCCGGCGGCGAATATAAGAGTTGTAGCGAAAATTAAAGATAAGATGCGTTTCATGTCCAAGTCCTCCGTTAAAAGCGCCATGTCAAATCAACGCCGACGAGCTGTGCGTTGCCGGTGTAGGTGCCGTCCAGATGAACACCGTCGGGATGACTTGTTTTCGTCGTAGTGCGATCGCTGAAAATCAGGTTGAGATACGCAAAATCCAAAGTCAGATTCGGAAGCAGGTTCATTCCGAAACCGATATTGAGTCCGTGCCTGTCCGCATCCGGTAGCAGAGGTTCGAGGGATTCATCCGGAACCGGATTGCTGTCGTAGAAATATCCGGCCCGCAGCTTCAGACCCAGTACGGGAATCGTGTATTCTCCCCCGAGTCGAATGATGAATGCATCCTCGTAATTCTTGGGCGATGTAACGTCCGCCTGTCTTATAGATGGATCAGTGCTCGCGTCATTCACAAAATCGATGGTCAATTTGTCATAAGACGACCATCCGATTCCCTGAAAGTCCAATTCCAATTCCAAGCCGTCCGTCGGCATCCAGGCAACTCCTGCAAACCATGTGGAAGGAAGTTTAATTGCGGTCTTCACGTCCCCGCCCGGGAAGAGAGCCGCAAGCGAAGAGGGAGGATGGAAATCGGCGGTTCCCTCGAAATCCACCTGAGTCGCCGCCCGATACGTGAAACCGAGAGACAGATCCTCAACGGGGCGGACAATTATCCCAGCATTCCAGGAAATCGCGACATTTCCGCTTCCATCCAACTGCATCGACATCTCCGGATCGAAATTCGTAACCGCGCGTCTCAACATCACGTCCGCGAAAACGATGTTAGCGCCTGCACCTAAAGCTATCATGTCGTTGATCGCGTAAGAAACTGTCGGCATGACGTAAAAAGTCTGCAATTCTATTTCACGCGTTATCGATTTGCCGATCCAATCGTCGTCCCATTTTGTTCCGAGACCGTACGGCGTTATGACACCGATGCCGACTCCCAAACCCTTCAGCATTCCGTCGTTCCAGGTGTTCGTCAAATAAACATTGGGCGGGTAAAAGAGTTGGCTCTCCATCTCCCATTTGTCGTTTCGGCTGAGATTCGTCGGACCGTAAAATGTGTAGGACGGCATGATCAAGGTGGCGCCGGCCATCAAATTCGCACCTCTTTGAAACGACAGACCGGCCGGATTGAAGAAGAGTGCGGATCCGTCTGAAGCCCTTGCGCAAAACGCTCCTGCTTGCGCCATCGCTCGGGCGCCGTGTTCGTTCAGCTGAAATCCACCGGCCGACGCCGAAGCGGAAAATGCAAACGAGGCGATTACGCTAAAAGTCATGATTGTGCGTCGCAATGTGACCTCCGTGCTTTGTTGGATGATTGTTCCAATCTATCGAGTTGAAACTTCGATTCCGAAGTCAGGATATTTCTATCAGCAGCGCGTTTTTCTCGACAGCCGCGGTCTCGCTCACAAGTATGCTCTTGATGATCCCGGCCGTCGGCGATTTCAGCTCATTCTCCATCTTCATTGCTTCGAGCACAATTAATCCTTGGCCCGCTTCGACTAGTTCGCCTTTCCTGACCATAACGCGGCTTATCCTGCCGGGCATCGGCGCTCTCAAGACCGCGGCATGAATCCGCGTCGCGCTCGTGTCGGCATATCGTCTCAACATCAGAGTGGTTGCATCATCGATTTCCATGTTCACCGGTCTGCCGTTGATCAACATGGAAACCTCCTTGCCGGGCGCCGGTTCATCTTGAGCCAAAATATCGTAGCTGACACCTTCAAGACGCAGCAGGTAGCGTCGTGGTGCGATTTTGAAATATTCAACCTCGGTCGCCTTCCCATTCAACTTCAGGACTGCGTCTGCATCGCGGTGGATCTCGAAAGTTGTGTCGCCGACTTTGACACGGAACTTGTTCATGACCCGTAAGCTCCGTTTCCGGCTTTCCACTTGGACCGGGCAGACAGTGCCGGCTTTTTCGAGATAGGCGGATTGGCCATCCCATTCTCGTATATGAGCACTGCGGCCAGCACGGCTGCACGTTTTTCTGCTTCAGATGCCCCTGGCAGATATTCTGCTCTGTAATATCTGGGCACAAAATCTATCTGGAAATCGCCTCGGACAAATTGAGGGTGATTCATGACGAATCCGCAAAACGGGATTGTTGTTTCGATTCCCGAGATCCGGAAATCGTCGAGAGCCCGCTTCATTCTCACGATGGCTTCACATCGATCCGCACCCCAAGCCGCGAGCTTGGCGAACATCGGGTCGTAGTGTATGGTGATTTCGCTCCCTTCCTCGACCCCTCCATCCTCCCTGATTCCGAATCCCTGGCTCGGCTTGTAAGTTGTGATCGTTCCTGTGGAAGGGAAGAAATTATTCCGCACATCTTCAGCGCACAGCCTAGCTTCGATGGCGTGACCGCGAAAAACTATGTCTTCCTGTTTCCACGGCAGTTCCATCCCTTGAGCGATCCTGATCTGAGTTTTGACCAGATCGATTCCTGTGACCATTTCCGTAACAGGATGCTCGACCTGCAGTCTCGTGTTCATCTCGAGGAAATAAAATTTCCGGTCCGCGTCGACAAGGAACTCTATCGTTCCGGCATTCACGTAATCACACGCGCGCGCCGCCTCGACCGCCGCCTCGCCCATCCGTGTTCGCAATTCGGCAGTCATCATGGCAGACGGGCTTTCTTCTATCACCTTTTGATGCCGTCTTTGAATGGAACACTCCCTCTCTCCCAGATGCACGATGTTGCCGTGTGAATCGGCAACAATCTGGAACTCGATATGCCTCGGCTTGAGGACAAATTTTTCGACGTATACCCGGTCGTCACTGAAGGCCATGCGCGCCTCGTTTCGCGCTGTATTTACGGCTTTCAACAGATCGTTCGCCGTCTCCACGACGCGCATTCCTTTTCCACCGCCACCTGCCGCCGCTTTTATGAGAACCGGATATCCTATCTCCTCCGCTGTCTTTATCGCGTCCTCATCGGACGTCAGGGCGTTTTCAGTTCCCGGTACGACCGGAAGACCGCGTGACCGCATCAAGCGGCGGGCTTCAGTCTTATCTCCCATCGCCCTGATCGATGAAGCGGAAGGGCCGATGAAGATCAGCCCGGCTTCTTCGACAGCCTGTGCAAAATCCGCGTTTTCCGACAGAAATCCGTATCCCGGATGCACGGCGTCGCATCCGGCTTCAATGGCAGCAGCCAGTACTTTTTCCTGATCAAGATAACTGAGGCGCGACTCCGCCGGTCCGATATGACGGGCTTCGGCCGCGAATCGTGTGTGCGGCGCAATACGATCGGCATCGGAATACACGGCAACTGTGCGGATTCCCATCTCCACGCACGCGCGGATAATGCGCACGGCAATTTCGCCCCGATTTGCGATTAGTACTGAACGGATTTGCACTATAACAGCGGCTTATTTGTGTCCTAAGCTAAAGACTCGAAAGAACATACTGAATGAAGCGTCGAAATGCAATGTGAGCGTGATCGATCGCTTGATTTATATCGGCCTGCAGGACAGGTAGCTTTGCAGACGACTTCCCGATTTTCCCATACCGATTCTTTTTCCCATTTTCCCTCATGCCCAACTTTCGAACTTACAACTCAAGGACTCGATCGATGTCAGGACGCTTCTTCACATTCACCCTAATCCTTGCGACTTCAGCCTTCGCACAAATCGATTTCGAAAGGCATTTCATAGACAGAACAATGCGAGTTGACCTGTATCATTCCGGTGTCAAGGATAGCGAGCTTTTCGCCCTCGACCGCGTCTATCGTGAAGGAAGATGGCCTGGAAGTCTGACCAATCTGGTCGATACGCTGAATCTTGGAGAATATCTGCTTCGCGTCTATGATCTGCCGTCCGGAGCCCTCCTGTACTCGCGCGGTTATTGCACGGTGTTCAACGAATGGCAGACGACGGACGAGGCGCTGCGCGGGGTTCGAAAGACCATTCCGGAAACCGTGAGATTCCCTTTTCCAAAACGCCAGGTCCAGATCAGCATCAGTCGACGCGACAAATACTCCGTCTTCCATGAGATCTTCAGCTCGGTGATAGATCCTGCCGATCCCGTGCAGGTCGCGACTGAAAAGAGGCATCCGGACATGGAGATCATGACGCTGATGGACCACGGCGATATCCATCGAAAGGTGGATATCCTCATAGTGGGTGACGGGTACGCGACGAAGGACATGGAGAAATTCAAATCCGACGCCCGTCACTTCAATGACGTTATGTTCGCAACGAAGCCGTTCAGCGAGCGCAGCAAGGACTTCAATGTTCGTGCACTGTGTGCCGTCTCCGCGGAATCAGGCATCGACAAGCCCGACGCCGACATCTGGAAAAACACCGCGCTTGGCTGCATGTACAACACTTTCGGTTCCGAAAGATATGTGCTCACCGAGGCGAATCGAGAACTCCGCGACATAGTCTCCGCCGCTCCTTACGATTTTATCTGCATACTGATAAACGACGACAGGTACGGCGGCGGCGGCATATATCAGCTCTACACGACCACGTACACAATCGACAAGAATCCCGCCAATTCGTGGCAAAGGGATTACGTTTATGTCCATGAATTCGGACATAGTTTCGGCGGACTCGGAGACGAATACTACTCCTCCTCCACCGGATACGTCGAATTCTATCCCGCAGGCGTCGAACCGTGGGAACCCAATGTCACGCGTATGCTGAACGGACGCGGCTTGAAATGGAAGGCGTTGGTTTCACCGGGCCTGAGCATTCCGACCGATTGGGGAAAGGCAGCGTATGACAGCCTTAGCGCCCTGTTGTATTCGCTCGACAGGCAGTCCGTCGATTACGTCAAAAGGCGCGAACAGATCAGGAAGGCGCTAGACGAGATCATCTCGAATCCCGCCCTCATCGGGAAGGTCGGGTCGTTCGAGGGTTCCGGATACACTTCGGAGGGCATGTACCGCCCGTCTCTGAACTGCAGAATGTTTTCGCTCAGTTTGACCGACTTCGACCCCGTCTGCCGTGAGGCCATTGAGCGACAGATCGATTTTTACACGAGATGATCCGGAGATCAGGCGCCGGTTAGGTGAATTGCGGCCGCGAGCCCGCATACGGATCTATTCCGGGCCTCAATCCGTAATGAATCGCGTATCCAGATCCCGGGGGACATCCTTGACTCTTGCGATCATTTCCTCTATTTCGGGTGTCATTTTTCCGAAGGTATCGATCATTTTACCCGCTGCTGAATAATCTCCGACTGCCTGCAAGGTCAGCACTTCGCGGGCCAGCAGGCCAAGCGCATCGAGAAAACCCTCGACATCCACTCCGATCCTGCCGTCCGGGTTCGTTTTCACTACGCCTTTCTCCCTCAGGAAATTCAACTGGATGAGATTCGCCCTGCCATGGGCTTCCTCGGCGCCGAAACGCAACGAGCGGTACAAACCGACCACGTAGGTGACTATCGAATTTCGCAAGGCTACTTCATCGACGACGCCTTCGCGAAGCAGCACCTTGTTGTTGTACAATCCCAGAACATCCGCTTTGCATTCCTCGATGGCGGAGTAGCGCTCCTTCAGAGCCCGTCTTACGCTCAGCTCGTCTTTGCCGTATACGGTGGCCCGACCCAGTGTATGCGAAATCTCATGCAGGGTTACGAAACTGGTGAAAGCATGCCTGTCCACATATTTGAGGAGGGAAGGTTCCAATATGCGTTCCGCGATGGGAACTAGTATCCTCTGAAATTTCGCCTCCATCAGATTCTTGTACATCTGCTTTTTCCCCCCCTTCGCCTGTGTAACACGAGGGTCATTGGGCAGGGAAGCAGCGATGGTTTTGACACCCGCCTGGAAATCACCGCCGAAGTACACAACGTTCACAATCTCGAGCACATTGCCTGAACCTGCGGATTTCCTTTTGTATTTCGCGTCCATCGGAAGCGCATGTTCAAATCCGTCTATGTGTTCCTTGAAAATCTGCAATTCCCTCGTGCCTTCTGGATCTTTAACAACGACCGCGCACTCGTAAGCAGTTTTATAGTTGAACAGAGCATCCTCGTAATTCTCGATAGGGCCGATCACAACATCCACGTTGTGATCTTTCAAATCCAGCCACGCCATGTCGCTCTCGTAGTAGTCGTCCGAAAGCAAGGCTTTTGCGCGCAAAGTCAGATAGCGCTTCAGAGACGGATTGTCCGCGAGGCCGGCGGCTTCGTTCAGCAATCCGGCGATACGTGGCACTTCCGGATATGCCTTATGATAGGGAACCGCAGACAACCCGTCCGCATGTCGGACGATGACGCTGTATTGACTTTCGAAGGCGGTCTTCTGATCCGGATGCGCCGAAATCCAATTTTCGAATTCCTCTTTCGTCATATCCTCAGGATAGAGAGCCGCGGTCGGCGGTTTGCTGCTCGGACCCGCTCCAACGAACCTGGCGCCGTCGAATATACGATCATAAGGTCCGTAATTTATCAGAAGATGCGCATACAAGTTCTTAGCTTCAGGCGTCGATGTTTCACGCAACGAATCGCGCAACCTGACGGCGTCGGCCGAGGACTGTCGCCAGAAGATTTCGTCAGCCAGTTTTCCGGCTTCGACCAGTTTCCCTACCAGAAGTCGCTCGCGTTCGGATAGCTGGGAAAGGTCCGTCCGCATTTCAACAGGGGCGAAAGCGGCAATGCGTTCCTCTAGAGGCGGCAGCCGATCTTTCACGGCTTCCTGGACTGTCTTGTCTTTTTTTGTGCAGGAACAAAGTAAAACGGCTGTGGCAGCCGCGGCAAGAACGAAGTTTGATCGCATTTTTTCCTCATGATGTCGGCGTTCAAGGTAAACAGTCCGGGAACTTAACACAACTCTCGGTACCCCGGATTTTTTCTTTTCATAGCGACGATCTATGTTCCATTGTTGAATTGAAGAGCTGCCTGAGGAGACAGACCATGACCGCACAATCATTGAAGATCATCGCGTATGTCACATCCATCGTCCTAATTCTGGCGGGCGAAACCGCTGTTTGGTTTCTGTTCCGGGATCATGCAGCGCTGCCGTATCTCCTGATCGGATATCCAGTGATAGGCCTGTTTTTTCTCGGGATGAAATTAACACTGGTACGAAATATGGCTATTGGACGTCGAAGCGGCAACCCGCCCGAGGAATGAACTGATGGCGTCGGTGAGACTTGAAGGGATTTCAAAAGTCTTTGATAAGGGAAAAGCTCAGGCCGTTTCGGATCTTAACCTGAATATTGAAGACGGTGAATTCATGGTCCTGGTAGGACCTTCGGGATGCGGCAAATCAACAACTCTGCGTATGATTGCAGGTCTCGAAAGTCCGACCTCGGGCGAGATTTATATCGACGGACGGCGCGTTAACGACGTCGAGCCGAAGGACAGGGACATAGCGATGGTGTTTCAACGGTATGCCTTGTATCCGCACATGACGGTCAGGGAAAACCTGGGTTTCGGGCTGAAGTTGAGAAAATACTCCCGTGCGGACAC
This sequence comes from uncultured Chromatiales bacterium, assembly GCA_964388275.1. Classification (GTDB taxonomy): domain Bacteria; phylum Bacteroidota; class Ignavibacteria; order SZUA-365; family SZUA-365; genus JARYLZ01. Next base: position 57,194 of record CAYLZD010000001.1, read on the forward strand.
GGCGAAGAGAGTTGATGAAGCCTCGGAAATACTCGGCATCCGGGAGCTGCTTGATCGCAAACCAAGGCACTTGTCCGGTGGTGAACAACAGCGCGTCGCGCTCGGCCGGGCGATCGTTCGCAGGCCCAGCGTATTCCTATTCGACGAGCCATTGTCGAATCTCGACGCGAAACTCAGGTCTCACATGCGCACGGAAATCAAAAGGCTTCACCTGCGTCTGGGGTCCACGATGATCTATGTGACTCATGATCAGGTTGAAGCAATGACGATGGGCTCTCGAATAACCGTGATGAACGACGGTGTGCTTCATCAAGTCGACACACCGCAGACTATTTACAGGCGCCCTTCCGATCTCTTCGTGGCCGGTTTCATCGGAACTCCCCCGATGAATTTTTTCCCTGCGCGTATGGATGGAGGCGGCTCGAGGATGGTCTCGTTCCGGAATGTCCGCTTTGAATTGCCTCCTGTCCCATCTCCTGAACCTTCGGCACGCGGAACCGGCGAGATAATTTTCGGCATTCGCCCGGAAGACCTGCATTTGGACGCAGAGTCCTGCCAGGCAGCTGCAGACATCGAAGCTATTCTCGAACTATCCGAACCCCTCGGCAACGAGGCGCTTCTTCATCTCTCATCCGGACCGTTTCTGTTCACGGCGCGCTCACGGGACGTGCCCGCCCTGCGACCAGGGGCTGCCGTGAAAGTATTCCTCGACATAAGCCAAGCGCATTGTTTCGATCCCGAAACAGGAAGATGCATCTTCTCCCCTTTCTTCCATGATCAAAGGCATTGACATTGACGCGGTGTCTGTCGATATTGATGTTTCGCTTGACCGATATGTAATCCCGGATGGCCAAACAACGAAAGTGGGAAATAAGGGAACTCGAAGGAGTCAGAAAATTCCGCGCGGCAGCCTGCGTTATACTCGAAAACAGGCTGAACACGGTTCTGGATTCTGTGAATGAATTCAAATCAACAGGTGAAGTCGAAGCTCTGCACGATTTGCGCATTGCGATACGCCGCCTGCGCTACCCACTCGAGACCCTCATGGCTTGTCTGGACAGGAAGAAAGCCCTGCAGTTTATCCAGGAGTTGAACCTGCTTCAGGACGCTGCCGGAACGGCGCGAGATCTAGATGTGCTGATCGAGAGGCTTCACGGCGATGAAGGCAATTTCAACTGGAACCTTAGACGGATCGTATACATCGACCTCGAAGAGAAACGCAAGCAGTCCTATTTGCACTTGAAGGAAGCCGTGGATTTGTTTCTTGTCAGTCCGCAGCTTTACGATTTTAAGGGCGAAATACAATTTCAGAGACGCCCGGAAGCGCCTGTTAACGAGCCGGAAATCGATGACGGACAAAACCGGGAAGAGGCCGGCGCCGTCAATTGACCCGTCTATAAAATGCTCCGCTTCTTGTCGAATATCTCCTGAAGGCGGTCGGCCTGTTCTTGAGTGTCGGCTATCCCGGGAATGACGATGTGAGTTCCCTGTTTGTTGATAGCAGCCTTCGGCTCGAACCTCGAAGTCACTTTTCCCTTGATGACCAGAGCGACGTCGCGGTTTCCGCTTTTAATCAACCTTCGCCATTTTCCAGCCCCGTATTCCGTCAGGAAAATGTTTACATCGAAGCGTCCGTCATCTCCCTGTTTCATGAAGATGGAACTCATCATCTGATCGCCGACTATGACGTCGCCCAGTCTCACGCGATTTCCTTCTACGTCCTCGAATTGAGCCGCCAGCGGATCGTCTTCCGCGGTAGTTCTCAACTGCAGAACGTCCTGCACTCTCGTCGTCGTAGAGCCGGAACATCCTGAAAGCAGGAATAAGGCGGGAACAAGAGAGGCGATAAATCTCATTTCGTACGCTGACATTAGTTGAAATTTACGCATAACAACGCTGTTTGCAAATGGAATTCGAGAATACGCGACGTCGGCTTCAGGAGCGACGGGGTTCCGGCATTCCGACCTTATTTTCGCCGACGGCCTTCATGCATATTAACGAAGAAAAACATAAATTTTAAAAATGTTTGCATTCATGAGACATATTACGTTTCATAACGACGGCCGTACCGGAATTCCCGCATGCATCGCCGCATCGCTCGCGCTGATGTCCATGTCGTCAATCAGGCCGGCGGCGCTAATAGCACAGACCGCCCCGCTGACTCTCGAGCAAGCGGTGGCTGCAGCGTTTGAAAACAACGAGCGCAGCGCCGCCGCCAACGAACGGATAACGGCAGCCGCACACCGGGTTTCACGCGTCAGAGCGGCTTTCCTTCCGTCCTTGATAGCCCTAGGAACCTACAATCGCAGACCCTTCGAGAACGTCCGATCCGTCGGAGGAGAAGAAATCACCATACAGAGTCTCAACGCGTTTTCGGCCGCCGCCAATGCTTCAATGACTCTGCTCGAACCTAGACTTTTTGCCCTGCTTTCCCAAGCGAAAAGCGAACGAGACGCGGCGACAGTGGATTCTAGGGACAACATACGCATGCTCGCATTCGAAACGGCCACCGCTTATCTGGTCGCGCTCGGCGCATCGGATGTTACACAGGCGGCCGAGCGCCGATTGGCCTATGCGAGCAGCCATCTGGCTGCTTCGCGAGCACGCTTCGACGCTCAATTGACAGGCATCAACGATGTGACCAGAGCCGAACTGGAACTTGCAACGGCCGAAAGAGAACGCACGTATGCGCAATCGGAACTGGATGCCGCTCTCCTCTATCTCCACTTTCTCACCGGTATTACCCATTCCGACTCGCTCGTGCCGCCCATTGCGCTTCTGAAACAAGCGTCTGAATACTCGCCGGATATCGTCTCTCTGGTGGAAAAGGCGAAATCGACGAGGCCTGATGTGATGGCGGCCCGATATCGAGCAGACGCCCTTCGCTCATTCGCATCCGAGGCATGGCTCAGGACATTGCCCAATTTGACTGCAACCGGTCAGTACAGGATCACCAACGAAGCGGGTTTCAGCGGCCGTTCATGGAACTGGTATCTCGGTGTCAATCTGTCCTGGACGCTTCTTGACGGCGGCGCTTGGCTGTCGGACAGGGCCGAACGCGACGCGCTCTCTCGCGCCGCTTCTCTCGAACAGGCGCAAACCGAGAGAAAAGTGGAACTCGACATCAGGACGGCCTTCGCTTCCCTGGAGAGCGCGCGGGCGGCTCTCGCTCAGGCTGATGCGGCTCTGACAGCAGCGAGGAAGAACGCCCGTGAAATTCGCGAGCTGTACCATCAGGGTCTGTCCACTACTCTCCAGGCGTCCGACGCCGGCGTAAGACTGTTCGAGGCGGACGCGACGAGGGCCAGGCAGAATTATGCGCTGGCCATCGCATTCCTGAATCTGAGGGCCGCCTCGGGATTGGATCCTTTCGGAAACGAATTAACAACCATGAGCAACTGATGTCAAATATCCGATACCTGCCGATCGTATTTCTGCTTGTCTGTTCGGTCGGCTGCAATCGCGACGATGAGTCTCCGGCTCAGGGCGCGCGCCCTTCAGGAGACCAGAGAAAATTCCCGGTCGAGCTTGCGCCGGTCGAGGCAAAAATGGTGGTCTACTCCCTTAACGCCGTCGGCTCCGTGGATGCTTTCGAGGTCGTTCAGGTTACTGCCAGGGTGCCGGGAGTCGTGGAAACCGTAAGATTCAGCGAAGGCAATTCCGTCTCGCAAGGCCAGACGCTCGTCGAAATTGAACCGGAACGTTATCGCCTCTCCCTATCATCGGCAGAAGCGGCATTTGAAAAAGCGCGTGCCGCTCTGCTAGATGCTGAAGCAGGACTTTCACGCCGCGAGACCGTGCATCGAAACACACCCGGCTTGATACCGGGTGAAGAACTCGAGACCTGGCGGACAAAAGTAAGCGCCGCTCAGGCGGATCTTTCGGCCGCGGAAGCCGCTCGAGAGCAAGCGAAATTGAATCTTCGGGACGCTCTGGTAAAAGCTCCGCTGCCGGGAATCATCCAAACCCGCTCCGCTCAAACCGGCCAATATGCTCAACCGGGGACCGTGCTTGCGACCCTGCTCCGTCGCGAACCGTTGCTGTTGCGTTTCCGGGTTCCCGAACAGGACGCTTCAAGATTGAGCCACGGCCTGCGCGCAAATTTCCGCATAAGGAACGATGAAACCCGGTATACCTCCGTCATTTCACATGTAGCTGCCTCGGCCGACGAAAAGACGCGCATGGTTCAGGTGACCGCCCGTATCGACGACGAAAGACGAGCCGCATTGCGCCCCGGATCCTTCGTCGAGGTGCAGATTCCGATTGGCGAAACACATAGCTCCCCCGTCATACCGCAGACATCCATCCGCCCGAGCGAACGCGGATTTCTCGCTTATGTTGTCGAGGGCGGCCGAGCGATCGAACGCGTGCTCAGTCTCGGGATGCGAACCCAAGACGGAAACGTTGAAGTCCTTTCCGGACTTAAGGCCGGTGAAATGCTAGTAATAAGAGGCGGCGAAGCGCTGCGCGACGGAGCCCTCGTGCGAAAGAGCGGCGCGAAACCTGATGGCGAGAACAGAGCCGGATCTGGAAGTGGAAACCCCGCAGCCGGGAGGAAATGATGACCCTGACCGAACTCGCCATTCGGAAGCCCGTGTTCGCTTGGATGCTTATGGGAGCGACAGTGGTATTCGGTATCGTCGCGTTCATGCGAATCGGAATCAGTCAGTTCCCGGATGTCGATTTTCCAACGATCTCGGTCAGCGTGACCCGCGAAGGCGCGGCTCCGGATGTCATCGAAAAAGACGTAGTGGAAATTCTCGAGGAATCTCTCGTGCAGATCGAGGGATGGAAGTCCATCACGTCCTCGTCTCGCATGGGCAGCGCTTCCGTCACGCTCGAGCTCGACCTCTCGCGAGACGTGGACATAGCGATGCAGGAAGTGCAGACCAAGGTGTCGCAGGCCCAACGCCGTCTTCCAACCGACATAGATCCGCCCGTCATCTCAAAAACAAATCCTGAGGATCAGCCAATAATGTGGGTGGGACTTTCAGGTCCCTTTCCTCAGCGAATATTGAGCGATTACGCCCGCTATCGCTTGAAAGAAAAGCTGCAGACCATCCCGGGAGTGGGTGAAATCGTGCTCGGCGGCTATCTGGAACGGAACGTGCGCATATGGTTGGACGCCACCAAACTCGATGAACGAAACCTGACCGTCAATGACGTCATGCTCGCTCTTCGAAGAGAGCACGTCGAATTGCCTGCCGGTCGTCTTGAGAGCAACGGCCGGGAGGTCAACGTGCGTGTGCTCGGAGAAGCCGTGGATATCGCGACTCTCGAGCGCATCATCGTCAGGCAAAGCGAGAACAGTCCTATCTATCTCTCCGATGTCGCGATCGTGGAAGACGGTTTCGAAGACGTCAGGCGCCTGTCCAGGGTGAATGGTGTACCCGCACAGGGCATGGGGATCAAGAAACAGAGAGGAGCGAACGCCGTCGAGGTTGCGCAAGGCGTCAAACGCGCTCTGGAAGAAGTGCGCCAGGGTCTTCCCGAGGGCATGGAAGTCGGCATCAACTTCGATGCGACACAGTTCATCGAGGAATCGGTCAACGAGATCCGCTTCGAGTTGGTTCTGTCCGTCATTCTCACAGCCTTGATATGCTGGGTGTTCCTCGGATCGCTGTCCAGCACGCTGAATGTCGTCTTGGCGATTCCTATGTCGCTTCTCGGAACAATCGCTGTCATATATTTCGCGGGTTTCACGCTCAACACTTTCACCCTCCTGGCGTTGGCTTTAGCTGTCGGCATCGTCGTGGATGACGCCATAATGGTGATGGAAAACATCTTCAGGCATTTCGAGGGAGGCAAAGACAGAGTCAGCGCTTCGCGGGACGGGACCAAGCAGATCATAGGAGCGGCTTTTGCCGCGACACTGGCCGTTGTGGCCATTTTCATCCCGGTCGTTTTCATGGAAGGCGTGATCGGGAAATTCTTTCTCCAATTCGGCGTGACTCTGTGCGTTGCGGTCGGCCTCTCGTATCTGGAAGCCATTACCCTGGCCCCGGCGCGCACTTCTCAGATATTGCGACCCACTCGCGAAAGCAGGAATAAACTGGGCCAAGCAGCGGATCGCGCCTTCTCGCGTCTTGAGCGCTTATACGCGCGAATGCTCAACTGGGGCCTGGGACGCCCGCGAAGCATACTGACCGCGGCAGCCCTGCTGTTCATCGGTTCCCTTGTGATCTTCTCGCTCATGCCGAGCGAGTTCGTCCCATCGCAGGACCAAAGCCGCCTGATGGTGCGGATTCAAACCGCCGTGAGTTCGGATCTGATGGAAACGGATCAGTTGTTCCGCAAAGTCGAGGAGCGTCTCGCGCTTAAGGGAGAGGTTCGCCGGCTTTTCGGCACTGTTGGAGGTTTCGGCGGAGGCGTCAGCTCGGGAATACTGTTCGTCACGTTGTCCCCTCCCTCGGAGAGAGATTTGAGCCAGGCGGACTTCGCTGCAAAAATACGCAGGGAACTGAATTCCATCCCGGGGGTGCGGGCAGTGGTTCAGGATCTGTCGCAGGCAGGGCTTACGGCGCAAAGGGGTTTTCCCGTCGAATTCTCAGTGCGCGGCCATGACTGGGACGGTCTCGTCGAAGTCAGCCAGGGGATCATGCGCAAACTGGATGCCACCGGATTCGTCATCGACCTCGATACCGATTACCGACTCGGCATGCCGGAACTCCGCATCCATCCGAACCGAGCGCGTTCGGCCGACGTGGGCGTGCCGATTGAAGACGTCGCGATGACGATCAACTCGCTGGTCGGCGGCCTGCGAGTCGGCAAATACAGCGAGGGCGGCCGCCGTATGGACGTGCGCTTGAGACTTCTCGCCTCACAACGGTCGAAGCCTGAGGATCTGGACAGACTCAAAGTCCGCTCGGCTTCGGGAGAACTGATTCCATTGTCCTCGCTGGTGGATTCGGACGAACAGCCTGCCCTGCAGGCCATAACCCGCAGGGATCGCGAGCGCGCGATCACGATCTACGCGAACGTCGCGCCGGGGCATTCGCAGGACGAAGCCCTGAAAGCGGTGGAAGATCTGCAGAAAGACCTTCCACTGGGCTACCGCATTGTCCTGGGAGGCGCCAGCGTCGCCTTCCGCGAATCCATGGGCAGCCTTTTCTTCGCACTGTTCCTGGGTATCCTTGTCGCGTACATGGTGCTTGCTTCCCAATTCAACTCTTACGTGCACCCCGTCACGATTCTCATGATACTCCCACTGTCTGTTGCGGGCGCCGTTCTGGCCCTTCTGCTCTTCGGCAAGACGCTGAACATCTTTTCAATGATCGGTCTTTTGCTTCTAATGGGCATAGTGAAAAAGAACTCGATTATTCTTGTGGACTTTGCCAATCAGCTGCGCCAGGAGGGATTACTCAGCGCCGTGGAGGCCATGAGGAAAGCAGGGCCGGTCCGATTGCGTCCTATCATCATGACCGCCTCCGCTACGCTGATGGCGGCGCTGCCTCCCGCCATGGGGCTCGGCTCGGGATCCGAGATACGAACGCCGATGGCAATAGCCGTGATCGGCGGTCTCGTGGTGTCGACGTTGTTGAGCCTGCTCGTCATCCCGGCTTTCTACGTCGTAGTAGACCGGTTCATTCAGAGGTCGCGGTCGATTTTTTCTCCTAAACGACTGAAACAGGAACCCCTTGAATCCCAACGCATCGATTAGATTCAGCGATAAAATACGCCGAGCACTTGTATTCTCGCGTGCAGAGCCGGAATTTTCCAATCCTGCTGGTCTCGAGAGAGGCCGCCCAAAGGAAGCGTAAAACCGACTTCAGGGAGCAGCAGGTAGTCCGCTCCGAGACGCGTTTCCCATCCGGCGGCGATGTATAATCCGATGACAAACTCTCTGAATGAGATGGCTTCATCCATCGGGCCATCATGCAGAGTAATCATGTTCGTTCGTGATGGGTAGTCGATGAAACCCGGTGTCATGACCTTTTCGGTCTCGTTGAGCGATGCCGAAAACGCATAGGAAAATGAGGGCCCGGCGGCTGCGAACATGTTGCCGATGCCGGGCTTCCACCGCGCTAAAAACGCGCCCGTGACCGAGTGCATCGAGATATCCGCCTTCCTGGAGTATGCTATTTTCAATTCCTCACCGCTCGGGGCGTAGCGTATTTTATCAAGGTCCTTCCGGTAAACCGGCATCAGACCCTGATACCCGGCTCTTAGAGCGAGCGAGAGCGCGGATGACTCCGGATATTCTGCTGTCAGTTCGAGAGTCGTGCCGAATCCCGACAGCGCTTTGTAGCGGCAGTCACACTGAGTCCTGAATTCTCCTGAGGCAAAGGGAAGAAGCGCTCCTGCGGCGAATCCCAAGCTCACACCGCCATTGCGGACATCATCGGTTTGAAAAACCATGTTGCTCGTATCCGATTGTCCCATGACATGAAAAGCGGGAAACACCGACGATATCAGCGCCGCCCAGGCGAGCCCACGAAGAAGCCGAATTGAAAGAATCATGTTCACACGTCAATCATCAAAGCCAAGGAAAATTTCAGGGATGCGAAGGCCCAGGAAGGGTACTCGTCAACCATACCGAGCAAAGGCCAAGTCCCCGATAAACGCGCCGACATGCGCGAGGTAGGTCCGACGTTGAATTCAAAACCTGCGCCGAGTTCCACGTCTGCGCGGATTCTTCTGACGCTGTACAACGCATCCGGATCGCCGTCGAAAACCACACGGCGCTTTTCTCCCTCTCGGCCATAGACGAGATCCGCCGACAGAATTTCCTCTTCTTCCCACATTCCGCAATCCATCAAGACGCCCAACGCGGGACCCGCGAAAATGTGAAGACCGGATCCGGACGGGAACCAGGAGGCGTGCGCATCCAGCCACAGGTAGGAAGCGTCCGCTTCGGCTGTGCGTTCGAAGTCGGCGTTGATGTATTCTCCCATGTCGATGTCGTATTCAAGCCGGCTTTCCCTGACGGCAGACGAAGTGGAATAACTTCGCCACCCGACTCCTATATCCGCTTTCCAGTTGCCGTTCACGGCCACATCTCCTAGAAAACCGATCGATGAGCCCAGTCCGCTCCCTTCGGAATACGAACAACCGCAGGTCGTCGAGAAGGCGCCGATCTGTATAACGCGCATAGCCGCTGCGTGCGCGCCGACGCCGAAGCGGAGACGCGTGGAAGAGGATGACATCGAACGCTCACCGCCTCCTTCGGACGCTGTAGCAATGCTCGTGACCCAGACGAACAGAAGGAAACGCTCGAGCACAAGCCTGGAGATTGTATTCAGTGAATCCATTACCATAATATTGCGAAACCGTTCGGAACAGACAATATGAAGTCCAGCCAACAGATTGCGGTAATTCGTCATCTCGGGATTCCCGCGGCTTCCATGAGAGAGAGGATAGCGCGAAGATTCAGATCGCACCATTCAAGAGGCGCTACGTCGGCCGGGTGGAAATCCATTCCGCCGAAGGTGCATACGGCTCCCGGATCGAAGTCGTCGGATGTCGCGGCCACAGTGATCCAATCTGGATGTTCCTCTACATCCGCGTCGTGGTATGAGACCGTGAAGCCTACACCGGCGGGCGCTTCGTCGCGCAGGACGAGGTTCAGCGGGACGCGGCATTCAACGATCCATGTCCCGGGCCCTGTATTCAGAACTGTGTGACTCACCTCAGCGGGCAGCAACCGACGTCCCATGGAGTCGGCACCGGGCTGCCCGTGCAAAATCGCCGCCGGCGCAGTCGAGGAATCCATCATGACGGCAATTCCGAACACCTGTTCGTTCACGCCTTTTCGCTGCTTTCCGTCTGAGCGGATTTTCGGCGCATTCACGGGATCGAACCAGAATTCGATCCGGTCGCCCCGGATGATCCTGTCGTCCGACACTTCCGCCATCAGATGAAGAGTCGAGCGGTCATATCTCGCGCTTGCCCGAAGTCCGCAATCCGATGGTCCGAACCAGCTGCTGGCGCCGGCGGAAAGACCTCGATAAGTCGTATCCTCGATCCTGGTGTTCAGCTTCGGAGGCAGTTTCATACCCAGAGGAAACACGGGAAGAGCGAGGAACTCGGTCCTGAACAGCACTTTTTGATCGCCCAGCCTATAGTATGTCTCTGCGACTCTATTATTCCGGTGGTCGGTAGCCGATTCGCGCGCTGCAATAATGGAAGAGCCGCCGATTGATATTTTTTTCGTTTCCCAGAATTCCACCCTGCGGAATATGCCTGCGTCGAGGGCATATCCGACGATTTCCCAGGAGTATTCTGATCGTTTCCTGCTGACATGGCAAACGCCGTCCTCTATGGAAAGTCCGACCTCGACGGGATCGCGCAACCACTTTCTTTCGAGGACACGCACCAGTTCCATATCCGATTCGCGGCTGATGAATAAGCACACGCGGATATCCTTTTCTCCTTTCCCTTCTGGAGAATACGATAGAACAAGATCGTCCATGCCGTCGCCGTCGAGATCGCCGGCGTCAAAGCCATGCACCTTGCACGAGCGCGGCAATTTTGATATGATGCTTTCAATCCGGGCGCCGGTGAATCGAGAAGCCAGCCGCCGAGACAACGCCCTATGGCCCGAACTGTCGTCCTGCTCGGGCGCTGGATGCGGCCGGAAGCGGTAGACAGGGGCGATATCAGCAAGCGCATCCGCTGAACAGATCACCAGAACAGCCACCAACGAACAACAGAATCTTCTCATGAACGCAATAATACGCAGACTTTCCACAAGAACGGCGGCATTCTGCCTCCTTTGGGCGACTGCCGCAACATCCGCCCAGTCTCAATACGGAAAGACCGAGCTCAAGCGCGACATAGAGTCCTCGCTCAGGGGACAGCTTTTTCAGCGCACATCCGCTGCGGTAGAGATATCCGACGCGGGGACCGGGGAGGTGCTGTACGACAGAAATTCCGAACTCCTTCTGCGTCCCGCATCGGCGGCGAAGCTTTTCACCACTGCCGCCGCGCTGTTGGGTTTGCCTCGGGATTTCGCGTTCAAGACGACCGTTTACATCGACAGCAGCGGCGGCGGGCTCCCCGTGATATGGATTCGAGGCGGAGGGGATCCGTTGCTGGACAGCGGCGATCTGGCCGCCTTGGCCGATGCCGTCGTCGGATCCGGCATTTTCGAATTCGAAGCATTGGTGCTGGACGCGACTTTATTCGATACTGTCCGATACAATTCCGGATGGATGCTCGGGGATCTCGGGGAACAGTACTGCCCGGCAGTCACGCCGTTTTCCGTGAATGGAAACCGGTTGATTTTCCGCTTCAAGGGAGGGACGAAACCCGGTGATCCGCTCGACATCGGAACGCACAATTGCAGTGCAGCCGAGCTTCTCTTGGATTGCCGAACGGGGTATTCCAACGCGCTGAGCGTGACCGGGGATCCGCGCCTGATAGAATATCGGAGCGCGAGCACCGATTACAAGGGAAAAGCCGGACATGCGGGGTACCGGGCAGCGGGATTCCTGAAAACGGGTTCGATTAAAACTATCGAGATGGGAGCGTGGGATCCTCCGTCCCTTTTCCATTGTCTGCTCCTGTCGTCTCTCGAAAAACGCGGCGTCAGGGTGCGCAACCGTCTTGTTCTCGCCGACATCGTGCCTGCCAGCGCCTTCGAGGCAGGGTCGGTCACGCGTCCGATAGGTGATGTAATCGAAGCGATAAACCGCGAAAGCGACAATCTCGCCGCCGAATGCCTGTTGAAGCGGTTTTCAGCCGAAAGAAACGGCGTCCCCGGCGGGTGGTCTTCAGGCATTTCCGAAATCCGCAGAATGCTGTCAAGGGTCGGCGTTGACAGCGGCTCGATGAGTCTGGCGGACGGTTCGGGCATGTCGCACTACAACCTCGCGTCCGCCTCCTCCTTCGGGAAATTACTACGCGGCATGTGCAAAACACCCGTGTTTGAAATGTTTAAGGCTTCCCTTGCGAAACCCGGCGGCCCGGGGACTCTGCGAAACCGTTTCGCCGGCATCAATGGCGCTCACTTTGTCAGGGCAAAAACAGGCACTATAAGCGGTGTCAGCGCTCTGTGCGGGTATGTGCTGAAACCCGAAGGTCCCCCGCTCGCCTTCGCAATTCTCATGCAGAACTTCGCGGGCAGTCATGCGGCGTACCGCAATATTCAGGATAAAATAGTCGGATACTGCCTGCGCTACGCCTCGTCCTCAAGCCGTTAGGGCGTCTCGATCAGTGTCTTGTACTCCGCCTTGCCGTCAGGAATGAAATCATTCACGATTCGATTGATAAGCTGGTCGGTCACGTCGTCCGAATCATCCTCGAGCATATCGTATTCATCCATGGATTTGCAGATGTACACCTCGCTGAAATGATTTGGTTTGCCCTTCACTTCGAAGACGGAGTAGTCCTTTCCTCTCTCGATAGTGAGATAATTCTTGAGCGCGCTTATCGTCTCTAGATACTCCTCTCTTGTGTCCGGTTTGATGGCATAGGTAATCGAAAATATTACTCGCGGCATGGCTGCTCCGTTTTGCTTTGGATTCATTGATTGTCTGATTGTTCCGCGGCCGTGTTCATGCAGGCGGGCGCCGGATGCTCAATGCCCTCGCGACGCCCGCGGGGCCGTACATCATGATCGCCTGCGTTGCGGAGGACGGTTCTGCTTTCTCTGGGGGCGGCTCTCTTCCTGGGCGTCTTCAGGCGCGCCTTCCGGTTTTTCCAGGAGAGCTTTGCGGCTCAAAGCCATTTTACCGTTCTCTTCCAATTTCAGCAGTTTGACGGTCACCATATCGCCGACCTTTAACACCTCGTCGACCGTCGCGACACGCCTGTGTTCGAGTTGCGAGATATGCAACAGACCTTCCTTGCCCGGAAGTATTTCAACAAATGCGCCGAAGTCCGTGATCTTCTTCACCGGACCTGTATAGATCTCGCCCTCTTCCGGCATCGCTACAATCCTGGAGATCATCTCAATGGCTTTTTTAGCGGATTCTCCGTCGATTGCAGCTACTATCACCCGTCCGTCATCCTCTATGTCCACTTGGGCGCCGCTCTCCGCGACGATCTGCTTGATCACCTTGCCGCCAGGTCCGATCACGGCGCCGATCATATCGATCGGGACGTAGAGCGTGGTAAGGCGCGGAGCATAAGGCGACAGCTCGGGACGCGGTTCACTGAGTGATTTGTCCATAATATTCAGTATGTGCAATCTCCCGTCCCTTGCCTGTCCCAGAGCGGCTTCCATTATCTGGAAGGAAATGCCCTTGATCTTGATATCCATCTGGAACGAGGTGATGCCGTCCCTGGTGCCGGCCACTTTGAAATCCATATCTCCTAGGTGATCTTCGTTGCCGAGGATGTCGCTCAGTATGGCGACTCTGTCCCCTTCTTTGATCAAGCCCATTGCAATGCCGGCCACGGCTTTTCGCAATGGAACACCCGCGTCCATCAGAGCAAGCGAACCGGAACAGACTGTCGCCATCGAGGAAGATCCGTTGGATTCCAGAATGTCGCAAAGCAGACGAATAGTGTAAGGGAATTCCTCATCGCCGGGAATGACAGGCTTGAGCGCTCTTTCCGCGAGATTGCCGTGCCCGATCTCCCTGCGGCTGGTGCCTCCCATCCGGCCTGTTTCACCGACCGAAAAATGGGGAAAGTTGTAATGCAACATGAAGCGCTTATACTCCGTCACGAGTCCGTCGATCATCTGCTCGTCCTGCTTGGTGCCGAGCGTGCAGGACATGAGAGCCTGGGTTTCGCCTCTCGTGAAAAGCGCCGAACCATGCGCTCTCGGGAGCACCGAGACATCGGCCGTGATAGGCCTGATATCGCGCACGCCTCGGCCGTCCAATCTGACGCCTTTAGCGAGTATGGTGTCTCTCATCGCGCGTTTCTCGATATCCTTCATCAACGACTTTATGATTTCCTCCTGCTCGGGGTACTTTTCCGCGAGCGCAGCAGCGACATCTTCGTACACTTCCTTCGTGGCCTTCTTGCGCGCGTCCTTGTCGAGCACGGTTTCGGCCAGCATGGCAAGACGATCGGCCGCCAGCTCGGCGACCGCTTCCGCCAGGCCTTCCGGAAGCTGCTGCGCTTCCACAACGCGATTCTGCACGGCGGCTTCGCCCGCCAGTTCGCCGATGAGCTCGCAGATCTGTCTTATGTAAACCTGGCCGAACTTCAACGCATCCAGCATGTCGCCTTCGGACACTTCCTTCGATTCCCCTTCAACCATGAGAATGGAATCGGAGGTGCCGGCAACGACCATGTCGATGTCTGACTCCTTCAGCTGTGTTCTGGTCGGATTGATGATGAATTCACCGTCCAGCCGTCCCACTCGCACTTCAGCGATCGGACCGTCGAAAGGCGCATCCGACAACATGAGAGCCGCTGACGCTCCGATGCAGCCCAGAAAATCGCCGTCATTCTCCTGATCGGAAGAATAGACGTTGCAGACAATCTGTGTTTCACAGCGGAAGTTCTCGGAGAACATCGGCCTGATCGGCCTGTCGATGAGTCGGGCGGACAGTATTTCCTTCTCGGTCGGACGGCCTTCGCGCTTGAAAAAACCGCCGGGTATCTTGCCCGCAGCCGAAGTTTTTTCCCGGTATTCCACCTGCAGGGGGAAGAAATCAATGCCCTCGCGTTCGGTTTCGTCGGCTACCACGGCAGCGAGCACCATCGTTTCGCCGTAGGTCACCATGACGGCGCCGCTTGCCTGCTTGGCGAAACGACCTGTTTCAAGCCTGAGGATCCTGCCCCCTATTTCTTTTTCCTTTTGGATTATCATTTTTATTCCTGTGTTTGAGGATTGCGACCCGGCTTATTTGCGAAGCTCGAGATCCTTTACGATCCGCCTGTACCGGTCGATGTCTATCTTCTGCAGGTAGGCGAGGAGACGGCGGCGTTTTCCGACCATCTTGAGCAGTCCGCGTCTGCTGTGATGGTCTTTCTTGAATGCGTTGAAATGGTCCGAAAGTCCGTTGATCGTCTCGGTAAGGATAGCGATCTGGACTTCAGGCCTTCCGCTGTCGTTTTCGTTGAGACCGAATTTCCTCACGAGTTCGGCTTTGCGTTCTTTTGCCAGTGGCATTTGATTCTCCTTGAATCTGTTCAGTACTGATTATCTGATTGGTTGCATTAATGACAGAATATTTTTCGCCAGGGCTTCGTCCCTGCGCAATTGTTCCGAAAGCGCATCGGCTGATTCGAAGCGTTGTTCATCCCTCATCCGTTCGATGATGTCGATGTCCACCGTCACTCCGTAGATATCTTCATCGAAATCGAAGATATGCGCTTCAATGGTCGCCTGAGTCTGCGAAGACACTGTCGGTCTGTAACCGATATTGAGCATCGCAGCGCGCCTGCGACCGCCCGCGAGCAGCGCATGCGCGGCATAGACGCCGACCTTCGGAATCAGCTTCCTGTCGCACGAAGGCATTATGTTCGCCGTGGGGAAACCGATGGTTCGACCGAGACCGTCTCCCCGCACAATCACGCCGCTCAGGCGATACGGCCTTCCCAGCAAAGCGGCCGCCTCTGACGCATCTCCGTTCGCGAGCGCCTTCCGGATCTTGGTGCTGCTGACTTTTCCGCCGCCCGCATTGAAATCGGGGACGACGGTCACCGCCACGTTGTGACGGTTTCCGAGTTCGAGCAGCGCTTCCAGACGTCCCTCGCGTCCTCTGCCGAACGCATGATCGGCGCCAAGGACGAGATGTTCCGAGCCGAAACGTCCGATGAGAATGCCGGTGAAGAATTCTTCGGCATCGAGCAGGGAAAGATCGCGCGTGAAGGGAAGCACGGCGCAGGCGTCCAGACCGGTTCCTTCCAGTATTCCGATGCGTTCTTCGACGGTCGTGAGCAGCCCGATGCGTTCTCCGTCATTGCGCAGAACCTCCCGCGGATGAGGATCGAATGTGATCAGCACAGCGCGCAGTCGCTTCTCGACAGCGGCCTTGAGCGTCGCATCGATTATCAAGCGATGGCCGAGATGCATGCCGTCGAAAGCGCCGAGCGTCACAACCGATGGCTCTGGCGGGGATGCCGCGCGCAGACCGTGCCATACCAGCATTATCTCAAACCGCCGCCGGCGCCATGTTTTGCGCCGCTTTCTCGATTTCGGGTATGGACCAGGCATCGGAAATTCTCAGATCGCCGATTGCCGTACGCCTCAACGAGATGAGATGCGCGCCGCATCCCAGCTTAATTCCGATGTCGTGCGCGATGGTCCTCACGTACGTGCCTTTCGAGCACTCGAGTCTGAAAGCAACTCCGGGCTTATTGAAGCTCAAAAGTTCAAATTTTGAGACATTGATTCGCCGGGCCTCTCTTTCTATTTGAACGCCGCGCCTTGCCAGACTGTACAGACGCCGGCCGTCCTTCTTCAATGCGGAGTACATCGGAGGCACTTGCTGGAATTCGCCCGTGAAGTCGACGAGGGCTCGACGGATATCGTCTTCAGTGACGGTATCGAAGCTGCGGCTTTCGAGCACCGGCGTCTCGGCATCATGGCTGGCCGTCGTCTCTCCGAGACGCAATTCGCCTTCATATGTCTTGAACATCGACTGGTACCGGTCAATGCTCTTCGTAGCCCTCTTCGATGCCAGGATCAGCAGTCCGGTGGCCATCGGATCAAGCGTCCCGGCATGCCCGATTTTCTTAATCTTCAAAATGCGCCTCAAGCGCCGAATCACATCGAAAGAGGTCATTCCTGAAGGTTTGTCCAAGAGAAGAATGCCGCCCGCGTCATGATGGAATTGTTCAATAGTATTGAATCCCTCAGGCGATCTCACCTTTTGCTCTCGTCCTCGTGTATTCGGCTCAGTAACTCCTCTATTCGAGCCGCCTTGTTAAGAGTTTCGTCGATGTAGAAACGGATTTCCGGTGTAAACTTCAGCCGGACGGCCCGGCCGATCCGCATGCGGACGGCTTTATTGTGTTCATCGAGGAATTGCATGATTTCCTCGTTCTTTTTGCCGGAATTGAAATGGCTGATGTATACTTTCGCGAGGCGCAAATCGGGGGTCATGATCACCTCGGTCACGGTCAGAAGACCGCAGGAAGACGTGTCTATCTCGCGAAGGAACATCTCTCCTATGACCTCGCGGATGAGATTGGCGACGCGTTCGGTTCTGATTGACATTCCGGCACTCCTGAGTCTTCAGTCAAGCAAGGGTTCTTTTCGTCTCTACGCGCTCGAAAGCTTCAATGATGTCGCCGACCTTGATGTCGTTGAACCCGTCGAGGCTGATGCCGCACTCGAAATTCGTGTCAACCTCGCGGACATCGTCCTTGAATCTCTTGAGAGAATCGATGTTCCCTGTAAAGACCTTCATGCCATCGCGCAGGAGACGCACTCTGTTGTTGCGATGAATCTTCCCCTCCTGCACATAGCATCCGGCGATTGTGCCGACTTTCGAAATCCTGAAGATCTCGCGGACCAGTATGGTCGCAAGAATTTTTTCGGAAACCTCGGGTTGCAGCAATCCTTCCAAGGCCTGTTTGACGTCGTCGATCGCGTCATAGATGATGTCGTAGAGACGGATATCGACTGTTTCGGTTTCGGCCAGTTTCCTGGCGTTCAGATTCGGACGCACTCTGAATCCGATTATTATAGCATCAGAAGCGGAGGCGAGCAGAACATCCGATTCGGAGATGGCGCCGACGCCTGCGTGTATGACGCGAATGCCCACCTCGTCCCTCGACAGCTTTTCAAGGGCGTCGCTGAGCGCTTCGACGGAACCGTCCACGTCGGCTTTCACTATCAGGGAAAGTTCCTCAACGCCGCCCAGCTTGATTTGAGCGGAAATGTCATCCAGCGTTTTGCGCCGCTGGCTCCTGAAATCGGATTCCCGTTTGAGTTGTTGTCGCTGGGATGCGATGAGCCTGGCATCGCGATCCGATTCCACGACCACGAAGAGATCGCCGGCCTGCGGCATCCCGTTGAATCCGAGCACTTGCACAGGCGTCGAAGGCGTGGCGCCCGAAACCTTGTTGTCTCTTTCATCGGCCAGTGAACGCACACGGCCGAATTCATTTCCCGCGACAAACGCATCGCCGACGGACAGAGTGCCTTTCTGCACGAGAACGGTCGCGACGATTCCCTTTTTGTCGAGCCGGGATTCGAGCACGACTCCGCGGGCTTCCCTTTCGTAATTCGCTTTAAGGTTGAGCAGCTCCGCCTCGAGAAGTATGCGTTCGAGAAGCTGTTCAACATTCGTTCCGAGTTTCGCCGAGATCGGCACGGCGCCGTAGCGGCCTCCCCAATCCTCTACGAGGATGTTACGCTCGGCCAGTTGCTGCTTGATGCGCTCGATGTTGGCCGCCGGTTTGTCGATTTTATTGATCGCCACGACAATCGGCACTTTGGCCGCTTGGGCGTGGCTGATGGCTTCCACCGTTTGAGGCATGACGCTGTCATCCGCCGAAACGACGAGGACCACGATATCAGTCGCTTGTGCACCCCTGGCGCGCATCGCGGTAAAGGCCTCGTGGCCGGGCGTGTCCAGGAAGGTGATTTTCCTGCCTTCGCTGAGATCCACTGTATATGCGCCGATATGCTGCGTGATACCGCCGCTCTCTCCGGCGACCACGTTGGTTTTGCGGATATAATCCAGCAGGGATGTTTTACCGTGATCGACGTGTCCCATAATCGTTACAATCGGCGGGCGGGAGGCGAGTTCCTCCTCCTCGTCGGCCGTATCCTCCAGGGCATCCGAGTCGGCCATGGCGACATGCTGCACCTCGAAGCCGAATTCCGACGCGACCAGTGTGATTGTGTCGAGATCAAGGCGCTGGTTGATAGAGGCCATTACTCCAAGTCCGATCAGAGAGGAAATGATCTCCGTCACGCTGACATTCATGAGGGATGCGATTTCGCTCACCGATGCGTATTCGTAGATCTTGAGCGTGCGCTTCTCGATCTCCACTCTTTCGCTCTCACGCCGCTGCTCCTCTTCTCTGCGCGCTCGTTTCTTCCGCCGTAGTTGTGAACGTGCGGAAACCGGGCCGTAATCGCCCATTGCCGCGATAGTCCGTTTTATGGCATCTGCAACCTCGCCGGCGTCGACATCCTTGGTTTTTCCCTTCTTGCCTCTTTTCGCCGCGGTTTTTTTCCTGTCGGAATCCGCCGACTCCTCGGTGGTCTCCGGGACGCCGGACGCTATCTTCTTCTTTTTCTTCTTTTTGTGCTTCGGCTTCTCATCGGCCTTCTCCGTGGCATCCTTGCCGCGTTCCGCTTTCGCGTGCTGTTCTTTCAACGCTTGGAGATCGATTTTCCCACGAACGGTGAGGCCCATTTTCGGCACGCTCGCCCCGATCGAAACATCGAAATCCTCTTTTTTCACGTCCGCATCAGGCTTCTTGCCGGCTTCGATGGAAGCCGAATCCGCGCCGGTCATGGATTCATCCGCTTTCTGAGCTGATGCTTTCGGCGCCGGAGTTTGCGGCTCGGCGGTCACTACGGAAGCAGGTTCGGTTGATGCTTTCGCCTCCTTCCTGCCGGGTTTATCAGCAGCGGTTTTTTTCGGCGGGCGTGTCGCCTTGACGGGCGGACGCTCGATTTCAGCTTCGACCGGTTTTTCTTCGGTAACCAGCGCAGTCTCGATTTCCTGCTGCGGAGCCGCGGCTGCCGGCTGTTCCGGTATTTCCTCAACTTTTTCGACTTCAACCGGCTTGCTTTCAACAGGAGGGATGGCTTCCACGACGGGCGGCTGGATTTCAGCCGGTGTTCCCGCGATTTTGGATTCAGCTTCAGGTTTCTTTGCTTCCTCGATGTCGACCGTAATCGGCGGTGCTTCAGTTTGATCGGAAACGGGAACCGGCGCCTCGGCAGGCGTCGCAGGCGGTTTCACATCTGCGACAGCAGGAACTTCAGCAGGGATTTGCGCCGTCGTGGGCACAACCGATTCGGATTCCACTTCAGCTGTAATCCGGGCAGTCTCAGCGGGTTGCGGTTGCTGTTCGAAGACGGGGCTCTCCTCGTCTTCACCTCTGCGTTTGCGGTCCTGTTCATCAAATTCACGGCGTTTCCGGGCATGTCTCTCGGCTTCCGCCTTATCCTTGCGAAAATGCCGCTCGACAAGCCCGAGCATTTCCTCGTCCAGAATCGACATGTGGTTCTTGATATCGTATCCCTTTTTCGTAAGGAACTCTATCAAGGTGTCGTGGGAGAGGTTCAGCTCCTTGGCAACCTTATAAAGGCGCGTTTTTTGTGTTTTCTCAGACACCGGCATGCAGAATTGCGTCCTGTTTTCTTTCGAGAATACTAGAGTTCTTCCACTTCGTCGTCAATGCTTTCCTCGTTGAAAGCCTCTTTCATCTGCACGACTATTTCGTTCAATTGCTCAATGGTCATGCCGGGAATTCTCGACAGGAGCTCGGAGACCGGCGCTTGAATCACATCGTTGGCCGTGTTGTATCCCGCCGATTTGAATTTTCCGACAAGTTCCTCTCCGAAATCCTCGATGAACTCGTCCAGTTCTATCTCATATTCATCCATGGTCTTGGTGATGTCGCCTCCCTCCTTGACGATCTCGATTTTGAATCCGGTCAGTTCGGAGGCGAGGCGGATGTTCTGCCCGCTGCGGCCTATGGCGAGAGATGCCTGGTCCGGATTGACATGAACCCTCGCTGTTCTTGTCGGCCTGTCGATCTTCACTTCAAGGAGTTTCGCAGGCGCAAGCGCGCGCTGAACGAACACGAATGGATCGTCGGAATAATTGATCACGTCGATGTTCTCGTTGTTGAGCTCGCGGACAATCGAGTGTATCCGAACGCCCTTCATGCCGACACATGCGCCCACCGCGTCGATTCTGTCGTCATGCGATTGAACGGCGACTTTCGCGCGTTCACCCGGTTCGCGCGCAATTTTGCGAAGAGTGATGATTCCGTCGTAGACCTCCGGAATTTCCTGCTCGAAAAGTTTCTGAAGGAAAAGCCGGTCCGACCTGGAAACGATCACCATCGGCATGCCGCTTCCCTTCCTCTGCACTTCTTTGACGACGCAGCGGATGACGTCGCCTTTGCGATATCTCTCCTTACCGATCTGTTCGCTCTTGGGAAGAATCAATTCGGTCCGGTTGTGGTTTATCAGAACATCGTTCTTTCGCACCTGGTAAACGTCGCCCACGACGATTTCACCGATTTTATCCGAATATTCATCGTATATCAGGTCTTTTTCGATCTCCTTGATGCGCTGGTTGAGATTCTGTTTCGCGGTGGAAACAAGACGCCTGCCGAACATTTCGAGAGGAAGTATCTCGACGAACTCCTCGCCGGGATCGAGGTTTTCCCCCGAGCGCTCGAAGGCTGACGCGGGGTCGATCTGAGTCGCCGGATCTTCCACAGTTTCGACGACCTCGCGTATGAGGAATATCTCGATTTCACCCTTTTCCATGTTCGCGACGATCTCAAAATTTGCTGTCGGTCCGTATTTTTTCCGGACCATCATCCCGAAGATGTCCTCGACTATCGTCGTCAATCGATCCCGGTCGATGCCTTTCTCGCGGACCATCTGGCTGAACGAATCGATGATCTCGGATTTCCGCTCCTGTCTTTGCTGTTCACGCGAAACCTTAGAGCTCATTTTGTCTTTTTCCTCCGTGAATCCTTTCCACTCTCCCTCGCATCGAGCACGGGTATTATCACCCCTGTGCGGATGTTTTCGAGAGGAATTTCCATTGTTTCTCCGTCCGCCGATACGGACACTACTCCGCCCTGTTCGCCGATAATCGAGCATTCAATGCTGCGCCCGCCTTCTTGCGTCTCGAACTGGATGAGAGCGCGACGATCGCGGTGGCGATTGTATTGCCAGGCCTCGATCAGCGGTTGATCCAATCCCGGCGAGGTGACATCCAGGCGGTAGCCGGCGTCGCCGAATTCGTCATCAAGAAGAGGCGACAAAACCTTGCTGACCGTGCTCAATTGTCCGAGTGTGATGCCTTCGTCCGTGTCGGCCGTCACCTCGATAACCCTGACACCGCGCTGCAAGCTCTGCTTCAATCCGAGAAATCGGACTCCTTGCGAGGCAACAGCTTCGGCGATTAGCGATTCGATATGTCCATGATCATTGTCGGTCATATAAATAAAAATGCGGGGTGGCCCCACATTCCAGCATCAAATATAGACGAAAAACTGATGAGTTGCAAAGAATATTAGCGTTTTTTTGACAAGATTGTTTTCGACCGGCGCAAGGGCTATAATTGCGTTCCGGACCACTCGAAACCGTGTCTGAAGAACCACGAATACAGATAATTGCAAACAACAGGCGTGCCCGCCATGAATACCACGTATTCGAAACGCACGAAACGGGAATCGTGCTCGTCGGAACCGAGGTTAAATCCGTGCGCGCGGGACAAGTCAATTTCCAGGACGCGTATGCAACCGTGAAGAACGGCGAGTTATTTTTAATCCATCTGCACATCAGCCCGTTCGAGAAAGGCAATATCTTCAATCACGACCCGCTGCGGAACAGAAAACTCCTGGCCGGGAAAAGAGAAATCCGCAAATTGGCTCAAAACGTCAACGAAAAGGGTTTTACTTTGATTCCTTTGCAACTGTACTTCAAAGGCCGTTATCTCAAAGTGGCTCTCGGTGTGTGCAGAGGCAAAAAGGCCCGGGATAAACGCGAAACAGTAAAAGCGAGAGATATCCAGCGGGATCTGCAGAGACAAGGAATCTGAAACACAGGAAGCATACATGACAGCTGCATTCCCTTCCGTAAACGAGCAGATGGACGTGATACGCAGAGGCGTGTCCGAGATACTTCCCGAGGAAGAACTGGTCAGGAAACTGGAGCGTTCCATCTCTCTGGGTTCCTCCATGAGAATCAAACTCGGTTGCGATCCAAGCAGACCCGACCTGCATCTCGGTCATTCAGTCGTCTTGCGCAAGTTGCGCCAGTTTCAGGATCTGGGTCATGAGGCTGTACTGATAATCGGCGATTTCACCGGGATGATAGGCGATCCTTCGGGCCGGAACGCAACGCGTCCGCCGCTTTCCCTTGAACAGACCCGGGAGAACGGGCGATCATATTTCGAGCAAGCATCTATCATCCTGTCCCCTGACAAGGTGATCACGATGCACAATTCCGACTGGCTCGGCATTATGCGCTTCGAGGATGTGATATCACTCGCTTCCAAGATAACGGTCGCTCAAATGCTGGAACGGGATGATTTTGAGAAGCGCTTCAAGTCGCAGCGACCGATCTCTCTTCATGAATTTCTCTATCCGCTGGCGCAGGGAATGGATTCGGTGGCAATACGTTCCGATGTGGAACTCGGAGGCACAGACCAGAAATTCAATCTCCTGATCGGCAGAGAGCTGCAACGGCAGTACGGCCAGGATCCCCAGGTGATACTGACCATGCCGCTTCTGGAGGGGACCGACGGCGTGGAGAAGATGAGCAAGGCTTACGACAATTATGTGGCCTTCACCGACTCGCCGGACGACATATACGGGAAGGTGATGTCCATACCTGACGAGCAGATATTTCCCTGGTTCCTCCTGCTCACGGACACGCATCAGGATAGGATAAGAGCCTTGCGGGAACACATCGCCGGAGGGGCGAATCCTCGTGACGCCAAACGCGAGCTCGCTCGCGCACTCGTCGCGATCTATCACAACGCCGAGGCGGCGGAACAAGCCGAGGAACGTTTCGAGAGGATATTCTCATCCAAACTTCCGCCGGAAGAAATGGATGTGTATTTTTCAGAACCGACCGCCCGGGAATCGATTCTCGACGCTATCGTGAAAGCGGGTCTCGTAGCGTCAAAGAACGAGGGGCGGAGCATGTTCAAGCAATCTGCGGTCAGTGTCGACGGCGAAAAGGAAACGGATCCGTCCGCATTGCTGCCCGACGCTCCGGAATGCGTCATCAAAGTCGGAAAGCGTCGGTTTCTTCGGGTCCTGCGGAACAACCCGCGCAACTGAATCCATCAACACGCAACACGGAGACAAGGATAGTGTTCGTCCCAAAAAAGATTTTCTTCACAAAAGGCGTCGGCCGCCACAAGGAATACCTCCAATCGTTCGAGTTGGCTCTGAGGGATGCCGATATCGAGCAGCAGAACATCGTCACGGTTTCGAGCATATACCCGGCGCAGTGCAAGATTATTCCTTTGAAAGAAGGGATCAAGCTGATTCAACCGGGGGAGATAATCTTTTCCGTAATCGCCCGCAACGCCACCAACGAGGCCAACCGTCTCGTCGCCGCATCGATCGGAGCCGCCATACCGGTAGACGGCACCAATTACGGATACTTGTCGGAGCATCACCCGTTCGGTGAAGCACAGAAAGTAGCCGGAGAATACGCTGAAGATCTCGCTGCAACCATGCTGGCTACCACGCTCGGAATCGATTTCGATCCGGAGACGGCCTGGGACGAGCGTCAACAGGTTTACAAGAGCAGCGGGAAAATCTTCAAATCCTTCAACGTCACCCAATCGGCCGAGGGAAAGAAAAACGTCTGGACCACGGTCATCGCAGCGGCCATACTGCTTCCTTAGACTCGATTCTCGAAGGCTCTCACGCGTTCGCGCATTTCCTCCGGCACCGGCGAAGGACGATCGGTGCCGACGTCCACGTGCACCAGCACATGCGAAGCTTCCGCTATGCGGCGTCCGGAATCGACAGTCTCGATAATGTGTTCGAAAGTCACCGAGGAGACGCCGATCGCGGATATGCGTGTCCTTATCAGCAGTTCTTCATCAAAAACGGCCGCCGAGATATAATCGCAGGAATTCCTCGCTACATAAAACCGCGAGTGGTTCACAAAAGAATCCGAATCCAGAGGGAAACCCAGAGCCCTCAGATA
Source organism: uncultured Chromatiales bacterium (assembly GCA_964388275.1). Lineage (GTDB taxonomy): Bacteria > Bacteroidota > Ignavibacteria > SZUA-365 > SZUA-365 > JARYLZ01. Next base: position 81,933 of record CAYLZD010000001.1, read on the forward strand.
TTCGACCCGAGCTTCCTCGAGGAAGAAGAAATACCAGATGTTGTGGACGACGTTCTGGCGGTCGACATGAAAAGTGCGCACCCTGATGGGATGCTCGTGTCGGAAAAGAGCGCTTTCGAAGGACATGTCAGGCAAAGAGAGATTTGAATATTCGGATTGCGGAATCCGTGTCATCGGAACTCATGTTCAGGTGGAAGACAGCCCGCAGAACTCCGGCTGCTATCACACCGATTAAAACCCCGCATTGCCGGAGCTTCGTTTGCGCATCCACGGCGCTCCGGTCGTCGTCAAAACGCAACATGACCATATTAGTGTCCGTGACCTCGTCGTGCGCTTCAAAAGATCTCATGCCCGCTAATGCCCGGGCAAAGCGCTTCGCGTTCTTGTGATCCTCGGCGAGGCGATCGAGATTGTTGCTCAGTGCATAATCGGCGCCCGCGGCAAGAATCCCGGCCTGACGCATTGCGCCGCCGAGCATTTTCCTGAACTTGTGCGCACGAGTTATAACGTCTCCGCGCCCGAGCAGCATCGACCCGACGGGCGCGCCCAGCCCTTTCGAGAAACACACCGACAGAGTGTCGCAACAATCTCCGTACTCGCGCAGCGGCACGGCCGAGGCGACATGCGCGTTCCAAATGCGCGCGCCGTCCAGATGCACCGACAGCCCGCGCTCCGAAGCAAGTTCGCGGAGGAGCCTCAGACGCTGTATCGGCACGATCAGGCCGCCGGCCCTGTTGTGCGTGTTTTCCACGCAAAGAAGACGCGTGCGCGGATAGTAGTAATCCGGAGGCCTCACGGCCGCGGCGACGAATTCCGGAGAGGGCGCGCCTCCCTCGCGGCCCACCGTGTGTATCTGCACGCCGCTGATGAAGCCGGGCGCGCCGGTCTCGTAACGAAATACATGCGCGTCTTCGTCGCAGATGACCTCGTCGCCAGGATCCGTCTGCGCTTTGATCGCCAGTTGATTTGACATCGAACCCGATGGAACGAACAGGCCCGCTTCTTTCCCGAAAATCGCGGCGACGCGGTCTTGAAGTGCGTTGACCGAAGGATCCTCGCCGTAGACATCGTCACCCACTGGAGCGCTCGCCATGGCTTCGCGCATGCCCTCAGAGGGCATGGTCACCGTATCGCTTCTCAGGTCGAACCGTATGTTCACTTCTTCCTCCTCCTGTGAAAAGGAGCGTACACAAGAATGGCAACGGCTGCCAGCGAGCAAGCCAGAGCGAATACGTCACCGTGGCGCGTGTAAAAGGTTTGGTCACGGCGGAGCGTCACGTCAGCGGCTATCGCCGTCCTGGTCTCGAAAACAGTCTCTTCCGAAACTCGCCCGTAAGGATCGATGAAGCAACTGACGCCGTTGTTCGCGCAGCGGGCGACGGCGCGTCGGTTTTCGATTGCACGGAGTACCGCATACTGCTTGAGCTGATAGGGTCCGGACGAATTCCCGAACCAGCCGTCGTTTGTAATGACGCAGAAAAAGTCCGCCCCCCTCCTCGCGAAGCCGGCCACGAAGGATGGATAGAGCGTCTCGTAACATATCATCGCCCAGGTGTCGATCCTGGGATGGTCGACTAAGCGGAAAACCGTAGTATCACGGCCGAGGCCCCAATTGCTTATTCCGACCCCCCATGTCAAGGCATCCTGCAGGAACGGAAGCGCGTCGAGATACGGTATCCGTTCGCTCATGGGCGTCAGGCGCGACTTGTGGTATATCTGCGGATCGCCGCCGGGTCGCCGAAGCATCGCCGAGTTGAAGGATTGGTACCAGACGTCTTCATCCGGAAGTTTCCTGGCTGAAACGGGCGCGCTGTTCTCATACCATTTCAAATCCGGGAAACCCGTAATCAGAGGAATTCCGACGCTGTCGATTTTGCGCCTCAACCATTGCCATTCACCGCTGTGCGATGGTTGCAGAAGATAGAACGGAACGGCCGTTTCCGGCCACAGGACCAGCGCAGGGGGCTTTTCCATTGCCAGCGAATCGTACAGCGAAGCGAGATTCGCGAGCTTCGACATGGGAGATTCGCCGGCGCCCCACTTCTCGTACGGATCCATGTTTGGTTGCGCGATTCCGATACGCAGTTTTTCTCCTGAGTCCGGCGCATTCAACTCCAGCCGTCCGTCCACCTCGGGAATGACGAGCAGAACAATAGCCGCAGCAAGAGGCGCAGCCATGAGCCTTCGAGTCTTGCCGAATATCAGGCGCCGGGCAAGAACAAATAGAGCCGCGTTCACCGCGACGATCCAGAACGAGATGCCGAACACTCCCGTGTAACGTATGAACTGAATCTTCCAGATCTCGTGCGTCTGCGAATTTCCGAGCAGCAACCAGGGGAAAGATAGCTCGGGCAGGTGGGCGAGATATTCGTAAGCTGTCCATACGAAAGGCAGCATCCAAAGCGCCGCCCGGCGTCCCAGCCGCCTGCGGAGCAGATGGTACGCCAGCGCCGGCAACGAAAACCACAACGGGTGAACCAGGTTGACGGCGATTCCGGCCGCCTTCAGCCATGGATCGTCTCCCCACCATCCTCCGACCCACCAGATCGTGGCAATGTTGAAAACCAGAAAAGCCAGATAGGAATACCGGAAAACGCTACCGGCCCTCTTCAGCTCGTCGAATAGAAACAGTAAAGGTATGAAAGCGACGAAGGCCGTGACACCTGTGCCGACCGGCGGAAAAGACGCGCCGAGAAGTATGCCACTCAGCAACGCGAGAAATATTTTCCTTGGGCAGCCGCTCGCCGGAGCGTCTGTGGGGGGCGGCAGTTTCGGGGTTCGGCGCATCTTGGTCGTTCAGAAGACTGCGTGATGGTGATCAGGATTGCGCCCCGCGATCCAGCCGCCGAGCCGTTCCTGTCCGCCGTATTGCCCATTTCTCGATATTGCAGCGATATCCGGTGCAAGCTTTTTTTAAAGGACCGAAAACGGCGGCGAGGCTCCACATGACGGCTTTAGCCGTGAATATCCCGATAAGAGCGCCGCCCAAGATATCCGACGGATAGTGCACGCCCACGTATACGCGGGAATACGCTACCAGGAGAGCGTAGCCGTAGAGCCACCGAGCGGAGCGCGGATAGAAAGCGGAAGCCACCGCCGCGGCGGCGAAATTATTGACGGCGTGCGAGGACGGAAACGACCAGCCGCCTCCGCAGCCAACGAGCAACCTCACGTCGGTGAGTACATGGCAGGGCCTGGGCCGTTCGAATAAGTGTTTGAGGAAGCTGCTGCTGAGTTGGTCCGAGGCAACAATGACTACAACCAGCACTATCACCATGAAGAGACCGCGTGAGCGCCCGAATATCATCAGCGCGGACAGCAGCACGGCGTAAGGAATGTAGAAGTTCCGTATTTCCGTGATAAAGGGGAAGAACCAATCTCCCGCCTGACAGGTAAACACGGCATTGCAGAACCGAAACAGGTCCAGATCCACGGTTGCCAGATTCCGGATCAGCTCGCTCATTTATCCGCTCGCGCGGCGCTGCGCCGCCTGTTCTTCAACCAGGCCGCAATACCCCATACGACCAGAGCTGATGCGATCAAGATGCTGACCGCGAGACTGTAGGCGGCGAGCCAATCACCTATCTGACGCCAATTGGATCCGAGGTAAATGCCGGCCAGCACCAGAATGGTATTCCAGACCGCCGAACTCACGAACGAGAGAAGCAGCGTGGGAGTCATGCGAAGATCGGACATGCCGGCGCCGAAAGCTACGACTGCGCGGGTTCCCGCCAGAAAGCGGTTAAGGACTATCACCCAATACCCATATCGGCGGAACCAGTTTTCCACCCTGTGCACGAGTTCCAGCGAAATGAATTTTATTCGGCCGGTTTCGAGTACACGGTCGCCCACCGACCGCCCGATCAGATACATCACGAAAAAACCGGCCGCGCTGCCACACGAGGCCAGCGACACCGTCAGGAATGCATTTCCGCTGCCGATGGCGACGAGCGATCCTCCGAAGACCACGATCACATCGCTGGGAAGCGGCGGGAACAGATTCTCCACGAAAGCAATGAAAAACACCGCGATGTACACATATCGCAGATCGAGTGTCGAAATTGCGGTTATGAGTTCTTCCATTTATATCCCGCGCAGAAGGGCAGTCGCGTGAGCGGCGATGCCTGATCCCGCGCCGACGAAACCCAATCCTTCGGACGTGGTCGCCTTCACCGATATGTCGCCCGGTCCGAGGGACAGAATCCCGGATATGCGACAACGCATTTCCTCAATATGACCCGATATCCATGGTTTCTCCAGAATCACAGTGGAATCGATGTTGCATATCTCCCATCCGCCGCTTTTCAGCAGACCGGCGGTGCGTTCCAGCAATTTGAGACTGGAAACGCCTCGAAACGCCGGATCGGAGTTGGGGAAGTGGCGCCCTATGTCTCCGAGCGCGGCGGCGCCGAGCAGGGCGTCGCAGATGGCATGCAGAAGGACGTCGCCGTCGGAATGCGCCACGCAGCCGAATTCGCGGGTCACCTCGACTCCGCCCAGCATCAGCGGCAATCCCGGCGCCAGCCGATGCACGTCGTAACCGTAACCGATCCTGTATCGCCGTTCCGTCATCAAAGCACCTGGAAACCTTCCATGTTGCCGACGGCTGGTATCCACTCGACGCGCACATCCCGGACCATCGCCGAACGGGGGCCGACTCGCAAATCCTCCAGCAGCGCGGCCAATTCATGACGTTCTCCCTCCGCGACGACCTCCACGTCTCCGTTGCAGAGATTTTTGACGTAGCCATTCAGGCCGCCGGCCGCAGCGCTGCGCAGGACGAAATACCGGAAGCCGACACCCTGCACAAGACCCGATACTACAGCATGAAAACGTTCCATGGATGCCGCGCCCGGCGCCGTCAGTTCAGCCACATTGCGAACATGGGATCCCAAGGGGGAAGCTCTACGGCCTTCTGGCTGAAAATATCGGACACTTGCTTCGGCAGATGCTTTCGGTGAATGATTGCGGTGTAGTTGTACTCCTCAAACCAGTCGTCATACATCGTGAAGAGGCCGCTGTTGCCCGCCTTGGCGCCCCAACTGTTCTCGACTAGCCATTTCTCCGGCTTGCCCCCGACGACATCCACGCCGATTATCAACATGGCATGGGATGGAATGCTCTCCTGATAGAGCACTCGTGTTTTTTTATCCATGTCCAGGTCTACGCCGTACAGCGACCGGTAATCGTACAGGCCGAGTTTCATGGCCCCGAGCTTGGAGTCGGATTCCTTCCCCACGTCACAGCCGAACCACACGGGTTCGTCGGCCAGAACGGACTTGAGGGTCAATTCCTTCATCAGCTCCATGGAGACGTTCGCAAAAGTCAGGTTGGGCAGGTCGAAGAAATTCCTGTCATAGCGAATCTGATACAGCTTTCCGAAAGGATGAGACGGCACGCTGTAAAGGCACACGTAGTCGCCGAGTTTGAAGCCGACATGCTTCTCGTAAAACTGTTTCGGAGTGTATTCCATGGGCTCATTGATCTCGCCGTCCTTGTCTTCGAATCGCCATCTGAATTTTTCAGGTGGAACTCCGAGATGTATCGCCAGCATGCGGTACACGTCCCCGAGCATGGCCGTCTTTCGTTGGCGCAGATCGTTCTCGCCTCGTCCCGACTCGTGGAGAGCTCGCAATTCGGACGCGCAGCGGCGGAGATACCTGGAAACCGTAGAGTTCATCAATCCGGTGTTTCCGCTGGATTCGGTTTCAGGCATCACTTCCGCCGGCACGGCTCCGTACTTGTCCACAAGGGCGGTGACCATGTTCCACTGGCCTCCATCCGGAAAAGGATTCTTGAGCAGCCATTCCACATCGCGGTCGTCCAGCGGGCGGGCGCGTGTGTCGATTATGGACTCGAGGAACAGGTTGGCTTTTTCGAGCTTATCGTAGAAGAACAGGAAATTCTGTGAAAACTCGAAAGTCCTGACGTTCAGAGAAGTCATCGCCGCCGGACGCATCAAATTGAGACCCGCATACAACCAGCAACGACCGCTGCTCTTCTGATCGGTTACACCCTGAGTCTTTATTTTTTTACTGAAATGGTTGTCGATGCTATTGGCTGTTTCTCGGTCCAGGGAAATAGCTCGCGCGCTGTTGGCCGACACGGCGTTCATGACCGCCTTGGTTCCTGCGTCTGGCACGAAGGAAGATCTGAGAGATCGCAGGACATCGGGCGTGAGGGCGCCCTTCTGCGCCTGAACAGCGACCGGCGGCGCTGAGAGGGCTAACAAGACAATAAAAAGCACGTGTGCTGATCGAGGATGTGCTTGAATTCGCATTTCTTGCTCCGTTGATTTGCGGCGATATCATTGTAAGTTATGGAGCCTCAAGTCTGCAGGCAAATTTGCGGCGACGTTGCTTCGCTCGTGAGCCCGCTATCGAAACCGTCGCCGCCCAGCGAAACCACATGATCGAGCATTTGAAATGAAACCGGCCGGTACTCTGATTTTTTCCGTCGCCGCTTGGATCTGCATGGTCCATTCTATGGCCGCGCAAAACGAATCTGCCCGGATTCCTTGTCAACCTGCATACTCGGGACGGTATCGTTCGGCCGACGATTCTCTTCAATGTGCCGCATGGGAGGACAGTGCGCGCTTTTATTTCAATAAGTTTTCGGCGAAGGAGCTCCCCGATGCTTTGGAGCATCTTGTTGAGCCGTATGTTTTGGCGTACACAAGAGCCTTTTCAGGCGGGGATCATCCGGCGATCGCCGCCGCGAAACGGCTGGGTGCATGGATCCTGCAGCATAAAGACATATCCCGTTCCCTCATGTATGCAGACAGCGCCCTGGCCATTTACGAGCGGATGTACAGCTGCCCTTCAGTCGAGGCTGCGGCATGTGCCCGTGAGGCAGGATACTACCACGCCTTGTCAGGAAACAAAGCAATCGCCGAGTCCAGATATAAACGCGCCCTCGCCTTTCTAGCTTCGGATGAACAGGAAATGGTGGAAGCAGCCGGAGAGGTGTATTTCTATCTCGGCCTGCTGCATGATTCACAGAAGAGACACGCCGGCGCGGCCGACAGTTTTCGTGAAGCCGCCCTCCGCTCCGGAAAAACAGGTGACTCGGCCTCGACGATCGAACGGCTCGGTTGGCTCGGTAACTCGCTGCAAGAACTCGGAGACTTCCAGGGGGCGGAAACTGCTTTCAAAGAAGCCTACAGTTTAGCGGTTGCGTTGAAACCGCGTCGGATACCGTTAATTATCGCCTCTCTGAACGATTTGACCGATCTATACATAGCCACGGCTCGTAATTCGCAAGCCCGCAGAACCAGCAGCGAAACTCTCGAAATATTGAGCAACCCTGCGCATTCGGAATTCAAAGACGAGAGATGGTCGCTCCTGACCTCGCTCGGCAATCTTGCTCTGGACGAAGGCGATGCGCCGGAAAGCGAAAGGTATTACAAGGATGCCATCGCTCTGTCCAGGGAAATGAATGATGCGCCCCGCATCGCGGGTTCCCTGATAAACCTCGGCTCGCATTACGCTCGAAGAGGCATGCGTGAAGAGGCCGCCGAGTTGCTCATGGCCGCGCGGGAAGAACTGGGTTCATCACCCGAAATCGATCACCCGGAAATATTCGCAACTCTCACAAATAATCTTGGATCGATCTTCACGGATCTGACTCGGTTTGAGAAAGCGGAGTCAATGCTTGAAACTTCGAAACGGATCACGGAGGCGCTTTATGGACCCGCATCACCGCGTCTGGTTCAGGTATTGAACAATCTGGCGGTGTTGCACATGCGAACAGGGCATTTGCCTCTCTCCGCTGAACTTTTCAGGCGTTCGATCAACACAGCCGCATCTCATTACGGTTCGAATCATCCCATAACGAGAAGAGTCAAAATCAATCTGGGCGGTGTGGAACTCGATGCGGGCATGACGGATTCGGCCTACCGGCATCTCTCGGAAGCCGAAACCTCAATGGCGCTCGAATTGGACGTCTCGCACCCCGATCGTCTCGAAAGCCTGCGGCTCCTGATGAAGTGGCACACCGTGCGCATCGGTCACCTCGATGCCGCGTCGAATGCCGGAAATCTGATACGAGGAGCTTCGACTCTGCTGCGGCAGTCGTTTGAATTCGAGAGCGAGGGAAAGCAGCTGCAATTCTACAATAAAAAAATACTACCCTGTCTCGATGCAGTCGCGCGCTGGTGCATGGCGACGAACGGCGGAGAAGGCGCGGCCGATCTCTTCGCGGAAGCGCTTCTGCGTCTGAAAGGAGCTGTGCTCGGAGAGAGCGTCCGTCGCAGCATGACGAATTTCGCCCGCGGCGCTGAACTCGAAATGGGAGAGCGGCTCGCGGAACTCAACGGACATTACGCATCCCTCGCATCCGCCGATCCCGTCGGCGGATCCGAAAAAGTCAACAGCGCTCTCAAAGACCGCCTCATGCGCGAAAGCGATTCTCTCGACGCAGCCATGAGGATTCTGGACAGGGAGTATGACAAGCTGAGAAAACGACAAGATGCCGGACTTGACATGCTCAAGCGGGCGCTTCGCCAGGGTGAAGCGCTTGTCGACTTTTACGGGATTCCGGCCGAGGATCCCGATGCAGGCCGCGAATATGTTGCCGTGGTGCTCAAACCGTCGGGTCCGGCTTCCTTCGTCCGCCTCTGTACCGACTCCCAGCTCAATCCTCACGTGACGCGCCACGGCGCTCAACGGCATCCCGTGGAATACGCCGCAACGCTGAATCGTCTCAGCCGGCTTATCTGGCGGCCTATCGCGCCGTTGCTCACGGATGTGCGGAAGCTGGTGCTGTCCCCTGACGGCATTCTTCACAGAATATCCTTTGCGGAACTTCCCGCGGGCGGGGATGCCGATTCGCCCGTGCTCGATGACGTTTTCCAATTCACCCAGATCGGCGGCGCCGGTGAACTGCTCGCGCGCCTGCCTGCATACATGCCTCGTCCTTACAGACAATCCAGTCGGATAGTGTTCATGGGCGATCCGGATTTCGAGGGAAACGCGGCTATTAAAAACAAAAACGGACACGACGGCCGAAAAGGCTGGGCTCCCTTGCCGGGCACACGTCTTGAATTGGATCGCGTGTCGGGGATATGCCGCGAGAAAGGGCTTGACGTCACGCTTCTCACCGGAAACGAAGCGTCCGAATCGGCCTTGCGATCCCTGGACGGACAAGCTCCGCGCGTCCTGCATCTCGCAACGCACGGTTTCTTCTTCCCGGTGCTTCGCATCGGCGAAACGGCGAAGAAAGATTCCGCGGTTTTCACCAGAGGCGGAGAGTACCTGAGAAGCGACATGCACCCTCTCATGCGTTCGGGAATCGTGCTCGCGGGCGTCAACAGCGCATGGAGAGGCGCGCCCGCCGCGACACGGGATGATGACGGGATACTTACCGCCCTGGAGCTGGCGAATATGGATTTGACGGGATCGGAACTGGTCGTACTCTCTGCCTGCGAAACGGCGTTGGGCGATATCAGGAACGGCGAGGGCATTTTCGGTTTGCAACGGGCCCTGCGCGCCGCTGGCGCTTCAGCCATGATCATGAGCCTGCGCCGCGTACCCGACCAGGCGACCGCTGAACTGATGGAATCATTCTACGATTGCTGGCTCGGAGGCATGACGCGGCCGGAAGCTTTGCGGACCGCGAGAAAACGTTTGCGCGACCGCGGCGCCCCAGCTTCCGACTGGGGCGGATTCATCCTCATAGGAGAGTGACGAAAATGGCTATCGCCGCGCCGCCCGGAAGAACCGAATAATGCCGGTGATGCGTATCCGGTTCCGCGTCTATGACAGAAGAAACCTCCAATTCAGTTCCGCGCTTTTCTTGATGCCGATGCGAGGCGTCTGCAATATCCTCCTCTCAGGCGCCGCCGGCGCGTCCAGCAGCATGATTTCCGGTCCTGCGAGCGCATGTCCGTTGTGACTGCGGTCGATCCCGAAAGCCCGGCAGCACATCGCCGGGCCGGCTGTCAATCGTGAAATCCCGACGCCGCCCCTGTTAACGCGCATTGCATCGATTCCCTCCAAAGGCGTCATCGCGCGTATGAGCACGGCAGCGCCTATTCCCGCTTCTTCCGTCACGACATTCATGCAGTGATGCATGCCGTAGATGAAGTACACGTACAAAATGCCGCCGGCTTCGAACATGGGAGCGTTGCGCACCGTCCGGCCGCGGAAACTGTGAGATGCTTCGTCGTCGCGCTGATGATAGGCTTCGACCTCCGTTATGCGGCCGGAAAGAATTCCGCTTTCACAGTTTCTGACGAGTATTTTCCCCAGCAAATCCCTAGCGACGATCAGAGTGGGCCTCAAATAGAAGTCTGGAGAAAGAATGCGGCGGGATCGTCTCGGCGGACTCATCGGAACTTCACAGCAGCGCTTCTTGCGGCTCTCCGTCTCTGCGGATTACCTCGATTCCCTGTCCGCATGAGACATGAGATCAGCCACATCCTGGTCCGACAGACGGTCCATGGAAAAAAACGGCATTGCGGCGCGGCCGAGGCGCACCGTCATAGGCAACCGGTGAACGGATTTCCTCATGGCGCGAAGCGACGGACCCGATTCGGGCGAATTCCGCGAATGGCAGCGCGCGCATGCCGCCGCGAAAAGCCGCTCCCCCTGCTCCGGATCACCGCGCAATGCGGCAATGCTCGGTTCCGCCGACCGCCATGCCGACCATGTCGCGGCGGTGTCGCCTGGGAAATACAACGAGGTCCATTTGAGGACCGGGCTCTCCGCGCCCGTCGAGACAGCTGAATAAAAGGCAAGCAACCTTGCCGCTTCCTCCTTTGTCAGAGCTTGTTCCGGCCCGTTGCCTCGTTTCTGAAAAACCGCCGCGCAACGGGACGCGCCCGCCGCCGTGCGCCTCAAATCCGCCCCTCTGATCAGGCCGTTCCAAACGCTGCTTCGTCCGGCTGCGCCGACGATGGAATGTCCCGGCGTGATCCTGTTTTCCAGCGGCACCGCATCATCGCAGTCCGGATGGCAATCGGCGCATGATACGCCGGTTCCGCCGAAACCGCGGTCATAAAAGATGTCGCGGCCGGCTTTTGCGAGCTCGGGATCGGCCGCCGGAAAAGCCTTTTCAACGGAAGACGTGCGACCACGCTCATCCCCGCCGCAACCCGAAGCAAGCATCAACCAGAAGAAGAGATTCGCAAGCGGCTTTATCCTAATCATCGGAATTTACCTCGCCCTCCGTGTAAGTCTGTTTCGGTTCCCAGAGCTCCCCTTCGCAGGGTATGGAATCTTCGGAGACATGTTCGTCCAGTTTCGAACACAACACGCCTGTTACTTCAAAAAATCTGCATGAAGCGCAAAGGGTTTCGGTCACCACCCGACGGGTTTCCTCCTTGTAAATCCTGTACTGGATTTGTATGGGGTGTCCCACGAAAGCGTAAAGTGAAATAGCCGTAACTGCCCACCAGAGTGAATAGTCGATCCATCTGACGTACTCGTAAAGAAGCAACGCGCCGATCATCACGAGAGCGAGGCGGAAAATCGCCCATGCCACGATGCTGCCGATCGTGTGCCTGTATTGCCTGCCCGCGGATTTATTTTCAACCGTTTCTTGATTCATGAGATGCCGTGTGAATCGATTCCCCATACAGCCGATGCGATCGGAAAAAGGAATGAAGCAGGGATTCGGCGGTGTCGATAGTGAACGCTTTTGATTTCATCGAATGAATCTTCTACATTTCCGTGTTGAGGTAAAATAGACCTTCGCAAACGCCTGCACAAGTCATAAAAAATGCTTTTCAATCGACCTCGCGGAAATACATGGGAACCCGTCTGGTCCTTCACAGCGGACGGACTCATCTGGCTGCTGCGCATCTCGGGTTCGGGACGCGTCGTCTGCGAGGTGCGCAATCCTGAAAAGAGAACGGCGCGCTATGCGTGCCTTGACGAACAGTCGGGCGCCGTGCTCTGGCAGGACCTCGCTTTCGATGAAAACTGGTGGGTAGGGATCGAGGAAGTGCAGGATGAGAGGATTTATTTCCACCGCTACCGCAAACCGGACCTCCCACAACATCTCGGCATAACGGCGGTCGACATCGAAACCGGCGCGATGCTGTGGGAAAACCGCGACGCCACATTCTTGTTCGCTGTCGGAAATGAAGTGTTCGTTTCGCGCCGCGGCTTCGAGGAGCATTTTTTCTATGCGCTCGATGCCTCCAACGGCGACATCGCACGGGAACTGGGCAGCGATCCGGCGCCGATCAACAAGTTGCGGCGGGAACTCGATGACAACGACGCCTTCGCTTCATATGAGTATCCGAGGGATCTGACCGAAGCGGAGCGTCACCCAGACGAGCACAGTCGGCTCCTCGACAAATATGTGGATCGATCTATCGTGAAGGGTCCGCTGGATACGCTTGCGCGCGGCCATATGCTGGTTGCGAGCTGGCACGAGGAAGAGACCGCCGGCGGAAGAAGCGCTGGAGCACTGACCCAAAAACTGCTCGCTCTGGATATCGTTGGTGGAAAGGAACTGTACAAAGCGGTTATCAACAGTCAAGTTGCAACACCCTCGATAGATTCCTTCTTCGCAAAAGAGGACCTCCTTTTTTACATCAAAGACGGAAACACGCTCTTCGCACACCGCCTCCCTTCACAGACCCGGCCATGAAAATCACAACGACCTCGCTCCGCATCGAGACGCGCGGCAACAACGATATGATCGACATCACGGAACGGCTCGGCCTTCTGCTCTCAAAACACGGCTACACGAACGGCCATGCGCTCGTCTTCGTGCCGGGCAGCACCGCGGGTCTCACGACGATCGAATTCGAACAAGGCCTCCGGCAGGATTTCGCGGCCCTGATGGAGAGAATAGCGCCGAGAGGAGCGCATTACAACCATGAAGAGACGTGGAACGACGGCAACGGGCACTCGCACGTCCGCGCTTCGCTGATCGGACCTTCCATCGCACTGCCTTTCTCGGATGGACGTTTCGCGCTCGGCGTCTGGCAACAGGTTGTGCTTGTGGATTTCGACGTCCGGCCTCGCCTTCGCGAACTCACCGTACAATTCCTCGGCGAGTAATACCGCGCTTATTCCGAGCGGAACAAAACGACAACTATTCAGCATGGACAGCAAAGACATAGCGCTCAGCGGCAAACGAGTGATGGAAATCGAAGCCCAAGCTCTGCTTGCGCTGCGAAACAGGATCGGCGACAGCTTCGTCGCGGCCGTCGAGATGATCTTCAACTGTGCGGGCCGGCTGGTGGTGACCGGCGTCGGAAAGAGCGGATTGATAGCCCGGAAAATCGTGGCGACAATGAATTCAACCGGGACCCCCGCGCTCTTCCTGCACCCGGTAGACGCCCTGCACGGCGATCTGGGCATGGTTCGGGCTGAAGACGTTACGCTTATCTTGTCGAAAAGCGGCAATACAGAAGAAATAAAAAACATACTGCCGGTGTTATCTCGAATCGGCGTCCGCATCATCTCGATAGTCGGAAACGCCGATTCCCTGCTCGCCGGATCATCGGACATAGCTCTGGACGGCAGTGTTGAAGAAGAGGCCTGCCCGTACGATCTGGCGCCGACCGCATCGACAACCGCGGCACTCGCCTGGGGCGACGCTCTGGCGATCGCGCTTCTCGAAAGGCGCGGTTTCACAGCTGAACACTTCGCGCTTTATCATCCTGCGGGAAGTCTGGGCAGGCGACTTCTGCTCCGGGTCAGCCACATAATGTCTCAAGGCGATTCCGTACCCGTCGTGCGCCGGGATGTTCCGCTGAAAGAAGCCATCTTCGAGATCACATCCAAGCGTTTCGGCGCCACCTGCGTCGTGGACGAAAAAGGCGCTCTGCTCGGAATCATCACGGACGGCGATCTCAGGCGCTTGCTCGAGAAGCAGCCCGACATCACATCCCTGCTCGCCGTCGACGCCATGACCTTGAATCCAAAGACTATATTCTCGAACGCGCTGGCAGCTCAAGCGCTGGAAGTCATGGAACAATACAAGATCACCCAACTTATCATTGTCGATGCGATGAAGACACCTATCGGGATCGTACATTTGCATGACCTGATTCGACTCGGACTCAGATAACATCGGATAGAGCGTATCACCCTCCCGCAGCGGAGCCGCATCCGCCAATCCTTCACCGACTACCTGGACTGCATCAATGCCGGATTTTCTCAAAACCCTTGCATCTAGGGTCATTCTCTTCGACGGCGGTATGGGTACGGAGCTCTACAAACGGGGCATTTACATCAACCGCTGTTTCGAGGAGTTGAACCTGGTCAATCCCGCCCTGGTCCGGCAGGTTCACGAAAGCTATGTGCGCGCAGGCGCCGATGCGCTTGAAACCAACACGTACGGAGCGGGCAGATTCAAACTGGAAGCGCACGGGCTCCTGGATCAGTTGTACGCCATCAATTTGGAAGGCGCCCGAATCGCCAGAGAAGCCGCAGGCGACGATTGCTTTGTGGCCGGAGCGATCGGGCCATTGGGCGTGCAGATCGAACCGCTCGGGCCTGTTTCCAGATCTGAAGCTCGCGAGTTCTTTAAAGAGCAAATCCGCCCCCTCCTGGACGGCGGAGTCGATCTGTTCATACTCGAAACATTCGTCTATCCAGCTGAACTCGAGGAATCGGTCCGCGCAGTGAGGGAGTTGTGCGATCTTCCCGTAATCGCACAGATGACCATAAACGACGATGCAACCTCGCTCACCGGCGCGTCGCCGGAACTGATGGCCGAGGAACTGTCGGCACTGCAAGCCGACGTAATCGGAGTCAACTGCACCGTCGGCCCCAGCGTGATGCTGAACTGGCTCGAACGGATCCGGCGGCTTACGCCTCTTCCGATCTCGCTGATGCCGAACGCCGGCAAACCAAGAAACATCGACGGTCGGAACATTTACCTGACGTCTCCCGAATATCTGGGGGAGTTCGCAAAACATTTCATACAGAACGGCGCCAACGTGATCGGCGGTTGCTGCGGCACGGAACCTGAGCACATTCAGCGCATGCGCAACGCCGTTGATGTTTTCTCTCCGATGTCCCGCTCCAGGCAGATCGAAATAAAAACCTTCGAGAAGCCGCCGGACGTCACGGCGGTCGAGCGCAAGAACAAATCGCGTCTAGCACGGAGGCTGGCCGACGGGCATTTCGTAACTTTCGTGGAACTGATCGCTCCGCACGGCGTTTCCGCGGCACGGGAAATCGAAAAAGCTAGAACCATGTATTACACCGGGATCGATGTCATCAATATTCCCGACGGTCCTCGCGCCAGCGCCCGTATGTCGGCCATGTCGCTCGCGGTTCAGATACAAAGGGATGTGGGCATCGAAACAGTGCTCCATTACGCCTGCCGCGACAGGAACGTGATCGGCATACAATCCGATCTACTCGGCGCTTACGCGATGGGTTTGCGCAACATTTTAGCGGTGACCGGCGATCCGCCCAAACTCGGCAATTATCCGGACGCTACGGCGGTTTTCGACGTGGACTCCATCGGCCTTGTAAACATACTCGACAGGCTGAATCACGGTCTCGACATTGCCGGCAACCCTATTGGAGATCCGACGGCTCTGCACATAGGGGTCGGCGTGAATCCGGGAGCGACAGATCCGGATCAAGAGCTCCGAAGATTGGACTGGAAAGTGCAGGCGGGCGCAGAGTTCATCGTCACGCAACCGGTATTCGACCTCGGCGTGTTTTTCGCCTTCATGAAAAGGATAGAACACATCCGGCTGCCGCTGATCGCCGGTTTATGGCCTTTGACTTCATTGCGCAACGCGGAATTCATGAATAACGAGGTGCCGGGATGCGTGGTGCCGGAAAGTATTCTCGAGCGCATGCGCAGAAGCAGCACGTCGAAACAAGCAGCCGGCGCAGAGGGCATAGCTATCGCGCGCGAAACTCTGGAGCAGATCAAAGAGATAATCGCTGGAGTGCAGATCGCCGCGCCTTTCGGAAGGACTGATGCAGTGATGGAAATTTTGCAAGGTATCCGCTTGCGATAACATCCGCTTGAATCATCGTCTCTTGTAAGAGAGTTAAAGTTCTCTTTCATTGAACTTGCGGAAGTGATTATTATTTCAGTATATTTAAATCATGTCGAACTTCGGCTACCGCGCAAACGATCAGCCCTCCGCTCTGGCGAAGATGTTCCACGCCAGGAAACCGTTTCTACTGTTGATCATTGCTGCAATCGTGCTGATTCTTGCCACTTTCGGCAACAAGGGATTGCTGCGCAGGATAATGTTAGGTCATGAGGTCACGGATAAAGAACAACGCATTGCGCAACTGAAAGTGGATATCAAGTCCCTGACTTCACAGCGGAACCTGTTATCATCGGACGAAGCCACAATTGAGCGCGTCGCGCGCGAGACCCATGGGATGATCAAGCCCGGCGAGGTTGTCTATCGGGTCAAACCGGCCGAACCCGCATCGGTCAGATGATATTCGTCGGCCTCGATATCGGAGGCACGAACATCAAGGCGGCGCTGGTCGAAATTCAGAGCGCGACCGAACAGTCTCCGGATTTTTCAACTGTATCGATACTCGAGAAGATCACCGTTCCCACGCGAGCTTCCGGCGGACCTGCGTCTGTGACGGCGCAGATCCACAATGCCATTGAAGAAATGCTCCACTCCGCGCCGAACAGGGTGCACGCGGTCGGCATTGGAGTGCCGGGGTCTGTGGATCATGAGAGAGGCATCGTGCTGTATCCGCCCAATCTTCCTGGATGGAAAGATGTGGCATTGGCCCGCATACTGAGCGCGAAGTGGGAACTGCCATTCTATCTGGATAATGACGCCAACTGCGCGGCTGTCGGGGAAGCCCTTTTCGGGGCGGGTCGAGGGTGCAGCAATTTCATCACGCTTACTCTCGGAACCGGAATCGGTTCGGGCATAATTCTGAACGGCGGAATATACCGGGGCGCCAGGGGTTACGCCGGAGAATTCGGTCACATCACGATCGATCCGAATGGTCCTCGGTGCAACTGCGGAAACAACGGCTGTGTGGAAGCCTACGTCGGAAATTCATACATGACAGCCAGAGCGAAACAGGCGGTCAAGCATCATCCGGACAGCGTGTTGTATGAACTCCTGTCGAACGACAACGCCGGGTTTACACCTGAGGATATTGCCGAGGCGGCTGAAGCAGGCGACGAATTCGCCCGGGAGTTCCTGTACACGACAGGAGAAATACTGGGAATAGCCGTCGCGTCCGCCGCAAATCTGCTGGATATCACGGATTTCGTCATCGGTGGCGGGATAGCAGGCGCCGGCGAACCGCTTCTAGACGGAATCCTGCGCTCCGGCCGAGACCGCGTTCTGGAGGTTCACAGAGATGCCTTGCGTGTGGTTGCCGCCGGTCTCGGGAACGACGCGGGCATGTCAGGCGCCGCTGCATCGGCAGCCGTAGAACACTTCAAAACACTCCGCTGATTTCTCCGGGTCCGCGCCGGAGCCGCACTCTTCCTAGGCCGCGCCGTTCTCTTTCGTTTCTTTGAGCGCCGCTTCGGTCGCGCGGATGAAATGTTCCATAATATTGAATGCCTCGCCGCCGGACCGCGAGCCCGACCGCACGTAGTTGCCGTCCGGTTGAAGCTCGTAGACGTCGGCGTTTTCGTCCAGATAAACAGGCAGGATCTCACGGGTCAGCTGCTTCCTGAGCTTCTCGTCGCTCACCCTTACCATGAGTTCGACCCTTCGGTTCAGATTTCTGGGCATCCAATCGGCGCTGCTCAAGTAGACTTCCTCTCGTTCATCGGAACCGAATACGAACACACGGCTGTGCTCGAGAAAACGTCCGAGGACGCTCCGCACCCTGATGTTTACGGAAATCCCCGGCAAGCCCGGCCGGAGGCAGCAGATTCCCCTAACAATAAGGTCGATTTGCACCCCTGTCTGGGACGCACGGTATAAAGCCCGGATTATCTGTGCGTCCACAAGCGAATTGAGTTTGGCGATAATTCTCCCGGGTCGTTTAGGAGTATGCAGCTTGGCTTCCCGCTGAATAAGCGTGAGCAGTTTCTGGCGCATGGAGATCGGCGCAACAATGATGCTGTTCCACTCGACTTGGTGGGAGTATCCGGTCAAGTAATTGAACAAGGACGCTGCTTCGTAGCCGATTTCCTCGTCGCAGGTCAGAATGCCCATATCGGTATAAAGTCTCGCCGTGTCCTCGTTGTAGTTTCCCGTGGCGAGATGCACATAGGTGCGGAGGAGTTTCTTCTCCTTTCTTACGACGATCGCGACTTTGCAGTGCGTTTTGAGGCCGAGTATGCCGTAGACGACGTGAACCCCGGCGCGTTCCAGGGAGCGCGCCCATATTATGTTGTTTTCCTCGTCGAATCGGGCCTTCAATTCCACGAAAGCCGTGACCTGTTTGCCGTTTTCCGCAGCCCTGGCGAGGGCTTTGACAATCGCGGATTCGCCGCCGCCCGCACGGTAGAGTGTCTGCTTGATGGCGAGCACGCTCTGGTCCTCTGCTGCGGTTTCAATGAAATTGACGACCGGCAGGAAGGAATCGTACGGATGATGAAGAAGCACATCGCCCGATCGAATCATATCGAAAATGTCGGCATCTCTGCGCAGCCGCTGCGCAGGCCGCGGCACGAACTGCCGGTACTTCAAATGGCGCTTCGGAAGCGTGGCGAGCTGGATGAGATCGGCGAGATTCATAGGGCCGTGAATGCAATAGACACTGCGCTCTCCGATGCGCATCGCCCTCATCAACTGCTTTCTCTGCTTTTTGGGCATCCTGTGGTCCGCTTCAAGACGAACCACGGCGCCCCAGCGACGCCGTCGGACCTGCTCCTCGATGGTCTTCAGAAGATCCGAAGCTTCATCCTCCGCAATTTCAAAATCGGCATTCCTGGTGACTCTGAAGCGGCACCAGTTTTTCACCTTGAGGCCCGGGAACAGCGCGTCCGCGTTTGCCGCGATTATCTCGCCCAAAAAGGCGTAATGGTCTCCTGTCTTCAGGGTAGGAATTCTGATCAAACGCGGCAGGATAGGCGGCACCTGGACCACAGCTATCCGGTCCTCATGAGTTATGCGATCCTCGATTGTCATCAGAAGATTGAGGGAGCGGTTGAGCAGGTGAGGGAACGGATGTCCCGGATCTATCGCGAGAGGAGTCAAGACAGGAAAAACATTGTCAAAAAAGAAGGTTTCGCACCAGGCCCTGGCCGCCGTGTCCATGTCGTTATAACCATGGAGGCAGATGCCTTCCCTTTCGAGCGCAGGTGAGATATCATTGAGGAAGCAGTCGGACATGGTTTTCATCATCCTGGAAACCGTCTTGTTGATGCTGTCCAACGCCTCGTCCGGAGTGAAACCGTCGGGCGGGATATCCTGTGCGCCCAGAGCAACCTGGTCTTCCAAACCCGCTACTCTTATCATGAAGAACTCGTCGAGATTGGAGGAGGCGATAGCCAGGAATTTCACACGCTCCAGAAGCGGCACATCGGGATCCAGGGCTTCGTTCAACACCCGCTGGTTGAAGTCTAGCCAACTGAGCTCGCGGTTGAAGTAAACCCCGCTGTCATACAGGTCATGAACGGAACGCGTTGGCGGGGCATCGCCTCCGATTTCCCCGATTCTCTTCTCGCCAGGCAGCAGCGCGACGGCCGCTTCGTCCTGCTGTTTGGCATGCAATTGATGAATATTTGTGGTAGCTGTTTTCTGCATAACTCGAGGAATTTCTGAAATGATAAGATACAGCCGATCCGTACGTCACGCCAACGCTTCGTATTGGAATTCGTTTCACTCTTGCATATTTTTCAACGATATAATACATATTCAAGAGACTCAATCAAATCATGCTCGTTTCCCAATGCACAATCAAAAATCCAGTGTCGATGTCGGGCACCGGACTGCACACCGGCCACGAAACGACCGTCACGTTCCGGCCCGCGGCGGAGAATTTCGGCATACGCTTCGTGCGCGCCGATCTCGGCGGGAATCCGGAAATTCCGGCTCTGGTGGATTATGTGGTGGATGTCTCCCGCGGTACCACATTAGGTCACGGGGACATAAAGGTTTACACCGTCGAGCACGTCCTGGCGGCGGTATCCGGCCTGCAGATCGACAACCTCATAATCGAACTCGACGGCCCCGAGCCACCCGTGGGAGACGGCAGCGCGATCCCCTTCGTGGAAGCCCTGCAGAAAGCGGGCATACAGAGGCAGGATGCCCCGAAAGACTACCTCGTGGTCGACCGCACCATACAGTTCTCAAATTCGGAAAAAGAGATCGACATAGTGGCTTTGCCTCTTGACGGTTTCAGAATGACCGTGATGATCGACTACCGGAATCCCGCACTGGGCAGCCAGCATACCGGACTTTTCGATCTTCAGAACGAATTCGTCGACCAGTTCGCGGGAGCGCGCACTTTCTGTTTCCTCACGGAAGTGGAGGCGCTATTCGACGCGGGCCTCATCAAAGGCGGATCGCTCGACAGCGCAGTCGTGATAGTCGACCGCGAACTCGACGCTGAGGCGCTGATCAATCTTCAGCAGAAGATGAACCTCGACGACACGATCCAGCTCAACGACCACGGTTTCCTGAACGACATCAAGTTAAGATACCGCAATGAACCGGCGAGGCATAAACTCCTGGATCTGCTCGGAGACCTGACGCTCGTGGGCGCTCCGCTCAAAGCCCAGATACTCGCGGCGAGGCCGGGTCATGCAAGCAACGTTGAATTCGCGAGAATGATCCGCAAGCTGTACCTGGAGAAAAGGTTGCTCAAGAAGTACCAGGTGCAGAAAAGCGAAGGCGTCGCGCTTGATATACAGGCCGTATTCGACATACTTCCCCACCGTTATCCTTTTCTTCTTGTGGACCGGATTGTAAGCATCGAACTCGACGGCAAAATCATCGGCATCAAGAACGTCACTTTCAACGAACCCTTTTTCCAAGGGCATTTTCCGGGCCGCCCCGTCATGCCTGGCGTGTTGATCATAGAGGCGATGGCGCAATGCGGAGGCATACTGATGCTGAACAGCGTCGAGAATCCCAAAACGAAGTTGGCCTTCTTCTCACATATCGACAAAGTGAAATTCCGCCGCCCGGTGGTTCCGGGAGACCAGCTCGTGCTCGAAGTGGAACAGACCGACAAGAAACGCAATTTCATCAAGATCAAGGGCAGGGCTTTCGTCGACGGCCAGCAGGTAGCCGAAGCGGAAATAATGGCGGTTATCGTGGACAGGGACACTCAGAGAAACTTCTGATTCTTCCGCTCCGGCGCGATCAAGACACCATAAAAACAGACAGGAACGGCTATTATGCCAGCTATTCACCCAACGGCCATCGTATCCAACGCGGCGCGTCTTGCGCAGGATGTCTCGGTCGGACCATTCTCCATTGTAAAGGACGACGTGGAAATCGCCGGCGGCGTCTCGATAGGACCTCATTGCCTGGTGGACGACGGCGCCCGGATCTCTCCGAACGTCGTGGTTCATCAGGGCGCAGTGCTGGCTACACCCCCTCAGGATCTCAAGTACGCCGGCGAGAAAACGGAACTTTATGTCGGCGAAGGAACGGTCATCAGGGAATACTGCACTTTAAACCGCGCCACGACGCACTCGATGAAGACGGTCATCGGAAGAAACTGTTTCTTCATGGCGTACGTGCACGCGGCGCACGATTGCCGCATCGGCGACAATGTCATCATAGCGAATGCCACTCAGCTCGGAGGCCACACCCTGATAGGCGATCACGCGATAGTCGGAGGAGGAACAGCTGTCCACCAGTTCACCCATATCGGGACGCACTCGATGATAGCCGGAGGCATCCGCGTCGTGAAGGATGTGCCGCCCTACGCGCTGGCAGGAGGCATGCCGGCTCAATTCGAGGGCTTGAATTCGATCGGCCTGCGACGACGGGGTTTTCCGGCGGAAACACGCGAGTTGATCGCCGCGGCATACCGGGCTATATACAGATCGGGCATGAACGTATCGCAGGCGGTCGAATACATCAAGGAGCATCTTCCTCGGATTCCGGAGATCACGGCGATTCTGGACTTCATAGCACAGAGCAACAGGGGAATCATAAAACCTGCCGGCTGAAGCGAGGCATAGGAGTGATGAAATGAAAAGCAAACCCCTTCGTGTCGGTGTGGCGGGGCTCGGGCATCTCGGTTCTCTCCACGCGAAGATGCTCGCATCTTCGGACTGCGCCAGCCTGACCGCGGTGTACGACCTCGACGAGGACAAGAAGGCCGCCATCGCCGCAGAGCACGGCGCCGCCGCGGCCATGAGTCTCGATGATCTTTTCGAAGCGGTGGACGCGGTGTCGATTGCGACTCCGACTTCGACGCATTTCGAAATAGCCTGCGCCGCCATCGAGAAAGGCCTTCACGTTTTCATCGAGAAGCCGATCACCGCAACGGTAGAGCAAGCCAGTTCACTGAACGAAAAAGCGGCAGCCGGCGGAGTCACCGTGCAGGTGGGCCACATCGAACGCTTCAACCCCGCCCTGGTGGCGCTGGACTCCTACAACCTCTCGCCCATTTTCATCGAATCACACCGTCTTGCGCCTTTCAATCCACGCGGCACGGATGTTCCGGTCGTGCTGGATCTCATGATCCACGACATCGACATCATTCTGTCCATTGTGGGGAATCCGGTGACGCACATAGACGCGAGCGGTGTCGCAGTGGTGTCCGACACGGTGGACATCGCGAACGCGAGGTTGAAATTCGAAGGAGGCTGCGTTGCCAACATAACCGCAAGCCGCATTTCCCAAAGCAGGATGCGAAAAATGAGGATGTTTCAACGCAACGCCTACATCTCTGTGGATTTTCTCGCGGGTAGCGCCGAAGCGTTCCGCCTTGTCGATGCGTCCGATGCCTCGGTCTCAACCACATCCATGCTCGGGCGCATCGAGGAAGGCGCGGCGCGGCGCACCATCGTCTACGAACAGCCGTCCATACCTGAGGGGCACAATCCTCTCAAATACGAGCTTGAATTATTCATAAAGTCCGTGCTGGAGGGCAGGCCTCCCGTCGTGGACGGCCACGCGGGGCAGCGGGCGCTCGAAGTCGCCGAGAGGATACTCGCCCTGATAACCGCTTCGACGCCATGAGGGTATTCGCCCACGCCAAGATAAACCTCGGTCTTCACATCTTGCGAAGAAGAGAAGACGGTTATCACGAGATCGAAACGGTCTTTCATCGCGTCGCTCCGTCGGATGAAATCATCCTGAGCGGAATGGAACGCGGAATTGAGCTGACTACCGACGCTCCCGACCTTCCGACGGATCGGTGGAATCTCTGCGTAGCCGCGGCTGAAGCTTTCGTCGAGACGTTCGACTGCGAGGGCGGAGTGCGGATTGAACTGAAGAAGAGCATACCGTCCGGCGCAGGACTAGGCGGCGGAAGTTCAGACGCTGCCGCAGTTCTCCTCGCATTGCCCGGCTTGCTCGGCGCCCCGGCGTCTGAGATGGAGCTCTTCGCAATCGGCGCAACTCTGGGATCTGACGTCCCATATTTCCTCCGCGGAGGCAGCGCACTGGGAAAAGGACGCGGCGAGCTCCTGCGGCACTTCGATCTCGACATCCCCCGATGGATAGTTCTCGTCACACCCGAGTGCAAGGTATCGACCGCATGGGCGTATTCGAACACGACGTTCTCTCAAGCTTCTCAAGGAATCGATACGACCGCGGTGTCTGCCTGTTTGAGAAACGAGCCGCGCGGCTTGAAGGAGCTGTTGCGGAACGATCTCGAGCCGGTCGTATTCGCTGCTTATCCTGAAGTACGGACCATCAAGGAGAAAATGTACGAAATGAACGCTGATTTCTCCCTGATGAGCGGAAGCGGTTCATCCGTTTACGGGATTTTCGGCGATCGCGAGCATGCCATGAAATGCGCGGATCATTTCAGTCGGAACTGTTTCGCCAGTGTCACGCCGCCCTCCTTTAATCCTCTGCCGGCCCGGAGGTCCTAGCCTGACGGCGGAAAACCTTCACAGAATTCATGATCCGGATTTTTGACCCGTTCGATCCAATAAAAATGTCAGGATTCTCCATTAAAAAACGTCATTCATTAGTGATTAGATGGAAACGCCTGCAAGTATGGAAGGTCTTTGAATGCATACATTGTCCACCAGCCGTATAATGCCTCTGTTAGTGTTCGGCGTGTCGCTGTTCATGTTCTCGGGGTGTACGAACGAACCCGAGGCGGAGGACACGATACATCACTACAATCCGATGTGGTCTGCCGACGGCGCCTGGCTCGCAGCCGGTTACGAGCACATTCCCGCCGGCCGATCCCAGGATGGCGACGCAATCCGAGCCCTCAACCTTGTCACACTGAAGGTCGACGGCGCCGCGTCTCCCGAGGCATACTCGGTCCCTGGAATGTCGCCGAGAGACCGTTTCAGCTTTGTTCCTGATCTGGAAGCCGTGATTGCGGCGGCGACGGGGAATGGACTCGTGTTCGCGGATATGCAGGGCAGAAGCATGGGAACGCTTTCGACGCCCGGATTGCCGGTACGCCCATCGTGTTTTTCATTCGATGAGTCGGGCGCTTCCTACGTCTGGGCTGGCAACGAAGACGGACGCGTGCGGGTGGGCAGGGCGACGTATCAGAGCGAACCATGGTCACCTTTGTCCGTCACCACGCTTATCGACAGCCTGACGGGCGCCGGGATTTCGGACGTTTTAGCCGTCGACGCCGCCTCCTTTGCCGCCAGATTCTCCGACGGGACGGTAGTGCAGTACGCTTACGACGGCAGGGAACTAGCCCGTTTTCAACTGCTTCCGAAAAACGACGCGGATTCCTGGTTGAACCGCTTGCACTTGTACCGGTCAGGAAACAGGAACTATCTCTACGCCGTCGACGACAGCGGTATTGTATCCCTTGACCTGTCGGCGAAGAAAGCGACACTGCTCGTGAAAGGCAACGTCCGAGGTTTCACCGTGAGCAGCGCCTCGCACCGCATGTTTTTCGCAACGAGCACCGGCGACATATGGTGCGCGTTGTTCGACGGCTCTCCCCTGTTCCGCGTTCCCCAGCACAGCATGCCCAATTGGTCGCCGAACGGCACCTGGTACGCCGCGGTCGGCGCCGTCTCCCGCAACAGGGACACTCTGAGCGTCAAGAAGCTAGGCGGGTGATTATCGATCCCGGCCGGAAGTTTGCGGAGTCGCTTGTCCGGATTTCCATTCACAACGCTCGATCCAATCCCGGGCTCTCAATTTCGACATTTCAACATCGGCGGCTTTCTCGGCTTCACGGAACCGTTGCGCGGCATTTTCGATATATCCGCTTCCATACAGCAGTCTTCCCGCCTGCATCAGTCTGTCGTAGTGTAAAATTCCGCCCTTGATTCCGAGAAGCAACCGGACGGCTTGTCCGGGATCGGTATCCATCAATCGACGCGCATAGAGCAGCCGAACGACAACTTCCCCGCTGTCCATGGCGAAAGCCGCGGCGAGCTTCGAACTGTCCAGCCTTTCGCCTGGGTTCCGGCGGATATTCGCGGATTCACAGCGGAAAACGGACTGAAGAAGCCCTCCGACACGGCGATTGCGGAGCGACGCAAGTTTCAGGCGGGCATTTCTCCCGAGTATCCCGTCGAAGCGCTCATCGAGTATCCTCCTGTAACATGAATCGGCGAGCACCGTCGCTCCCGTTTGCCACGCAGCGTCGCCATAGCTCAGAAACAGCGGAAAAAGCGAGGTTCTCCTTCTATTGTCGGACAGCGTTTTCCGGCAGTAATGAAGCAGATCCTCCCATCGGCCGGCGGCTGCGAGCGCCGAGGCGCAACCGAAAACAGCCGCGGAATTCGGCGCCATGGAATCCGAAGACGCATAAAGCAGCGCGGCGGATCCGGGATCGCCATCCTCCAGCATGCGGCCCGCTTCCCTGTTCATTTCCCTGACCACCCTGGGACAGGTTTTCATGATAAGGGACCTGCGTTCAAACATGTATCGGATCAAGGTACTGTCGGGGAGGATTCTCTGCACACCATCCAAGAAGATGTGCCAACCGTTCTCCAAAGCCGGCAGCGAAACTCCGGCGCCTCCCTCCAAGTCATCTCGAGAATACGCATCGATCATGGCCCCGATCCCGAACGCGTCAATGTACCAGCGACAGAAAGATCCGGCGGCCACATAGCCCGACGAAGCGGCGCCGGTCAGGAAGCCGCGGGTCGTAATGAAACTGCGCAGTGGCGGTAAAAGGCCCTCGTGTTTCATTCCGGCCGCGAGTTGATGCAGAGTTCGGTCTCCGTAATCCCATTCGACCGCCATGGCCAGTCCCTCCGTCAAACCAAAATAGTGGAATACAGGAGCGCGAAAAGGCGCAGGACCGAAGCTACCGGCCACGACATGCACAAGTTCATGTTTGAGCGCGCCGTCGAGGCCGTCTTGTGAAAGATGCATTTCACCGGCCCAGGGCCGAGCTATCTGAGAAGATTCGGTTCCGAGCAGACGGCGTTTCGTTTCAATATCAGGATATATCCATGAAACTATGAGACCCTCCCATTTAACTCCCAACTCGCGCGTGATCTGATGCAACCTGAATTCGTGTTCTTCCCCGACTTCCCTTATCCGATCGGCGCCGAGTGAAGCGCTGTCATAATGAATAATGAAATTTCGAGTCCTGTGCCGCGAGCCCAGCACGGACGCCGCATGAGCCGGGCTGTTGGAGAAACCGAGCTGATCGCTGAAGTAAATTCCGCCGGCGAGCAGCAGCGAGGAGAACATGAAGATGCCGACGATGGAGACTCGCCGCTTGAGCGAGGCATTGAATCCAGGTCCCAGCGCAAACGCGGCGGAAAGGAACAGAAGGCAATAAGCCGCTGTGGATGCGCGATAAATAAGAAGCGTCGGGAACTGTGGCTGCGCCTCGTCCCAGGAAAAACCAACGAAGACGCCGAACAAGTGGTTATAGGCATACAGCTGAGGACGAGATACCACCTGAAGGACGGGGTGCGCGAGCAGAAGCAGAATCGCGCAGTAGTATGCCGCATAGGCCCCCCACCCCCTGAAGAGTTTCGATACCAGGACCGCCAGAGACGTTGCGAAACAAACCGTTACTGCAGGGATGAGAAGGAACATTAAAACGCCGTACGCCAGCGAACAATTCCGGACGAAAAATGAATTGAGCATCAGAACGACAACCGGAATCAGGAGCAGTAAGGCATGAGTCCATCCGGAGGCGAGCGCGAGTCGAACGAACGAGAAAAAATCCGATATAGTTGTCGATTTCGACACAAGCTTCATATGCGGGATCGAGTACCATCCGGCTGCAAGGGCCGCCGTCAAACCGAAGAGAGCCGCTGATTCATACCCCAGCGTATCGAGCATCGGAGTATTAGCCGCGAGCACGGCGAGCGCCGCATAGCCGGAGGCAAGAATCCAAGATCGGCGTTCCTTCATCAGTGAAATCATGACCGGAAAATACGAAAGTGACAATATTTTGACACCCTCCGTGAAAATCGTTGATATTTGCTTCCGCATCAGATATATTGCATTGATTATAGTTTATCGAACACAAACCGGCATCCATGTATCTCTTAAGTCTCATCATCATCCTCAGCTATCTAATCGGTTCGATACCGACCGGATTCATAATCGCCCGCAAGGTCAAGGGCATAGACATACGCACGCAGGGAAGCGGCAACATCGGCAGCACGAACGCGATGCGGATTCTGGGATGGAAATGGGGCGCGGTCGTGCAATTGGGCGATCTTGTCAAAGGCCTGTTCGCGGTGCTTGTCATCGCCCGGCTTCATTACGGGGACTTCCCTTTCAATAACAGAACCCCGTTCGACGAATACACGGTGGTACAGATCATAGCAGGAATCTCGGCGGTAGTCGGACACATTTTTTCTGTGTTTCTGAATTTCCGCGGCGGCAAGGGTATAAACACGGCAGCCGGCATGCTGGTCGGTATCGCGCCGGTCGATATCACCGTGGCCGTAGGAGTATTTCTCCTGGTGCTTTTCAGCACGGGTTACGTTTCACTCGGCTCGATCAGCGGCGCCACCGCCTTTCCTACCACGATGTTCCTGCGATTCAATGTGCTGGGTGTGGACATACCCAGCTATCACACGCTGATTTTGTTCAGCATCGGACTTGCGCTGCTTCTGATATACGCGCACAGAGCGAACATACTGCGCCTTCTGCGAGGCCAGGAGAATCGCTTCAACAAACTGCGCATATTCGGAAAAATCATGGGCAGATCGGTGCGATCCTTCATTTTCTGACTACCGCCCGCCGGCTGCGGGCGCGACGCAACAAAACAGCCTCCTCTGACCGGACGAATGGCATGAGAATCGGAGTCATAGGCGCAGGGAGCTGGGGCACCACGCTTGCCGTCCTGCTCAGCGAGAATTCCCACGAGACGACTCTTTGGAGCATCTCGGAAGACGATGTCCATATTATGCGCTCCACCCGCAGGAACGGCCATTTCCTGCCGGAACTCGCGCTCCCCGAACGGCTCGAGATAACGTCATCGGTTTCCGAAACGGCGTCAGACAAGGATATGCTTGTGTTAGCAACACCGGCTCAATATCTGAGAAACACACTCCGTCTCGCCGCACCCTTCATGTCCGCGACGGCAATAATAGTCAATGTCGCCAAGGGCATTGAAGAGAACACTCTCTTTAGAATGTCGCAGGTCGTGGAGGACGTGCTGCCCCGGCGCGAACCCGGCCTGTACTCAGTGTTATCGGGTCCGAGCCATGCCGAGGAAGTCAGCGTTCGGAAAGCGACTTCCGTTGTTGCAGCGTCCGTAGATCCGAACACGGCCCTTGCGGTGCAGAAAGCTTTCATGACGCCGTATTTCAGGGTTTATGGAAGCTCGGACGTAATCGGCGTCGAACTCGGAGGATCGGTGAAAAATGTGATCGCGATAGGCGCCGGCATCTGCGACGGAGCGGGATTCGGCGACAACACGAAAGCCGCCCTCATAACACGCGGCATCGCCGAGATTCGACGCCTTGGAATATCGCTCGGCGCCGATCCCCACACTTTCGCCGGTCTTTCAGGCCTGGGTGATCTGATAGTCACGACGATGAGCAGACACAGCAGGAACCGTCATGTCGGCGAGCAACTGGGCATGGGGCTTCCGCTGTCCGACGTGCTCTCGTCCATGTCAATGGTCGCCGAAGGAGTCGCGACCACCAGATCCGCCCTCCAACTGGGGCGGAGCCAGGCAGTGGAGATGCCGATCACGGAACAGGTGTACAGGGTACTTTTCGAGGGTTTGGAAATCACGAACGCGCTCGAGGAACTGATGACGCGTCAAGCCAGGGACGAGACATGGTGAGCAACGAGGCGGAGCGGGGCGGCTTTCCGACCGTTCCCGGTTATGACCTTCTCGCCTCCGCCGGCAGCGGAGGGACTGCCGATGTATTCAAGGCCCGCAGAATCTCCGACGGTGCCGAGGTCGCGGTGAAAGTTCTCCGCATGGATCGTGACGACGCGGAACCGATACGCAACGAATTCGCAGTTCTAAGCGCCTTGAGCCATCCAAACATTATCGAAGCGCTGGATTTTGGTTTTCTGGCCGACGGGCGGCCGTACGCCGTTTTTCCGTGGATGGAAGCCGCTCATCCCGACGCATCCTGCTTCAGGGATTCCGCGGGTTGGTTTACGGCCGGTCTTTTCGCCTCCGCGGCCCGGCAGATCGCCACGGCTCTCGGCGCGGCGCACTCGCGGAACATCGTGCACGGGGATTTGAAACCGGAAAACATTTTTATACGCTTCGAAGACGGAAATCCGGTGGTACTGCTCGCCGATTTCGGTTTCAGCAGGGTTGCATCGGATCAGACCGTTAGTTTAAGCGGCACGGCGGAATACATAGCGCCCGAACTCCTGCGCGGCGCGCCGCCGGATCAGGGGAGCGATCTGTACGCGCTGGGATGCATTCTGCACGAATTCCTTACAGGATCTCCCCCATTCACCGGCGCCAATCCCAGGGAAGTATTCGAAAAACATCTTTCGGGGTCTCCGCCTGAGATCCCTGCTTCCGACGGAATTCCGGATGAATTCATCCTATGGACGCGAACACTCCTGGAAAAGGATCCCGCTCTCCGCTACAGAACAGCGGCGCAGCTGAAGGACGACATAGACCTGTTTCTCGGAGAATCCGGGATCACCAGCGATTCGGAGCCGCCTCCTTTCGCATTTCCCGAGATTCAGCGTCAGGTCGAAAGAGCGAAGCTGCTCGAGATCTGGAGCGCCTCCGGCGGGTCGGCCATATCGGCGGTTATCGACGGCCCGAGAGGCGCGGGAAAAACCTCCATGCTGCGCAATCTCAGAGCGCGTATGCTGCTCGACGGCGCATCCGTTGAGACGGCGGTTCCACGCAACGGCGACCCTCCTTTCAGGCCGGTGCTCGATGTGCTCCGCAGAATCCGGCACGACGCGCTCGAGGGCGAACAGAGGGAGCGGGCCGCCGCCATAGCGGCCGTGTTCGGCGACGCGTTCCAGGGAGCGCGGCTGCCCGAGCCGCCGCCGCTGCCCGCGGACGCCGAGAAACTGCGTCTGTTTCACGCGGCCTCCTCGTTGCTGACGGAGGCCTCGGGTTTGAACGCGCTGATGATCGATGACGCCGATCACGCCGATTCTTTCACGCGCGAATTCATACCATTTCTCCTCGCGCATATGTCGGCGAACTCCGGCACGGGATTTTTTCTGCTGCTTACAGCGGAGGAAGCCGATCCAGAGTGGGACAAGCACACGGCGGCAAGAGTCACACTGCCGGCTTTTTCCAGGGAAGCGGTCGACACCGCGCTGTCGAAACTGCTGAAGATACGCATACCGCAATCGTTCCTCTCGGTGGCGATGCGCCTCTCGGAAGGACTGCCCGGCCGAATCGTGGAATTTCTCGAGTTTTGCCGTGGAGATGGCATACTGGCGCGCAGCGGCGGCGCTTGGATGATCCATGAAAGAGAGAACCTTGCGGCGGCATTCCCCGCATCCGCAGAGGACGCATTCAAGCGCAAACTCGATCGGCTCCGTGCCGGCGACAGAGAACTGCTGACCGCAGCGGCCTTGACGCCCGTGCCCGTGCCCGTCCGGACGCTTCAACATGTGCTCCGGCTTCCTCCCCTCGATTTCGCTGAAGCGTTGTCCCGTTTGAGAGAAGGCGGATTTATCGAGCTCGATTCGGATGTCATCTCCCCCCTGCATCCCATACTCTCGCGCCTACTCACGACCGACGAAAACCGGTCGGTAACCTATCATGACAGGTACCTGGAGTGGCACTCCGCCCGAAGAGAGGATGAAAGGGATATTTTCGCCACGGCACATCATGCTGCGGCCTCATCGTCGCGCGAAGCATCGCCACCGCTCCTTTACGACGCCGCCGTGCGGAGCCGGCGTCTTTTCGACTATCGAACCGCCGGACGCCTGCTCGAGAAGGCGCTCGAAATCGTACGGGACCCTGGAAAAAGCGACGAGCGTTTCGAACTGCTCAGCGCTATGTGCGAAATCTCGAATCTTCTCGGCAACAGAAACGAGGAAGAGGAGCATCTGGAAGAGATGCTGGTTCTGGCCGCCCGCTCGGGTTCGCCCGAGAAGCTGTCGGCGGTATACCGCAGGCAGACGGAGTACCACCTGGCAGTCGGCGAATTCGAACGCGCGAGGAAAAGCGCCGAGAAGGCACTCGCGCATTGCGAGCAGGCGGGCGACAAGGCGTGCATCGCCTGGTGCCATCGAAAAATCGGTTTCGCCGACTACCGCACCAAGCCCAACGCGAGTGTAATCGGACATTACGAGAAAGCCATTGACGCTTACAGGACCGGGATGGATCTGTCGGCGGAAGCGGACACGTTGGTCGATATCGGACTGGTCTACTATTCGATACTCGACGATCCCGAGCGGTCCATTGAGCACTTCGATCGCGCGAGGTCTTTATTCGAGAGCACCGGCGACAAACGCGGGCTGATACGAGCGGACGGCAACGCTGGCGCGCAGCTTTACGCGCTCGGCGAATATGAGAGCGCTCTCGAATGCCACAAAAGGGCGCATTCGATCGCGCGGGAAACCGGCGACAGGCGATTCCTGGCTACAAGTCTCGGCTCGATGGGGCAATGCGAGCTCGCCCTGGCCCGATACTCGGACGCGTGGTCGCATATGCAGGAAGAACTCAGAATCGCCCGCGAGATACGGGACACGTGGCTGCAGGAACTCTGCCTCGAGAATCTCGGCGAGTTGTATCTGGTGCTGGGCGCCTATGATCGATCGATCGAGTCCTATGGACAGGCTCGCGAACTGGCCGTAAGATCCGGCAATCTCGTGGGCGCCGCCGCCTGCGACATCGACATTGCAGGCGCATTGATCGAAAAGCAGGACGCAGACAGCGCCATTAAACTGCTAAAAGCGGCGCGACAGACACTCGATGAGAACCACGACCTCAATGTTTCGGCCATGCTGCTTTATCGCACGGGCATGCTTCATATGTCCCGCGGCCCTTATTATGATCCCGTCAAAGCTCTGGATTATTTCCGCAATCTCGGCGACGAAGCCGACGAACACGGTTTCCGTTCCTACAGCATACTTGCAAGATCTTACGCGGGCATCTGTCTCGCTAACAACGGAAGACCGAACGAAGGTCTGGACATGTCGGCGTCGGCAGTTGATATGCTGGACTCCGGCGGCCCCATATACGGCGGCTGTCAGGACGTTCTATTGAATCACGCGCTCGTTCTGCGGGCGGTTCGAGACAACGCAGCTTCATTGAGCTACATAGACCGCGCTCACGAAGAGCTGATGAACGCGGCGGCGTCGATCACCGACGTCCATCTTTACCGCAGCTTTCTGGAGCAGGTCCGCTCCAATGCGGAAATAATCCGGGAGCATACGCTGGCCCACCGAAGCGACTCGAAAAGCGCGATTGCGGCGGTGAGGGAACAGAACCTGCGTACGCTTTACGAGGTCGCGCGCAAAATCAACTCCATGCTGCAACTGCCCCCGCTGTTGGACGCCATCATGGACGGCGCTCTCGAAGCCATGAACGGCGAGAGAGGCCTGATATTCCTGCTTGAAAACGACCAGCTGGTACTGAAAGTATCGCGGAATGTCGAGAAGGAGACGATACGGGACGCCACAGAGATAAGCCTGAGCATACTGCGTGACGTGATTTCGGGAGGAAAGCCTATCATTGTCGCGGACGCAACACAAGACGCGGAATTCAAGAACCGCGAATCAGTGAGGAATTTCCGCATACACTCCTTGATCTGCGTGCCGATGCGCGCAAAGGATCGCCTTATCGGGACCGTATATGTAGACAGCCGAGCGGATGCGCTGCAGGCGATGTCGTTTTCGGACATCGACGCCGAGTTTCTCGAGGCTTTTGCCAATCTGGCTGCGATAGCGATCGAAAACGCGCGAATGCATTCGCACCTTCAAGAGGAGAACATACAGCTTCGCCGGACGGTGACCAGTCGTTTCGGTTTTGAGAACATCATCGGAGAGAGCGCGCCCATGCAGCGGCTGTTCGCCGAGACACAAGCGGCAATCAACAGCGAGGGCGCCGTTCTGATCAGCGGTGAAAGCGGCACCGGCAAGGAACTTGTCGCAAAGGCGATTCACTTCAACGGCGCCAGAAAATCGCATCGTTTCGTTGCCGTGGACTGCGGCGCCCTTCCGGACACTCTTCTCGAAAGCGAGCTTTTCGGCTACAAGCGAGGAGCGTTCACCGGCGCCTACACGGACAAGCCGGGACTCTTCGAGGAAGCGCACAACGGAACGCTTTTTCTGGACGAAATCTCTAATACTTCGCTTGCCTTTCAGGCGAAGCTGCTGCGTGTGCTTCAGGACGGTGAATACAGGCGCGTCGGCGACACGGCGATACGCACAGTGAATGTGCGGATCATATGCGCAACGAACCGGAACCTCGCGACGGAAATAGATCAAGGCCGTTTCAGACAGGATCTATTCTACCGCTTGAACGTTATACCCATAGTCGTGCCACCTCTGCGCGACCGGCTCGGGGATCTTCCAATGCTCATTCAGCATTTCATCGATCTCTACAAATCGAAAAACCCGAGTCCGGTGACGGCAGTGACAAGCGAATGCATCGATGTCTTGCGCCGGATGCCCTGGAAAGGGAACGTGCGCGAACTCGAAAACCTCATCACCCGCATGATGACTCAATCCGGCAACAACACCCTCTCGACCCGTGAACTGCCGCCCGAATACCAGTCGGCCGATACCCAGTCGCACACAGCCGACGACCTCCAGATCAGTTTTTCCGGCCCCAGACGGCTGATGACTCTGCAGCAAGCCGAACGGGAGCACATACAGTTCGTGATACAGCATACGAAGGGAAATAAAACCGAAGCAGCAAAATTGCTTGGCCTGAAAAGGACTACACTCATAGAGAAGATGAAGAAACTCGGGATCATGTAAACGTCAGAATACCGACATCCGCCTGGATTTGGACGTCAGCAAACCGTCATACCGACAGAAAACGCAATTGTACAGTCAAAACCCACTCGTCTTCCGGCATGAAATGTGCATGCATCATATTTGATACCCGCAGCGACAAGAGGAAAAAATTCCTTAATAAACTTGTTGCATTGAGTGTTGTAAAACCGTAATTTGAAACATACTTGGCTACGGAAACCGTAACTTGTCACGAATCGCCTACATAGCAGTTTGTCTTTCGTTGTTTCTCGTCACGCGCAGCGAAGCTCAAATCACCATGGACAGCCTCTCGTACGAGATCAGCATCTATGGTGACGTGATCTTGAGCTGGACACCTCCGCAAGGCGTGAATGTATCGCAGACCAATGTTTATCGGGGTACCAGTCCGGTCAATCTGAAGCTGATAGCCGAGTTGTATGACCACAGTGTACGCCGCTACACGGATCATCATTCGAACGTCATTCCTGGCAACACATACATTTACTGGATCGAAGCGATAGATTCGCAGGGAAACACCGGCGACATCTGGACAAGAGTGCTCGTTACACCGCCTCCGGACGGACTGCACTTCACCTCATCTCCGCTTACCACGGCCTTCGTGGGTCAGGATTATTGGTACTCGCCGTTGACCGTCGACTCGGAAAAGCCTGAAGATGTGGAGTACACTTTCGGAGGGCCCCATCCCGACGGCATGGAACTCAGTTCCATAGCCGGCGGCATTTACACATACATTTACTGGCGCCCGGTACAACCCGGTCAGTTTCGCATTACCCTGGTGGCCACGCACAAAAAAACGCGCGCCCTCGCAGTGCAGGAATTCTCAGTCAATGTCGCCAGTCAACCAGGAGCTGTGCAAGGGCTGGTCACGTCAGTCGACGAAACTCCTCTCGCCAACACCGTAATCAAGATTTTCCAGATTCAGAATCGGATGGCCTATGAAACGGAAACGGATGTCAACGGCCGTTTCTTCATTCCAAATGTCCAATCCGGGGAAATTTTCGCTTACGCCAAACCCAATTCAGACCACTATCTACACCAGTGGTATCCGTTAGGACGGTACATGGCGGACGTGCCGAAACGCACGCTTCGCCCCGGTGACACTCTGGATTTCAGGTTCACGCTGCTGACAAGCCCGAACAATCCGACCTGGATATCCGGAACAGTGAGAGACGCGACAACCGGACTCCCTGTCGCCGGCACAGCGGTATCATTCGTGCGCAAGGAGAATTTCATACACATCGGCGACACTTCCCTGCTCGGCAACCCCATGTTTCTGGAAAATTTCCGGGTAGATACGACAGCTGTCACGGATGCGAACGGCAATTTCCAGGCCCGGCTGCTCGTCGAGAAGGATTACTACGGGTTCGCCTCGAAAAGCGGCTACGCGATCAGCATGTCGCCGGACTGGGGCAGCGGACCCGTGACCAACGCCCTTCTGGCGAGAGCGTTCAAAGTCAGAGACGGACTGACGGATCTCGACTTTACGATTCTGCAGAACAACATTACGACGCCGAACCGGATAATCGGGCGTGTTGCAAGCGCGGAGAACA
The DNA here is from genome assembly GCA_964388275.1 of uncultured Chromatiales bacterium. Lineage (GTDB taxonomy): Bacteria > Bacteroidota > Ignavibacteria > SZUA-365 > SZUA-365 > JARYLZ01. Next base: position 117,813 of record CAYLZD010000001.1, read on the forward strand.
ACGTCGACAAACAGGCGGTGATCGTCCTTATCGATCCGGACCTGCAGAGAGGCGCGGGCGGCGGTCACACATACAGAAGATACACCACAACGCTGACCGACAACACCGGACGCTATTCTTTCACCGATCTCGGTTATTCATCGACCTACAGCGTTCTCGCGATTCCTCTGGAGAAGGAAATGGTTCCGAAGTACTTCTCGTCGACTGGAGGCACGACGGCCGCCGCCGGCAGCGACGCCATCGCCGCTCTTGGAACCGTGCAGAACATAAACTTCACGCTCGAGACGATCGCAACGGGAGGCGTAGGCACTATCTACGGGCGCGTACAGGTGATCCTGCCCGATAATTCGATTGCTCCTGTCCCGGGCACGCTCCTTTTCGCTGAGGATGCCGATTCCAAAACACCGGTAGGTTACGCAATTTCCGACTCTTCGGGGTGGTATTCGATTACGAGTCTGCCCAGCGGTTATTACATCGTCAGGTCGGAAAATATGCTGCTTGGAGGCAAGGCCGGCCCTGTCACGCCGCTCGATTACACGACCTACAACATTTTCACATCCTCGCGACTCGTAAATATCACCTATGACCAGCGGTTGACAGAGACCGGAGAGCCGCCAGCGGCGCCGGACGGCGTGGAGTTGTACCAGAATTATCCCAATCCGTTCAATCCGGCTACTTCAATCCGCTTCTATTTGCCTGTCAGCAGCAGCGCGACTCTGCGGATTCTGAACGCCTTGGGTCGGGAAATCTCCGTTCCAGCGAACGGTTTCTTCGGAGCAGGCATGCACACGATCGAGTTCGACGCCGAGAAGATGCCGAGCGGTCTCTACTATTACACACTGCAGACTTCAGGCAGGATGCTGACCCGAACGATGACAGTGCTGAAGTAGTTAATCCGCAAAACAGACAACGACAGCAAGCGGCCGGGATCATCCACACGGCCGTTCTAATTCATCGAGTATTGCTGTCGCCTATCGCGTCGACGCCGGGACCGCGACGCCGCAACGTGATGCAAGCCCGGCCCGTTTCCAACTCAAGCCGGAACTAATATCAGGGGTTCTTCCTGCGTCTGGCCAGCAGAAACAGGCCAAGCAGCAGCGCCGCTCCACCCGCTGCGACGCCCAGCAGAACTGCGTTCAACGACGATCCGGCGGACACCGTGGCTGTAAGAGTAACGTCCTTTGACAGTTCCGGAAGTTTGTATACCCATTCCAGTGTGCGGCCTTCCGTCTTATCGGCGTTGCTCGAGAGCACATCACCAGGGAAAGTATAGCTGTATCTGAACGTGTATTCGTTCATTCCCATGCCGTCCGCGTTGCTGCTTCCCTTGATGCTCTGCTTAAAAAGGAAGTTTTCGCCTTCCTTGACAAAAGATATGGCGGTGTTTTTGAAGGCCGGCGTTTCCGAAAGTTTGTTGATGTCCTTGAAACTCAATTCCACCCGCACGTGCCTCGTGGAATCGGTCGGATTGGTTTCCACTTTCACCTCCTCGACCGTGATTCCGCTCCCCTTGTACCGATCCTTGATCTCGGTTTCTTGGAACGAGAAGTTGTCATTCGACATCCACTGCACGTTGTCCTCGCTTGTCCAGTAATGAATCTCCATGCTTCCGGAAGAGTCGGAATCGAGTTTGACAACCTGTTCATAGTTGAGACAACCGGCAATAAGGAGAACGGGCAGCATGATCACAAGAGAGAGGCGCGCTGATTTTTTCATTTTCACTTCGTCGAGTTGTCCGATACGATTTTTATGCGCTTGAAATGTGGAGATAAAAACAATGCGATGCAACGCGGCTGCCGTCCGATGTTCCGGACTGTCCCGGTATCGTCGGATAGGACGAGGATCATGGTGACCGGAATAATTATGGAAGATCCGGTTTCTTCTCTTTTTTTGCGAGTATGATATCGATGAGCCCGTAGTCCTTCGCTTCCATGGGACTCATGAATTTGTCCCTGTCCGAATCCGCGGATATCTGATCGATTGTTTTGCCGGTATGTTCGGCGAGGAGCTCATACAGAGTGTCCCTCATCCGGAGGATCTCCTTTGTGTAAATCTCGATCTCCGCCGCCTGGCCCTGCGTTCCCCCGGTCGGCTGATGTATCATGATACGGGAATGCGGCAAGGCGATGCGCTTGTCCTTCGCCCCTCCGGCCAGGAGAATGGCAGCCATGCTGGCAGCCATGCCGATGCAGATTGTGGAGACGTCCGACCTGATGTACTGCATGGTATCATAAATTGCCAACCCGGCCGTGACGCTCCCGCCCGGGCTGTTGATGTATAGAAAGATATCCCTGGTCGGATCCTCCGACTCCAGAAACAGCAATTGCGCGACGACCAGACTCGCGATGTGTTCATCGATCGGTGTGCCGATGAAGACGATTCTTTCCCGCAAGAGGCGAGAGAAGATATCCCAGCTGCGTTCTCCCCTGCCCGTGGTTTCCACGACTATGGGAACGAGTTGTGATGACGGCAGGCCGGCCCAGTCGCCGCCAAGATTACGCGTGATGCCGTACAGATTGTTGGGCGTGAATGACATGATATGTTATGCCTTTGTTGAGTGATCGTTGTCGGATTCGAGGTCGTTTTCCAAATCCACGCCCGAATCGGATGCGCGCGGCTGCTCACCGCTGATGCCGTCCGTTTCATGGACGAGGTCGTCATGATGCGAGTGCAGCGGCGCCAAGGAGGTGCCGGCGATATCGTCATCTTCGACGTCACGGATCTCAGCGTTCTCCAGCAGGAAGTCCATGAGTTTTTCATGGCGCAATTCCGATGTGCGCTCTGGCGAATTGCGCAGCAATTCGAGCAGGCGATCTTTTTCAAGCCCGATACGCTCGGCGTCTCTTGCGGCGATTTCGTCCAGTTCCGCATCCGTGACCGCTATTTTCTCCTTCTCCATGATGGCATCCCTGAGTAACATCCATTTGGCTATTTGCCTGGCCTCGTGTTCATGCGCAGTTCTGAATTCTTCCACATTGAATGAATCGGGGAGTTTCTTCTCCGGGTAGCGATTGCGCTGCTGTTCGACAAGATTGTCCTGAATTTCCCTGACAATGCCGGGCGGGATCTCCACCGGATTGGCGCGGACTATCTGCTGGACGGCGTCGTCGCGTATCATGTTACTGTAACGATGTTCCCAGGTCCGCTGCAGGTATGCTTTTATGTCCGCCCTGAGTTCATCGAGAGTAGAGAAGCGCCCGGAGCTGATTTCGGACACGAAAGCGGCATCCGGTTCGGGAAGCTGGATCTGTTCTATTTTGTAGACTCTGATGCGGGTAGTCTCGGTTCCACTTCCCTGACTTCCGTCATAAGCGATTTCCACCTCCTTTTCTTCGCCTGCGCGCATGTTCAGGAGTTCGGCCTTCAGATCCCTGTTCAAGCCCTCGGCGCCCAAATCGACTCCCTGCTTGAGGAAGGATCTGCCTTCCTTCGGATTGCCTTGCTCGTCGAGTATGATGATATCGCAGGTGACCAGATAGCCGCTCTCATCCGCTTTTTCAGCGGGCAAGAGAGCGCGTTTCGATTTGCGCAGGGCGAGAATTTCTTCATCGACCTCTTCGTCGGTCACTTGATGCGAAAATCGCTCGAGGCGCAAGCCCTTATAGCCCTCGACCACGACGTCGGGGAGGGTTTCATAACGCACTCGAAGCGTCAGCCGCTCGCCGCGCTTGAAGTCCATATCGTCGAGCACGGGCGCGCCGATAGGCCGAATATTGCGCTCTTCCAACGCCTTTTTGAACAGTTCATCGGCCAATTTTTCGATTACCTGGTATTCGATGGCTTCTCCGAAACGTTTTTTCACGATGGCGGGAGGAATTTTTCCCGGCCTGAAACCCGGCATGCTCAGCTTCTTTCCCTCATCGTGGTAAGCCTTGTCGAAATGCGGCTGCAATTCTTCCGCCGGCACATTTATCTCGATTTCATGCTCGACGTTGCTTTTTGAATTGATAAGGACTTCCAATTGATCTCCTGAGTGATTTAAGTGCGAATGGGGGGAGTCGAACCCCCACGGGTCGCCCCACCGGATCCTAAGTCCGGCGCGTCTGCCGATTCCGCCACATTCGCAGAGGCAGAAAGGAACATCCAGTAAAATAGTGGTATATGAACCGATTTCCAATAATTTGCCGGTCATGCATTATCTTTGAACCGATAGATCATGCCTTCCGATCCTGATCCGCCCAGACTTCGCTCGATTTTTACCCAATGGCTGCCGCTCGCCGCCACTTGGCTCATGATGGGCGCCGAAGGGCCGTTTCTGGCGGCAGTGATCGCGCGCATGGCGGAGCCGAAAATAAATCTCGCCGCTTACGGAGTTGCCTTTTCATTCGCGCTCATAATCGAGGCGCCGATCATCATGATGATGAGCGCCGCGACCGCGCTCGTCAAAGACGATGCTTCCTACACCCGCCTGCGCAATTTTTCATACGCATTGAACGGAGTGATCACGGCCGGCATGCTGTTTTTTCTGATACCGACGGTCTTTTTCCATGTGACTCGCTCGATCATCGGCTTGCCCGAGGACGTCGCGGTTCTGACGCATCACGCGACCATCTCGCTTCTCCCCTGGCCCGCCGCCATCGGTTTCAGAAGGTTCTGGCACGGAATACTGATCAATCAACGGCTGACGCGGCGGATTGCGTACGGCACGATGATCCGCATGACGAGCATCGCATCAGTCGCCTTGCTGCTGGCCGGCTTCACGGGACTGAACGGCGCCGTCATCGGAGCGATTTCGCTGAGCGCGGCCGTGATTGCCGAAGCCGTGGTCAGTCGATCCATGACAGCCGCATCGATAAGAAGAGTGCGGAAAGCGGCGCCGGTAATCGACGCGTCGTCGGCCACGTACAGGGCCATCGCCCGCTTCTATTTTCCGCTCGCGCTCACTTCCCTTCTGGCTCTCGGAGTTCAGCCCATGATAACATTCTTCATAGGCAGGAGCCGCTTTCCGATTGAATCTCTGGCGATTCTACCCGTGATCAATTCGCTGGTGTTCATTTTCAGGAGTTCCGGCCTGTCGTTCCAGGAGGTTGCGATCGCCAACATGGGCGCAAGCGGAGAGGGACACCGCAAGCTGCGGTCGTTTGCGCTGATTCTGGGCAGCGCCGCCACAGGCGCCCTTGCCCTGATATCTTTCACGCCTCTCGCGGATTTCTGGCTCGCGACCGTGTCGGGCCTGTCTGAGGAACTGGTCGAGCTGTCGTCTCTGCCGCTGATGATACAGACAGCGTTACCGGCCGCGTCGGTGCTGCTGGCGTTTCAGCATGCCGTACTCGTGAATTACAGGAAGACAACACCGATAACATGGGGCACCATGATCGAGGTCGCGGGAATCATAACGACTCTCGCCGCATCAATCTACTTCTTCGACGCTGTGGGCGCGATCGCCGCGTCCATCGCGCTACTCGCGGGCCGCTTTTTTGCCAATGTTTTTCTCGCGCGCCCAATCCGCCGAGTGAGGACCCTGCTCGCTGAGCGACGCGTCGCACCGGATCCCTGAACCCCCGCCGAGCGCGGCTTTGCGGCGACCCGCGTATCATGAGGGGGATCGGAGCATGTCAGCGATTTCGCCGAACTTTCATATTTTTCCACATGAATCCGTCACGCGGTTATGAAACTGTAATCGGCCTCGAAGTCCACGCGCAACTGCTCACCCGGAGCAAGGCGTTCTGCGCCTGCCCGACAAAATACGGAGACTCGCCCAACAGCAACACTTGTCCGGTATGTCTCGGTCACCCCGGCGCGCTGCCCGCGACGAACCGAGAGATGATAGACATGGCGATCGCGCTCGGTTTGGCCACGGGTTGTTCCGTCAGACCTGTTTCCACATTCGCGAGAAAGAACTACTTCTATCCGGATCTGCCGAAGGGGTATCAGATATCACAGTACGAAGATCCCATTTGTCACGGCGGAAGCATCACCATTGAACTCTCCGACGGAAGCAGAAAGAAAATCGGCATCACGCGCATACACATGGAGGAGGACGCAGGGAAGTCTCTTCACGATATCGCCGTCGAAACATTGATCGATCTGAACCGCTGCGGCGTACCTCTGCTCGAGATAGTGAGCGAACCGGATCTTCGTTCCCCTGCCGAAGCTCACGCCTACCTGACGCAACTAAGGAGGATTCTGACCTACCTCGAGATCTGCGACGGCAACATGGAAGAAGGATCGCTGAGGTGCGACGCCAACATATCCGTGCGGCGTGCCGGCGCCGTGGAATTCGGAACACGGACGGAATTGAAAAACCTCAATTCCTTCCGCAATGTCGAGAGAGCTCTCCGGCATGAAGTCGACAGGCATATTTCCATCATCGAGAGCGGCGGGGCCGTTGTGCAGGAAACACTGCAATGGGACGCAGGCAGGGGAATCACCACGTCCATGCGAGGCAAGGAGGAAGCGCATGATTACCGCTATTTTCCGGAACCGGATCTACCGCCCGTCATAGTGGACGAAGACCGGATAAGCCGGATCAGAAGCCGGCTGCCTGAAAATCCGCTCGCGAGAAAAGACCGATTCATGCGCGCCTACGGCTTGTCGCATTACGACGCAGACGTGCTCACCTCGGAGAAGCCGCTCGCAGACTATTTCGAAGCGACCGCCGCTTCACTGGGTTCCGGCGATCCGGTTACCTTCAAGGCCGCCTGCAATTGGATCATGGGAGACTATCTGAGAATCATGCGGGAGATGAAGAGACCGCTTTCGAATCCTGCCGCGCCGCCGCCGGCGCTTGCCGAATTGCTCAACATGATCGATGAAGGTCTGATCAGCGGCAAAATGGCCAAGGAACTATTTGAGGATACCATTGCATGCGGCGAGATGCCGCGGACTCTCGCCGAGCGGAGCGGACTTGTCCAGATATCCGACGAGATAATGCTCGCCTCGCTGATCGCACGGATACTTGGCGAAAACATGGAATCCGTACGCAAGTATCACGGCGGCCGCGAGAATGTTTTAGGATTCTTTGTAGGGCAGGTGATGAAAGAGACACGAGGCCGTGCGCATCCGCAGATCGTGAACGATCTGCTGAAGGCGGAACTTGAAAGACTCCGGGATGCCTGAGCAAACCGGCAGGATCAGTTCACTTCCGCGCCCCGCACAACCCGGCAGCGCACGCCGGCAGCCGTGACAACATGCCTTCAAGTCTCGACATTTTTTTCATCCTCTGCGCCGTCGCCTCGTCCGCCGCATTCGTCGCGATATCGATCGGATATTCAAGGGTCCGGAGATTCAGCGAGGGATCGAGATCCGGCGCAGCGGCGACCGTCGTAATAACCGCTCATAATGAAGCAGAGAACATGTGCGGCCTGATGAAGTCGCTTTCCCGGCAAAGAGCGTCAAGAGATTCCTTCCGTGTCGTGATAGTCGACGACAGGTCGAGCGACGGCACCGCGGCTTCGGCCTCAAGCATGTCAGGCGACCTCGATCCGACAATCATCCGGGTTGATGAAGTTCCGGAGAACACAGCGCCGAAGAAGTACGCACTGCATACGGGTATAATCGCGGCTTCGGGGGACGTGATCCTCCTTACCGATGCCGATTGCAGGCCTCAAGCCGGCTGGATAGAGTCCATGTTGAGGGAATTTTCAGACGGCGCGCAAATCGTGTTGGGTATTTCCCCGGAACGCGGCAGCGGTGCGGCCGGATCGTATTCCGCGTATGAATCCGCTCGCACCGCGGCTCTGTACATCGCCGCGGCGCGATTCCGACAGCCTTACATGTCCGTTGGGAGGAATTGGGGATTTCGGAAATCGCTCTATGACGCCGCCGGCGGGCTTCCGCCCATTTACGGGATTCTCGGAGGCGACGACGATCTTCTTTTACAGCGGATGCTCCGACTCCGCCCCGCGGTGTCCGTTCTTACTGCGCCTGACACACATTGCCCGACTCGGTCCCCGTCGAACTTCGGAGATATTGCGAGACGCAAGCTGCGGCATTACAGCGTGTCGATGCATTATCCGATCCCAGCGATGCTCGCGCTGGGATTACTCACTTTCACCGAGATCTGTTCATTTTTCATAGCTCCGGTGTATTTCGGCGCGTTCCGAGGAATAAATCCCCTGGTATGCGTCGCCGCCGCGCTGCTGAAAGCATTCTACGACACCGGGTTGCTTGTTCCGGCTTTCAGTGAATCCGGCTTGCGCACGGACGGAATTGCGGCGAGATCGAGAATAGCTCTCCTCGAGTTGTTCCATCTCGTTTTCTCCACCGTCACCGGACTGCTGTCATTCGTCCTGAAACCCCGCTGGTGATCCATGACCGACCGGGATACATTCAGCAGCGCCTATATAATCGACGAGAAGCATCCGAACAGCAGACGCTGGCAAAGGGCCGTCGACACGGCGTTGCTACGCGGCAGAATCGCAGCCGGCATGCTGGAATCGGATTGCGATCTCAAAGGCAAAAGAATACTCGATATCGGCGCCGGAGTCGGCGGAACAGCGGTCGTTCTTCGGGATCTTGGAGCTGAGGTTACAGCCGTGGACCGGAATCCAGAGCGCGTTGCCGCAATACTTGCCTTGCCCGGCGGCATTGACGCGAGAACGGCCGACGCGGGCGATCTGCCCTTCACAGCGGGCAGTTTCGATGCGGTCATATTGCAGGACGTGATCGAGCATTGCATCGACGCCGCATCCGTGCTGCGCGAAATCCGGCGGGTGCTGCGCCCCGGAGGACTCGCATATCTCAGCACACCGAACCGTCATTCGCCCATCAACGTCCTTGCCGATCCTCATTGGGGCTTGCCGCTGCTCACGCTGCTGAACGAAACCGCTCTCAGAAGAGTCTTGCGCATTGTGCGTCCAGCGGATGCCGATCGCGACGACCTGGCCCGGCTCTTCAGTTTCGACCGTCTTCATGGAATCCTGCGCGAGACCGGATTCTCGATCTCATTGCGCACGAAGCAGATCGCGGCGGCATTCGCCCAATCTCCGCGATCCGTCGTCTGGAGCCGTTTGCACCTCTCGATCGCGGCGTTCATGAAGGCTGCCGGCTTGCATCACATGCTTGTAAGAGTTGCCAACGACAAGCCCGGATTTCTCAATCGATACATCACACCCTCCTGGCATATTATCTGCAGAAAGGGAACTCCATGAAAACGGTCGCCGCGCTGCATCTGCTGCGCTGCATCACGCCGCGCCGCGCGCTTAATCTCGTCCTCGCCCTGCTCTCGTACAAGCTGTCGGACCGGACGGGCAGGACAATCGTATGGGGAATGCCGTATACGCTCACCATAGAGCCGACGAATCTTTGCAACCTGAGATGTCCGGAATGCCCTTCCGGAAACGGAACGATGACGCGGCCTTCTGGCATGATGTCCCTCGACTTCTACAAGCGTCTCATCGACGACATCAAGGGCGACACCTTTTACCTGCAGCTGTTCTTTCAGGGGGAACCGACTATAAATCCGCTGTTGCCGGATATGATAAGATATGCCAGGACAAAACGGATGTATGTATCCGCAAGCACAAATGCGAATTTTGTGAGACCGGACACTGTCGCGGAACTGTTGGAGAGCGGGCTTGACAGGCTCATCGTATCACTCGACGGGCTCAGCGACGAGACCTACCGGATTTACAGGATCGGAGGCAAACTCGAAAAAGTGCTCGCGGCTCTCGAATCGATAAAGCAACTCAAATCCCGGGATGTCGGTGTGCGCAGCGAAATCATCATACAATTTCTCGTGACCAGGCAGAACGAGCATGAAATCCCCGAAGCGCGGGCGCTGGCCCGGCGTTACGGCGCGACTCTCGCTTTGAAGACGATTCAAGTCTACTCGCTGGAAGGCGCCGGGAAATTCCTTCCGGAGAATGAACGCTACAGACGTTACCGGATGGAGGACGGCAAGCTGCGCGTCAAGGCGGCACTGAAGAACAGATGCGTTAGACTATGGGAGCGCGGGGTCGTAACCTGGGACGGAACCGTCGTGCCTTGCTGTTTCGATAAAGACGCGCGGTATCCACTCGGTTCCACGTCGGAACTCTCCTTCAGCGAAATCTGGAAGTCCCCCGCATATCAGGACTTCCGACGAAAAATTCTCACCGACCGCCGCGGAGTGGAGATGTGCACCAATTGTACGGAAGGATTGCGTGTGTACCGCTGAAAGTGGTATACGCTCTTGACGAGGCTTTTCTTAGATTGCGCACACCGGTGACGCATGCGGGAATGTATCGAAAGCACCGAGAACAAACGCAGGCTCAAATGAAAGCTGAAGATAATCCATTTGCCGAAACGAGCGGAAAGCGGGACGAATCGTCTGAAGGAGTCTCCGACAGCGCAGCTCTGCTCGAGTTGAGCAGGATGCTCAACTCGTCGCAGGACCTGGATTTCATTCTCGCGAACGTACTGCTCACGGCAATGGGAAAACTGCTGATCGGCAAAAGCGTGGCGCTTGTGGAAGCCAGCCCCGGCGTCTATTCGATCCGCGCAATGAAAGGCATCGCGGAAGCGGACATGGAGCAGAGTTTCACGCTTGAAGTCGGCCGGCGCTCCTTCTTTCTGATCGACGAATTCGACGCCGCGGAAGACGATGGGACGAGGAGTTTCATCGACTGCTGTCTCAATTGCGGACTCGCGGCACTTATACCCGTCACACTCGGCGAGCGAATGGTGGGCGTGCTCGGAGTAGGACCGAAGGCGACGGGACGCTGTTTCGACTCGGCGGACATCACATTTTTGACTTCCCTCGCCGCCGTAGCCGCCAGCGCGGTCCTGAACGCTCTGACCATCGCCGATCTCCAGAAAAGCAACCGCCGACTCGATGCCAAGGTGCAGGAGATGAACACGCTATTCGAGATGAGCCGCGAGATGAATTCAACTTTCGACGAATCCAAGATACTGCGTCTGCTCGGATACGTGCTGATGGGACAGCTGCGCGCGATGCGCTACGCCGTATACACGGATAACGGCGGGCAGATTCGTCCCGCTCTTCTCAAGCTCCCCGGCTTGGAACGTGACGTGCTCCAGCCCTCGGAGCTTTCGGGCATTACGGAAGCCGTCCGGTTTTGCCGGGAGCGACAGCCGGCCAACGAAGCGGAGCGCCGTCTTGCCGCGGCGGGGATAAAGGTGCTGCTCCCCATGCGTGCCGGCGACAGAACGCTCGGACTGCTGTGCCTCGGCGACAGACTGGGCGGCGCCGCATACGAGGATGCGGACGTGGAATACCTGGCGGCGCTTTCGAACATTGCGATGTCGGCTATCGAGAACTCGCGCTTCGTGCGCGAGATGGTGGAGAAACGCGAGTTGGAAAGAGAACTGTCGCTCGCGCGAACCATACAGAAAGGCCTGCTGCCCGCCGTGATAAAATCCCCCGAAGGTTACGATATCGCGGCGGTCAACGAGTCTTCGTTGCAGGTCGGAGGCGATTATTACGATGTGATTCCCTTGTCGGAACATGAATACGTGCTCGGCATCGGAGATGTGTCCGGCAAAGGCGTACCCGCCTCTCTGCTCATGGCCAATGTTCAGGCGGCGCTGCGAGCGATCGCGCCATTGCGCCTTCCCATGGATGAAGCCACGCAGCGCCTAAACGCGATAGTCTACTCGAACACGCAAGCCGACACTTTCATCACTTTTTTCTGGGGCATTCTTGATGCGCGCTCGAACATTTTCACTTACGTCAATGCGGGACACAATCCGCCGTATCTGTTCCGCGCGGACGGCGAATTCGAAGCCATGATGACCGGCGGTCTGATACTAGGCGTACTGGACGAGCAAGTGCCATACGATATCGCGTCCGTGATTTTACGTCCAGGCGACACGATCATCGCCTACACCGACGGCGTGAACGAGGCTATGTCGCAGGAGATGAAGGAATACGGAAACGAAAGGCTGGAGGCGTTGTTGCGCAAGCTGGCTGGACGCCCGGCGGCGGAAATAATCGACCGCGTAAGAGAGGACATTCTGCGGCATACAACCGGAGCAAAACAGAGCGACGACATCACAATGCTTGCCTTGAGGCGCCAACGTTAAACCGGCATGCCAATTCGCACAGTGACGGCAGCGGATTCAGCCGCCGTTCCGGAGACTCGTTACAGCGGTGTTACGTCACACTACAACGGAGACCGGATACGCGGGCGGCGTTAGGACGCAACACTCGCCTCTTCGATCGTCTGAACGGCACTGTTCGGACCCCACGATTCGGTCCGGCAACCGAACCTCGCGATTACACGCGTCAGAGCGGCTCGACGGCGCGTTCCAACCCGTGTCCGCTGCTGCCGGCGTCCTCCCGTTTCAGGAGATAAGCGAAAAGAAGGCCCAGCACACCAAGCGCGGCGAACATGAGTATCGTCCAGGTGTAGTCGAACGCCGCACCCGATTCCGCGCCCGGATTGGCTGCATCCAGGATCCATCCGGCCAGAATCGGGAAAGCCCAGAGACCCAGGTTTTGAAGCGATGCCATGGCGCCGTAAGCCGTACCGAGGCGCTTTTCTTCGACGATCAAGGCAACAGACGGCCACATAGCCGCGGGCACCAGCGAAAACGCAATGCCGAGTATGAACATAGCCACGTACGGCGTCAGATGCGTGAGAGCGAGAACCAGGTGCGTAACGATGAGCAACATAGAACCCACCAGCATCAGGGAAGCGCGTTTACCGCGTTTATCGACGAACAGACCGAAAATGGGCGTAAAAACAATGGTTCCCCAGATAATCAAACTCGAAAGAACGCCGCTCCATTCTATGTCGAGACCGAATTTGTTGTGGAGCAGGTCGGGACAGTAGGCCTGGAAAGGAAATACCGCCGAATAGAAGGTGACGCAAAGCAAAATCACGTAGAGAAAGGACTTGTTCTTCAGCAACGCGCTTATGTCCGACAAGCGGAATTGCTCGTCCGGCCCCAGAACGCCGTCGCGCTCTTTCGAACCGCCGGAAGCGGCGTCATAGGCGAGGTAGAGGAGCCAGAACAGAAATCCGGCCGTCATGGTGATTGCTGCAATCCACAGCGCCCAGGTCCAACCGGACGGGCCGGAGATGAGCTGCGGTGAAAAGATAAGCGCTGCAGCGGTACCGAGCCGGGCTATGGCGATATTTACCGCGAAAGCCAGGGCCAACTCCCTGCCCTTGAACCATTTCACCATGACTTTGTTGATGACGACGATGCTAGTCTCGGCGCCGAGGCCGAAGAGCAGGCGACCCAGCATCATCATTTTCAACTGAGGGGAGTAATCCGACAGAATTGAGGAAATTGCGCCATACCCGAAGCCGCCCGCCAAGAAGGCATCGGAGGCACCCCAAGCGGTAACAAGGGCGCCGAGCGCGCAGAAGAATACAAACAGGGTTCCGGTGCGTCGAATACCCCATCTATCGAGTATGATCCCGCCGAAAATCGCCATCAGCAGAAAGGTGTTCGGGAAAGAATAAAACGAAACGATGAGTCCGTAATCGACGTTGCTGAAGCCCAGTTCGGACTGCATGACGGATTTGATGGACGACATCGCGTCGTACACATAATAGTTGGCCGCGATCACGACGCTCACTAGGGCGAGCACGATCCAGCGGGCGTAAGGTTTTACGGTTTTCATTTTCTTAATCCGGACGTAGGCAGGGTGTTTCCAGCCTGCCGATTTAGAATTCCGACAAACGGCTTATCAGACTGTACCGCCTTCCCGCGTGCGGAAGCGGATGAAACCCCTGCGTTCCAACTGACGCATGAACACGGCGATCCGTTCGAGCACCGGTTCGACTTCTTGGCCGAAGGATTCCTTCAATCCCGCTGCAATCCCGGATACATCGGAATGTCCATCGATTCTGAGCCAAACATCCGAACCGAAACGATCCAGAGAGATCTTGATGAAAGGATATTTCGCCCTCGGAACGAGGTACTTCTGCATCCATGCAACGTGAAAGCGGGGCATATCCACGACCACGAGACCGTCGTCCTTCACTGAGTGGGCGAACAACCGTTCCGGAATGAGCTCCAGAAGGTTTATTTCCGCTTTAGATCTGCGTTTAAACAACATGGATAAATATACACAGGCGACGGGAGAGGAAATAATTGGAGGGAGCCTTCCCTCGTTACGCTCGGAATTCACGTTGTAAAATCAACCCGATGCGGCTATATTCAGGGGATTGTGTATCCGCAATCCATTCCCGGAGAGTTCGTGTCGACTGAAATGATAGTGTTTGCCGTCCTGGCCGCCATAGCGGTCGTATCTGGTGTCCTCGTCATCACACGGGCCAATCCCGTGCACAGCGCGCTGTTCCTTATCGTGAATTTCGTCGCACTGGCAGTTCTGTACCTGTCGCTGAAAGCTCAGTTCGTGGCTATCATGCAGGTGATCGTGTACGCAGGCGCGATCATGGTGCTAGTACTTTTTGTGATCATGCTTCTGAATTTGCACGACGAGGAGCGGCTTCGGGTAAAACACGGATGGAGACAGGTGCTCGGGGCTCTTCTCTCGGCAGCTTTTCTTTTCATGCTCGTGCAGGCGGTATCCATTTACAGCGGACCCTTTCCTTTGGCGATATCGCCGGAAGCGGAACACATCGGGAGCGTGGAAGGCATAGGTGAAGTGCTTTACCGCGCCTTTCTTTTCCCGTTCGAGATGGCCTCCATTCTGCTGCTCGCCGCGATGGTCGGCGCCGTGGTTCTCGCAAAAAAGCGTTTCCCCTGAAACAGGTCGAACAGAATTTAATCAGATGCCGACACTAACACATTACCTGATACTCAGCGCCGTCATGTTTTGCACCGGAGTTGCCGGCGTGCTGACAAGACGCAACGCCATAATTATTTTCATGAGCATCGAGCTCATGCTGAACTCGGTGAACCTGACCTTTGTGGCTTTCTCGGCCTTTCTCGGCGATTCCACCGGTCAGATCATCGTATTCTTCGTGATGGCGGTGGCGGCAGCCGAGGCGGCGGTCGGTCTCGCCATTGTGATAGCGCTGTTCCGCAACCGACAGACGGTAAACATCAACGATGTGAACATTCTCAAGTGGTGATGCGCGGAGCGTGACTGCCGCAGGCGCACCGCTTCCGCCGCCAGGAAACACAACGGAAACATCATGCACAAGTACGTCGGCCTAATTATCCTGTTCCCGCTGCTCGGACTGCTCGTCAACGGACTGCTCGGGCGTCACATTCGCAGCGAGAAAGCGATCGGTTGGATCGGCAGTCTTGCCGTCGGCATACCTTTCGCGATTGCCGCCGCGATATTCATAGAGATGCTAGGCATGCCGCCGGAAAACCGCGGGGAAGTCATAACAATTTTCACCTGGCTGGCCGCCGGCGAATTCAGCGTCTCCATCGCTTATCAGGCGGATCAGTTATCCATGTTGATGACGCTCGTGGTGACTGGAGTCGGTTTTCTCATTCATGTTTATTCGATCGGTTACATGCACGGCGACCGGGGATTCTGGAGGTTTTTCACCTACCTGAATCTCTTCATCTTCGCCATGCTCAACCTCGTCCTGGCTGATAATTTCGTGCTGATGTTTCTCGGCTGGGAGGGCGTCGGGCTATGTTCGTATCTTCTGATCGGTTTCTGGTACGAGAAAAAATTTCCGGGCACCGCCATAACATGGACCGGCGACGCCGGGAACAAGGCATTCTGGGTGAACCGCATCGGCGACTTCGCCTTCATGCTCGGCATGTTCCTGCTGTTCCGCGAATTCGGCACTCTCGCTTTCCGGGAAGTATTCGAGGCCGCAGGGGCTCTGCAACCGGGAAACGCGACGATTTTCTGGGCGACTCTCCTGCTCTTCATCGGCGCAACGGGCAAATCCGCGCAGATACCGCTTTTCGTTTGGCTGCCCGACGCCATGGCAGGTCCGACTCCTGTCAGCGCCCTGATACATGCCGCCACGATGGTTACGGCAGGCGTCTACATGGTGGCTCGCAATTCCGTTCTCTACGCCCTGGCGCCCGACACCATGCTGATAGTGGCGATTGGCGGCGCGGTCACGGCGATACTGGCAGCATCGATCGGCATAGCCCAGAACGACATTAAAAAAGTCCTCGCCTATTCCACCGTCAGCCAGTTGGGGTACATGTTCCTGGCCTTGGGAGTCGGCGCGTTCACGGCCGCGATATTCCACGTCATGACACACGCCTTCTTCAAGGCCTGCCTGTTTCTCGGTTCCGGTTCAGTAATACACGCGATGCACGAGGAGCAGGATATACGGCGCATGGGCGGGCTCAGGAGGGTGATGCCGATCACACACGCGACATTCCTCATAAGCAGCTTCGCGATCGCGGGCTTTCCTCCCCTGTCCGGATTTTTCAGCAAAGATGAAATTCTCTGGCAGTCTTTTTCGCACGGCTCGCCAATACTCTGGTTGCTGGGCGCATCGGCGGCATTGATGACCGCGTTCTACATGTTCAGGATGGTCACGCTGACTTTCTACGGCGAGCCGCGTTGGGAGAAGGGAAAGCATCCGCATGAATCACCGGCCACAATGACCGTCCCTCTGATGATACTTGCCGCATTGGCTGTTGTCGGCGGCTTTGTCGGTGTGCCTGAAGCGCTCGGCGGTGGAAATGCCATGCATCAATGGCTCCATCCCATCTTCCACAAAGCGGAAACGCTGCTTCCCCAGGCGGCCGAGCACGGCCACACAACCGAATACATACTCATGGCCGTCAGTGTTCTGATCGGATTGACCGGTTTCTGGTTCGGACGCAGAATATTCCTTGCCAATCCAGACGCCGACAGTACTTTCGCCCGGCGCGCGCCCGCCGTACAGAAAACATTGGCGGGCAAATACTTCATCGATGAAGCGTATCAGAAGACGATAGTGAATCCTCTAGTGATCTCCTCGGAGCGCTTCCTGTCCCGCATCGTGGATACAGGAATCATCGACGGCTTGGTCAACGGATTGGCCGCCGTAACCGGCGCATCAGGCGCCTTGTTGCGCCGGATCCAGACAGGGGTCGTGCAAAGTTACGCGACCGTGATTGTCGCGGGCATTCTGATCGTCATCGGTCTGATCTTATTCGTATAGCGGAAGCGCCCCAATGATCCCGAACATCCTCACAATTCTGATCTTCGCGCCGACGGTTGCAGGCGTTCTGTTGATGCTCCTCCGCCGGTCGGAAACGGCGATGAAGACGGCAGCCATAGCAGTCACAACCGCGCTGTTTGTGCTTTCGCTGCCGCTGTATTTCGGCTACGACGCCTCGAAGCCCGGGATGCAGTTCATCGAGCACGCAGTGTGGATACCGTCCCTGAACGTCGGTTATCATGTAGGCATCGACGGGCTGTCGCTGCTGCTGGTGTTGCTGACGACCATGCTGACTCCTCTCGTATTGATTTCATCATGGTCTTCGATCACTCGACGCGCGCCGATGTGGATTTTCCTGATGCTCTTGCTTGAAACGGGCATGCTCGGCGTTTTCTGTTCGCTCGACACCTTCCTGTTTTACGTCTTCTGGGAAGTGATACTGATCCCGATGTATTTCATAATAGGCATCTGGGGCGGGAAGAACAGAATATACGCCGCGTTGAAATTCTTCATCTTCACAATGGCCGGTTCACTGCTGATGCTGGTTGCGATAATATGGCTGGGCTGGTACGCTTCGACGCTGCCGGGAGGAGAATTCACCAGCGATCTGGTCAAGTTGTTCGCGATAGCGCCGCAGATTCCCAGCGGCCCCGCCATGTGGCTTTTCTGGGCATTCGCCTTGAGTTTTCTGATCAAGGTGCCCGCTTTTCCCTTGCACACATGGCTTCCGGATGCGCATGTCGAAGCGCCGACCGGAGGTTCGGTGATTCTGGCCGGCGTGCTGCTGAAACTCGGGACCTACGGTCTTGTGCGCTTCAACCTTCAGCTCTTCCCCGCGACCGCCCTGGAATGGGCGCATGTGTTCGCGGTGCTCGGAGTGATCGGGATAATTTACGGCGCCCTCGTTTCGATGGTGCAGAAGGACGTGAAAAAGCTCGTAGCGTATTCATCGGTCAGTCACATGGGTTTCATACTGCTCGGAATCTTCGGATTCACCGTAGAAGGATTGCAGGGCGGCCTTATACAGATGGTGAATCACGGCCTTTCCACAGGAGCCCTCTTCCTTATCGTCGGCATGATTTACGACCGCAGGCACACGCGGATGATAGAGGACTTCGGAGGTCTGGCGCGTCATATTCCTATCTTCTCCACGTTTTTCATGATAGTGACGCTGTCGTCGATAGGCCTCCCGGGTCTCAACGGTTTCGTAGGAGAGTTCCTCATACTTCTGGGATCGTTCAAATCCGCCGCTCTGGGCACGCACTGGTATGTAGTATTCGCCTCAACGGGTGTGGTATTCGCGGCCGTTTATATGCTCTGGATGTACCAGAGAGTGGTTTTCGGTGTGACGCGCAGCGAGGAGAACACGCGGATCAAAGACCTTAATGCGAGAGAGATCGGATTACTTGTGCCGATACTGCTTCTGATTGTCTGGATTGGAGTCTATCCGCGGCCATTCCTCTCCAAGACGGAACCCACTATGCGGCGAATAGCCGCCCAGATAGAAACGCTGCGCGCGACGCCGGGCGACAGCACGGCACCGGGCGTCACCCGCTGATGTCATCGTCATGAAAAAGCTTCTCGCGAAAACGCTTGTCATGCTATTAGGCGCCCTGCTGGCGCTTGCCGTGCTGCCGTCCACGCTTCTGGCCGAAGGCGTCGAGCATCTTCCCGCGCCCTCGCCCTGGATGATAACTCCCTTCGTCGTCCTGTTGCTGATGATCGCGGTGATGCCCTTCATTGACCGCCACTGGTGGGAGAAATACTTTCCCCACACAGCCATCGGACTCGGCGCGGTCACTGTGGCGTATTACGTGTTTTGCCTCGACGGCGCTTGGCGCATGCTGCATTCCGCCGAGGAATACATCAGCTTCATATGCCTGGTAGGGTCCCTGTATGTGGTTTCAGGAGGGATACACATAAGACTGCGCGGCTATTCGACGCCGGTGTCGAACTCGATTCTGCTGGTCACCGGGGCGGTGTTGTCGAATATCGTGGGCACCACGGGCGCATCGATGATACTGATCCGTCCCTTCATACGGAACAACAAGTACCGTCTTCATTCGTATCACATCATCTTCTTCATTTTCATCGTCAGCAACATGGGAGGCGCTCTAACTCCGATCGGCGATCCGCCCTTGTTTCTCGGCTATCTGAGAGGGATTCCATTTTTCTGGGTGTTGTGGAATCTTTGGGACGTGTGGATTTTCGCTGTCGGCATCGTGCTGGCCGTGTTCTTTGTGATCGACCATTACTACTACAAGAAGGTGCCGCCCGCAGTTCGCGAGGAAGTGCGCAGCGTGGGCGAGCACGCCGGTTTCGAGGGTTGGCCTAACATGATCTTCCTGGCCGTGGTACTCGTAGCCGTTTTCATACAACATCCTCCGTTTCTCAGGGAAGCGATGATGGTCGCGGCCGGGGCGGCATCGTATTTCACAACAAAGAAACAGATACACTCCGCAAATCATTTCAATTTCCTTCCGATAAAAGAGGTGGCTTTCCTATTCCTCGGTCTTTTCGCCACCATGGTTCCGGCGCTCGACTGGCTCGAGTTGAATTCATCAACGCTGGGCATTACCTCGCCGAGCAGCTTTTTCTGGAGTACGGGCACTCTATCGGCCTTTCTGGACAACGCGCCGACTTATCTGAATTTCCTGGTGGCCGAGATCGGGCTGTTCGTATCCCCACACACGATATCTCAAATTCAAGCCCTTATCGCCGCAGGTGCGCACGCGGATCTCGCCTCGCAAACCGCGGAAATAAGGCAAACCTTCGACGTGCTAATGCATTATCACGGGGATCTCGTCGCGTCCGGAGCTGTGCCTGTTTCAGATATACAAGTATCTTTTTTAATGGCGCTGCACCCCGACCATCTCCGCGCCATCAGCATAGCGGCGGTGTTTTTCGGCGCTATGACCTATATTGGAAACGCCCCCAACTTCATGGTCCGCTCCATTGCCGAGCAGATGGGCGCGCGCATGCCCTCGTTTTTCGGCTACATGATACGCTTCTCGATCCCGATCCTTCTCCCTGTATTCGCGCTGGTCTGGTTCATATTTTTCAGGGGTTAGCCTAGATTCTCAAAAGCAACGGAGCAATCACCCGCGTCAGCCATGCAGCAGATACTGAACGACACACTCGCCACAGCGCCTATCGGCGCGATAATATTGATCAGTCTCGCGGTCATTCTCATACACGCCTTCGTCGATAAATCCGGCGCTCTTCAGCGCGCCGTCGCCCTGTTCGGCATCGCGGCTTCCATGGCGCTGGCGGTCTGGAATATGCCCCTGCGCGGGACGGCATTCAACCACATGCTGATGACGGGGGGTTACGCCAGCGCAGTCACGCTGATCATTCTCCTCGCCGCCGGACTCGCAATCTTGATCTCGCGCGATTACCTGGAGAAGATCAAGGCTTCATACGGCGAATTCATCATACTCGTTCTGCTCTCGGTCAGCGGCATGATCGCTTTCGCCACCGGACTGGATCTTATTGCAACGTTCATCGGTCTCGAAGTGCTTTCGGTTGCGCTTTACGCGCTCGCCGGAATGACGCGTAAGCGTCTGGAGGCGAACGAGGCAGCGTTGAAGTACTTTCTCCTCGGAGCTTTTTCCACGGGCTTCTTCCTTTACGGCATTGCCCTGATATACGGGACGACCGGGAGCACGAGCCTCATAATCACGGCCGAGCGCCTCGCCGAATTCCACACTGATCCGCTGTTTCTGGCCGGTTGCGGCCTGTTGCTGGTGGGTTTCGCTTTCAAGGTGGGCGCGGCGCCTTTTCACATGTGGGCGCCGGATGTGTACGAGGGATCGTCCACTGTCGTTACGGCATTCATGGCCACAGGCGCCAAGGCATCCGCGTTCGCGGCTCTCCTTCTGGTCTTCACATTGCAGTTGGGAAGCGGAAACGGCCGAATTGCGCTCGCCATCGGGATCATTTCCGCTGCGTCGATGATTCTCGGAAACATGGCGGCGCTGGCGCAATCCAACATCAAGCGCATGCTGGCTTATTCGAGCATTGCCCACGCGGGATATATGCTGGTCGGCGTCGCTTCCGGAAATCCGACCGGCGCAGCCGGCGTTCTGTTCTACCTTCTTTCGTACACCTTTACCACGATTGGAGCATTCGCCATTGTGGCGGCGGTCGAGAATGAAAAGCAGGAAAACGTGACAATCGAGAGTTTCGCCGGGCTCGGACACTCCCGTCCGATGCTGGGCGGATTGATGTCGCTGTTTCTGTTCTCTCTGATCGGCCTGCCTCCGTTGTCCGGTTTCTTCGGAAAATACTACGTGTTTTACGCAGCTGTGGAAGCCGGTTCCATCTGGCTGGTCATCGTGGGCGTTGTGACGAGCATAATATCTCTGTACTATTATCTGCGGGTGATCGTCGTCATGTACTTCCGCGCGGATGAAACCGCACCCTCTCCTGCGTCCGGTTATGGAATTGCCGCCGCGCTGTTGATCTCAGCTGCGGGCGTGCTGATTTTCGGAATTTTCCCCAGCCTGGCGATGAATTTGCTGCCGTCTTTGCTGTAACAGCCATGCTTCCCGTTTACACTGCGGAGGAAATGCGCGCCTGCGACAAGGCGGCAACGGACATATTCGGCATTCCAAGCATTGTTCTGATGGAAAACGCCGCACGCGGTTCGGCGGATTTTATGGAGAAAGCGCTCGGCAGTCTCGAAGGCCGTAGCGCCCTTATACTCTGCGGCAAGGGTAACAACGGAGGTGACGGATACGCGCTCGCACGCCATCTGCTCAACCGCGGCATGAAGACGAGCATCCTCGCTGTCGCGGCCGAAAACGACCTTTCGGGGGACGCACGGCTGAACGCCGAAACCGCCGGACGCATGAACACCGAAACAGGCATGCCGGAAATCCGGATCATGAGCGGAATCGAGACGCTGAAAACGGAACTCAGCCGGCGGCCGGACGTCGTCGTGGATGCCCTGCTCGGTACGGGACTTGTCTCCGATCTGCGGGGGCTCATAGCGGACGCCGTCGTCGAACTGAATGCGTCAGGAGCGATCGTTTTTTCTCTCGACATGCCGAGCGGGATCAACTCCGACAATGGGGCGGAAATGGGTGCTTCGATACAGGCGCGCCGGACTGCGACCATGGGAGGCCTGAAACGCGGTTTGTTGCTCGGAGAAGGCAGAATGCGCGCAGGCAAGGTCGAGATAATCGACATTGGGATGCCGCTGCACGGACGTGCGCACGATACAGCAAGGACATTCCTGATCGAGAGGCAGGATGTTCGAGACCGGCTTCCGGACAGGCCTTTCAACGCTCACAAATACTCGATGGGCCATGTTTTCGCGCTGGCAGGATCAGTAGGCTACACGGGCGCAGCCGCCATGACGGCCGAAGCCGTTTACCGCAGCGGCGCCGGAATCGTGACATTGGGGATTCCCGAGTCGGTTCATTCCATCCTAGCATCAAAACTCACCGAAGTCATTACGATTCCATTGCACCAGACCGCTACGGGAACGCTTTCAATGAAGGGAGCGGATAAAGCGCTCGACTTAATCAACAAGGCGGATTCGGCGCTGTTGGGGCCCGGCCTCAATCGGGACGACGAGACTCTGGAAGCGGCCCGAATGATAATCGAAAACGCCGAAGTACCTTTGGTCGTGGACGCGGATGCTCTATACGCCCTCGCGGACCATTGCGAACTCCTCAAGAAGGCCGCTGCGCCGAGAATTCTAACCCCTCACTGCGGTGAACTAAGCCGTCTCACCGGTTTGGCGGCAAAGGAAATAGATGCCGACCGTATCGATGTATCCAGGGACTTCGCCCTACGACACAGAGTGACGCTGCTTCTGAAAGGAGCGCCGTCTGTCACCGCTTCCGCCGACGGCGAGGTGTTTATCAACAGCACCGGCAACCCCGGCATGGCCACGGCAGGCGCGGGAGATATTCTGACCGGAATCATTGCAGGGCTGCTGGTGCAAAGAATGTCTCCGCGCGAAGCCGCCTTCTGCGGAGCATGGCTGCACGGCGGCGCAGGAGATGCGGCTGCGCTTGAGACGGGTATGCGATCGTTGACGGCGGGATATATATTGAACGCGCTTCCGCGCGTGCTGCGCTCACTCGAGTCGACGGTTCGTGAACGATAGACCCGAAACAAGCACCCCCATTTTTTTCAAGCGTGCCGGAGCCGTCCTTTGGGCTGCTCTCATATTGTTTCTGTTGCTGTTACCGGCAGGAGACATACCTGTGATCGGGTTCCTTCCTTCATCCTTGCCAGCGGATAAAGCGATCCATGCCGCTCTGTTTTTCATACAGGCCGCGGCCATATGGATCGCTCTGCCCACATTCCGTAAGTTTTACAGTCAGAAGCGTATTCGCGCGTTGTTGACCCTGATAATGAGCTCCGGCTACGGCATTATTACCGAATTCCTGCAATGGGCGGTTACTGTCGACCGTCACGCGGACGTCCTGGATGCTGCATCCGACATTACAGGCGCATCACTGTTCGTCGCGGCGGCTATCATCCTTTCCTTAATTCGGAGATAGCACAGCGGGAACAAACACCCATAGCTGCATGGCCGACCCGGCACCGAAAGCAGAGAGGTGATCGGTATACGGCTTTGATCCGCTTGAACGGAAAGCCGTAAGTCTATAAACGACAGCTAAAAAGCGCCAGCCAACTTAAGTATTACAAGCATCAACCCGACAACAACGACGCCTATCATGAAAAGCATTTCGACAGGTTTCTTACCCTGTCCGGAAGAGGATTCAGCCACGAGGACCTCCATGGTTCTGGTGAATTAAACGTGTTGAACAAGCTCACTTCAGTTCATACACGCTACTGGAGGCGCTCGAGGTATCTTCCTTGAACATTTGAATTGAGAATGGGCGGATGAGTTTTGCCGTTCGAAAGGGATTTTTTCGGCCCTGATTCGGACTTCAACGCGTGCAGGGGCCACATGCCGTTGCAATTTTCGCCGCTGGATGAGTGCGACAGTGGAAAACGTTTTTTCCTTCTGCTCATCCCTGGGAGCAGCCGGAGTAAACGGAACAAACGGCATGATTGCCAATCCGCGCTGCGAGACACAATCAGCCTGCCTCAATGTCACGACACCTGTCGAGGCGAATATCAGAACCGATAGAGCGAGAACTCCCGCGCTTCTCATACCCGCCCGGGCAGTTGAATTGACTTCTATGTTTATAAATTTCAACACATTGAACTTCATCATAATCAGCGAAACGTCGGCCTATAACAATTTGCGCGGCATTAATAACCGCTTGATTCGACCTCGAACCGGAAACGACGAGTCGGCTCTTCTCTCAATGTAAGTGTAAATAGTAGGAAGAACAAGGAGAGTCAGGAGCGTGGATGTGATCAGCCCTCCGATTACCACTGTCGCGAGAGGCCTCTGCACTTCGCTTCCCTGCATGGTGTTTATCGCCATCGGAATAAAGCCGAGACTGGCGACCAGGGCGGTCATCAGAACGGCCCGGAGACGGTCGAGAGCGCCCGACGTGACCGCAAACTCGAGTTCCTCACCGTCCTTCCTCCGATGGTTGATCCTCTCGATGAGTACGATACCGTTCAAAACCGCGACACCGAAAAGAGCTATGAAACCGATGGAACTGCTGACGCTTATATTGAGTCCCGTTAACCATAGCGCAAGCAAGCCGCCGCTCAAAGCAAACGGCAAGTTTATTAGTATGAGCAGCGCATGCCGCAGCAAACCGAACATCGAAAAAAGCAGAAGGTAGATGATGAGTAGTGTAAGCGGCACGACAAGATACAGCCGATTCATCGCGCGCTGTTGATTCTCAAATTGGCCTCCGAATTGCAGGAAGTATCCGGGCGGTAGAGACAGAGCGCCTTCGATGCCCCTTTGAAGTTCGGTCACATAGCCGCCGATATCGCTGTCCGCGAGATTGATACCGACCACGAGCCTCCGCTGTCCATTCTCCCGGCTTATCTGCACAGGACCTTCAACCGGTTCAATCGCGGACAGCTGAGAGAGCGGCATACGAGCGCCGCCCGGAATATCGACCGGCGTATTCCTGATTGCTTCAAGTGAATTCCGCGAAGATTCCTCGTAGCGCACAAGAACATCGAAACGCCTTTCTCCTTCGAACAGCTCGGTCGCGACTTTGCCTCCGATCGCTGTTTCGATGACATTCTGCACGTCGGCCACGTCGATGCCGTAACGGGCTATTTTGTTGCGGTCGATTGAGATATCGAGATATGTCTGTCCTGAAATCTGTTCGATCATTGTATTTCCGACACCGGGGATGCGCCTGGCGATATTCTCGATTTTATCCGCCGCGTCCCGCAACACATTGAAATCCGGGCCGAAAATCTTCACAGCCACATCGGACTTGACGCCTGCGACCAGTTCATCGACACGCATCGCTATCGGTTGAGTGAAGTTGTATTCAATGCCCGGTTCACGATCCATAACCGACTTGAGTTCATCGACGATCTCGTCCTTGGATATGCCGGCCCGCCATTCATCACGCGGTTTCAGCATCACGAAGCAATCGGTTTCGTGTATCCCCATATAGTCATTCGCCAGATCCGGCCGTCCCGTCTTGAATACAGCAGTGCGCACCTCAGGCACAGCGAGCAGCTTCTTCTGTAGATCATTACCTTTGGCGACCGACTCGCTCAAAGCAACGCTCGGCAGGCGCTTGACTTCAATTAGAATGGAACCCTCGTCCAGTTCGGGAAGGAATTCGGCGCCCATGAACGGCAACAGACCGAAGGAGAAAACCAAGACAAGCATAGCGGCGCCGACCGTCTTTCCCGGATGCTCGAGAGACCATTGCAAAACCATCCTGTATCGCGGAGCAATTTTTGTGATAAGGGGGTTCTCTTTCGGAACTCTGGGAAGTTTAAGGAAAAATGAAGAAATGACCGGCACCCAGGTAAAAGCGAGAATCAGAGATCCGAATATTGCAAAACCAACAGCGTAAGCCATGGGAGCGAACATCTTGCCTTCAAGGCCCTGGAAAGTAAGTATCGGCACATAGACCATGATGATGATCAATACACCGAAGGTTATGGGCCTGGCCACTTCCTTGGCGCCGGCCGCTATCAACCGGACACGGGATTCTGTTTCTCTTCCCTTTTCCTGCATTGTCCTTACGAAATGGTCCACCAAAACAACGGCGCCGTCAACAATTATCCCGAAATCCAGAGCACCCAGACTCATGAGATTGGCAGAGAGGCCCAGTCGATCCATGCCGATGAAAGTGAACAGCATGGAGAGCGGTATTACCGCAGCCACGATCAGCGCCGCCCTCCAATTGCCGAGGAAAAAGAAAAGAACTGCGATAACAAGTATTCCGCCTTCTATCAGGTTGGTGTAGACTGTTCGAATCGTATTATTCACAAGTTCGGTCTGATCATAAAAGGAGCGGACAGTGACACCTGGCGGAAGGCTGCGGTTGACTTCCTCTACCTTTTCCTTGACCCTCATTATGACGTCGCGGCTGTTCTCCCCTTTCAGCATCATGACGATACCCGTGACCACTTCACCGACGCTGTCTTTAGTCACGGCGCCAGCTCGGGTTTCCGCGCCGATTTCGATGGCAGCTATCTGCCGAAGGAAGACCGGAACATTGTTCGCCGTTTTGACCACGATATTTCCGAGCGCCGAGGAGTCCTGGGCCAGACCCAGACCGCGGATAATGAAGGATTCCCCGTTTTGTTCGATAAAACTTCCTCCGGTAACCGAGTTATTCCTTTCTACGGCCGCGAATACCTCCTCCAAGGTCAGATCATAGGCCGATAGGCGCCAAGGATCAAGGAGAACATGATACTGTTTGACGAATCCGCCGAAGCTGTTTACTTCGGTCACGCCTGGAATTGTTTTTAATTGAGGTTTTATCAACCACTCCTGCAAGGTGCGAAGTTCCATTGCATCGTATTCCGGCCCTTCCACTACGTATTGGTAGATTTCGCCTAGAGCCGTGGTGACTGGTCCGAGCAACGGTTGTTCCACACCGGCCGGAAGTTCGCTCCGAATATTGGAGAGGCGTTCGGAGATTAACTGTCTCGCAAAGTAGATATCGACATTATCCTTGAGCACGACCGTAATCACGCTCAGCCCGTACTTCGAAATTGATCGCACGATTTCGATGTCGGGCAATCCGTTCATAGCGTTTTCGATAGGAAACGAGACAAGGCGCTCCACCTCGAGGGGTGAATAGTTCGGCGCCGTTGTGATCACCTGAACCTGGTTGTTCGTGACATCCGGAAACGCGTCTATCGGAATGTGCTGCAGCGAATAGAGTCCGATGCCGATGACGGTAGCGAGAAAACCGAGCACGAAGAACCGGTTTTTCAGGACGAAATCAATAATAGCCGAACTCATCTCGGCTCCGCAAGCTGATCTGACATCCGGTAACGGCTCATTCCTCTCCTCCCCCCGATAATTTGAGCCTGGATTTCAGATTGAATACCCCCTTTCCGGCGATCCGATCTCCTTCCTGCAGTCCTGCCAGAATTTCGATCCGTCCGTCCGCTTCCTTTCCGGTGTCGATTTTTCGGTACGCATAAGTCGAGTCGTTAATTCGCACAAACACACGGCGCTCCTTGCCATCGTAGACCAGCGCATCGAGAGGAAGCATCAGTGCGCGTCGCGAGTTGCCGGCCTTGATCGACAGACGGCCGAACAGGTTCGGTTTGAGTCCACCGTCCGTATTCCGCACCTCGCAACGAACCGGAAGAGTGTGCGATTTTTCATCTATCACCGCGCCGATTGATTGCAGGCGTCCTGCGTAGATTCTTCCTGGATACGATTGGGTTTCGAAAATCACTTCCTG
Source organism: uncultured Chromatiales bacterium (assembly GCA_964388275.1). Lineage (GTDB taxonomy): Bacteria > Bacteroidota > Ignavibacteria > SZUA-365 > SZUA-365 > JARYLZ01. Next base: position 145,549 of record CAYLZD010000001.1, read on the forward strand.
TCCTGTGCTGACGAACGGCATATCCTTCTCGAATATATTTCCTTCAACCAAGACCACGGCGGGATCGACCACTTCGAAAAGGATAATCGAAGGCCCGGCTTCCGCCCCTATGGAAATACTCACGCCTGCGACAATTCCGTTGATGGGTGATTTCAATTTCAGCACGGGTTCGAAACCTTCAGGATTTTTTAGCAGAGCATCCAACTCGTTGCGGGAGAATCCAGCTGCCAGCATTTTTTTTGCCGCCGCTTCATATTCCGCGGCTGCCGAAGCCGCTTCGCTGGAAGACAAATCGAATTGTTTTTCCGAGGCGATTTTCTCCGCGCGAAGAGTAGACAATCGACGAAGTTCCGCCGCCGCAGCATAGTTGCGAGCCGACGAAACGAGAAATTCGGCGATCAACTGGCCGACGGACATGCTTTCAATCGTCGCGAGAGCCTGCCCTGCCCGGACGCGTTCCCCCTGCCCGACAAGAACATTTTTAACACGTCCCTCGACGAGCGAACTGATTTTCGCATGACGGCGAGGATCCAATAATACATGAGCAGGAGCGAGAATCTCCGCTTCGGTGCTTGCCTCAGCGAGCACAACGTCCTCGACTCCAAGACGCCCGAGTTCCCCCGGCGTCAGCACCAGTAGATCAAGAACGGCTTTCTCCGCAGCAGGCTCAGCGTCTCCGGCGCCTGAGCCGCACCCGGCGATCATGAAGAGCGTTGATATCGATATCGCGGCATACATGCGAACAAGCATATCATCCCTCAAGCAGTTTAATATTTGTTGCGTACTCATATTCAGCCAAGGCGCGATAGTATATACGCAGCGCTTCGAGGCGGTCAAGTCGAGCCGCTCTCGCTGTCCGCAACCCGTCTAAAAGTTCAACGATCGAGATTTGCCCTAATTCAAAAGACCTGCGGGCTGTTCTGCTTATTTCCGCAGCTTCTTCCTGCCGCACGCCGGAAGCAAGGCGGAGAATATCCGCTGCGTTGCTCAGTGCAGCCATTGCACCGAGCATTCTTTTACGAACGAGGGCAACTTCATGCTCCGCCTCATATTCCGCTCTCCTGGCGTCGGCTGACGCTTCTTGTATTCTTCCATTTTCCCCGAGGAAAAACCATAGGGGAATCCGCGCTCCCAATTCCGCGCCCCAGAACCAGCCCACCCCTGCGATCTCCTGCCTGAACCACGCGGCTTCGAACGCGGGGAAAGCCGACAATCGTCGGTTAGTCAGTTCAGCTCTCATTCCCGAAGAAATGAAACGCGCGGAACGCGCCTCCGGATGAGCCCTCGTAAGGGCTTCCAGGTCTATTGCGAGATGGTCTCCGACCGGAGAAGCCGGCAGCGAATCCAGTTTCCCCCGCGGAATCTCAGTCTCCAAGCCGAGTGCTGCAGCAAGCTCACTCTCCGCGACGAGAATTTGCCCTTCCTTATGAAGCAGTTCCGCAGCGGCAACAGAGGTTTCCGCTCGCGCCCTGAGAACTGCAAGGTGGGTCACGTCTCCCGCGATTTCGCGTTTCAGCGCAGCTGCTGCCAGTTCCTCGAGCGCATCGACTTCTTCTCGTAAAATCCCGGCCTGCGCTACAAAGGTTGCAAGATCCGCATAAGACGCAATGACCGAGGCTCTGATACTCCGCCGCACGCTTTCAAGTCGCTGTTCCGCTGCTCGTTCAAAGGCGGAATACATTCCGGACCGGGCACCCGTCAGCAAGGGAATGTCAAAAGCCTGGCTTATCTGATAATATCGCTGCGCGCCGGCCCCAAGGCCGGAACCCGATGGTATCTCTTCTTCATGATAGGTGAGCCTGGGAGATTCCGGCGACAGCGCCGAGAGCTTTCGTCCCTTCTCCGCATCCACTGCCGCCGCTGCGGCGCGTATCCGAGGATTGTTGTCGTCGGCCGAACGAAGAGCTTCAAGCAGTGTAAGACGCTGCGCGTGGACAGTCGACGCGAGAAGCATAATCAGGAAAGGCAAAACGGCTCGAGTTCGCCGGATGGTCATGTTCAGTATCCGATATTTATGAATTCCGACTTGTTTGCCCCAGAAATGAGGGCATAGCAAATATGATGCTTGAAACTGGACATCGGATCAGGATCAGCCGTGCCTGATCAGCATCATGTCTCCGTCTTTGACGAGGTACTCTTTGCCCTCCAGCCGCCAATGCCCCTTCTCCTTGCAGGCGGCCATCGAGCCGTGCTTTACAAAATCGTCGAAGTGAACGACTTCAGCCCTGATGAAGCGCTGCATCAGGTCGGTGTGTATGGCGCCGGCGGCCTCCTGCGCATTGGCGCCGCTCCGTATGGTCCAGGCGCGGCATTCGTCATCACCGTAAGTCAGGAAGGAGATCAGACCGAGCATCCTGTATGAAGCGGAGATGATGCGCTGCAGCGCCGATTCCCTGATGCCGTACTCCGACATGAAAGATACCGCGTCCTCGTCGGACATCTGCGCAAGTTCCATTTCTATTTTACCCGAGAAACCGTCCACGTCGATACCGGCTCCGGCGAAAGTCCGCCTCAACCGCGCGGCAACTTCAGCGGTTTCACCGATCCGCGATTCCTCCATGTTGACCACGGCGAGCAGAGGTTTCTCTGTCAGGAACTGAAAGCCGCGTATCGCCTTCTTCTCGTGGGCATCGAGCGTAAGCGTGCGCAGCGGCTGTTCTTGTTCAAGAGCCGCATATCCCTTTTCCAGAACGTGAAGTTCGAAGACGAGTCTATCGTCCTTTGCCTTCTGAAGCTGCTTGGCGAGCTTCTCGATGCGCGCTTCGGCCATGGCAAGGTCGGCCAGTAGAAATTCGGTTTCAAGTATCCTGATGTCTCTCTCCGGATCCACGCTTCCCTCGGGATGAGGGTACAGCGGATCGTCCCAGGCTCTGACGACATGTATGAGGGCGTCATTCGTTTTCACGTTGCCGAGGAAGGCGGTGGTGAACTGCGTCGACTCCCTGTCGCCTTTCTTCAATCCGACAACATCCACAAACTCGACCGACGCGTAGACCTTCTTTTTCGGGTTGAAGAAATCCGCGAGAGCGTCCACGCGCGAATCGGGCACTTTGACCGTAGCCAGGTTCGCCTGCCGCTTGTGAGCGCCGGCTTCGTCGAGATGCGTCCGAGACAGCGTTTGGAACAAAGCGGTTTTTCCGCTGAACGGCAGGCCTACTATTCCGATTTGCATATACGTTGAATCCTTTATTAAGTCATCCGGAAGGTGCGCCGGAGCGATCGGCGTTCATTTCAGGAGATCCATGCGCCGGTGTAGCCGCACCGATGGAGTGGTCAACAGCAGAACATAAACCCCGGACGAAAGACCGCCGGCATCAAAAACCAACGAATAATTTCCCGCTCTCATCTCGCCGCAGGCGAGGGAGGCGACTCGTCTGCCGAGCAGGTCGATGACAGAAAGATCGGTGAATCCGGACTCGATCAAGCGGAATTCGACAGTCGTTGCCGCATTGAACGGATTAGGCCTGTTTTGAAGAAGCAGACCGCCGGTCCCCGCATCGAACAGACGCCGGCCCCCTTCCTCGCAAACCCGGACCCGAAAAATGCCGTGGATCAACGACACGGTCACTATCGTGTCGCTCCAGGCAAATGATACGAATTCGAGGGGCGATTCGCCGGCCGCACCCAGAGTCGCCGTACCTTCGAACCAGGCCAGCGTATCGCTCGCGCGGTTGTCAGTACCGCGCAGAGTGATCGTACGAAGGCCGCCCGCATCTTCAAAATGCTCCAGCAGCGGGTGAAACAGGTCCTTTCGCAACCGGATTTTAGCTTCATATCCATCTCCTTCCCTTATGTATGCGGGCGAAGCGGAGAGCAGCAGTGGAATCCGGACGCGCTCGCCGGGCATTGCCTCGATTACGGGAAGAGAGACAGTGGCGGCGATCTCATCCGATCTGAAAATAAAAGGCTCCGAACGCGACATGCAGCCGAATTCGTTGAATGCCTCGACCTCGAAAACGGCGCCGTCGGCGCCTTCAACCGATTGTCCCACCGCATCCGCCAGGAGCGTGTCATTCCTGTACCATCGCCAGTGATGCGCAGGCGGCGCAATCAGAAGCGCGCCCGCGCGTATGATCCGCGGAATCGGAGGACGTTCCCTTACGATTACGTCGATGGCGTCGGATATGCCGGCGCAAGCGGATGCGCTGTCGGTTTCGACATGAAAGATTCCGCTCCGCTTCACCGTGACGCTTCTCGTCGTATCACCGCTGCTCCACCTGTATGCGAGATACGCGCCCGGTCCGGTTTCGAGCGTCACGCTGTCGCCCTCGCAAAATTCCGTCGCTCCCGAAGCGTATATCGATGGCTTCGTCTTCGGTAAAAATTCCACCGATACCGGAGGCGATATCCCCCCGCATCCGTTCGCATCCGTTACGCGCACCCAGACGGACGATGCCGACAACAACCGGATCCGGCGCGTCGTTTCACCCGTGGACCATTCGTATGCAATGAAGCCGTCGCCGGCGTCGGCGATGACGGTGTCTCCCTCGCAAGCCGGCATGGCGGTTTGTAACGTCACCAGCGGCCGGGGAACGGGCGCTAACATTACGGCAACCGTATCGGAAATCCCCTCGCAACCGGCCGAATCGCGCACATGCGCCCAGTACAATCCGGCCTGTGTAACATGGATGCCTTCCGAACTGTCCCCTGTCGACCACCCGTAAGACGCCAGGCCTTCCGGCGCGGATAGTCGCAAAGTGTCTCCCTCGCAAAGCGTCACACTGCCGGACGGACTAAGAGCCACACGCAGAACATCTGAGACATCCACGGCGAGAATCCCGTCCGCACTGCAACCGCCCGGGCCGACCACCCTGACACTCACGGTATCACGCAGTATTTCGGACCAGATAATCCGTATTATGTTCGTGCCGGCGCCGGAGACTATGGTCCCCTTCCGGGAGATCCACTCGAAAAGCGCGCCGTCGAACTCGGGCACGGCAAATACGGCTTCGCTGCCCATGCACACCGACAGGGGGCCGCTGATACCGGCGTCCGGAACGGAGTAGACCCGGACGGCGATAGTGTCCGAGTTTCCGGCGCACCCGGCGGAATCGGCGACCGCCAGAAAATATGAACCGGCGTCCCTCACGACGAGCCGACGCCCGGTCTCGCCGTTCGACCAGAGATAAGCTGTGAAACCGTCCGGCGCGTGGAGCAGCAGACTGTCGCCCCGGCAGAATTCGGTCCGGCCTGAGAGCGTGATTCGGGGGGATGGCCGCGGACTACGTCGCACGAGGACCGGAGCGGAAATCCCCTTGCAGCCATCCGAGTTTTCCACTTCAACAGTGATGGAGAGCTCTCCGTAACCCGATTTTAAAACGGTCGAGGCTCCCGTGTCCCCTGTGCTCCATAAGTATTTTTTGAACACGCCGGCGTTCAGAACGATGCTGTCGTTTCCGCACAACTGCAGTGGTCCGGAAGGCACAATAACCGGAAACGGCGACGCGCTGACCCTTACTGCAATCGTATCCGAAACGCCATCGCATCCGTCCCCGTCAGTAACTTCCACAAAGTAGATTCCCGCTGTCCTGACGATGAGCGAAGACCCGCCCGCTCCAGTGTTCCAACGGTACGACGCATAGCCCGGATCGGCTTCCAGTACGGCGCTGTCCCCGTCGCACAGCGTCAATCCGCCGGCAGGCCGGATGCGTGGATTGAGCCTCGATGCGACCGCCACCCGGATCGATGTGTCGACGCCGCAAGCGCCGGAACTGTCCGCGGCTTTTGCGTGAAGGATGCCGACGCCCGGCTGCGACCATTTCACCCGGACTGTTTCTCCGACGGGCGGCGAGACGAGATCGCCTCCCATGACGGACCATGTGACTTCAGCGCCCGGTGACGAGATCGCCGCATATGTGCGAACGCTCTGCACACAGGCGCTGCCCGGTCCTGACACTCTGAGAAGCGGTTTCGGGATGAACCTGACAGGCATATGGATGGAAGAGTCGGAGCATCCGCCCGAACTCGAGACAAACACTCGATATGTCCCGCTTTTCACTACAAGGAGATCGGATGCTGTATCCGCCTTCAGGAGTTCGTAGTTTCGGAACCAACGGTACCGGAAAGACGCATCAAAGGCCGCGGACAGAAGCAGGGTATCACCCTCGCAGGCGGGCTGCGGTCCGGCCAGCCGTAGTTCCGCGGAAGGGGTTGTCTCGAAAACAAGATCCAACGATGCCGAGTGCGCGGAGCAACCTGCCGTATCAATGGCGACACAGGAATATCTCCCGGAAGATCTAACGACAAGAGTGTCGGATTTTTCCCCGTCAAGAAGCGCGCCGTTTCTCAGCCAGGCAACGGCATTGCTTGTATCAGTCGACGCGTACAACACAATGCTGTCGCCTTCACAAGCAGCGGATGACTGCGCCGAAATTCGAACGATCGGAGAAGGTCGCAACCGGACCTCCAACGGCAAGGACGTCGATGCGCAGCCCGAGCTGGTTTTATACTCGACGGTATACAGGCCTTCATCTCGAATATTGAGGGACTGCGTTTCCGCTCCGGACATGAGCATGCCGTTTCTGAACCAGCGGATCTTCCAGCCCCCGGACGGTCCCGCCGTCAGTTCCACGCTGTCGCCTTGACAAAGCGCAAGCGGACCTGACGGCGTGATTACAGGCACAGGCACGGAATCCAATAGGACCGCTACCGGCGGCGATAAGGTTTCGCAGTTGAATTCGTTGGTTACGACCACCCTGTATTCGCCCGCCTGGCGTGCGACGCACTCGGGCCCGACGGCCCCGGGAATATCGACGCCGTCCAGCATCCATTGATACCGGGCTTTCGGGAGCAATGTCGCCCGGAGCAGGGCCGAATCAGGCCGGCACAGCAGTAGCGGGCCGGCAGGAACAACCGACGCCTCCGGGCGCGGAAGCAGGATAACCGTCACGTATCCGGATAACGAAGCGCAGCCGGCAGCATTGACCGCGCGTGCACGGTATCGTCCCGGCAACACGACTGCCAGAGTCGCGCCGCTTGCGCCGGGAATTTCCACATCGTCCTTCAGCCAAGCCAATTGCGCTCCCGGGGATGCGGCGGCAGTAAGGAATGCGACCTTGCCCTCGCAAAGGCGCAAAGTGTCGGCCGGCGTCACCGTGACAGCAGGAGAAGGCAGCAGGTTGATCTGAACGGGAGTTGTTTCGACCGGACAGCGTCCCGAGTTGGTGATCCGCACTGAATAGCCGCCATCCTCCTTCACCGCGAAGCAGGACGCTTGAGCGCCGGGGATGTCTATTCCGTTTCTCTTCCATTGGTACATGTATGAGGGTCTGAAAACAGCGCAGAGTCCCACACTGTCGCCGTCGCAGAAAGGCGCCTTCCCGGTTATTGAAACCGAGGTATCCGGAAGAGACATTACTATGATGTCCTTTCCGTTGTCCCTTCCTGTCACAGGCGGACTGGAAGAAATGACACGCACACGGTACTTGTCGCCGTCGACTGCTCCCGGCGGGATCACCGCATTTATCACTCCCGAGCTCGCCGCTGCGGTCTGCCCGATGCCGGCCGGAGGAGTGAAGTAACCCAGGGGCGTGGAAAGCTGTGCCGTGAAGATGTTGCCCGGTCCGTAGGCGCCGGAGGCCGCGTAGGCGATCTGAAAAGACTCGCCCGCGCAGAGAGTGTCCTTGGATACCGAGAGGATGATTATCTCGTTTGCGCCCTGAACCCCGTTGAATTTAGCGACGAATCCATCCGAAATGCCGCCGCCGTATGCCGCCTGATGAGAGCCGGCAGTGGAGATGTAACTCAAACTCGACGACAGCCCGGCAATAATCGCATTGCCTGCTTGATCGGTCGTCACCGCGTATGCGACGTCATTGTCGGCACCCCCGTAATAACTTCCCCACAATCTTCCGCCCATCGATGAAAATTTCGCTATGAACGCGTCCTCGACGGAATTCTGCGATGTCTGGTGCGCGCCCGCCGTGGCGATTCCGCTGCCGCTTCCCGTCAACCCGGCGACAAATATGTCGCCGCCGGCATCGACGGAAACTGCAAACGCTTCGTCTCCGTAAGCGCCGCCGAAATAGCTTCCCCATTGCCTTGTCCCGAAAGGAGAGAAGCGCGCCACGAAAGCGTCGTTGTTGAACTGATAACTCTGCTGATGAGCGCCAGGGGTCGCGATGCCCGACAGACTCGACGTTCCCCCGGCCAGGATCACGAAACCGTTGCCGTCAACCGCGGCGCTCCTGCCGGTTTCCGAGCCCGAACCGCCGTAATAGGTTGCCCACTGCCTGACTCCCGCTGCCGAGAATCTTGCCACGAAAGCATCCAGAGCTCCGCTCAGGGAAGTGGAATGCGCGCCGATGGAGGCGATTCCGGCCGGGCTGGAGGTCGTGCCCGCAATGACGGCATCGCCTCCAGCGTCGATCACCGCCGAAGCGGCGCCCTCTGAATCCGCGCCGCCGAAATACGTGGCCCAAATCATCGCGCCTGAGCTGTTGAACTTCGCAAGGAAAGCGTCGTCGTTGCCACCTCCGTACGCGCTCTGATGCGCTCCTACAGTGGCTATGCCGGCAACACTTTCGGTCCGCCCCGCAACCACGATATCACCGGAGGAGTTCACGGACACGCCGTAACACTGATCCGTTCCGGATCCCCCCAGATAAGTTGACCATTGTCGCACACCCGCGGCCGAAAATTTCATGACGAAGCCGTCGTAGAGCCCTCCGCCATATACCTGCTGATGGGCGCCTGCGCCTGTCAGGCCGTTTGTGCTGGCAGTGTAACCGGCAATCACCACGGTATTCATGGCTGCCGCAGACACCGTCTGCGCGAAATCGTTCGCAACACCGCCCGCGTAAGTTCCCCAAGTCCGTGTACCCGCGGGAGAAAAGCGGACCAGGAAAGCATCCGAAATGCCGATTAGCATGTTCTGATGCGAACCTGATGTTGCGATCATCAGATCGCTGTGCGTCCAGCCGCAAGCATAGACGTTGCCGTTGGCATCTGTTGCGACGCTCGTAGCGTAATCCTGCAGGCTTCCGCCGTAGAAAGTAGCCCATTGCAGCGTCGGGTCTATGACGAGAACTTCGCCTGAACGAGCGGACTCGACAGAATACCCCAGCACATTTCCATCCAGCCGAAATGAGGCATTCAACTCCCTTGCCCCTTCGGGCACCCCGCCCTCTTCCGGAATTAATCCCGAAGCGTCTTCGCGGGCGTCGGATGCGCTGATCGCATAGCAATGCGAAAGAGTTTCGGTAATCAGTCCGCCGGGCATGCCGGATTCCAGGAGATCGGGCGCTCGCAGGAATGGAACGGCCGCTCCTCCGTAACGCAGCCGCACATTCGACAGGAGGGCGCCGGGATTGACGATAAACGAGTATTTCAGAGCCGGTGGGGCGGATGCGTCGGCATCCTCTATCGCAAATACGGCGTCGACGCCGGGCCATATGCCTCGCATGATAACGCGCCTGAAGCGTCGAACACCGGTAATCCCAGCTTCCGGCATTCCGTTCAGATAGTAATTGTCGGTATCGGGAAAAGGAAAAAAGCCTATGACTTCCGCTTCAGCCGAAGCGCCGATAAAAGTCACCTCTCCGCGGGAAATCCGAATTCCTGCTTCAGGCGCGGAGGAAGCCGGCGCCACGAGCCGACTGTGCTCGCGCACCGGCGCGCCCAGGTTTTCCGGGATCTCCAGTTTGGAGTTTTCCGGAACGGCAAGTTCGAAGCTGAAGCCGTCGCGGCGCAAGTGCAGCCGGAATTCTTCTGTAGCGTAGGAGAACAGCACATCATTCCTCGGATTCCCGTGCTGATCCCGCATCTGTCCGGCATTTTCATGAAAACCCGGACCGCCTCGCAAGCACAACCGCGCGGCGGACGGAGTGATCACTTCAGACTGCTCAGACGCGTGCGAGCAGGACAAGAGCGCCGCGCAGGCCACCGCCGCTGCAATCGATCCTTTCAACACGCAATTTCCGACTCTCGAGAGAATCCATGCTCGGCTCGCTGTGGATGCACCGGAACTGATATGGCGGAACGCGGGTGATGTGAAGTGGAATTTGGGCATACTACGATAAACGCTCTGAAGCGCATACTAGCTCAATTTCGGTTCACTTTCAACCCGTCCAACACTCGGTACCTGCCACACTTGAGCGGAGACCGGAAGAACGGCGGCGCCTTTCGAGGGGCGCCGCCGGTACACAAGCTCAAGAGATGTCAGCCCTGCGCGATCTTCCTGAAAGCGGGGGTCGGCAGGGACTTCGGACGGGTAATGGGATAACCCATGGCGCGGCTGACAACCGCCTGCGACGTGATGCCGAGGGCCCTGGACACGCTGAACAGCACCGTGTAGTAATCGAATTCCGTGAGTCCGTAGTGGTAGAGCAGAGCGCCGCTGCCGGCATCCACGTTCGGCCACGGATCCTTGATCTTCTGCACCTGTCGCAGCACTCCCGGTACGACGTCGAAGACGTTGGATACGATTTGGAACACGGGGTCGGACGAGCAGTACTTCTTTCCGAAGGCGAGGAAGGCATCGAAGCGCGGATCCGTGATACGAAGAACCGCGTGCCCGTAACCCGGCACCACTTTTCCGGATTCCAGGGTTTCCCAAGCGAATTTCTCGAGCTGCTCGTTAGTCGGCACTCCGCCGAAACGTTCGAGGGTTTCCAGCACCCATTTGAGACACTCCTGATTCGCGAGTCCGTGCAATGGACCCGCGAGCCCGTTGAGACCGGCCGATAGGGCGTAATAAAGATCCGAGAGAGCCGAATTCACGGTGGCTGCGGAAAACGCGCTGACGTTGCCGCCTTCATGATCGCTGTGAAGCACGAGGTAAAGCTGCATGAGTTTGGTGAATTCGCCGTTCGGGTCTCCGAGCCCGAGCATGTTCACGTAATCGGCGCCCCAGTCGAGCGAACCGTCAGACGGGATGCGCTCACCCTTGCCGAAACGCATACGGTAAATGCCGGCGGCAATGGCCGGGAGTTTGGCCACGATGCTCAAGGCATCCTCCAGCGTCGCGGTCCAGTATTCATCCTTCGTCATCCCGGCATTGTACTTGCTGCAGAACACCGATTCCTTCTGCATCACCAAAATCGCGGTGTTGAACATCGCCATCGGATGCGAACCGGCCGGCATGGCCTTGATGACGTCCCATACGTATCCCGGGACTTCGCTGCGTGCACTCAGCTCACCGCGGATCTCCGCCAGCTCGGCGGTACCGGGCAAGGAACCGGAAAGCAGCAGCCAGAAAATTTCCTCAGGCAGTTTGGCTGTGAGTTCCTTGAGTTCGATCCCTCGAATTATCAGCCCTTTATCGGGAGGGACTTCGGAAGTGTCGCAAACCAGACCTTTCACGCCGCGCATGCCGCCGTAGGCCTGGCTCAGGGTTACCTGCGACACGACCTTGTCGCCGTGTTCCTTCACAAGCGCTTTGATTTCATCCCGCGCGGCGGCGTAAACCGTTGCGAGTTTGTCCGTGAGTAATGACATAGTTCAGCCCTCAGGAGTTTGATGGTTAAGAAGAGAAGATAAATACGTACATTAAAAAGTAACGAACCGCGCATTGAAAATCAATTAATTCCATCGGTAATTGGGATATTTTTAATCCATTTAAATTTTCCGGACAGGAAAACTTTTCATACATTCACTCCGCACAGGCAATACTCGGGCACGCGAGATATTCTTCTCTTCCAATCTTCCACCCAGCAGGAGCAGCATGATGGCAAACAAAGTCAAAGTGGCAGTCACCGGCGCCGCAGGAGCAATCGGCTACTCGATACTTCCGCGCATAGCATCGGGCCAGATGTTCGGCCCCGACACCAATGTGGAATTGCGTCTTCTCGAACTTCCGCCGGCCATGGGCGCCTTGCAAGCCGTCGCCATGGAGATGGAGGACTGCGCCTTTCCCCTACTAGACAATGTAGTGGTTACCGACGACACGGAAACCGTGTTCGACGGCGTCAACTGGGCGCTGTTGATCGGAGCCAAACCGCGGACGAAAGGCATGGAACGCAGCGACCTGATAAAGGATAACGGCCCCATATTCGTCGGACAGGGAAAGGCGATCGAGGCGAAGGCGGCCGGCGATGTGCGCGTTGTTGTCGTGGGAAATCCGTGCAATACGAATGCTCTGATAGCAATGCAGAACGCGAAGAGCCTGCCGCGCGAACGTTTCACCGCGCTGACCTTCCTCGATCAGAACCGCTCGGTCGCCCAGCTGGCGATCAAGGCCGGAGTCCGCACAAACTCGATATCCCATATCGCCATCTGGGGGAATCATTCTACGACGATGTACCCCGACCTCGACAACGCCAGAATCGAAGGCAAACCGCTGCGCGAGGTCATAACTGACGCTGATTGGCTGCAGGGCGATTTCATTAAGATCATTCAACAGCGCGGTGCGGCTATCATCAACGCGCGCGGCGCTTCGTCCGCCGCATCGGCCGCGAATGCCACGATAGATCACGTTTCCAGCTTCCTCAGGAGGACCGAGGGCGACAACTGGTTCTCTGCCGGCGTGCCTTCCGACGGCAGCTACGGGATCGACGAGGGCTTGATTTTCTCGTTCCCGGTGCGCAGCGACGGCAACGGCGGTTACTCGATCGTCCAGGGCCTTACGCTCAGCGATTACGCAAGAGAAAAACTGGGCAAGACCCTTCAGGAACTCCGCGATGAGAAAGCGGTTGTCGCCGATCTGCTCGGTTGAACAATCTTCGCCGGCTTAAAATTGAGCGGTTGCATCCTTATTGCAGCCGCTTTCAATTTGTACCGGCGGCTCGGAGACTCAGGACACATGGGATGATCCGAGCAAGCAGTCGGAGGGCGGTTTCACCGCAGCAGAGCGATACGGCCGGTTTTGACTCCTTGAACGTCGCGCAGGACGGGATAATAGATCCCAGAAGGAAATCCCGACAGATCTGCTGTCATGTTGTACTTTCCAACTGCGAGTTCTCCATCATGGATACGCACTACCATTCGTCCCGCTGCATCGTACAACAGGAGTTCCGCCTTGCCTGCTTTCCCGATTTCAAAACCGATGCGCGCCGTGCCGGATTTGCCATCCAGGACTATGGTCAATTCCTTGCGATCCGGAACCGGTATTGACGCGACATCCTGGATGTGATAACAGGCGCCCGCCTTGCCTGAAGCTGCCATCGGACCCTCGGGCGCGCTGACGGTGAAGGTCACGCTGCCGATACGCATGAGCGTATCGAACGGATACATGAACTTCTTCCAGTACTGTCTGTAGACTTCCGCGGTATAACTGCCGGGGGCTAGCCCGGCTACTTTGGCCTCGAAATCGAAATTGCACATGCAGAGCGCCTTGTCACGATTAGTATCGCACTCCACAACCGTTATGGTAGACGGAGAAACCTGCACGTCGACCTTGAATTCGCAGCCGCAATTCTCGTAGGCGCCGATATTCAGAATTCTGACGGTATCGGCATCGAAACTTACGGATACGGTTTCAGGCCCCTGTGCCGCGGCAAAGGAAGCGCAGCAGAGAAATATCACAAGAGTCCTGCACATGGCGGCGCTCATCATCTGATAATGGCAAACATCGCGGCGGAGATGTGATCGGGCGCCTTTAGAACAATGTGATAAGTCCCGGCAGAAGGCAGAATTCCTGTGTCGAAAGTGAATTTGCTCCCGCCCTGAGCGATGATCCCAGAATAGACAAGCGCCACCCTCCTACCGACCGCGTCGAACACGGCCAGTTCGCAGTTCGCCGTTGCGTCCGCGTCGACCGCTATCAACGCAGATGCGCTCCGCAGAGGATTCGGTGAAACCGAAACGGTGTGACGGCGCGCGAAGGGCGGGCTGTCCAGACCTGTTATGCCGTGACAGTCGCCTTGTCTGGCAAGGAACGAAACGCCCGCGCCCGCGCCGGCTACGTTGAATGTCAGATAGCCGATCTCACGCATCGAATCGGCGGGATAATTGTACTTCGCGAGGTACTCCCTCCGGACAAAGGCGGTGTACACTCCCGGCGGCAGCGCCGCCAGGGAAATTTCCAGGTCGAAATCGCAGATGCAGCGCATCTTCTCACGCACGGTATCTCTTTCGGTCAAGACGATTGAAAAACCGTCGACATCGACCGTGAAGTCAAAGCGGGCGGCGCAGTTCTCGGCCATGGCCGTGTTGCGTATCAACACCGTATCGCCTCGAATTTCCCATGACAGAGGTTCGGGGTCCTGGGCTGAAGCGGACGCCGCGATGAGGAACAAAGCCAAACAGACAGTGAATTTCATAGACTCCTCCTGTGCTAAGCGCAATATATCGTATGACACGCAATATGTTCATTAAGTTACAAGTTTCTCTTTATTGCGCGTCAAGGCCCGCATCATCGCTGTGAACGGCCGTCTGTCAGAACAGGTTTTTCCGCCAGAGGAAAAGCACCGCGGCACCCACGAGGATCACCGTCACCACTATTATGATGAAGAAGGCGAAGGGGCTCCCTTGGAACGGCAGTCCGATGTTCATCCCGTAGAAACTCGAGATCATTGTCGGTATTGCCAGGACAATGGTGATCGAAGTAAGTAGCTTCATCACCATGTTCAAGTTGTTGGAGATCACCGAAGCGAAGGCGTCCATCAGCGAGCTGAGTATGCTGCTGTATATCTGCGTCATCTCCATAGCCTGGTCGAATTCTATCTGCACGTCCTCCAGGAATTCCTCTTCATCCTCGGTCCAGGTGAACAGCTTCGACCTCATGAGCTTTCGTATGACGTTCTGGTTGGAGCGCAGCGAAGTCGTGAAATACACAAGAGACTTTTCGAGGCTGAGCAGTTCAAACAGTTCCTGGTTCTTGGTGGATCTGCGCAGGCGGATTTCATTCTCGTCGGTCTTGCGGTTGATATGCCGCAGGTAGCGCAGATAATATGTGGCTGTCTTCTCCAGGAGTTGGAGAAGGAAACGCGTGCGGTTCTCCGTCGTGAAGTTCTTGATGCGGTTCATCTTGAACTCCTCGAGAATCGGCGTCTTCTTGAGGCATACGGTTATTATGTGCTCACGAAGAAAAATGATGCCGAGCGGCAGTGTTTCAATGGCAAAATCGGTCGAGTCCGTCTCCGAGCTGAACTCCACAACCGGTATGTCGATAATCAGAAGTATCTGATCCTCGTCCACCTCGATGCGTGAACGCTCCTCCGTGTCCAGAGGATCCTTGAGGTAGTCCAGTTCCACCTCGAGCATGCGCGAGATCCCTTGTATCTCGGCCTCGGTCGGAGCGAGCAAGTCTATCCAGCATCCTTTCCGGATTTTTTCCGTCGGAGAGAAGCGCTCTTTGTCCGAGGAATAATAGATTTCCACCATTTGCCGCTGCAGCCCTGGCTTGTAAGGTATATGTGATTCGCGTCTGAAGGAAGCGCATTTATGCGCAAGCTTTATAATATGGGATTTTCACCTTTCATCTCAAAGCCGATCAGAATCATGCTTCAAATTTGAAGCACCCGAAAAGCATGAAGGATCATGCGGCTGCAGGTCACCAGCGCGCGTGCGCGTCTTTCAGGCGGACATCAACCCCGCTGCCGGATGTCTGTTTCAGACTTTATCCGGACTGTCCCGATTTTCCGGCGGTATTTGCGTAACCACACAACACAGCCCCGAGGGCCGGGCCGCAGAAGCGTTCAGGTACGTCCTTGCCGGTGCTATGCTGCGTTACTTGACCTTTAAAGAGGCCACGCTCCGCTCGAAAACAGGCAGAAAAGCCGTGCGCATAGGAGCATAGAAATTGACGATGGTGCGGATCACCTTGTCGTCCTTCACGAAAAAGTAGGCACGGCTGGAAATATTCTTCGCGGGACTGTAATTCAGGAAAAGCGTCTTCTGGCCGTCAATGGTCGACTGCCCCTTCGAGATCACCTTGTAGAACTTCTCGTTTTGCTCGAATACCTTGTCCACGTTCAGGCCCTTTGCGGGAAGAATATCGACCCGAATTATGCAATCCTGACGCAATCCCTTCAATTCGAGAGAAAACTTGGCCTCTCCCTTGGGCTTTGGGGTTGCAGCATCGAAGTTGCTCGGATACGAGATGCGCAGCGCAAAGTTGTCGAAGGTGTCGAACTCCTCGGAAGGGATGCTCGGATCCACCCCGGGTTCCGTCGTTTTCGGTTTCGGTAAGTGCAGAGTGGCCATCAGAGAATCCCACGCGACCTTGTACGGCTCGTACATCTCGTTGAAAGCCGAGTATTGGGCGAAGTACATGAAGGAATCCTTCATGGCGATCACACGCGTTGTCGTAACCTTGTTTTCCTTCGTGTATCGGCCGGCGAAGTTGATCATCATGCCTTCCAGGTCCTGCAGCTGCATCGCCTTCACTTCGTTGACGAGGAACCCCTGAGCGGACTTTTCCTGCTTGAAGGCTTCGACGTATGCCTCTATGGTCTTGAGAGTGTCCATCCTCTCCCGGCCCACCGTCAATTCCACTCCATCCGGTTTGCTCGAGTACGGGTCGAAGAACTTCTCTGCCGCCGCTTGTGACGAGTAGACCTTCACGATACCGCCTTCGGCGTTGGCGACCCATCCCTTTGGATGCGAGAACGAAATCCTGTAATACGGGTCCTGGTAGGTGTCCCATTCGGCGATTTCCGCCACTTCCACTTTCTTGCCGCAACCGGCGACAACGATCATGGCGATGAGTGCGGTGATTATCGTGCGCAGACGAGTCATGGTCGTATTCCGCTGCTTTTGTGATTGAAAATTGTCATATTCGGACCGAATTTCCGAAAAAGATTATTGAAAAACGAATCCGCGGTTTCATGGGTTGCGCGCGGTGCTATGGAAGCGCACACTTTCGGATTTACGCGGTAACGCGCAAATACCGGCCGGGCTTTCCACTCCGTCAGAGCGCGGCTGACGATCTGCTTCATTCGGAGAGATTCCGGGCGGTAATCGGATTTACAGATCACTTATTCAAGATCTCGAGGCCTTTCTTCGCTTCCTTGTCGCCGGGACAGAGCTCGAGCACTTTCCTGTAACCGCGAATGGCGTCGTCCTTGCGGTTCATATTCTGGAGAGTCTGCGCTCTCCAGAGGTGATATTGGCAGTTGTTCGGATCGAAGCGGGTCGCCTTGGTAAGGAAATCCAGAGCCGCGTCGAAGCGTTTGTCGATAAGCTGATTTACTCCGATAATCCCGTGGGCCTCGCCGAGGGATCTTGCGTATTTTTCGGGTTCGCCGGCCGCGAGTTCGATCACCTTCTGGTATGAACGGAGAGCTTCCCGAGTCTGATCGATACGCGACAGCGCCTGGGCGAGGAACTGCCATCCCTGCACGTAATCGGGCTTTTCTGCCACAACTTCGCGCAATGATGCTATCGCCAAGTCCCATTTCTGAAGCTGCATATTGCAGAGAGCGAAATTGAGTCGGGAAGCCAGATGCGTGGAATCCAGACCCAGGCGCTTTTGGAAGGCGCCGGCCGCGTCTTCCCATTTCTGCAGCCGCATGTAGGCCGAACCGAGATCCCCGAGCACTTGTCCGAGATCCGGTTTCAGCTCGAGTATGCGCTGGAGCTGCGCGATGCCGTTTTCATCCTGCTTCAAGCGGAACAGCGACTGCGCGTACAGATATCTCTCGTCGAGCCCGAGCGAGTCCTTCTCATCGAGGATGCCGTATGATTTCACGGCTTCTTCCGCGTTCCCATCGCTGTCGGCCATCATGCGAGCGTATATGCGCAAGGCCTTGACCGATCCTGGGTCCTCGGCGAGGACACTCTTGACGACGGCCAGCACCTCGGCCCGGTTGCCGTTCTTGCTGCTCCGATAAAGGGCTTCCATGTAGAATGGCCGCATGTCCTTGTCGTCCGGATTCTGTTCGAGGTATTTGCCGAACAGCAGCGCCGAGTTCTCAAACTGCCCGGAAGCATAGTAGAGCTTGGCAAGATCGAGCGTCGCGACGAGGTTCGTACTGTCGAGGGAGAGCACCCGTTGATATGTGATGCCGGCTTCGCCGTATCTGCGTTCTTTCATGTACGCCTGGGCGAGTTTGAAATTGACGCCCTCGTCGAGCGAGTCTACGGCCACGATCTTCTCGTATTGTATGGCGGCCATGGTGGGTATGGCCTGTTTCATATACGCGTCGCCGAGCCCTTCGAGCGCGCGCAGATTGCCGGGATCAGTATCGATGGCACGCGTGAAAATGACAATCGCCTGTTGCAGGGAATCCATGGCGAGCATGACATGTCCCAGCTCGGTAAGAAGCGAGGGGTCGTTCTTGCGCTTCTTGAGTCCGCTGCGCAGAGACTTGTATGCCTCATCGGACTTATTCGCCTGTACCAGCGCGCGCGCTATCACTATGTAACCGTCGGGCCTGCCGTCATCGAGTTTGACGGCTCTCTGGCCTGCGATCTGAGCGCTGTCGAGTTTGCCGAGACGCACATAGGCGCGTCCGAGCGTCGCGACGGCATCGAGATTCTTCGGCGATGCTTCGACCATGCGCAGCAGTTCGGGCAGCGCCTCCGCTGCTCTGCCTGTACGCACGAGCGTCTGCAGGTGCTGCAAGTCGCCTTGGCCGAAAGCCGGCCGCGCGACGCATAACAGCGCGGCGATTGTCAGAAGACGGAGTGCTTTCATGACTGTTTACTCCTCGCGTAGTTGGACCAGACGCACCGGTTGTTGCTTCGGCGCCAGGCCCGCGTTCAGGAAGATTTTCTGCCCTGGATAGCTCGCCATGAATGTGGCGAAGCCTGTCGGCAGTCCCATCCTCTTGGCTATGTAATAAGCGTGGACGGGATAGTGATACGGGTATTTGCCCTGATAAATATTCGCCTGATGCATTCTGACGTAAGAGAGACCGCCTGTGGCCGAATCCACGGCTTCTACGTTCAGAATACGGATCGGGTCGGATGTGTCGCGCACGGCGGCGACAGACACAATACCGAAACCCTTTTTTCTTCGAGCGACGAATTCCACTGTAGCTCTTTGAGAATCGGCGAGGAAAGAGAGTGGGAGATCCGTCCGAACGGGGAAAAAGTTGCGCGTCAGGAGCTCGTAAGTGCCGGAGTTCCTGCCCGTGCAGGCGACCTCGATTATGCCTGCCGTTGACGAACCCTCCACCTCTTTCCAATCTTTAAGCGTCCCGGTGATGATTCCTCTCAACGCGGCCTGGGATATGTCGGATACGGGATTTTCACGGTTGACTATGAAGGCGAGCGCATCCTCCGCGACGTGAAGATCCTTGATTTCGAGACCGGCCTTTTCAGCCACGGCCATTTCCTCGTCGTTGAGCGGCCTGTCGATGCAGATGAAGCGGACGCTGTCGTTGAGCAGCTGCACGACGGCATCCCTAGTCGAGGTAATGCCCAGCGTGATGTTCGTGGAGGAATACACGCTGGAAAACTCGTCCACCTGCCGGCGCATGACGGATGCCTGAGATTCGCTCGCAAGAATGTGCAGACGGCCGCTGGTCGGCGTTTCCTCCCTCGGTCTGTCGCAACCGTAAAAGGCCGTCGCGGCCAGCATGGAAGCCGTGCACACGAGCGAATAGACCGCTTCAGGGACTCTGAACGTCTTCATCTTTCCTCCCGGCCTGCTTCTGTTGCGTCCAAGTGATGATTCCGCGGTACGCGGCGAGCAGGACAAGCACAATGCCGAACATGATGCGCAATTCCGACGGCACGCCCGGGGGCAGAAGGAAGCCGGTCAGCACTATCACGGCCGCGAGAGCGCTGAGCGAGGCCAGAGCGTAACCGAAGATCCTGTGAAAAGTCGTGTTTCGCATACAAGTTCAGATACAATGGTGCAAAATCCGTGCCCGCCGCAAACACGTCGGAATATTGAGAAAGCGCGCGTGCAGGCAGGATTTCCGGCAGTGGAAGCGCAAGGCCGGACGCCGCATGTCCAGTTTTCCGGACGGCGTCCCGGCCCGCTTCCACATCCATGTCACCTGCCGGCGTCCTTCAGACGGAACCGGAACGGGACAGAGACCCAGACATCCACCGGCTTTTTCTGCTGCAGGGCGGGAGTGAACACCCACTGCATCGCAGCGTCGATCGCGGCCTGATTGAAGACTTCGGCATCTGATTTCAGAATCACCGCTTTCTTGACCTTGCCTTCTTTGGTGACCCACATTTTCAGAAAAACGGTGCCTTCCAGCTCGGCGCGGAGAGCGATGTCCGGATATTTCGGACTGACCTGTTTCACGGCGACGGGTTCCTGCTCGAAAGGCACGAAATCCGCCGGCGGTTCGTCGAGTTTCAGTTCCCTTTCGACCTCCTTGTCGACCTTGAAATCGCCGAGATCGACCTGCGCGCCGCTGCCGGAACCGTCGCCCACATTGGCGCCGATGTTGGACAATTCGGTCTGCGTTGCGATAGTCTGCTCAGGGCTCACTTCGGCGTCCGGCACGGGAACCGGGATGCCGATGGTGGGTTTGACCGCCGGGCCGGACACGGCAACGGCGGGCGCGGCTTCGCTGGCCACGGATGGAGGCGGTCCCAGTTCGCTGTACTTGAGAATGCGGACGGTGACCATCGGTTCTTCCTCTTCCGCCAAAAGTATGGAGAGATGATAACTGCCGACAGCCATCAGATGGAATATGACTGCGATCAGCAGGGCTATGATCATGAACTTCTGCGCATTCTGCTTGAGTTCAATGCCCCCGTAAGGACCCGCGTATGCGACGAAATATGCTTCTGACATTGCTGACGCTCCTTTCTACAGCGCTTGCGCCTTCTTGATCTGGTCCTTGTCCTCGGGCAGCATCGGCGCGAGAGTAAATCGCGTGATGTTGGCGAGGTTGAGTTCGTCCATGATATTGACCATCATGTCATATTTGCCGTCGCGGTCGACCTTGATCAGCGTGATGAGCTTCGGGTTGGAACGGACCATCCCCGCCAGAAGTGCGCGGAAATCGGCGAACTTCACTTCCTTCAGCGGTTCGGTGCCCGTATTGTACCAGATTTTGCCGTCAGGGTCGCATCGCACGGTCAGGAGGTTGGATTCGGCGACTTCGATCTGGGTTTCCATGTCCGGAGGAAGGTTGATCTCCATCGTCTGCGGTTTGCTGAACACCGTTGTCAACATGAAGAAGGTGAGAAGCAGGAACGCGATATCCACCATCGGCGTCATGTCGATGCGGATGGCTATTCTGGCTTTTTTCTTCTTCTTGCCTTTTTTTGATGCTGCGGATTCTTTGACTTCTACTTCACCCATCGCGGCCTCCTATGAGCGTTCCAGATCGGTCACGAGATTGAATCTCGTGATGCGGGTTTTCTGGAGTATATTCATCACATCTTCCACCGGTCCGAACGGCGCTTCCTTGTCGCCGCGGATTACGGTGCGCAACTTCGGATTCGAAACACGCGCCTGTATGAGAAGATCCGGCAGCTGTTCCACGGTCACCTCCGCGCTCATGGTTCTGGCGCCGGCGGGACCGAAAAGCTTGATGCGAAGATTCGGAGAATCGACGCCGAGGTGGATCTTCCCGCTTTTCTCGATCGAGATTATCATCACGTCGGATTCGGGCAGTTTGAAGGCGGAATGGGAACTCGGCAGCACGAGCTGCACGTCCTCCGGCGCCTTGAACTGCGTTGTGAGCATGAAAAACGTCAGCAGCAGGAACGCTATATCGACCATTGGCGTCATGTCGATGCGTATGCCGATGCGTTTTTTCTTTCTTTGTGCCATGGACTGCCTCGCTTAAAGGAGGTGTCACTTTTTGTTGCGCAGCGAAAGAGACTGGATGATCGAATAGCTGGCTTCGTCGATCATGTACGTGAAGTTGTCGACTTTGGTCGTGAATACGTTGTAGGCGACGATGCCCGCGATGGCGCCGATAAGACCGCCCGCCGTGTTGATCAGAGCTTCGGAGATGCCGATGGAAAGCTGTATGGCATCCGGAGCGCCGGCATGGGCAAGAGCGCGGAATGCGCGGATCATGCCGATGGTTGTGCCAAGCAAGCCGACCATGGTGGCGACCGAAGCGATTGTGGAAAGGGCGACGAGATTCCGCTCGAGCAGAGGCACTTCAAGCATCATGGCTTCCTCGATCGCGCGCTGTACTTCCTCCATGGCTTCCTTCTCCTCGATGGTCTTGCCCGACGCATGAAGCATCTTGTAGCGTTCGAGTCCTGTTCTGAGTACGTTGGCGCAGGAGCCGCGCTGTGCGTCACAGGCGCCGATGGCTTCGTCAATCTTGCCGGCATTGATCTGTTGCTGCACTTCCTTGAGGAACTTGGTCAGCGAGCCCTTGCCCTTGGCTTTCCGCAATGAAAAGACTCGCTCGAAAATGAAAGCTATGACCATGATGGTGATGGCTATCAAGGCGATTACAAGCGGACCTCCGTCTCTAATGAAGTCGGGCAGCATGAAAAAGATCACTACGGCTGCGCCGAAAGCGATGATCAGCAGAAGGGTGATGAAAATCGACTGTTTCATGGACTTTGAACCTTGGTTTGTGAATTATTATGACTGGGACTCTGCTTCGAAGTTTTTAATAGCCTCGTCGCGTGTTTCTTCCACATCGATGACGCGTGTCAGGCTGGTAATAACGAAGACGTTCTTGACGCCTTTATCGAGGCCGCTGACCTTGATTCTTCCGTTCTCTTTGATATATGCGCTGTGTATGCTGACGAGCGCGCCGATGCCGGAACTGTTCAGATAGGTCACACCCGAAAGATCGAGCAACAGCTTTCTGTTGCCCTGGTCGAGGAAATCCTTTGCCCGGGCCTTCAGTTCGTCGGTCTCGTCTCCGCCGATGATCGATCCCCGAGGTTCGAGGACAGCGATCTCGAGATTGTTGAGCGTGGTGGCTTTGATGGACATTTCTTCTTCCTCACACTATTTGATTGATGAATTGCATTCTGTCCTGCTGGATCGATTCTACCGAACTTCTCAACCATTCATCTGCGAATTCAATGCCATGATAATGAAAGCGAAATAGCGAAAACTGGGGCATATTCAGAATATGGATTGCCGGTCGGATTGCATTATGCAATCCAAATGGACGTGTATCGACGCGAGAATCTCTACTATACTATTTTTATGGATTATACCGATTATTGCATTTTGCAATGCCGTGGAATCGCCATTCGCACTTCTCCTGACGGAGCGGGATTTGAAGGAGGGCTTTGCCGCATCTCGAAAAATGTGACGTCCTCAATCGAGTCAGAGACCGAATTTTTTCCGTTTTCTCCAAAGAGTAGCCGTATCGATTCCGAGGATTCTCGCGGCTTCCTCGTAATCGGCGGCTGATTTCAGAACACGCCGTATATGCTGTTTTTCCATCTCCTCGAGAGAAAGCGCGGATATTCTTGAGTCGGAAGCTCTGATTTCGTCCGGCATGTGCTCGAGTTCTATTTTCTTCTCCCCGGCGAGTAGGACGGCTCTTTCGATCGCGTGCTCGAGTTCCCGCACGTTGCCCTTCCAATCATAGCGCTGAAGTACTTCCAGAGCTTCATCACTGATATCCGGCCGGTTTCCGTGTGAAAAGCGGCCGAGAAAATGCTGTACGAGGAGAGGAATGTCTTCAGGC
This sequence comes from uncultured Chromatiales bacterium, assembly GCA_964388275.1. GTDB lineage: Bacteria > Bacteroidota > Ignavibacteria > SZUA-365 > SZUA-365 > JARYLZ01. The sequence goes on from CAYLZD010000001.1 coordinate 168,966, forward strand.
CTTTCGCGCAGCGGCGGGAGTTTGATCCGGACCGCGTTCAATCTGTAGAACAGATCCTCCCTTATGCTTCCGTCAAGCAGCGCTTCGTCGAGTTTGCGGTTGGTGGCGGCGATCACGCGAACATCGGCTATTCGAGTCCGGTTTGTGCCCACCGGTTCGTATTCCCTGTTCTGCAGCACGCGAAGAAGTTTTACTTGTGTGGGCGGTGGAATTTCCGCGATCTCATCGAGAAATATCGTGCCGCCTTCGGCGGCTTCGAAGCGGCCCGCCCGGTCGCGCAACGCTCCGGTGAACGCCCCTTTCACATGTCCGAAGAGTTCGCTTTCGAGGAGTTGTTCCGGCAAGGCGGCGCAGTTGACCGTTACGAAGGGTTTATCGGCCCGCGCGCTGCGCTTGTGTATGAATCTCGCCACCACTTCCTTGCCGGTGCCGCTCTCGCCCTCAATAAGCACGCTCATGGCGCTGTCGGCGAGCCGGGCTGCGAGATCCATCTGTTCGCGCATGGATGCGCTCCTGGTAACCACATCGCCGCTCGCCTGCAGTTCATCGAGGCGTCTGCGCAGGTCCTTGACCTCCACGGTCAGACGGTGATGTTCCCACATTTTCTGTACGAAAGTCTGCAGTTCGCTGGCATCGAAAGGTTTCTGCATATAATGGTATGCGCCCTTTCGCACGGCTTCTATCGCGCTCTGGATCGAGCCGTGAGCCGTGATCACAGCCACGGTTGTCGCAGGCGAAACCATGCGGATTTCATCGAGCAGTTGCATTCCGTCGATGGGCGACATTTTCAAGTCGAGCAGGGCGAGATCGAAAACATCTTCACGAATCGCTTGCAGAGCTTCCAGGGGCCGGGAAATCAGCCGAGCGCGGAAGCCGATATTCTCTAAACAGATCCCGATGGTCTTTAAAATGTTGGTTTCGTCGTCGACGACCAGCACATATGCACCGGACCCTTGCATCAGGCCTCCATAAGCGGCAACCAGAAACGAAATACGCTCCCCTCTCCCAGGCGGCTTTCGACGCGTATCTCTCCGCCGTGGTTTTCCACCACCCGCCGGGCGATGGCGAGTCCGAGCCCGACGCTGCCGGGCATGTCGTCTCCCGCGACCTTGTGCTGGACGAAGGGTTCGAAAATTTCTTCCAGCTTGTCGGCTGGAATGCCTCTTCCGGTATCCGAAATTTCGACCAGCAATTTCCCGGCATCCAGCCGCGCCGATATGCCGATGCCGCCGCCTTCCGGAGTGTAGCGCACGGCGTTGCCGGCCAGATTCACTATCACCCAGCAGAGCTGCTGGAAGTTCCCCCTGACAGGCGGAATGCCTTCGGCCACATGACGGCTCAACAGCAGGCGCTTTTCCCTGATTGGAAGTTCGATGGTCAGCAGGGATTCCTCGATGACCCGGGCCACGTCCACGAGTTCCTCGCCGACGCCGCCGCGCACGGACTCCAGCCGAGACAGCGCGAGAAGTTCCTCCACCAGTTTTTTCAGCCGCGCGCAATCGCGACCGGCGCCTTCGAGCAAATCGCGCTGCTCGTCGTTCAACTCGCCGACCATGCGCTGCAGCAATATGTCCACCGACATCGTTATCGACGTCAGGGGCGTGCGGAATTCGTGAGAGACGGCGGCCAGGAAATCCGATTTCATGGTTTCGAGCAGCTTGAAGCGGGTGACATCCTGAAACAGCGTGACAACGCCGACACGAAGGCCTCGATCGTCCTTTATTACCCGCCTCCGGGGCCGGAAATACATGGTCGAGTCGTCGCGGCGTACTTCTATCACCGTATCCTGTGACGCCGCTTCATCGTCCATGGTATCCGAGCACAGGGCGGCCGGCCACTTTTCATCGGTGAATATCTCGTCGGGACGGCGTCCATCCGGATCCTGCATTCCGGCCGCGATCGGCGCGAGAGCGCGTGCCGCTTCGTTGATCATCAGCAGCCGATCGTTCGAATCGGTAACGATAACGGGATCCGAGATGCTGGCAATGATGGCCTGGGACCTGTTCTTCTCCGCGATTATGTTCTGGACGTTCATCTCCTCGTAGGCCCGAAGGCGTTCGGTCATCTTGTTGAACTCCGTGCCGAGGGCTCCGAGTTCGTCGTCCGTAAGAATGTCGATCTTCCTGTCAAGCTGACCGCGCCCAATGCCGCTGACCGTGCCTGTAAGCGCCTTGACTGGTCTCACGATGCGCCGCGTGAAAGTAATGCTTGCGATCACGCCCAGTCCGATATTCAGGAGGGTGGCGGCTATGATGACCAGCGCGGATGTGCGGGCGCTCTTCTGGGCCTCTTCATTGGCCCGGAGTATGCCCGACTGGTTGAGGTCGAGAATCTGGAATCCCCTCGCCTTCTGCGCTTCGGTTACCGGCCGGATGATCTGAAACTGGAAGTCGCGGAGCAGCGATCCCGGCGCTCCCTGCTCTATCATGGACTGTATGCTGTCCGTCAGGACGAGAAAGCGCTTGTAAGTGAGCAACAGCGTGTCCAGCGAACGTCTTACCGCGCTGTCGCCCGCCTGCGCCTGCGCTTTCTGATACCACTCGAGGAACATATCTCGATGTTCGTTGAAAGTCATCCGAGCCACGTCCACGTCCTGCACGAGCATCTCCATCTGTGCGCTCTCCTGCAGCTGCAGGGCTTTGAGCAGATTCTCCGCGGCCAGGAGGCCGTGATATCTGTCCCGGTATATCTTGTCCGCTTCATCCCTCAGGGATTGAACATTCAGCAACACGACCAGCGCCGTGATGATCCCTATGCCGACGATGACGAGGTAGCCGAAGCCGATTTTTATGCTGAGACTGCTCATCGCATGATACAGCGCGTATGCTTGTTGTTGTGCCGCCCTGCGGCCTCGCACCAGACTCCCACGTCGCGCCTGCAGGCGCCAACCGCGGCGGGGTCGGCGAATCCGGCATACGGACATGAATAATCGCAGTATTCGGGATAATCCGAATCGTATTTCATATCACCTCTGGCCGTCCTTCCGGCATCAGGCAAGTCCGCCGTTTCAGCCGGACCCGGCTTCTTTTTTTTCATCCCGCTCATCCGCCGTCACTTCCGATCACTCTTCACGCTCCATAGTTTCGCGTACTTTGCCAGAACGTAGGACGCTGAGAGGCGGCAGAGAAGGTAGCCATGGCGTCCGTCAAGAAATCCCGCCTTCAGCACGTACATTTTGAAAAATACTGCCCACGGGCGCAAAATCACATCAGCGAAGGACGCGCCTTTGCCGGCGGAGGCCATATCCTGCGCTGCAAGAGTTGTGTAACGGTTGAGTTTGGAGAAATAGTGATCGAGATCTCTATCCGTAAAGTGAAGGAGGTCATGCTGAAGATCGACCACCTCGCCTTCAGTCTCGAGTTCCTCGTGCACCAGAGCGTCGTTGAAACGCGCTCGTGATTTTCTGAACAGCCGAGTGACATATCCTGGATACCAGCCGCAGTGCCGAATCCACTTGCCAAGGAAATAAGCTCTTCGTGCCATCCGGAAGGCCGCGGCGGAAGGACTGCTCGTCAGCACGGACCGGATTTCCTCCGCGAGTTCCGGCGTAACGCGCTCGTCAGCGTCCAGCCAGAGCACCCATTCGTTTCGCGTATGCCCGAGAGCCAGCGTCTTGGCCGCAGCGAATCCGAGCCATTCTTCCACAAAGACCCTGGCGCCGCGAGCACGCGCAATTTCTACGGTGGCGTCAGTGCTAGCGGCGTCTACGATTACTATGTCGCCGACGCCGGCCACGCTGTCGAGACAGGCTGCTATATTATGCTCCTCATTCCGGGTGATGATTATCACGGACAACGGGAGCCAAGGTTCGAAATGCGGCGCGCTGTCAATTGCGCCTTGCTCGACGGCCGGGACGTCATCTCCGGTCGTACCGGGGGCATTCCGTTTCCGCCCTGCGCTGACGGCGATACCGGCGCAGGTCCACAGCAGCACAAGTATCTCGTGATCGCCGAAATTGTACTCGGCAAAGCCGTTTATCAGGAAAGCGATGAACGCGGCGAGAGCCCCGAGCGCCGCCGCTGACGACAGCGTCCCGCGCGCGGCGCGGAAGGATCGCCACATGAGGCGCCAGAGCGCAGCGAAGAGCAACATGACCGACAGAAAGCCGACGATTCCGTGTGAAGCCAGCACATGAACATAGGTACTGTGCAGATGTCCCCCTTCGTCACGGCCCGCATCCGGCACGTATCGTCTGTATATCCGTCCCACGTCCCCGTCGCCGACTCCGAACACGGGCCTGTCAAGAAACATGCTCCAACCGGTTTTCCACATGCGCACGCGGCTTTGATTGCTGCGCACGACGGATGTAGTATCGGTTTCGGCAGTGGAAAACATGCGCTCGGCGCGCTCCTGGAATGAATCGGGAGCGAGCAGCGCGAAGAGCAGCAGCAGGACCGGCACGGCGGCCAGCAGAGACCGGTGCGCCACCACGCCCATGAAAATCGCGGCTCCCGTGAAACCGAGCCAGCTGCTCCGGGTCTGTGTGAGCAGCAGCGCGTAAAGGATCACCACGACCGCGGCAGCGGTTATCGCTCGCGCCGCCGGCGCCTCCTCTTTCCTGAAAACCAGCGGCAACGCGATCAGCAGGGCCATCATCTTCATTCCCGCCGAAGTCATATAGTGCTGGAAGTAACCGAGGCGCTCGAACGATTGCGAATAGTAGACCACTATATCGCCTATCGACTGGAACGCGGCCGCGGCGGCGATGGAAACGATGAAGCGACCGAGAGCTTTTTCACCGGGAAATGCCGCGGGTATGAAGAAGACGACCGCCATCAGGAGCACCCGGCGCGAGTTGGAAAACGCTTCGCCGGGATACACGGCGAAAATGCACATGGCGAGAACAGATAGAAGGTATGGAACGAACACTACCTCGAGACCGCTGCGCCGGAACACGCCGGCTTTTCCGCTGACGCCGAGGTAGAGGAACAGCAAGCAGGCGAAAGCGAATGCGACTGACGAAAGGGCGATGGAAAAGAAGAGTCCGAGGATCTGCGCGATCACGGCGGCGGTGAAGGCCTTCAGGAATGGATCCATGCGCCGCCGCGCCGCGCCGATGGATTCGATGTTCGGGATCCGGGAATCCGTCATGGTATCGTCATATCGAGAACTGCAGGTTGTAAAGACGCCGGTACAGCCCCCCGTCGGCGGATATCAGCTCGGAGTGGGCGCCCGCTTCGACGACTTTCCCGCGTTCGAGCACGTATATCATGTCGGCCCGCTGCACCGTCGAAAGACGGTGGGCTATCACTATCGATGTTCTCCCCTCCATCAAGCGCACTATAGCTTCCTGGACAAGCTGCTCCGATTCGGTGTCCAGCGAAGAGGTCGCCTCATCCAGAATGAGTATCGGAGGATTCCTCAGTATGGCGCGGGCGATGGAAAGGCGCTGGCGCTGACCGCCGGAAAGTTTCACGCCCCTGTCGCCGATAACCGTGCCGTATCCGAGCGGCGTCTCGAGTATGAAGGAATGGGCGTTGGCGGCTCTGGCCGCCTCCTCTATTTCGGCATCTGTGGCGCGCGGACTCCCGTATGCGATATTTTCCCTGATGGTGGTATTGAACAGGAAAGTCTCCTGCGTGACTATGCCCATCAACGACCGCAGGGATTCCACGGTGATTTCGCGGACATCCTTGCCGTCTATAAAAATGCCGCCGGCGGTGACGTCGTAGAAGCGGGGCAAAAGGTCGACGAGTGTGCTCTTGCCTGCGCCGCTCGGACCGACCACGGCTACCGCGTGGCCGGCGTCGATTTTCAACGACACATCGTGCAGCACGATATCGCCGGTATCGTAACGGAAGCTCACATTGCGATACTCGATTCCGCGGTGGAAACCGGCGACGCCGGTCGCTCCGGGGGCGTCGAAAATGCGCGGAGGTATGTCGAGCACTTCGAAGACCCGCTGGGCGCCGGCAAGGCCCTGTCCGAGGTGGCTGATCATCTGTCCGAAGAATTTCAGCGGCTGCATCATCTGCAGCATCGCAAAGATATAAGCCACGAAGACGCCGCTGGACATGGAACTCCGTCCGCTCAAGATGGACTCGCCGAGGAAGAGCAGAATTATCACAACGACCAGCACGCTGGTCACTTCGGTGATGGGTGCAGTCATTTCGCTGCGCCGCATGATGCCGACGAAGGTCCGGAAATAACTCTCATTGTGAAAACCGAAACGTTCGGATTCCATTTTCTCGGCGCCGAACGCCTTGATGATTCGCATGTTCGACAGCGCTTCATCCAACACCGCGGTTATTTCGGCCATCGCCGACTGCAGGCGCCCGCTTTCCTTCCGCAGTTTTTCCGCCACCTTCGCCAGAAATATTCCCGTCAGCGGAAGCAGGAAAACCACCAGCAGGGTGAGCTGCCAATCGATTAATAGCAGGATGATCGTGTAGGTCAGGATCTGGGGAGGATCCCTGAACACGCTGTTGACCACGGCTATCGCGGAATCATTCACCAGTTTGACATCGTGGACGATGCGGGACATCAGGGCGGCCTTCCGCTCCTCGGAGAAATAGCCGAGAGACAAACCGGTCAGGTGGTCGAAAAGTTGTCTGCGCAGGTCCCGGATAATCCCGTGCTGCGCAGGGGCCATGAAGTAGCCCTGCAGGTAATGGAAAATGTTCTTGAGAGCGAAACTGACGACGATCAAAACGCAGAGGACCTGCAGCGCAGTGGCGGGTTCGACCGAAGCGAGCATGTTGTTGATCCCGGTCAGGGCCCATTCCTTGAAGGTGTCCAGTGTCAGCGGCGGCATTATCTTGAGGGCCGGCGGCGTTCTGTCGAAGAGCACGTTGATGAACGGGATTATCAGGACCACGGTCGCCATATTGAATATGACGAACAGGAACATGAAGGCCGAGGCGAGAGAAAGGTATTTCTTGTACGGCTTGATGTAGCGGACTATGCGGAGTACGGTTTTCAAGTTGATTTCCTGATTCCGGCTTCCCGCCCGTCAATCGCAGGCGCGGAAACTCGATGCGTCGAGGCTTCCCCGGTCAAATCGGCCAGTCCGAAAGTGCAGCGGGATTCAGCCCGCCGGCGGACTTCCTGCAACCGTTGTATGCACGATCGCGCCGGTTCCGTCCGGGGATGCCACAAATGATACTGTATGGCGCGATGCCTGAGCGAGCGGCACTGCACGCCTGAAAGCTGGAGCCGATACTGCAGATCGGAATCCTCGCCGCAACCAGGGCCTTTGTACTCTTCGTCGAATCCGTTCACCTCCCATAAGTCCGATCCATGCAAAGAGAAGTTGCTGCCGAGCATGCCCCGGTCCCGCTTGTGGAGGAGGCGCGGGATCAGACGCGAGGGAAATCTGATGCCGTCTTCCACTCTCAAAGCGCTTCCCCTGGCGGCGTCCACCCAACCCTTCAGACCGATCCGCTGATAATGTCCGCTGCGCACTTGCTCCGGCGTGAAAGCGCGAGTCCAGTCCTCGCTCAATTCCACCCTTCTCCCGCAGAGCAGGACGCGCGGCGCCCGCGCGCGCCAGTGATCCTCGAGAAACCTGTGATGAGGCACACAATCTCCGTCAATGAATACCAGATAGTCGCTTTCAGCGATCCGCACGGCGCTGTTCAGTATTCGGTTCTTCCGCCAGCCGAGATCCTCCTGGCGTACATGGCGCAGGGCGCGGAATCGCTTGACGTCCGCCTGTTCCAGGACGCCGGCGACACCTGGTCCGGATCCGTCATCGGCGACTATAATCTCGAAATCCTGAAACGACTGCCTCTCGCAAGCCAGCAGAATGAGAGCAAGCGCGTCGGGACGGTTGTATACCGAGATTATCAGAGAGATTTCAGCCATGCATAATCCGTGACCCGCAAGGCGCGCCGGTCCTTGGTTTGATCATCATGCGGTAGAGCGCGGGCGCTGCCGGTCTGTCGTCGGCCGGTCGCATTCCATCCGCTTCAGCGCGTGAGAGAGTGAAATGCGGAACGGATTACGTCTTCGTCGTAACGGAGACTGTCAAGAACTTGTTCGAAGGCTTCTTCCGCCGCGCCGGCCGCATCGCGCCGCACGGCGGCGAGCTTCACCACACCGCGCGCCGCCGCCGGAAAAACCGGGGATTCGCCCTTCGTTACGAATGTCGCGAAGGCGCCGTTGTCGTAGAGAAGCCAGACGTCCTGCCCTTCCAGCAGATGACAGGAAAGTTCGATACTTGCGATGATGGAATCCGCGGTCCTCTTTGGGAGGCCGCAATCTTCCCGTAGATACGACATGCAGATTCGGTAGTGGTTGTCACCTTTCCTGACACGTCTCGCAGGCGGAAGCGAAGCGGCGCAATCCCTGGCGTTTTCACGCAGGGCGTTGAGCTCAGCGAGTCTGGTGCCGATATCGGTAAGAATGGTCTTCAGCGATTCGTCGGTCTCCGTGTCGAGCAGGCTCATGACTCGGTTCGTATTGTCCTCCGCCGCGTCTTCATTCGTGAAGTCGAGGAGACATCGGCGATTCTTCTGCGCCGATTGATTGTACGCGTCTGATAGATCCTTTGCCTCGTGTTGTTTCGCCGATATCCGAAGCAGAAGCCTCTCATAATCCCGGGCAACGCTCGTGAATTCGGACAAGGAATCATTGCGATCGGAACAAGCACCGAGGGTGGCGACAATCACAGCGATTACGGAAATCAGAAACAATTCCCTCATGCCGGCAGCGTTTTATGGTTTATTTGAGGCATGGTTTGCCTGTCGATTCTTCTTTTCCCCGAAGGGAAAACTTAAAAATGCCGATAGACGGCAAGAAAAACAAACGCTGCGACAAGCTGGTCGGGCGCTGAACGCGGCCGCTTGGGCGGCGCACTCCACCATCGTCAAAGTTCGATCGTCTCACCGTATTTGAGCGCCTGGGCCGAGCGCCCTTTCGCTTCCGCCTGGGAAACGAAAGAATGCGGATCCGCCTTGATCACGGGAAATGTGTTGTAATGCATGGGTATCGCGAGCGAAGGGCGCACGAGATCCACCGCGTACAGGGCATCATCTATGCCCATAGTGAAATTGTCACCGATCGGCAGCATCATGCAGTCGATCGAATCCCTCTCGCCGATGAGTTTCATGTCTAGAAACAGACCTGTATCTCCGGTGTGATACACGGTTTTCCCGCCCATAGTGATGACCGCGCCGGCCGCTTCGCCCATATATCTGCCGTCCGGGGCGGCGGATCCGTGATGCGCAATCGTGAATTTCAGGCGTCCGAAGGGAAACTCGAATGCACCGCCGATATGCATATTATGCGCGCGACAACCCTTTTCGGCAGCATAGTTTGCAAGTTCGTTCACCGCAATGATCAGAGCGTTGTCTCTCCGCGCTATTGTCATGGCGTCCCCGATGTGGTCGCCATGACCGTGAGTCAGAATTATAAAACCGGCTTTGACGTCAGCGACGGCGACCGGGGCTGTCGGATTGCCGGTAAAGAACGGATCGATGAGCACTTTGTTACCGCCGTCGTCCAACAGGAAAGATGAATGGCTGAAGTATGTTATTCGCAGCATGGGTATTACTCCATTTTTCGTAATCGTGATGCGAAAAGTAAATAACCGAAACTTGAAATTCCAATTTTTCGCGGATTTTTGCTTTACGAACGAACCCGGATCGAGGGGCGCAGGCGGCGCGCGCAGACGCTGAATCGCCGATCCTTTGTACCTCGATACAGTCTGAATTTATAGGATTTATGCAGCCCGAAAGGATATTGCGAAGATATTCACGATTCTATCCTTGCTTATCCATGCACTTATGGGTAATTTTGGAGACAGGTATGTGGACATCACATACCGTAGTTTCCAATCACAACCATCAAGGTTATCCATGTCTTCCTTCGTCAGTGACTTCATGGCCGAAGTCAAAGCGAAAAATCCCAATGAGTCCGAGTTTCATCAGGCAGTGCAAGAGGTCGTCGAGTCTCTCGTGCCGGTCTTGGAGCGTCATCCCGAGTACCTCAAGGCAAAGATCGTCGAACGCATAGTTGAACCCGAGCGAATCGTTACTTTTCGTGTCCCGTGGCTCGCCGACAACGGCGATGTCCGAGTCAACCGCGGCTATCGTATCGAGTTCAACAGTGCAATCGGTCCGTACAAGGGCGGATTGCGTTTCCATCCCAGCGTCACCTTGAGTATCCTGAAGTTTCTCGGTTTCGAGCAGATTTTCAAGAACAGCCTCACCACGCTGCCGATGGGTGGAGGAAAGGGCGGCTCGGATTTTGATCCGAAATTCAAGTCCCGCAATGAAATTATGCGATTCTGCCAATCATTCATGACGGAATTGTACCGTCACATCGGGGCGAACACGGATGTGCCCGCAGGTGATATCGGCGTTGGCGGCCAGGAGATCGGATTCATGTTCGGCCAGTACAAGCGCATACGCAACGTCTATGAAGGCGTCCTGACGGGCAAGGGGCTCGCGTGGGGCGGCAGTCTCATCCGCCCCGAAGCCACTGGTTTCGGCGTGGTTTATTTCGCCAACGAAATGCTGAAAACGCGCGGACAGTCGTTCGAGGGGAAACAGGTTGCCATATCCGGTTTCGGCAACGTCGCGTGGGGGGCGGCCACCAAGGCCAACGAATTGGGCGCCAAAGTCGTTACCATTTCCGGACCCGATGGTTACGTTTTCGACCCTGCCGGTGTTTCAGGCGAAAAGATCGAGTACTTGCTCGAGCTGCGCGCCTCGAATCAGGACATCGTGCAACCTTACGCCGAGCGCTTCGGTGCGGAATTCCACGCAGGCAAGCGCCCGTGGGAAGTCAAATGCGACATCGCTCTCCCCTGTGCGACGCAGAACGAACTCGATGAAGCGGATGCGAAAGCGCTCGTCGCCAACGGCTGCGTTTGCGTGACAGAGGGAGCGAACATGCCTTCAACACCGGAAGCAGCGACCGTGCTGCTCGATTCCGGAATTCTCTACGGTCCGGCAAAAGCGGCCAACGCCGGCGGCGTGGCGACTTCAGGTTTGGAAATGACTCAGAATTCGATCAGGATGAGCTGGTCGCGAGAGGAAGTCGACCGCCATCTCCACAATATCATGGTCAACATACACAAGTCCTGCCTCGACGCGGCTGAAAGGTACGGAACACCGGGAAATTACGTCAACGGCGCCAATATCGCAGGTTTCGTGAAAGTCGCCGACGCCATGATGGCACAGGGCGTGGTCTGACACTGCGCAGGGAACAATATCAGAGAGCCGCGTCGGAAAGGACGCGGCTCTTCTTTTTATCGACGAAAGTGCGCAAGCGCGTCATCGGCCGCGCCGAGTTCCGTCTCTCTGACGGCAACTCCTCCGCTACGGGCTTATCCAGATTTCCACACGCCGGTTGCGATTCCTGCCTTCATCGAGGTTGTCTGAAGCAATAGGTTTCGACGCTCCCAGAGCATGCGCCCGCACTGCCGAGATGCCTGCCTGTCTGAGAAGTTCGGCTACCTTGCGAGCCTGTGTAAGCGACGCAAGTTCCTCGGAACCGGCTGCGCCCATGCGGTCTGAATATCCGAGCACTGTCAACCGGGCTGCGGCGCCGAACCTGGCCCGGACGAATTCCGCAATTCTTTTAATATCGTCGCGACCGCGCGGATCTGTCTCGGAAGTGCCTTTCCGGAGGCGGATATCACAAGCGAAGCGTTTGGATCCAGCGGGCAGCAGGGAAAGCCGTCTCAGATCCGGGGGCGCCGGCGCGTTCGCGAGCAATCTCGGACGCTGATCCGCGAAGCCGTGCGTGTTGACGATTTCCTGTCCCTCGTTGCCGGTGACGAAGCGGAGGAAATCGGCGGTGTATCTGCTATCCGCGGAAGGAAGCGCATATAGCATGCACCGTGCCGTGAGCGGGTAAGTCTCAAGGGATAGAGCGTCCTCAGTGGGAGCAAACATCAGGTTATCGGGATCTCCGATGGAGAGAAAAGCCGCGCCTGCCGGCGGCGCGCTCCGGCGTCGCGGAAGCGCCGACCGGCGCACAAATCCGAGCGCATGAGGATTCCTGACGACAGCGGCTGCGATGCTGCTGTCGTCATTGAGCACTTCAGCGCCCGACGGCCCCCCGTTTCCTACCGGCAGAACCTGCCTGAGCATCAGGCCGCTCAATCCGGACTCGGCAGGCAGAACGAGGGCGATCCTGTGCTTCGGCAATTTCAGGGCAGACCAGTCGCCGACGGCTCCGGAAATGACAGCCCTTAGATTGGCGGTGCTCATCGATCGCAACGGATTCTTCGAGTTAACGAGAACGCAGATTCCGTCTACCGCTAAGACATGCTCGCCCTGATAAAGATCGGGATGCTCATGCAGAAATGCTTCGTCCGCCTGCACCAGCCCGGTCGCGGCAATAAGGTCGGTTTTGCCGGCGGACTGCCCCGCAAACACGCGGTCGATGCGGCTGCTCTCGATTTCGATAGTTCTTGCCGAATCCCCTCCCATGTCGGCGGAGACAGTGACCGTGCCGCCGGACGAGGCTTCTTTCACGGAAGCAGCGCCGTCTTTCTCCAGCCAGGCTTTCACGAGATCTTGAAACAGCCGCACCTGTTCCGGAGCACAGCGGATTCGAAGTTCACCGCCGCCGGAGGCGAAGTTGCCGCGATTGTTGAAAAGGATCAGCGCAATCAGGCTGATTATGACTACGGCCAGGCCTACCCTGATTCCGGTTTTCCAGGTGTTTGAATAATAATGATTTGAGAAATCCGACGGAGGAACAGGATGATTCTTTTTCCCGTGCGCGCCGTTCGTGACAGCTTCGTCGTTGCAGGAATCCTGCGGCCATCTCCGCGATGTTACCGCTGCGGGGAATCCTGCAGCGCCGATACTCGAATCCGTTTTGCCGGGAACCGGAGCAACCGCCGCCTCTCTCACCGCCACGGGGGCCGTGGCGAGTTGTTCCTGGAAGGAATCGAGAATCTTCGCTATAGCCGGATCGAAGCCGTCCCGGTCTGACAGGAGCGTTTCACGCTCTCCCCCGTCCGGGTGATTTTCGACGGAGGCACACTCAGCGTCCGAAACAGCCGGGGTTATTGAAGATGGATCAAATGAAACGCCGGCTGAAGTTTCAGCGCAGGATTCGCGGATAAGCATATCCACGGCTTCAGCATGTGAAATCGCCTCTTGGGCATGTTCATCCGAAGCATCGGCCGGCCGCTCGCCCACGGCGGCGCCATGCACGGCACCATTCCCGTCAAAGCCGGGTATCTCGTCTTTCGACGAACCGGCGAGGGCCAAAGCTTGTTCGAGTTCCGAACGCAATTTCCTCTCGGTTTCCTCGAGCTGAAGGCGCATTTCCTTTTCGCGCGCTTCCCTTTCGATCGCCTCCCTGGTTCTGCGCTCCTCTTCTTCGATACGGTGTTTTTCCTCCGCTTCCCTGCGAAGTTTTTCGAGATGTTCGTTCGCAAGCAATTCCGCCTGACGGCGCGCAGCACGATCCGCCTCCTGCAGAACTTTCTCCTCGGCCTCGGTTTTCACGCGCTCCATCTCCGAGCGGAAGCGGCGTTCGAGTTCATCTCGAATGGACTGCTCGATTTCTTCGCGCAATTGCCTTTCGGAAGCCAGCCGTCGTTTCTCCTCCTCCGCCGCCCTACGTCTGTTCAGTTCTTCTTCGCGAATTCTGCGTTCTTTCTCTTCTCTTTCCAGGCGGGAGAGTTCCTCTCCCAGTTTCCTCTGCATATCCTCAAACGTGGCCTTTTCGGCAATCTGCCGACGGAGCTCAATCTGAAGTTTTTCAAGCTTCACCGCCTGCTCACGAGTCAAGCGCTCGGCTTCTTCACGCGCGCGGCGGTCGGTTTCTTCACGAACTTTACGTTCGGCTTCCTCACGCGCCTGTCGCTCGGCTTCCTCACGAACTTTGCGTTCGGCTTCTTCACGATCTTTACGCTCGGCTTCCTCACGCGCCTGTCGTTCGGCTTCCTCACGAGCTATGCGTTCAGCTTCCTCACGGGCACGGCGCTCGGCTTCCTCACGGGCCTGTCGCTCGGCTTCTTCACGAACTTTACGTTCGGCTTCTTCACGCGCCTGTCGTTCGGCTTCTTCACGAACTTTACGCTCGGCTTCCTCACGCGCCTGTCGTTCGGCTTCTTCACGAACTTTACGCTCGGCTTCCTCACGCGCCTGTCGTTCGGCTTCTTCACGAACTTTACGCTCGGCTTCCTCACG
>CAYLZD010000001.1:183170-203276 GCA_964388275.1 uncultured Chromatiales bacterium
CGTTCAGCTTCCTCACGGGCACGGCGCTCGGCTTCTTTACGATCTTTACGTTCGGCTTCCTCACGAGCTATGCGCTCGGCTTCCTCACGCGCCTGTCGTTCGGCTTCCTCACGAGCTATGCGTTCAGCTTCCTCACGGGCACGGCGCTCGGCTTCCTCACGAGCTATGCGTTCAGCTTCCTCACGGGCACGGCGCTCGGCTTCTTTACGATCTTTACGTTCGGCTTCCTCACGAGCTATGCGTTCAGCTTCCTCACGTGCATGGCGCCCGGCTTCCTCACGAGCTATGCGTTCGGCTTCCTCACGAGCTATGCGCTCGGCTTCCTCACGCGCCTGACGTTCGGCGTCCTCACGCGCCTGTCGCTCGGCTTCCTCACGCGCCTGTCGCTCGGCGTCCTCACGCGCCTGTCGCTCGGCGTCCTCACGCGCCTGTCGCTCGGCTTCCTCACGCGCCTGTCGTTCGGCTTCCTCACGCGCCTGTCGCTCGGCTTCCTCACGGGCATGGCGCTCGGCTTCCTCACGCGCACGGTGCTCGGCTTCCTCACGCGCACGGTGCTCGGCTTCTTCACGAACTTTGCGTTCTGTTTCCGCAATCCGGCGCAGACGTTCGATCTCCTCACGAGCTTCTCTTTCGGCGCGTTCCATCGCGACGCGTTCAGCTTCGAGAAGCTTTCTTTCAGTCTCCATCCGGATCTGCTCCAATTCGCCCTGCACAATCTCATCGAGTTGCCGTTTGAGCGTCGCCTCCATCTCGGCGCGCAATCTGGTTTCCGTTTCGGCGCGGGCCCCGGCCTGCATTTCTTCGCGGCGCAGCTGCTCCTCCCTGGCGCGCGCCTCGCGCTCGGCTTCCTCACGGTCTCTGCGCGCGGCTTCTTCACGAGCCAGGCGTTCTGTTTCTTCGCGCGCGCGCCGTTCAGACTCTTCCCTTGCGCGGCGTTCCGCAGCCGCTTCGCTTTTCAGACGTTCGATCTCTTCTCTCGCAGCCCGCTCCGCCGCTTCGCGCGCCCTCTCGGCTTCCGCTCTGGCTTTACGTTCGGCTTCTTCACGTTCGATCAATTCCGCCTCGCGTCTGGCCAGTCGTTCGGCATCTTCACGCGCTTTTTTCTCCGCTTCCTGTCTTGCGGCGGCTTCCGCTTCTCTTCTGCGCTGAAGCTGTTCAGATTCCTCGCGCGCCCGGCGCTCGGCCTGCTCCCTGGCTTTTTTCTCCGCGGCGGCTTCCCGTTTCAGACGTTCAATTTCACGTTTGGATTCCAGTTCAGCCTTTTCCCTTAAAAGTTTTTCCTGCTCGTGTACTGCCAGGCGTTCGGCTTCTTCGCGCGCCTTCCGCTCATCCTCGCGCGCGGAATCATCGGCTTCCTTTGCCTCCTGCGAAGATAATTTCGAAGAGGAGAGGTAATCATCCGCAGTCTTGTGAGCTTTGCCTTTAACAGCTCTTTTCTGTGTGGCCTCGAGAATTTTTCTCTCGGCTTCTTCTCTGGCTTTCCGCTGGGTTTCTTCCCTCACACGGGCGGCATCGAGCCGCAATTGCTTTTCCTTTTCCTCCTCCGCTTCTTTTTTTTTCCGCTCCGCCCGATTTTCCCGTATCTGTTTTTTTGTGCACGGGGAATACGCTTGAGCCCATTTATCAAGTTCCACCGCCGTGGGACGATGCTCCGGATTCAGGGACAGGCACCTGAACACGAGTTCCTGAAACTGGTCGCTGATATCTTCGTCGAAACGCAACTGAGGCGGATGCTCCACGAGAAGAGCCTTGCCGCCCGCCCCTTCCCACGGTGTTTCACCCATGGCCAATTCGTAAAGCAACACGCCAATCGAGAATATGTCGTCAGGCGGATTCGCGGATCTCGACACGAAGCGTTCGGGGGACGCGTATGCTTCGTGCAGGATGCGGTTAGGTCCGAAATCGTGTCCTACGGTATTGTGCAGTATGCGGCTGATACCGAAGTCGCTGAGCACAGGGTAACCTTCGTTATGAAAAAGGATATTCTCGGCTGCAATATCCTGATGAACGAAGCTGTTCTTGTGAAGAAAGGCGGCGCCCGCTGCTATGTGAGAAAGATGCCGTACAATCTCCTCCTCGGAGAACGGCTTTGCATCCCGGTCCGCTTCGATGGCCGAGCGCATCGAGCCGCGCTCCATGAACGGCAGAAGCAGATAGGGCGCCCTTCCCGAAACCGAGAAGCTGACCGGCATCAGAAGATTCTGATGCCGGAAAGTCATGGACAGGAATTCATTTGTCAGCAGTTGAACAATTACCGGATCCAACTCCTTGTCCGACTCAAATATCTTCAGCGCATAGACGGACGGCGGTTTCCGAGTGTCCTCGGCTCTCCATACCTGAGTGCCCAGTCCTCGAGGCAGCTTCCTGGCGAGTCGATATCTGTTTGCAAACAGAGTGCCGGATTTTACTTCAAACATGATATACCGTTACAAAATTGGTTAGCCCTCAAACCTGTGATAACATATCCCCTATGACGATGAATTGATAATGGTTATTTTAATTTATTGCAAATATTTCATGTTGTAGCAATAAGAAGAATCCTCATGTAATCGATTGCAGATAAATGCATTACCAGATACATTTAATGTAATGCATACTACTCGAGCGAAGCCTTGCGAATACTATGATCCTCACTCTCGTCGTGAGTTCCGGACGCGATGAAGGAGGATTCCGATGTCCACCGGTTCAGCATACTCGCAATGGCATCCAGTTCGGATCTAATAAGCGAAACGATGCCGGAGCAGATTCTGTCTTCCAAGGAATCCGAAAATGCTTTCAACTCCTGCGCCCTTATTGTCAGCAAAGTGCGCATCGCTTCATTCCTTTCGCATTCCTCCTTCTTGCGCCTGTCCTCCTCCTCACCGAGCAATTTTATCCGGATTTCTTCATAACGTCTTTGAACTTCTTCGGCGACGGATCTCTCAAAATCCTCGGCCAGTCTTTCCGTCTCCAATCTGGCTAGTTTTTCAATTTCTTCATTTTTCAATCTTTCGCTTTCCTCGCGATCCCTTGCCCGAGCCTCGGCAAGAGCAATCCTTTCGGCTTCTTCGCGCATTCTCCTTTCGGCTTCCGCGCGTTCACGCCGCTCGAGTTCCGCGCGAGCCGATTGTTCGGCCGCCTCCCGGGCCATACGTTCCTGATGCAATCGGGCGGCTCGCTCGGCTTCTTCTTTCGCCCGCCTGTCGGCTTCTTCTCGGGCGGCCAATTTTGCCGAAGCGTCGGCGGTCAACCTTTCTGTTTCCTTTTTTGTTATCTCCAGAGCCGCCACAAGTTCCCTGTGCTCGGCTTCTATGCGCAGACGCTTCTCCGTCTCTTCCTGCTGGAGCTGCTTTATCATTTCTCTCGCTCGCGACTCTACCCGGCCTGCAACACGCTGTTCGGCTTCCTGAACGCGGATTTCCGCAGCCTGGCGCACCTGCTCCAGAACTCCCGATAGTTTCGTGTCGAATTCCTCACGCAAGCGGACTTCCAGAGCGTTTCTAAGCCGTTTCTCGCTTTCATCGCGTATTCCCTTCATTGCTTCAATCACGGATTTGCGCTCCGCGCTCTCCGCCGCCTGCTTCAAAACCGCAATACGATCCCTGGATGCGACTTCCTCAGATTGCATGGTATGATCGGCAATAGCGGATATCTTCCGCGAGCTCGGCTTCGCGTTCGCCCCGGACGTTGCGCCCGAATTGTCGTCCCCGGCCGCGTAATGCAGCACCCCTTCCTCCATGAGCGACTCGCGCGCCTCCGTCCCGTCCGGACCGACCGACTGTTCTTCGCTTGTGCTTTCGATGCTGCCCGCCGGCGCAAGCTTCGCTTCACGATTTCCCGACTCGGCGAGATTCGCGCTATCAATCATCGTGTCCGCATAAGGCGTTACGGTCGGCGGTTGTCGGCTGCCATTGCGTTTTGACTCTGTTTCAACGACAACGAGTGAGTCCGACGAGGTTTTAAGCCTGTTGCCTGTATTCAGTTTCAAGCACTCATGCAGCATTTCTTCAAGCCGGTTCGCCCGCGGACGTTCATCCGGATCCATGGCAAGGCAGGCAAGGACAATATCATTGAACTCGTCGGAGTAATCCAGCGACACGCGATCCGGCGGCATCGCACCTTCGAGCAGAGCCTTGCCGCCTTCGCCGTCCCAGGGAGGGAGACCGGTTACGATCTCAAACATCACGGCGCCGACTGCGAAAATATCATCCTGCCACGTGACATGCTGCGAGACAAAGCGCTCGGGAGACGCATATGCGGGATGCAGAATCCGATTTGGGCCTTTTTCGTGACCGGCCATGTTGTGAAGAATTCTGCTCACACCGAAATCCGAAAGAAAAACACCGCCGGTTTCGCCGAAAAGGATGTTTTCAGGCGATATATCCTGATGTATGAACGAATTCTTGTGCAGGAACATCAACACCGACAGGAGGCGCATCATGAGTTTCAGAAGATGCGCTTCGCTGACAGGCCTCCTGGAATCGAAATTCTTGAATGAGGCCAGCGATCCGCGCGACATGTAGGGCATCACGATCAGCGGAGAATCCTCCTCGAACATTGTGGCGACAGGCATCAGGAGATATTGATGCCGAATGGAAATGGACAGAAATTCATTGGCTATGAGCAGGACGATCTGAGAATCCAGTTTCTTTTCGGTCTCAAAGAACTTCAACACCATCTCGGCGCCGGATGTGCTCTCGTCCGCGGCGCGCCACAACTGTGTTCGATAACCGTCGGGAAGGCGGTTCTTCAAACGATATCGATTAGCGATTATTTGGCCATTCTGCAATATTTTCATTCCTTGGTCCTCCCAGGCCATGCGGCATTCAATTCACACCGGTAGTTTTCATTCAATTTTCACGCCAAAGTCATGTATCATATGTGGCTTTAGGTATAACAGCGGAACCCTACTAGTATTCCATAGTATTTTCAATGACTTAATCCTGCTAAAAGAAACATGAGCCGCGTTAGACGGATGACTAGGCATGCTAAAACATCATGCAGGAACTGCATATTCGGCTGTAATAAATCCCAGTTGAATTTGGAGCTTCCTGCACCATCTCTATAAAAAGATACTGTGGGTTTGGTTTTTTCCATGTTGCGATCTAGTTTCCTTGTGTGAAACAGTAGTCGATGCTCCACCCTTTCCCGCAAAACTCATCTTGATTCCAGAACCACAACCTCGTCGCCGGGCTCGAGCGGGGTTACTTATTTCCGTAGTCATATTGCTCTGCGGGTCGGCATCGGCTCAACAGATGAACGACGCTGCACCGTTGAGGAAGACGTTGGATGACGATGAAACGAAATTCACAAGCGTCGGCAGCATCCGCCTGACCATATCGAATTTCGGTACACTCGGGCACGGCTTCAACAGATGGCCGCAGCAACCGAACTGCGAGTATCCAAGCGGATCCGGTATCGAGCACATCTTCGAAGGCGGCCTCTGGATCGGCGCGTATCGGGGCGGGAGAGGACCTTCGGTGTCGACCGGCGCCGTCGATGTCAGCTCGGTGCGGGATGTAGCCGCCGGCTTCGAATTCACCAACGGCTTGCAATCCCGGACGCAGGAAAGATCCACGCTCACGGATTCAAGGCATTTCAGCACGGAGGCCGTCAGCCATCAGGATTTCAAGGCCGAATTCACCGATTCAAACACGGTGATTCCGGGCACGACGACCACGATACCGCAGCACGAAAGTCCTTTGGGCGTAGTCGTGGACATTGAATCCTATGCGTGGAATTTCTCGTTCGCCGAGAATTTCGTGATCCTGAGATACAAGATAAGCAACCGTAGCAACGAGCTGCTGGACAGCATTTACGCAGGCATCTGGATGGACATGGTCGTGCGAAACACGAACGTATCCCCCCCGCGAGGCTCGGCATTCTTTTCCCGCGGCGGAAACGGGTACATAGACTCGATGAGGACCGCGTACGAATTCGACGTGGACGGCGATCCCGGATTCACGGATACATACATAGGATTGTCATTGCTGGGCAGCACACCTATGCAATATTTCGGACCGCGCCCTTCGGGCGGCGATTCCTTGGGTCCGCGCACGATATTCAACACATGGCAATTCCGCAACACAACGGATCCTGTGTACTTCTCTCCGCAGAGCGACAGGGAGCGCTATGAGAAGATGAGCGTGCCCCTTTCCGCGCTGGAATTACCCGGCCTGAAAGCGCCCTCCAACCGCTCGGTGCTTCTCAGCACTGGACCGTTCCGGAACCTGCCGCCCGATGGAACCGTCGAAGTGGTTTTCGCCGTGATCTGTTCCAGGAAATTCGGCAACGATCCTACAGCCGACGACACCGAGAACTCCAGGAGAAACCTGCACAGAGCGTGGACATTCGCTCAACAAGCTTATGATGGAGAGGACAGGAACCGCAACGGCGTTCTCGATGCGGGAGAGGATTTGAACGGCGACGGTCTCCTGACCCGTTACGTGCTCCCCGCGCCGCCCGCGGCGCCTGCCCTCAGAGCGATACCCTCCGACAGGCGGGTAACACTCTATTGGGACAACGCTTCTGAAGCATCGATCGACCCGATTTCAGGCAGAAAAGATTTCGAGGGCTACCGAATCTACAGAACCAATCCCGGCGCCGATCTCGATCAATCGGGCTCATTGACAGAGAAATTCATCCTGATCGGCGCCTTCGACAAGACCGACAACGACATTTTTTATAACACCGGCTTCGATGCCGTGCGCCTTGCGGCGCCCGTGCGATTTGAAGGAGATCCGAAGGAATACCGGTACGCATTCGACATGCCGGGCCTTCTGAACGGATGGCAGTATGTCTACTCGGTGACGGCTTTCGATTCGGGCGATCCCTCGAACAACGTGGAAAGTCTCGAGAGCAGCAAGTTGCAGAACGCGGTCCGTGTGTTTCCCGGATCCACACCGGATGCCGCGGAAGCTCTCGAACCCCGCGTGTATCCCAATCCGTATTATGCGAACGCAAGCTGGGACGGCGGCGGAGAAAGGCAGCGGAAGATCATGTTCGCCAATCTGCCGCGCAAGGCGGAAATCCGGATATATACACTGGCCGGGGATCTCGTGCGCTCGATGCTGCACGAAGCCGGCGCATCTTCGGGCGCTGAGATAGACTGGTTCTCGCGCTACTCGGGAGAGCCGCGCGTCATGGCCGGCGGCGAGCATGCATGGGATCTTGTGACGGACAACGACCAGGCGATAGCGACAGGTCTGTATCTTTTCACGGTGAAGAATCTCGACACGGGAGATATCAAACGCGGAAAATTCGCAATCATCAAATAACGAAGGAGAAAGCATGATGAAGCACCTGTACCATTCTATTTCTGTTGTTGTGCTTGTAACGATCTGCGCCGCGACATCCGTCGGACAGATCAAGTCCGACACCCTCTCAATAAGAGAGATACAGGAAGTCCCGATGGATTCCCTGCTGATCGGCAATGAGAATTCCCCTCGCACGGGGGACACGGTCACTGTGACGGGAACAGTCGTAGCAGCGGCGCGCAGAAGTCCCGGAGGACCGATGCTGTTCGCGCTCGGAAACGCCGCGACCATTTACATAGTCGACGAGAACGGAGGGGCATGGAGCGGATTGAACGTGCGGGCCACTGATTCCGTCGCCGCTTCCAGCACGCTGCTGACAGCGGTCGACACAGGTTTCGTCATAACGATCACGGGAGTGGTCACGCAGTATTATACCACGACGCAATTCGAGATCGGAAAAATCGCCTCCTGGAACGCCGACAAACAGGTGGAGGTGATCGATACGAAACCCAACCGGCCCGATCCCACGGAGATCATGTTGACCGACCTCGTCAACGGCGCTCCGACCGCCAAAATCCCGGCATCGCAGCAGTGGGAAGGAGCTTATGTAGTCATCCGGAATCTGAGCACCGGCACCGTGAGCAAGAATTCATCCACAGGTCGCTACACCTGGACTGTGACCGACGGCGCGGGAAACTCCATCGGTGTGTACGATCAAAGCGTTTATTTCAGAGGCGGTTCACAGGGCTTCAATCCCGACTGGGCCCCGCCTGTGCCGGGAACGCAGATTTCCCACATACGCGGCATCATTACAAGTTCCAACCAGGGCATAGTGATAGCGCCCATTTATCCGGGCGACCTTTCGCTGAGTTCTTTCCCGCCGACCATCACGACAGTGCGCCATGCTCCCGCTTTCCCGACTTCGACGGAACCGGTGACGGTGAACGCCTCGGTTGAAACCGCCAAACCCGGCGGCAGCATTTCCGAAGTCACGCTGGCGTACGGCATCGACGCCACGGAACTGGGCACCGTGAGCATGACGTATGACGGCGCCACCAAGGAAGCCCAGGGTGTCATTCCGCAGCAGGCGGACGGCTCCGCGGTCTGGTACAAGCTTTCAGCGAAGGACAATACAGGCGAATCGGTGGAGTATCCCGGCGCCGCTTCAAAATCCCTGCCCTTCTACATAGTGCGCGACGGCGCTCTGCGCATCAGGGACGTGCAGTTCACTCCCTTCAGCGACGGACTGCCGGGTTGCGTCGGCGCCACTGTCACGCTGCGTGGAACAGTGGTCTCCCAGGCCGACACCACCTCGCTCGGTCTCGTCTACATCCAGGACGCGCGCGCTTCATGGAGCGGCATCATGGTGCGCGGAGACGCGACGGTGCGCGGTCTGAAGCTCGGCGAAGACGTCACCGTGAGAGGCGTGGTAGCGGAAGGTTATTCCAGTTCCACGGCAGGCAACACCGCGGTAATCGACGCTGTAGTTGTTGAAAAACACGGCACTGCGGCAGTCCCGGATCCGGTTGAACTCACGACCGGTCTTTTCAAAACCGGCGTGGTAACGGACGGCACTCCAAGCGCCGAGGAATGGGAAGGAATGCTGCTCCGCTTCCGCGGATTGACCGTAACGGCAAGAAACGCCGATGAAGGCGCAGGTTTTTACGGCGAATTCCTGGTAGACGACGGCAGCGGCGGACTCCGCGTCGACGATCTCGGACAATGGAAAACCGTATACACGAACGACACGTCCAAGACGAATCTCATAATGCTCGAGGCGGGCACGACGATTCAGTCTCTGACCGGCGTGATGTTTTTCAGTTTCGGCAATTACAAGCTTCAACCGCGCAACATCGCCGATTTCGACGGCGTCACAGGCCTGGAGCGCATCGCCGCTGCGCCGGATCTGCCGGTGCTGCGGCAGAATTATCCCAATCCAGTGAATGCAGGCAATCCGACAGTCATCGGTTTCGGCATCACCGAGCCCGGGCGTGTGTCGATGCAAGTCTTTGACGCTCTCGGCCGGCGTGTCGCCACCGTCCTCGACAGCCATCTCGACGGTGGGCTGTACAGCATACGCTTCGACACCGAGTCCCTGCCCGCCGGAGCGTATGTATATCGATTGAGCGCCGCCGGACGTGTCGCGAGCGGACGCATGATCATCCGTTGACGGGCGCGGCGGCGAGCGGACCGCGGCCGATGCCGGGGCGCACGAAGTCGATCGATCAGGCATGCCGCGCGCGAGCCGCGGCGAGCATTGAAGTAACGAGGATACCGCGCGTGAAATGAAATACCGCCTTCAAAGATTCCGAGTGATCCTTCCGGTCAGGGCAGCCGCGCGCCTGCTGTGCGCGGCTCTCCTGGCCGCCGCTTTTTCTTGCTCCGACGATCCCACCGGCAAGGGAAGCGACAACATCCCGCCTGAAACCCGGGTGTCTCTGATGCCGGACGGCGAACTCAGGACAACCACAAGCAGGCAGCATCTCCACTGGTGGGGCGACGATCCGGACGGATTCGTTGCCGGGTATTTCGTCAGTTTCGACGGCCTCGGCTGGACGTTCACCACGCAAAGCGACAGCGTCTTCTCTTTGTCGTTTTCCGGACGGGACAGCACATTCAGGTTTCAAGCCCGTGCGGTGGACGATCAAGGCAACGGCGTTTACGACACCTCGGGCGCTTACGGCCCGGAACCGTTCGAGGATTCGAACGGCAACGGCGCCTATGATGCCGGCGAGCCGTTCACGGATCTCGGCCTCTGGGATCCGACTCCCGCTGTTCTGCAAATTCCTGTGGAGAACACGCCGCCCATGGTAGACTTTGTCAAGGGTTCCGACGTACCGGACACCACATTCACGGTCGCGACGTTTTCGTGGACAGGGGCGGATCCAGACGGCGACGAAACGATCGCTGAATACAGGTACGCCCTCAACGACACTTCGGATCCAGCGGCATGGAGAAGCCTGCCCCGCACGCGCACCTTCCTGACGCTGACAGCGGGCGACGGCATCAGGGCGGGCGACAATGCCTTCTATCTTCAGGCGATAGACCTGGCCGGAGCAGTCAGCCCAACGGTGCGGATGCCGCGCGACGGACGCGCCTGGCATGTCCGCATACCGCGCAACGACCTGCTGATCGTGGACGATTACGGACCGATCGACGAGACCGCCTCATTCTACGCGTCGGTTCTTGACACCCTGCTCGGCGGGCGCTTCCGCGGCGCCGACGTGCTCGACATCCGCCTCGGCGCCACTTCCACGAGCAAGGGACGGCTGGTTCCGCCCTACATCAATCCCACATTCATCGAGACACTCAAGCTCTTCAAGCACGTCCTGTGGTATTCCGACAACAACCCGACACTTGATCTGGCGCAACTCAGCCTGCCCGAATACCAACGCGGCGGCGGCGATGTGCTGTACACGGCATCCTTCCCGGAGAGCGCTCTCGATCCCCGGGGCGGCATAACGGATTTCGCCCCGGTCGACAGCCTCAGCCCGACACCGATCACATTCATCCCGTCCGGCACGCTACTGGAAGCGGATGCGGAATCACCCGGGTACCCGCCTCTCAAACGCGATACACGCGGGATACCTGTGGCATTCGTGCGCGCATTGTACCGGAAAATCAACGCGGCGGTCCTTTACCGGCTGGCCTCGGACACTCGATGGGAAGGGAATCCCGCCGTGGCCGTCAGAAGCGGCGACAGGCGTTTCGTGATTTTCTCGGTCCCGCTGAACCGTTTTGACGGGAACGGCAACGTCGGCGCGCTCTTCCATGCGATATTCACAAGCGACTTCGGAGTACGCTGAATGCGCTTGCATCCGACAGACCGGACGATAGAGATCCGAAACCGGCGAAGGAGCGCGGCTCCCGATCCGACGCGCGCTCTTCATGCTTGCCGCTTGAGTCGCCCGGTCTTGATCTTCTGCTTCGCGGCGCTGGTACTCGTCCACGGCGGAACCGCCGACGCGCAGAAAGGCGCCATACAGGGACTCGTCAAGGATTCCAAAACCGGTGAGTCCCTGATCGGCGTGAATATCCAGATAAAGGGAACCTATTACGGTGCGGCCACAGACGTCAACGGATCCTACCTGATACGCGAGGTGAATCCGGGCCAGTACACTCTGGAGGTTTCACTTCTCGGATACACGAGGATACAAAAAACGGGCGTGACCGTGGCGGCCGGCAAGACCAGCACACTGGATTTCCGTCTCGACGAAACCACGCTGTCGCTGGGTGAAGAAGTCGTGATCATCGGCGAGAAACCGTTGCTGGATATCGAACAGACGTCCAGCTCACGAACCATCACCGCCGACGACATCGCCGTGGCGATCATCGAGAACGTGACAGACGTCGTGGCCCAGCAGGTGGGAGTGGTGCAAAGCGACAACACCATACACATCAGAGGAGGCCGCGGATACGAGAACGCTTATCTGCTCGACGGCGTATCAGTACAGGATCCGCTTTCCGGCACGGGTTTCGGTCTGCAGTTGAGCGCCGCGGCGATCAGCGAAATCGAGGTGATGACCGGAGGTTTCAACGCCGAATTCGGCCAGGCGACCTCTGGCGTCGTAAATGTCACGACCAAGGAAGCGACGGACCGGACGCGCGTATTCCTGTCCTGGCGCAGGGACAATCTCGGATTCAACTCCGATTCGAGAGCATGTTGGAACACCGACATCGTGGAGGGCTCCCTCAGCGGTCCCGAGCCGATCACGACCTACCTGCTGCCCGCCCTGGGCGCCGGCATACCCGGAACGCTTTCCTATTTCGCAAATTTCTACTCCAACATTTCCGACGGGTTCACGCGTTTGACCCCGGTTGTTGTGAACGGACGAGAGACCGGGATCCTGCGCGAAACGAAGGCCGACCGGCTATACTCCTCGACTTTCGGAGGCGCTAGTTTTGCACCGAGGCAGGACAACAACTGGTTCTGGCTCGGCAAAATGACCTGGGCGCCCGCGCCCACGATGAAACTCCGTTATTCCTACAACCAGTCGGTTTCAATCAATCAGAACTCGCAATCGCTGCAGACCAATCTCGAATACGTGGAGCCGAGTCCCGGCTACCAGTACGAATTCCGCGACATACTCGACGGAGCGAACACATACACGCACAACAACATCTTCCATACGCTCACCTGGACGCACACCATCAACGCCAGGTCGTTCTACGAAGTGAAGCTCAGCAGTTTTTTCACGCAACTCAGGGCCGACGCGAACGGGAAGGACTGGACCGAATACAGGGAGCCGCTCGACCTCGCTCGTTTTCCCGTGGAGTACTACGGACAGGACCGCGACACCGTCGGAGTCATTCCGGGAGACGGTTTCTGGGACACAGGCAACGGCTTCACCTGGCATGACCATCACGTGAAGGAATATTCCCTCAGAGCCGATCTCAACAACTCCTTTTCGGAGACCAACAAGTTCAAGGCCGGCGCCGAGTTTTCCTTCAGCGAAATGCAGGTTGTGGACATTTACAAACCCTGGATCGGAGAGCTCGGCCTCAACAACGACGTATACAAGGTGTTCCCCGCCCACGGCGCCTTTTACGCGCAGGACAACATCAACTTCAGCGGCATGATACTGAACTTCGGCGCGCGACTCGACTGGTGGATGCCGGGCAAATTCGTCGACGACGCCGTGGCGAATCCGGACATACCGACAATACCTCAAAGCGTGCGGGATTCGTACATGGAGAACACATTCGGGCTGTTCGGCCGGCGCTTCAAGGCCAGGGTGAGTCCGAGGCTGGGCATCTCCCACCCTGTATCGGATAACCAGACTCTTTTCTTCTCATACGGTCACTTCACCAAGCGCCCGCGCCCGCAGTTCGTCTACGCGAAGTTGAATCCGGTCACCGCGAAGTCGTCTTTCCAGAGATTCGGCAATCCGGATTTGAATCCCGAGACCACTGTCGCCTATGAACTCGGGATAAGAAACCAGTTCACCGGCGACGACGTGCTCACCCTGACGGCCTACTACAAGGACATCTTCGATTATGTGAGCACAAGGTCAGCCAAAATACCGAGCTCGCGTTTCGCCGGCGGCTCTTTCATCACCTACGTCAATCAGGATTACGCGCGCACCAGAGGCATCGAAGCCGAGTACAAAAAGCGGATCGGCCGCTGGTTCCGCGGCGGCGCCAGCGCCTCGTACACGCTTGCCACGGGCAAAAGCTCCTCGGCTGATGAAGGCGCTCTCGTGCAACGCGGCGACCTCGAGGAATCCATCCGGGAGAATTTCGTCATTTGGGACCGTCCGTTTCAGGCCACGCTGTTCGCGAGTTTCGATGTGTTGAAGGGAGAAGGGCTGTTCGGGATCGGCCGCGGGATACTGGACGACATGAACGTGTATGTGAGGCTTTTCTACCAGTCAGGAAGAAGATACACTCCGCAGCTATTTACGGGCAGCGATCCGGCCACGGGACGTCCGATCTACGACAGGGACAGAAGCCGTTTGAACGACGCGGTTGGAGACGACTGGTTCTGGATAGACCTGAATTTCGAAAAGCGGTTCCGTTTGGCGGGACTCGAAATGACGTTTCTTATCGAGGCGACCAACCTGTTGGATTCGCGGAACTCGACCATCATCAATCCCGTGACAGGCGCGGCATACGAATACGGAGACCCGACGCCGTCCTCGTGGAACGATCCGCTGTATCCCGACCTGCAAGCGCCGCTCAACCCTTACCCGTACAATCCGGCCCGCTATCTTGCTCCGCGCAACGTCAAGGCGGGTTTTACGCTGGCATTCTGAGGCCCGAGCGAGAGCGACGTCATGGAAAAAAGATCCCGAACGCCGGTTTTCCTACTTGCGACGGCAATCGTGTTCTGCGCCTCGGCGGCCGGGATGCAAGGCCAGCTCCTGCCGCTGCTCGGCGGTCAGAGGGCGGGGATATCATCCCTGCAGTTTCTGAAAATCGGGCCGAGCGCGCGCGCGGCGGCCATGGCCGAGGCCTTCGTAGCCGTCTGCGACGACGCCACCGCTCTGCATTACAATCCGGCGGGGATAACGCAGGTCACCGGACATCAGGCGCATTTCTCGCATACGGAATGGCTTGTAGACATACGGCACGAGTTCGCGGCTCTCGTCTACCGCCTATCGGCCGCGGATGCGATCGGCGTCTCTCTC
The DNA here is from genome assembly GCA_964388275.1 of uncultured Chromatiales bacterium. Taxonomy (GTDB): domain Bacteria; phylum Bacteroidota; class Ignavibacteria; order SZUA-365; family SZUA-365; genus JARYLZ01. The sequence goes on from CAYLZD010000001.1 coordinate 197,536, forward strand.
ACTTCTCTCGGAACGGACGACATGGAGATTACGACTGAGACGCAGCCCTACGGAACCGGCCGGTATTTCTCATACGGCGATCTCGCCCTCGGCCTGACTTATGCGAGGGCGCTCACTAACCAGTTCTCTTTCGGCGCGACGATCAGGTACGCCGAGGAAAGCATTGCCGGGTTGAAGACACAAGCGATAATGGCAGACCTGGGAACGCATTACCGGACCGGACTCGGTAGCGCCAGGTTTTCTGTGGCGGTCAGCAATTTCGGCGGCAACGTTTCGCCGGAGGGTTCGATAAACAGGCGGGACGGAACAGTATTTTCTTCCTTCCAGGAATTTTCCCCGCCCACGATTTTCCGCATCGGCTTCGCTCTTGAGCCTTATGAAGACGAGACGCACCGGGCCACGGCGGCGATACAGCTGAATCACCCGAACGACAACAGCGAGAATCTGGCCCTCGGAGTTGAATACGGATGGAACCGGATCTTCCACGCCCGCGCCGGATACAAATTCAACACGGACGAGGAGGGATTGAGCGCCGGCGCCGGGCTGGCGGCATCCCTCGGTTTCGCCGACATCACCGTGGATTATGGATTCTCAGCTTACAAGACTCTGAATTCGGTGCACCGCCTTTCCATCACTCTTGGTCTGAAATGATGAAGAAGAGAAAACAGCGCGGTCTGGATGCGATCGCGGCGGCTCACGGAGTTTTAATCCTGCTCGCGGCACAGCTCGCCGGCTGCGGAGATCCCTTCGATACTGACAGACTGGGCGCGACCGCTCCTCCGGCGGTATACGGGGACACGGTCTACGTTCTGCAGCAACCGGTCTGGACTGGATTCAACCGTCCCACGGACGTGCTGGTCGGACACGAGCCGTTTCTGTACGTCGCCGACGCAGGCAACAACCGCATCGCGATGCTAGATCTCTCCGGCGCGCTGGTAGGATTCTCCGCAAGCATAAAGAATCCCGTGTCGATCGCGCAGGATCACCGGCTGAACCTTCTCGTCTGCGCCGAGTTCGACACGGTGATCTCGGGTTCACAGGCCACATTCGGCGCGGTTTACAGGATAGATCTCGTCGCCGCGGGCCACGACATCGCGCGGGCGCCAGTCAGACGGGTCTATTTCGATCCGCTCAGTTCCCTCCGGCGCTTCACCGGAGCGGCCGTGCTCGCGGACAACTCGTATTACATCTCCCGCACGGGACCGAACAATGCCAGCATCATAGATCCCGACGACGCCGTTCTGCTGTTCGACCGCAACGACGAGCTTCAACCGCGCGTGCTCTGGCCTCTGCTAAGCGCGGACGGCACCGGCCTGACGACGATCACGCGCCCTACGGCCGTCGCGACGCTGCCCCGCAGAAGCACGGACGTGTTATTCACACAGAGCGGAGAGAAATCTCTTTTCCGAGCCCAGTGGATCACCCAGCGCACCACGGGCGACGTCACCATGTGGGAGTCTTGGTTCTCGCCGGCGCGGGATGCCGATGTGGATTTTCTCAGGGTATCATTGTTCAAGCGGCCCGAGGACATCACGGTAGACGCTTCCGGGAACATTTACGTCGTCGATGCGGCAACGGACAGCCTATTCCGCTTCAACGCGGCCGGATTCATCACGCAAGCCTTCGGAGGCTCCGATATCATGAGAAATCCGGAAGGCGTGGCATTCTTCGACAAGACGCTATACATTGCCGACACGGGCAACAACAGGATACTGCGCTTCATCCTGTCGACGGATCTGAGATGACGGCGCCCGGCGGGTCCCGGATGATACCGTATATCAAAAGAGCCTGCGAGCCGAAATAACTCCCGGCCGAGCAGAGACGGCTGAGCGCATCGAGACGAGATTCATCCCACGAAATACAAAAATAATTCCGGAGCGGAGACAAATGTCAATAATCCTCGACGGCGCAAGCCTGTCCATCGAAGCGCTGGTCCGCATCGCGCGAGACAACGAACCTGTATCCCTGCATCCGGACGCGGTTTCCAGAATTTCCGCCTGCAGGACCATGCTCGAAGACAAGATCAGCGCCGGTGAAATAATGTACGGCATCAACACCGGCATAGGGGAATTTTCCGAAATAGTGCTGACGGGCGAGCAGGTTCAACAGTTCCAAAAATACCTGATTTACAACCATGCCGCCGGCATCGGCGATCCCGCTCCGATTGAATATGTGCGGGGGGCGATGGCCGGAAGAATCAACGTACATGCGCACGGCAATTCGGGTTGCAGACCCGAGATCACTCAGACGCTCGTGGAGATGCTCAACAGGGGCGTGACGCCGTTCGTTTGCCAGAAGGGATCGGTGGGGGCCTCGGGCGACCTCGCGCCCATGTCGCAGATCGCTCTTCTGCTCATGGGCGAGGGCGAGGCCTTCTTCAGAGGCGAGCGCATGCCGGGGCGCAAGGCGATGGAGCTGGCGGGCATACCGGTACCGGGCCTTCAGGCTCGCGACGGACTCGCGGCGATCAACGGATCGAATCTTCTCACGGCCATGAGCGCCCTGCACCTGTTCGACATGAACCGTCTCCTGAAGCAGGCCGAGATCGCGTGCGCCATGACTCTGGAGGGACTGCTCGCCAACCTGAAACCGTACGACGAGCGCCTGCACGCGCTGCGAGGATTTGCGGGCGCGATGCGCAGCGCGCGCTCGATCATGCGCTGTATCGAGGGCAGCGATCTCCGCGTCGGAAAAATCAAGACGAAGGTTCAGGACGCGTACTCAATGCGCTCCACGCCGCAAGTGATCGGCGCCGCTCACGATGCGATCGCCTATGCGAAATCCCAGGTGGAGACGGAACTAAACGGCGTCGGAGACAATCCGATTTTCCTGCCCGGAGAGAAGCTCACCCTCACGGGCGCAAATTTCCAAGGCACGCCCGTTTCGCTTCCCATGGACATGGCGGGCGCCGCCATGACCATGGTATGCGTGCTTTCGGAAAGACGGCTCAACCGGCTGCTCAATCCGGCTCTCAGCGTAGGCCTCCCGGCATTCCTCACCAAAGGCGCGGGCATGTTCTCAGGGTTGATGCTGAGCCAGTACACCGCCGATACGCTGATCGTGGAGCAGCGTATGCTGTCCGCGCCGGCCTCCATCGCATCGATACCGGCGGCCGCCGACCAGGAAGATTTCGTATCCATGGGAATGAACACGGCCCTGAAAAACGCTCAGATCATCGACAATGCCTGCGGCGTGCTCGGCATCGAATTCATCGCGGCCGCGCAAGCCCTGGACTTCCGGGATTTCACGCCCGGCCGCGGCGTGCTCGCCGCCAAGGAAGCCGTGCGGCGTCATGTCGAGCACCTGGGAGAAGACAGACCGCTCTTCCCCGATCATACACGCATGAAGGAAGTAGTGAGATCCTGCGAGATTCTCGAGGCGGTCGAGAAAACCGTTGGATCGCTCGAGTGAACCGATGACGGGCAAGAACGCGTTCGCCCGGCAATTCCGCATACAGGGGACGAGCATCATGCATACAGGACGCATCGCGCTCTTACTGATTCTGTTCGCGCTCAAGCCGCCTGCCGCACAAGGACAGGAGCGGCGCGCCTTCCTCTCATCGCTGGCGGCCACCAGGTACACTCCCCTGCTGACCGCTTACGCGGCGGCTGCGGATCGAAACGACTTGAGCGACGATATCGCCTACCGGCTGATGTGGCGCGATTCCGAACACGGAATCGAGTTCGCATCAAGCAGGGCGGGCTCACTCGGCGCGTCCTTCCAGAAAGAGGGAGCGTTCCGGCGGAACATAAAGGACATGCACGCCGAACCGGTGATAACACTTTCGTATCCGGATATGGTCCAATACAGCTACTACCCCTTCCAGGATATCCGGGCCGATGCGACACATATCGTGACAGGAACATCTTCCTCGCTGTACGAGCTCGTGTTGAAGAACGAAGGCCGCCGGCAAGCAGAGTTCGACCTCATCCTACACATCACAAGTCCGGGTGGCCAGTTCACAGGCATTCGAGCTTCTCCCGATTCTGCATTCCTTCTTTTCGAGCACATGGACCCGGCGGACGCCTGCCGGCATGAAGCCGGATCCGCAGGGCAGGCGATCCGCAACGCTACGGCCTTTCTGTACCCGCCCGATTCCATACGATTCTTCTCCGAGCCGGACCGGCCATTTTCGACACAGATTCAGGCAACCGCCGCGAGAGCAACAGTCCTGGCCGCTTTCTTTCACATCGAGGTCGCGGCCGGCAGCAAGGCATCCGTCCGCGCAGCGCGCTGTTCGGACCGCAGCGAGTCAGGAGATAATCTGTTGAAGGCGGCCGGAAGCCTCCTGCAGGAGCCGGTATCAACATTCGCCACAAGCAACGAGATCCGCTGCGCCGGTCTGCTCTCCACAATGTTCGACACGCCGGATCACGAACTTCTGTTCTGGAGCGGCATGAACCTCGTCCGCCAATGCCAGCTTCAACCCGAGCGAAGAGGCGGCCGCAGCAATTACGTCTCGACGCGCGAACCACGTCCGGAATGCGGACGCGACGGGCAGAACCTCGACGATGCTATCGCGTTGACGGCCGTTGCGCTTTGCGAACCCGAAGCCGCGATGGACGCGCTGCGGGTGTTCCGAGACGAACAGCGCAAAGACGGCTTCGTGCCCGCCGCCATTCGTTACCCCGGTCGGAACGCATCGGCTGCACCGCAGGAGAGCGAGCCGGCCCTTCCGATTTACGCATGGCTCTGCGAGCGCCTGCATTCGGCCACCTGGGTGCGGTCTTTCCTCGAGGAGATGTACGAGTCCTCGCGCGCGTTCCACGAATACTTCACTGCTGCTCGAGACAGAGACAAAGACGGACTCTGCGAATGGCAAAGAGGAGACCGCTTTCTTACCGGGCCGATGCCATGGGAGGCTCAGCCAGAATCCGACGCCGTCGAAGCGCTGGATCTCAACTGCCTGCTCGTGATGGATGCGAAAGCGCTCGCCAAAATGGCGGAGCGGCTCGGCAGAAGCGCGGAGGCGGCCGACTGGCTTCGCAGGGCGGACAAACGCAGCGCGCTCATCAACGCTCATCTCTGGGACGAGGAAACCGGCTTTTACTACGACGCCGACCGGCAGGACAATGATTTCACACTGCGCAAACGTCACGATCTGAAACGCCGCGGCATCGCCGGTTTTCTTCCTCTGACCGCGGGAATCGCTTCGGACAAGCAAGCGCTGCTGCTTCTGACCCATCTTCTCGACACTTCCCGCTTCTGGCGCCGAAACGGCATTCCGTCGATGGCGGCGGATGATCCGGCCTTTGACGGAAATTCGGAGGCGCGAGGCGCCGTAGCCGTGCACCTGAATTACCTCGTCGCGCTTGGCTTGCGCGACGCAGGCTTCATCCGGGAAGCGCAGGCGCTCACACGCCGCCTTGCGCGGGCAATGATTGAAAACCTGCAGTCGGAACACATGCTGCCTGAATGCCATGGCGCCGACTCGTCAACCGGCGGCATTCGGCGCTTCGGGATCAGGGCGGGCGTGATCTCGAAGATGATCTGGGACATGAAAAACACGGCCCGCAAAACGCCCTGAGGCGGTGCCTCATCCCTCGTCGATCAGGCATCCGACACAGCAGGCGGCCACCCTCGGATGCCGGCGTGCCGATCCTCGAGCAGGCGGCGGATCACCTGACTTCGGCAGGAGAGAATATTTCAACCGTCGAGGCAGGGTAAATCAATTGAACCGCCAAGCCGCCATGACGCCGGAGTTTTTTGTTCGCTCCGCGCAGCCACGACACGCTCGTACA
>CAYLZD010000002.1:0-28803 GCA_964388275.1 uncultured Chromatiales bacterium
TGCGGTACACGCCGGAGAGGAAGAGCAGGTCGTCGAAATTCACAAGACCGTCGTATCCGTTTCCCGGTATTGCACCGGCGCCTGAACCCAGATCGCCGAGATAGTAGTTCGTAGAGCGGTCGGTGGCCGTCGCGTCAGGCGTGTCCTGCACGTTGCCGGCCATGTCCTGTGAGAACACCGTGTAATAGTAGACGTTGCGTGCCTCGATCTCGTGGTCCGCCGTCACCGCGGGCGCGGGTACGGATGAAACAGGGGATATCAGCGTTCCGGTGCCGATGCCAGGATAAGCAGGCAAGCCCGCGGATGGGTAGGTTGGATAAGCGAGGTCACCCCATCCTGTGTAACGCAGTATCACACCCCGGTACGCTATCGCATCGGATCCCGGAGTCCATTCCAGACGCACTTTCTGGTGCATAGGACGCGCCACGAGGTTCGTCGCCGCCGACGGTTTCGTGTTGTCCACCGTGATGTCGTCGGCCGACGACCCCGTGTTGTCGAGCGAGTCACGGGCGGTCACCGTCACCGTCCGGCTGCCGTCGGCGCCGAGTGTCACCCCGCTCAATGTCCACGTCGCAACTCCGCCCGTGTACGTGTCGGCCGGCCGGGCGGCGCTGCCTCCCGACAGCAACGCGCTCAGATCGGCCGTGATGTCCGAAGCCGTGAGAAAGTTGGGCGTGTCGGTTACCGATGCCGTTATCACAAGGTCATCGCCGTTTTTTGTGTAATCGTCGGTCCACGTATTCGTCTGGTTGTCGATGGCGACGTTCGTCACTGCGGGAGAGGTGATATCCACGCGTATGAGCCCGTCCTGCGGGACTACATCCGATATAGTATTGTTGTCCTTGTCGCGGAACAGTATCTCGAGAAACTCCACCGGACTCCTGCCGTTGGCTATGCCGGTGAACTCCACGGTGAACAGCGTGCCCGGTCCGTCCACGCCTTCCTGCTGGCCGGTGAGCACCCAGTCCACCACTATCTCGCCCGTGCCTTCCAGAGCCCACGCCTTCTGGAATGAAGAGCTGCCGGTGAAGAGGTCGCCCTGTGCGACGGAAGCGAGGTCGGTGTTGACAATGGTTGTATCGAAGCGGAAGCGCACCGAGAAGCCATAAACCTTGGCGCTGCCGCCGCCCAGATACTTGACGGATACGGTGCGCTTGTGTGTCGAGGGAGTTGCGGATATCAGCGTCGGGGAGGGATCGCAGACGAGGTTGATCAACGGCGCGGAGAGGGCTATAGTGTTGTATGTGCCCGCGACGGCGGATACCCATCTTTTATCCATCGCTATCCTGACAGGCAGCGAATTGGGTACGACAGTTGTAATCCCATCACCAAGCTGCCCGCATACATTGTTGCCCCAGATCCGGATCGAACCGTCCGTCCTGATCCCGATGCTATGGTAATGCCCGCATGCGATCGCATTCCAGTTCGTGCATGTGTCGACCTGCAGGGGGATTGATGAAGCAGTCGTAGCACCGAGTCCCAGCTGACCGTCGCCTCCGTTGCCCCACGCCCAGAGAGTGCCGTCATTCCGCAGAGCGAGCGAATGGTGGTACCCGCCTCCGGCGATTTTCCAGTCCGCCCCTGAGCCGATCTGTGCTGGAGTCGTCTGATTCGTGGTCGAGCCGATGCCGAGCTGGCCCGAGTTGTTGCGTCCCCAGGCCCAGAGAGTGCCGTCGTTTTTCAACGCCAATGTGTGTCGGACTCCGCAGGCGACGAAGCTCCAATCGGTGTCGGAACCGACCTGCACCGGACTCGTTTGATTCGTCGTGCCGCCGATACCGAGCTGACCTTCAGCGTTCATCCCCCAGGCCCATAATGTGCCGTCGTTTTTTATTGCGACAGTGTGATACTCCCCGCAAGCCACGTATCGCCAAGTAGTATCGTCACCGACTCGCACTGGAGAACTCTCTATGCTCGTGGAACCGAGACCGAGCTGGCCTGAGCTGTTTAATCCCCAAGTCCAGAGGGTGCCGTCGCTCCTGATAGCCGCGGTGTGCAGGTAACCGCAGGCGACGCGGGTCCAATCCGCGCCGCTGCCGACACGTACAGGACTCGACTTTCCCATGGCCGAATCCACACCGAGCTGGCCTGAGCTGTTTAATCCCCAAGCCCAGAGTGTGCCGTCAGGCATGATTCCCATGGAATGCCTGCCGCCGGTGGAGATTGAAATCCATTTCATCTCTGCCGGAAGGGGCGCCGGGGCTGTAATATTTGTTGAGAGGCCGTTCCCCAGTTGGCCGTAATCGTTGAGCCCGCATGTCCATAGAGCGCCATCCCTTCCGATGACGGCAGTCTGTGAACCGAACCTGCCGAGAGAGAAGCGGTACGCGCCGGCCACCTGAACCGGAAGATACTGGTTCATCGTTGTGCCGATGCCGAGCTGACCGTAAGGGTTATACCCCCATACCCAGAGCGAGCTGTCGTTCTTGATGGCCATCGTGTGTAAGTCGCCGCATGCGAAGGCCTGCCAATCGGCGCTTGCGCCTATCTGTACCGGTGTCGAAGCTCCGGGGGTCAAGCCTATCCCCAGTTCGCCGAGACTTCCATTTCCCCAACCCCAAAGCGTCCCGTTATTTTTCATTGCTATCGTGTGGAGTCTCCCGCAAGCGACAGCCTTCCAGTCCTCGTCGAGACCGACCTGCACGGGCGAAGGTTGAGAAACAGGCGATGCCGTACCGAGCGCAGCAGGATGCCCCCAGGACCAAATTGTGCTGTCGCTCTTGATTGCGACCGTGTGGTAGCCGCCGCATGCCACAGAAATCCAGTTTGTATCGTTTCCGACCTGCACCGGGCTCCACTGATCGGTGGTGGAGCCGATCCCGAGTTGTCCGTTGTCATTTCTCCCCCATGCCCACAGCGACCCGTCGCTTCTGATCGCCAGCGTGTGGTAATCACCGCACGCGACTGTCCTCCAGCAGGCGCCGCTATCGATCTTGACGGGAGCGTACCTGGATGCAGTGGTACCCCAGCCGCATTGACCCCAGGCGCTAGTGCCCCAGGCCCATATCGTTCCATCGTTTTTAACACCCACTGTGTGCATTATTCCGCAGGCCACCGATTTCCAGTCGGCGGATGCGCCTATCCTAATCGGGCTCAAGGCCATGGAGTGCGCGGCATCGCCGAGTTGACCGTAGTTGTTGGATCCCCATGCCCAGAGCGATCCATCGTTTTTAAGCGCGACAGTGTGATACGTGCTTCCTGCGACTGCGGACCAGTCAGTGTCGGATACGGCTTTTTCCAGGGTCCAGTAATCCGCACCGATGCCGAGCTGCCCCCACTTGTTTTCTCCCCACCCCGAGGCATGGAGCGGCTGCGATCGCATCGAGTTGACAAATCCCAACATGATTAGCAGGATCAGACCCGTCGAAGATGCGATGGAATGTCCGCCGGCCGTCGACCGGCGGAATCCGGCATAATAACCGATAAGCAGGTGGCATTTTCCGGTGCATTTCATTTTTTCACTCGTTGGTGGTTCAGAAAACGGCTTCGGATCATCTGGCGTGAGGGTGATTGAATCCGCCATTCACCATGGGCTCTATCACCGTCGCGCCCTCAAGTGAATACCCCGGTCAGCGCATCAATATCAGCGTCTTCGTATCCTGACTTGCGCCGGCATACAGGATGCACAGGTAGCCACCCTCCGGCAACGACTTTCCTTTGTCATCGCGGCCGTCCCAGGTGATCGAATGATAACCGGCTTCCCGGGCGCCCTGCTCCAGCAACGCCACGCGAGAGCCGAGCATTGAGTACACCGCCAGTGTAACCGGGCCTGCTTCGGCAAGGACGTAACGGATCTCCGTCGAGGAGGAGAAGGGATTCGGGTAGCCGCCGGTCAGTTTGAATTGCGCCAAACCGTCATCCGCATATCCGGTCTTCAGATTTACAGAAATCTCGTTGTTCTCCACGTCACGCAGCTTCACATCGCCGAACGACACGCTCCCCGCGCCGCGCGAGCGGTCCTCGAAGCGCAGAACGGCCACAGGACCCGACGACTCCGCCGCCTGTCCCGTGCCCAGCATCGCCGCATCTATAACCATGCCGCCCTGTTCCTTCTCCGCATGGAAGAACGACGCGCCGGCGTCGCCGAATACGCCGCCTGATTCCGCTTTCACGGGTGACAACAGAAGCGGATCATAGCGCAGCTCCACAGAAGCGCCTTTCACCGGACGGCCGTCGTTCTCCAGCTCGACTTGCACGAGCAGATCATTTCCCTCCCGCGTCTCACGAAGCTGCAAAGCCATCTCCCGAGCCCAAGGTCCCGCGGGCGCCGGCGGCTTCGGAACGGAGTTGTAGTTCATCGCCAGCAGCATCAGGTCCTCGAAGTTGATCTTGCGGTCGGGCTCGGGTATGCCGAAGCGCAGGCTCAGGCTCTTGTGCGAAACCGACGGACCGAAGTCCGCCTCCGCCTCGTTGCCCGTCCAGCGCGCCGGCGGCCTGCGGTACACGCCGGAGAGGAAGAGCAGGTCGTCGAAATTCACAAGACCGTCGTATCCGTTTCCCGGTATTGCGCCGGCGCCTGAGCCCAGATCGCCGAGATAGTAATTCGTCGAGCGGTCCATGGCCGACGACGGTATCGCGTCCTGCACATTCCCCGCCATGTCCTGCGCGAATGCGCTGTAGTAGTAAACGTTCCTCGCCGCGATCTCGTGATCCGCCGTAACCGCGGGCGCGAGCACAGTCGAGACGGGAGAGATGAGCGATCCGGTTGCTGAGGCAGGATACTCGGGCGCTCCCTCGGGCGTATAGCCGGGATATGCGAGATCTCCCCATCCGTTGTAATGCAGTATCACCCCACGGTAGGCGATCGCATCGCTGCCCGGAGTCCATTCCAGACGCACTTTCCCGTGCATGGGACGCGCCACGAGGTTCGTCGCCGCAGTCGGTTTCGTGTTGTCGACTATTATCGTATCCCTTGCGGAGGCGCCGTTGCCGAGCCCGTCTGTGACGTTGACCTGCACTATGCTCTGTCCGTCCGCGCCTGTCAGGATTGCGTTGTTGAACGTCCAGGAAGCCACGCCGCCGACATAAGAATCCGCTGCTGCCGCGCCTGCACCTCCGGCGAGCAGGCCGCTCAGGTTCGCGACGATATCAGCGGCGGTCAGCTCGTTCGGTGTGTCGTCGACGGCCGCCGTGATCCGCAGAGTGTCTCCGTTCTTCGCGTAATCGTCTGTCCACACATTGCTCAGGTTGTCGATGAATACCGATGAGATCGCCGGGACGGTGAGATCGACGATTATCAGACCGTCTTCTCCGCTGACGTTGGTGAGAATGTTGTTATACTTGTCGCGGAACTGCAGGTCGAGGAACTGTATCGGGCTCGATCCGTTTGCGATACCGGTGAACTCCACGGTGAACATGGTTCCCGGACCGCTCACTCCTTCGGCGCTTTGCCCTGTCATCACCCAGTCCACGATAATCTCGTCGTCCTTTTCCTCGGCCCAATCCTTCAGAAACAGAGTCGTCCCTCCGAATAGATCGCCCTGCGTCACGGAGGCGGGAGACGCGCTTGCCACCGTCTTGTCGAACTTGAGATGCGCCGAAAAACCGTAAACCTTGCCGCTCGCTCCGCCGAGATAGTTGATAGCGACCGTGCGTTTGCCGTCGGGCGCCGACGCGTTGATCTGCTGTATCGCGGGCTCGCAGGCCACGTTGTCTGTGACGAGATACAGCGCGGTTGCTGAGTTTATCGCTTCATGTTCGCTCCCGCCGACGGCCGCCCAGTTCGTGCCGCTGCCTATGCGTCGGGGAGACCAGCATGAGGAATCGAACAAAACCGATGCGATCCGCCCCCATGCCCACAGTGTCCCGTCTCTTTTAACCGCATAAGAAGTGCCATAGTCGCTGCAGGATGCCGTGACCCAGTTCGTATCGGCGCCGACCTGTGCTATTGCTCGTGGTTGTGATGGCGTACCGTCTCCCAACTGCCCCTCGCTGTTACCGCCCCAGGACCACAGAGTGCCGTCTTCTTTTATCCCTAAAGAATGGTTATACCCCGCGGAGACCGAAATCCAGTTTGAGTCGTTTTCCGTCCACGTGAAGGCGGTGTAGACTTGCAGGTAATCGGCACAACCCCAGCCGTGCAGAATTCCCTCATCCGTGATCGCCTGCGTGTGCCTGTCCCCGCACGACACGGACGCCCAGTTCCAGGTTGCGCCTATCCTCACAGGGATCAATTCTACGTCCGGATTATAGCAGTCAGTGAACGAGGCGGCCGGGCCCCAGGCCCACAGCGATCCGTCGCGTTTTATTGCCGTAGTATGATGGCTGCCGCAGGAGACGGCAATCCAGTTTGTGTCGCTGCCTATTTGGACGAAGTCGCTTCGCGTTGTGGTCGTCCCGTCGCCTAGTTGACCGTCTCCATTGAAGCCCTTGCCCCATAAAGTGCCGTCCCTCTTAATGGCCATGCTGTGCCATGGACCCTTCGCGAAAGAAGCCCAATTCGAATCAATGCCTGCCTGCATGAGGCAGCCGGTTGCCGGATCGACTTCCCAAAGCGTGCCGTCGCTTCTCAATCCCATGCCCACGGTCATCGATACCCAGTCCGTCGCGTTGCCTATCTGCACCGGGACCGACGCGAAAGTCGACGTGCCGTTACCGAGCCGCATATCCCCCCATAAGCCCCATCCCCACAAGCTGCCGTCGCTTCTGATTGCGTGGCGCTCGGAGACGCACAGCCACTTGTTTCCGGCGCCAATTTGAACGGGCTGTGTCCTGTCCGTCGCGGTGCCATCCCCGAGCAGGCCTTGATTATTGTAACCCCAAGCCCAAAGGGAACTGTCCCGGGTCAGAGCGTGAACTCTCTGCCCGGTCCGGACAAAGTCCCAATCGGTCCCGGTGCCAATCCGCACCGGCGAGAGTCTGGCGGTCGTGCTGCCGTCCCCCAATTGTCCGTATGTGTTCGTGCCCCAGGCCCACAGGCTGCCGTCTTTCTTGATTGTGTGCACGGTTCCGGGCCGGCTCGAGATGTAAGACCAACTCGTGTCAACGCCGATTTGAACGGGAGTTACGGAAGCGATAGTGGTCCCGTCTCCAAAGAGACCGTTGTTCGCGCCCCATGCCCATAGCGTGCCGTTCGTTTTTATCAGATGGATGACGGCGCCGACACTCACGGAACCCCAATCTGTTCCGGTCGCCATCTGGACGGGAAACGGGTATTCTATCCCGCATTCCTCGTTTCCACCCCAAGCCCAGAGCGTGCCGCCGGTTTTTATCGCGATCGCGAAACCCGCTCCGCACGCGAGAGAGGCCCAATCGTTGGCGCTGCCCACCTGGACGGGAGCCGTCCTGTCTTGTACAGTCCCGTCCCCGAGCTGTCCGTTTTCGTTTTTCCCCCACGCCCACAGAGTGCCGTTGCTCTTTATTGCATAGACGCTGGCGTTGCAATGGCTGACCTTTATCCAGTTCGTGCCGCTCCCGATCTGCACAGGCAATGAGCGCGTCGCGGTTGTCCCGTCTCCCAACTGGCCGAAGGAATTGCCCCCCCATGCCCAGAGCGTACCGTCGCCCCTGATCGCATGCACGCACTGATATCCCGGGATTACGTCCACCCAGGCGGTATCGCTGCCGACCTGAGCCGGCGCTGCCCGGGAAACGAGCGTGCCGTCTCCCAACTGGCCGTGTGAATTCGATCCCCATGCCCAGAGAGTGCCGTCGCTTTTGATCGCGTACATGCATTCGTAGCCATCTATGATCCGTGCCCAGTCATCATCGTCGCCTATACGTGTCGGAGAAAAGTAATTCCCGATGCCGAGATACTGCCTTTCCCCCCACCCGTACGCCTTGTGGTTCTGCGCGCCGGATGAAGCGACGAAGATGCAAAGCAGCGCCGGTATCGACGCGAGCGCATGAAACGATTTCATGATTTTACCTCCTGTGATTTGCATGGGAACGGAGACGGGTTCAGGTAGTCTGTATCGGTAAGTAAGTAACATCCCGCCGCTACCCTGGGCAATGGGTGGAGATACCCATTTTCGTGGGTGGAGATACCCATTTTTATCCTCTCGATCCCCAAAATCCCGTGTTGTCAAGCCAAGCGCATCAGTAGAGCTACGTAGTAGCACACTTATTCGTCATGACAGGGAACCAGGAATGACCGATCATGGGTTGCCGTCTCGGGTCGGACGCCGGGTATGCTGAGATACCTTTCCGCTGAATCCCAAACGATCGGATCGCTCCGCGGGATTCGTTTCCTCTCTGTGATGGGAAGAAGCGGGATATCTGCATAGAGCCCGCACAAACCGAAGCAACCCGCTCAAATACCGAATCCCGGACCTCCCTTGAAGTCCGGGAAGGGGCCCGGGTAGAAACGGACTATCGAACCAATGAACTGATGAGAGCGCGGTTAGAAATCAGCGAACGGCAGTGCATAATTGCCCCGTGTAATCGAACACCGAATACCGCACCCGGATCGAATACAGGATGCATGCCGGCCCGGAGCACAAATCCGCGCCGGCACCCCGGCCGATACCAAAGCGCGGTTCAACTATGTCTAAGAGCCGGCTACCTACTCCCCACTCCCAACTCCCCACTCCCAACTCCCAACTCCCAACTCCCCACTCCCTACTCCCCACTCCCTACTCCCTGCTCCACAGCCCTCTCCACCCTCCCATCCGCATGCCTCGCAAACCTCCCCTCCCCGCGCGGGTGCACGTGGTCGTCCTCCGGCCAGGGCCAGCCGCCGAACTGCGTCGCGATGTAATCGTCGTAGGCCTGCCTGATCTCCTCGCGCGTGTTCATCACGAAAGGCCCGTACTGGATGACCGGCTCTCCGATCGGCCGCCCCTGCAACAGGAGAAGCTCTACGTCGCCGGCTCCGGCGGTGAGTTCAACGTCCGCATCGGCGCGCAGTTGCACGGCATTATAAGCGGGGACGGCGCGCCCTGCTATCCTCAGGTCTCTCCCGCTGAAAAAATACAGCATGCGGTTCGAATCCGGCTTCGCCGCGGGCATTGTCCATGACGCTCCGGGCGCAAGCTTGATGTTCCAGATCGCGACATCCGCCTCCCGGCGCGAGGCCCAGGAACGGGGCGGGGGTGAAGGCGCCTCGACGCCCCGGATATCGCCCGCTGTCAAGGCGATCTCCACGCGGCCGCCGTCGCTCCGTAAACGCGGTATGCTTTCTCGCCAGAACATCGTGTAATGCGGCTCGGCGAATTTATCCGCGGCAGGGAGGTTGAGCCAGATCTGGAATAACTCCAAGGGATTGGGGTTCTCCCTGTCCAGCAGAGGGAACATTTCGGCGTGCAAAATCCCTTTTCCCGCTGTGAGCCACTGCACGTCCCCGCCTCCGTAACGTCCCGCGCCGCCCAGGGAATCGGAATGATCCAGTATGCCGGTGCGCACTATGGTCACGGTTTCGAAACCGCGATGCGGATGTTGGGGAAAACCCGGCGCCCTGCGTCCGTGATACATGCGCCAGCCGTCCTTGCCGGCGAAATCCTGCCCGAGCAGGCGGCCTTCCAGGGATGCCGCGGGTCCCATTTTGTCGTTGCCTGCGGGATAATTGTCCAGATGATGAACGCAGAAAAGAAACGGATCCAGAGTGCTCCATGGGGAGGCGAGGGGCTCGATGGACAGAATGGATGTCATGATTTTTAGAATTTCAGATGATATTTATGATGATTGGGATGCCGGTGATACCGAGATGCCGATCTGTAGACCAGCAGTTTGCGATGGGCTGGCTTGCCATGAGATGCAATCCCACGGCATCGGTGAGCGTCAGATTCTGATCCGCAAACCGGCGCAGTATCGAGTATCCCGCATCGAGTTCCACGGGACCAACGGGAAGAACGGTCAAGGGTACCATCGCCTCTATCATCGAAAGGAACCGAAGCGCGAGCATGCGATCATAACGGCGAAGGAACCATCCATGTCCCTCGGCAATGACCGGTGCTGTTGTCAACAACACGGGAGGATCAGCAAACACTCGTCGAAACAGGGGGTGACATGAATCAGATCGGTCCGCAAAGGCTAGCAGGGCGGACGTGTCCACGTATGATTCAATCTTTCTCGCCATACACCACTTCGTCGACTTTCGTGCTCGACGCGGAATCACCGGTTTCAATCATCCCGGCATATCTCATCCATGGACGGGTCTCGTCCACAGGAAGTGCGGCACGGAGGGCGCGACGGAAAAATTCCGCGAAAGGGATGCCAAGCCGGGCGGCCTCGTCCTTCGCCACTGAATATTCTTCCCCTGAAAGACTTATCTGAGTCCGAATCATGATAACATGTTAGCGACGGGTGTTATCATGTGCAATAAACCGCCAACTGAAGTGTGGATTTCCAACTTAAACTGTTCTACGGTTGATCGGAAAGCTCAAGCTGCTGACAGAGAGCGAGTCCTTTGCCGATCAGTTTCATCTCCGCATCTGAAAGCCGGCCGATATGGCGTATAAATCTTGCGGTTGAAACGGACCTGACCTGAAATGTGTCCGCCGAGGATTTTTTCGTCAATCCGTTGGTCCTCGAGCTCTCTATGGGTACATGCCATGATGCGCTTTCGAACTCATCCCTCCACGCCGTCAAGGGAACCATGATTCTCAAGGGCAGTCTCGCGAGGGCATCCCTGCTGACTATGACACAAGGCCGGATTTTCTTGATCTCGGCATCCAACGACGGATCGAGGCCGATTTCCCAGACCTCTCCCCGCTTCACAGGAACTCCTCCGAATCCAACGTCGTGAAAGTGGTGAGATCACACCCGGCTTCGTAAATTCCGGCCAGGCGATCCGCTGCATCAGCCAGGCCGGCATCACGAGAGCGTTGCAGCTCTTTCTCGAGCGCGGTACGGATATATTCGGAAACGGTGATGCCTCTCGCCCTGGCCGTTTCTGCGGTCCATTCGAAAAGAGGCTCGCTGATGATTATGTTCAATCGCTTCTTCTGTGAATCGTTTTTCGATGTGATCATGGCAATACTGACAGATAATACTTATAGAGTATACATATAAATCTCATGCATGTCAAGCACGCGCGCTTCCATGCTTCATGATAAAGTCCCAGGGCGAGAATATCCGGATTTCCCGAGGGCGACCCTGCCGGAGGATCACCTCATCATCACCATTGTTCCCGTCAGCGCAGCCCCATGCGCAAGCAAGCGGGCGAAATAGATTCCCGGAGGGAGCAGCGACCCTTCCTCACCTCGCCCGTCCCACTCGAATGTATGCGCTCCCGCCTGAAGCGGTCCCGTGTGCAGCGTCCTGACGCGTCTGCCGAATGAGTCGAAGACTATCAGAGCGACCGTCGTCTCCCGATCCATCTCGACAGGGATCGAGGTGAGACGGATGAAAGGATTCGGGAAATTCTGCGGTAGCGTCATGTTCCGTATCGCGGCCGCCGCGGCTTCCGTCCCCGTCGTCGCGCGTACGGGCAGGTGTATGTACTTCGGATTCTTCATCTCCTTCTTGTAGCGCGTCGTGATGTACGCGTTGCTCTCTATCCTCGCATCGCCCCAGCCGGGATAGGCCCGCTCGGGCCAGTCGGCGTCGATATAGCTGAAGCCCTTTATCTCGGGATGGGCGGCAATGAAGGACCAGAACTTCGCGAACCAGGCATTCCAGTCGTTGACTCCGTCGTCGGAATCCGGAGTGATGTTCACGAATGCGGCCGAGGTCTCGCTCATGTACACCGGTCTGTCCTTCTGCCGGGCCATCGCAAGAAAGCGCTGGGATTTTCCCTTCCTCGTTATTACTCCACGCTCGTAGTCCGGCAGGAAGAGGTCGAAATCGAGCGGATTGAACAGGTCCAGTCCGAACCAGTCCACGTATCCGTCCCCCGGATACCACCTTGCGCCGCGCGTGTCGACGGAGTCGAAGTCGTTCGCCGCCGCCGAATAATAGCACCAGATCGTCGCTATCGAATCACGGAAATCCCTCGCCGCGAACATGTCGACTATTTTCCGGAACATCGTCACGTACAGGTACGGATGATACCCGCCGCCGTTCCAGTTCGGACCCGCCCCGTTGAATTCGCCGCCTATCCGCAGGAACATGCGCCTGCCGTAATCTTTGCACAATGTGATTATGCTGTCGATGATGGAATCATACTGCGCGGAAACGGCGATGATGCTGTCGGTCGCGACGTCGCTGACCAGAAAGAGACTGAGCTCGGGTATGAAACCGATGGAATCCGCCGCCCTGAAGAAATTTCCGAGCTCCCGCAGCGAATTCGCGGGGCCCCTTGTCCCCGGAATGCTGAAGAAAAGGCCGCGCACCGCGGGTTGTATCGTCGAGTCGGCCAGCGCGCCGAGATAACCGGCCAGCGGATCGCCTCCCTGCGCAAAGGTCATGGTCTGAACTCCGTGGTACACGCGGCCGTCCTCGGGCTCCAGCAGTGCGTTTGTGTTCACAGGGGGTTCTATACTTTTTATCGATTCCCTCACGATGTTGGTCATCGTGTACGGCGTCGTTTCCGGCAGCCATGCGCCGGGCAGCTGATACCACGACTGTATCCAGTATCCGTCCGGCTTCCCGATGCTCTGATGATATAGATCGATGAACGCGAGCGTCTGCTCCGAGTACATCTGCGCGTTGCGCGCGCCGTTGGTGTTGAAGATCATGTTGACCTTCATGCCTGTAGAAACCGCCACCGAATCGAGTTCATGGATCCGTTTCATCCAATCGACGCCCGCAATGAGCGAACTCTGATTGGACTGAGCGCGGCCGAGCGCGTAGTCGTAAGGATTGTCGACGGTCAGGCCGTCGAAGCGCAGACCCGTCTCGAGCGATTTCGCGCGGACCGCTTCCAGCACGTCCATGTACTGTCCGTATCCGTCGCTGTTTCCGGCGATGCTGAAATATGACGGAGTGGATCCCCACGCCCAGTTGGGGAAATTCGTGAGCAGATTGATCTCGATTCCGGGGATGGAATCCTTCCACAATTTCAGGACCTTGAACAACTCGACGACCGCGCTCTCGATGGTGTGATAATTCTCCTGCTTGTTGTTCGGGAACAGCATGCGCCGTATCGGCCCGTCCATGTCCAGCATATCGATACTGCGTGACGGATCCACTTCGCGGATCATGTCGATCAGCGGTTTCACGCCTGCCCAGTCCTGCCGGAAGGAAGCGAGCGCCGCGCCGTCGCCCTTCGATGCATGCCAGTCCAGAAGTCCGCCCAGTTCTATCGCGATGTGTATGTTCTTTTTCAGCAGTGCGGTCACCAGCGTCCGCATCTGTTGTTTGTCCACCCGTTCGTTGATGTCGCCGATATATATTTTCAGGATGTCGACGCGACTGTACACCTCCCTCCACAGCGTCGTATCGGCCAGCGCCCAGGGATCGCCGTAGCACATCAATATGCGCGGCGCATCCGTAGATTCATGCTTTACTTCCTTCCGGAAACGCTCGAGAAAATCCTCCAGGCTTCCTTCGGCGAAATAGAATCTGCTGGTGACGGTTTTTTCGCCTCCCTGTTCAATATCACCAAAACTCGCGGCCGAATGCAGGCAGCAACGGTCCAGATTGTTGAAGAGAAAGCAGGATTTCGGACTGGTCGCAGCCATGTACGACATCCCGTCAGGCGCCATGGTAACGATATACGAATCGTCCGTCTTGTCGGGACTGGTCGCCGAGAAGCCGTTGACGAAAGGAGACACCGGGTTGTAACCCTCGTTCAGATAGAACTGCACGGTTTTCATCGGTCCGTTGTTGACGCGCGTCGTGCCGTCCATCCTGAAAGGCCTGCCGTTTTTGGACATCCAGGTTCGCGAGAGGTTCCAGTCCTGATAGTCCGCGCTGCCTCCGGGATTGAGGCAATTGAAGGAGAACACATTGGTCCAGCGCGCGCGTCCGATGTTCCTGATCGTCATTTTGGCATCGACGTAGTCGACGGCGGGGATCAGTTCGAGCGTGTACTCGACTTTCCCCGGGCTTCTCCATGTATGGCGGACAACGCCGCCGGCATCGGGTCCTTCCCAGCGGATCGACGCTTCGGGGAAATTGAGTATCATGCCTTCAGACGAGCCGATCGTTTCCGGGAGGCCCAGAATGAAGTTCGCCCTTCCGAGATTCGGAACACGCACGACGCAAGCCATCTGGCTGTCGACAGGCGCCAGAGTAATTGTCTGCGCCTGAAGCATGGAAGCTGCGAGAAAAACGGGAAACAGGAACATTCCTTTCATCTGATCCTCCTTGAGAGTTGGACTATATCAGCCGTTTTAGTCGGATGCAACCGAGGACGAGTTCACCGCAGATGGATCGACAAGAAAACGGATTATGAGGTTACACGCAGAACAGCGCGCCGACCACTCACGGGTTCAGGCAATAATATTGCTGATCATCGGCCGTCACCCCGTCGCCGACCGATTGCACTTTCAACCTCGCAACACTTCTTGAAGCACACGCGGCTATCCGCGAGCGGATGCCTCGGGCTGCAATAATCCGTGCGATATATCAGAGTTCGAGTTCCACCAGCTGCGAGGAAACATCGGGCAGCACGGCGACTTTCCGGGCGAGCTCCTGCTTCTGTTCCTGTGTCCCATACAGCTCGAGAATCAGCAGGCCGCCGTCGCTGCAATTTTCCATGACGCCGTCGTGAATGCCGAGCCGTGTTTTGATTATGCAGCCCCAGGCTGTGAGAATCTGCTGCACTTTCACGGCCGATTCGGTGCGGTTGCCGATGAGAACGAGAAGGATGGTGCGTTTCATGGTTTTTTTGACATGGGTTGTAAGGATAAACAGGGTATGATGTTGAATATCGGAAGTTTTGCGTTCGCATCATACCGCGGAGTACGCGTCGATGAACCAATCGCCACGGCGCATGAATACCTTCTATAAACGCCGCCGAGGCCGGCCGGCCTCCAATCCTCAAAATGATCCCTCCGTTCCTGCCTGTAAAAATGCTCCTCTTTCGACTGGATTGTATTTTGTTTCCGCCATGGCATCGCGTCTACCCTCCTGAGCAATGATCCGGTTCAACCGTGCTTTATGACCTGAAACGAGGGGCTCCCTATCAGGGAATCGAGGTCTTTCTCCTGTCTCCTCTTTCTCCCTCGGAACGATTCCTGCTCTGTGATTTTTTCCATATTTTTAGACTCCGTATCCGAATACACCAAAAGCGGAGTCCCAATGCGCGTTGTAACAGTCCCTTTCATAATTCTGGCAATCATGCTTGCATCCCGACCGGGAACTTTCGCGAAGGAGAAGGAGCGTCCCTCGTCCAAAGCCGCCGGCACGGCGCAAACGGTTCCCGGTGTCGTGATAATCAAATTCCGGGCCTGGGCGCCGGTGTCATTCACGACGGGTGCAACCGGCGTCAACGCCGTCGATGCGATCCTGCACAGGATAGGAGCATCGGAGATAAGCGCGTTTCACACTCCGCCGCCGATGATGAAAGGAGCGATGAACGAATGGGAAGCGGCGCTCGCCAGGATGGTGAAGGTGCGCTACAAGTCCCCCGACGACCCGCAGATGATAGCCCGGGAACTTTCCGCGCAACCTCTCGTCGAGTACTCGGAGCCGTATTACATTTTCCCGCTCAACCACACGCCCAACGATCCCATGCTGTCTCAGCAGGCCGCGGTCGCGCTGATGAAGATGCAGGAAGCATGGGACGTGACCACCGGCGATACGACCGTCGTCATCGGCGACGTGGATTCCGGCGTGGATTGGACCCACACCGACCTGGCCGCAAGCATTTTCATCAACAAGGGCGAATGGGGCGCAAGCGGCGAACTCAGCAACAACGGCATAGATGACGACGGCAACGGCAAGAAAGACGACTGGCACGGCTGGGACTTCATAGGAAACGGCACGGCACAGTCGCCCCAACCCGACAACAATCCGATGGACGGCGCAATCGGCCACGGCACCAACACCTCTGGCTGCGCCGCGGCGACGGCGAACAACGGCATCGGAATCGCGGGTACGGGATACCGCGTCAAGATACTTCCCGTCAAGGCAGCGGGAGAGACCACGAGCGGCATTTCCGCCGGATACGAGGGCATCATCTACTCCGCCGACATGGGCTGCAAGGTGATCAATTGCAGTTGGGGAGGGACGGGCAGTTACAGCCAGGCCTTGCAGGACGTCATCAATTATGCGAACGGCAAGGGCGCCCTGATCGTGGGGTCCTCGGGCAACAATCCGCTCGACAACGATCGCGTGCCGCATTGGCCTTCCTCGTACTACCACGTGTTGAACGTGGGATCCATAGAATCCAGCGGCGCCGTTTCCTCCTGGTGCACTTACGGCGCTTCCGTGCACGTGTACGCTCCGGGCTCCAGCGTGTTGACCACGCGGAAAGGTGGAGGATACACGAGTCCGACCGGCACGTCGTTTTCTTCGCCGCTGACCGCCGGCGTCGCGGCTCTCGTGTTCAGCGTAAATCCGACGTGGACGCCCGACCAGGTGGCAAAACAGATCCGCGTCACGGCCGATCCTTTCTCGAATCCGCCTCAGGCCAAGCGCTTCGGAAGAGTGAACGCGTTCAAAGCGGTGAGCTCAAACAGAACTCTTTCGGATATTCCCGGCGTTCAGCTCAGGAATTTCATCGTCACCACTCCATCCGGATCCATGTTGACGCAGGCCGGTCAGACCGCGCGGGTGGAATTCATACTCGAAAACGTGCTCGCGCCGACCAGCGCAGCCGCCGTCGCCACTCTGGAGCTCGAAGACACTACTCTCGCCGCGACCGGCGCCACTTTCCCGCTTGGTGAAATGCCGACTTTCGGCACGAAGAGCATAGTCATGGACCTGAAACTATCCGATAATCCCCTGATTTCGGAGGGCTACCTGCCGGTGCGCCTCAGGATCGAGGACGGGGAGTACGTCGATTATGTTGTGGGACGCGTCGGAGTGTATCTGCAAAACGGCTGGCACACATCCCTGAGCATATCGATACCGACCTTCTATTCTCTCGACGTTCTCAATCCCACATCCGTATGGGGTACGGTGATTGTAATGCAGAACCAGGCCCCGACACAGGAATACTGCTTCCGCTATGACGGCGGGGGATGGAATCTCGCGCACGGGCAGGGATATCCCGCGAAGCAGGGAGCATTCTGCATCACGGCTGTCGACGGAAACACCGCTCTCGTCGGCACGGGGCCTTCGACCGGCGCGGCCGCCGTCTGCAAGACGGTCAACGGCGGACAGACATGGACGTCCTCATCCGTTTCTTCCATAACCGGGTTCGTGAACGCCATACACATGTTCAACGCGAACGAGGGGCTGTTCTTCGGCGATCCCAAGAACAACATATGGGGCATCGGCAAGACCACCGACGGAGGCGCGACGTGGTCCGCTCTCGCCACCCCGGTCACTGCAGCGGCCGGCGAAGCCGGCTGGAACAATTCCTGCCAGTTCATCGGGAACACCGGATGGTTCGGAAGCAACAACGGAAAGATTTACAAGACCACGGACAAGGGAGGAACCTGGACGGCCTATACGACGCCCAGCAGGCATTCGGTGGATATCGCCTTCCGCGACCAGAACACCGGGGCCATCCGGTTCTCGACGCAGAACAACACCGGAAGCAATGCCATCGGCGTCACCAGCGACGGAGGCGAGACCTGGACCTTGCTGACGACCATTCAGATGACGCAGTTCGGCTCCATCGTGATGGAGCCCAACGGCAAAAGACTCTGGCTGCTGCGCGACGGCAATTCATATGTCAGCACGAACCTCGGACAGACCTGGCAGGTGGAACCTCGTCCCTCCGGCTTCGATCCCATCTCGGTCGCGGACGCATACAGCAACGGCACGGACACCTACGTCTACGCCGCCGGTTTCGACGTTTTCAGGTTCATTTCTCCGTTCCAGTCCTTCGTGTCATCGGCGGAGCGCACCGGCGAGCCGTCGTCGACGGACTTTTCGCTGTCGCCTCTGTATCCGAATCCCGCTCACAGCGGAGTCACCTACGCGGATTTCCGCCTGACAAAGACAGGCACGGCGGAGTTGTCGGTCATCGACAATGCCGGACGTACTGTTAGAACCGTATTCTCAGCCGCGCTTGAGGCCGGCCGCCACTCCGCGCGCGTGGATCTGACCGGACTTCCGGCCGGCTTATACAACGTTCGCCTCGCGACCGGCGCTACGATCAGCAGCCGGCAGGTTCTCCTGCTCAGATAGAACCGCGGCTGCGTTCAGGCGGGCGGCTCTCCGAACTCAGCGGCCTTGTGTTTCAAGGCCGCATTCATTTACACCGACCGCTTCTCCTCGGCCCTGATTTCGGACTGGCGGCGGTTGAAATACCTGATGCCCAGCGGCAGGAAAACCGCGTAGGGAATCCACATCAGCCAGCGGTACGGCTCGGGCAGAAGCAGAATTCCGGCCAGAAACACCAGTAGAAGCAGCCATGTCAACACCGACATGCGCACCGCGAAAGCCCGTTCCTTCGGGCCGTCGGTATTATGTATAGCGAAGTACGTTCCGACAGCGCCCCCGAGAAGGCCGATGACGCCTCCGATTATGCCTCCGATGACACCCGCGTCCATTTTTTCCTCCTCTACCGCGTGCGAAGCTCAAAAGTCACCGAGACGGTCGCCCTGATGCCGATTTTGCCGAGGGCTATCGAATCCCCGCCGGAAGAGTATGCGCTCCCGCCCATGTCCTGCACGACGTTTTGAGTCATGCCCCCTCCGCGGCGTCCATAACCCCATCCTGACGAATATCCCCACGGCGAGCCGCCTTCGTTGATGAGCAGGGGTTCGCCGATGGACGCACCCAAGGCCGAGGCCATTTTTTCGGCCTTTTCACGCGCGGCTTTCAATGCAAGTTCCCTGGCCCGCTCCCGGTGTTTTTTAAATTCCGTGTTCTGAAATTCCATCCCATGGACGTAGTTGACGCCAGCGTCGAGTGCGGCGGGTATCAGTTCCTCGGCCTGCGGCGGCGTGGCGGCGGTGACTTCGAGGGTGGTCCGCACGAAATAGCCTATGAATTCCCGTCGAGGATTGTCGTCCCATCTCGGTTCAATCGTCAATTGATCAGTCTGAATGTCCTTCTCCCTTATGCCGATTTTCCCGAACGCGGCTCTTGCCCTCTTCTGTATATCCGTGTTCATGCGTTTCGCCTGTTCGATGTCCTTGTCCCAGGTTTCGACGCCGAAGGTCAGGAGCACTTTGTCCGGCACCACGTTCACCACGGCTTCGCCGGTGACCGATATTCTGGGGCGGTCGAAGTTTTCCTGCGCCCGCGCCGCGACGGCGAAGGCGATCAGCAACAACAGGGAACAGCCCGTAGCAAGACGATTCATGGTATTCTCATCCTTGTTTTGGATATGGACTTCCGGCCGCTTGTCCTTTGCCGGCATTTGTGACGACGGCGCAAAGTATAAACTGTTCCCTTGCGGCGCAAAGACCGCCGGCGCCGTCAAGGGTTGCGCGCTTCACGTGAACGCGCTGTCGCCGTCGCCGTCCTGCAGAACGGGTTCTTCCGCGAGCGGTATGCTTTTCGGCAGCATCCACGGGCGCGAAGTCTTTCTGAGATGGATGAACGGCGCCCGCAGCGCCGTTATCGCGGCAGCGAGGGAGGAATCGAAGGTCGTGACGCTGTCCAATCGCAGCTTCATCATGATGCTGAACAGCGACTGCGCCATGAAAGGGCGGCTTCCGGCTTCGCAATACAGGTACGGCACGGCAAGCGCGGAGTCGCGCGCCTGTATCACCGCGAACGCGGTCTGCGAACCGCTTTCATCTCTTATCGACAGTCCTCGCATGAGGAAACGCTTCCGCCGCGAAGTGAAGTAGTATCGGGAACTTTCCTCGTCGCGAGGATCGCCCTCCAGTATCCACGGATTGCCGAGTATCCATCGCAGTTCCTCCGGTCCTCGCCTCGTCAATTCCGCGTTGTTGTGCTTCAAGATGAGCCGCTCGGTTTCGGCGTCGATGACGTCGGTGAAATTCCATGTAACGCGGGAATCGTCGTTGCGGCCGCGCAGCTTCAGCTTTACCCAGGCATCGTGAAGGAGATTGGCGGCGGAGTCCGTTGCGCGCAGCAGCGGGCGGATGGACTTGAACACGGGGCGTCTGGGCGGAAGTATGTCCGCAAGCGGAAAGCGCAGATAGGCGCGGAGGCCCGCCTTGCGCACGGTCGGATGAAAAATCCCCATGCGCTGATAAACGGGTTCGAGCCACGGCACCATCCGGGTCGCGCAGAGGCGCTCGCCCCAGGCCTCGCGCGCGATTCCGAGCAACGTGCCCGCGATCCTTTTGCCCTGATGTTCCCCGGCCACCCACAGGCAGCTCATCCAGCCGATATGAAAACACGTCTCCCCGCTATATGCGTCATCGGGCAGCACGCCGAGATACCCCGCCGGCTCTCCGTTTTCGAAGGCGACAATCAGCATCGCATCCTCGTCCCGGGCGCGCGGGTTGCGAAGCTGCGACTCCGCCCTGTGCCGGCTTATCGGCGCCGCGCGGAAGCGGGAAAAGCGTTCCGACCGGATTAGTTCGGATAGGGTGGACCGATTATAGGCGACGTACTCCAATTTATCTCCGCACCGTGTTCCGTTTCAGGGGGGCTTTCAGCATGTACGCGGTGTATTCGGCGGAGAGTATGCCGCGCGCGGTCGCGGCGCCGTGTTCCATCGGAATGCGGTGAATATGCCGCGGCGTGACGTCTCGCTTGATGCCCGCGCAGCCGAAAGTCAGATCTGCCGACGGCGCGGCCGGATCGAATATGGTGTCGAAGAAGCGGCGCGGAACGCCGTGATCCGTGAACGGAAAGGAGAACAGCTTCAACGGCGGCGCGAAAAGCCGCTCGATCTCGCCGATGCTTTCCAGCGTCTGTCTCAGCCGTTCCGGCTCTTCCAGCGCGGCGTATCCGGGATGATCGACGGAGTGCGCGCCGAGAGCAAAACCCTGTCTTTGCAGCGCGGCGGCTTCATCCGTTCCGATATACGGACGCCGGTCCCTGAGAAAGGCGGCGAAATCCACATCCAGCAGATGAGCGAGCTCGTCGAGCAGCGGCGAATCGGGATATTCCATGGACAGCCGCAGGACGCTTCCGGTCCCGCCTGCTCCTGCGCCCGCCTGCTCGAAACGCAGTGAGATCTCTTCGCGTAGCGAGGCCGTGATGTCCCGTTCAGCGAGAGCCGTCGCCAGCAGGCTCGCCTTGTGACGCCGGAAAAGCGTACGGTTCCCCAGGAGGGAAGTGGTGATGAAGAGGGCGGCCGGGACGCCTTTGCGGAGAAGTATCGGAGCGGCGATGTCGTGGAATTCCCTGAAGCCGTCGTCGAATGAAAGGAAGAAAGCATTCCTTTTCGGGCGATCGAGTCCGGTCGCGATGCGCAACAGCGCCGCGGCGTCGATCGGAACGTGTGTCGCGAGCAGATAATCGAGATCGGCCTCGAACTGTTTCACGCCGCGCGCCTCGAAGAGATGGCGTATATGCGGTAGCGGCTCATCCGAAACGGCGTGATAATAAGGACACAGCACTCTTATGCCGGTCAGGCGGCCGAACCCCTTCAATGACAGCGGAGGCAGCAGGCGGGGATGTTCACGCAGGAATCGCTTCATTCGAGGATGGCGCAGATTTCGTCACAGAGCAGCATACCGCGTCGGGTCAGCCGCAGCAGACCCTGCGAAACCTCGAGCAGGCCATGGCTCCGGAGGCGGCGCAGAGCGTCCGCATTCGCGGATGCGAAGTCGTCGTCGAACGAATTCAAATCCAGGCCGCCGCATCGGAGCGACAGGAATATCCTTTCAGCCCGCAGAATTTCCGGCGTGAGTCTTTCCCCGCCGGCGGCCGGCGTTTCTCCGGCTTTCAGTCTTTCGATGTATGCGCCGATGTCCGCGTGGTTCCAACTGCGCGCTCCGCTCCAGGTGCTGTGCGCCGAGGGACCAAGACCGATATAGTCTTCCTGCCGCCAGTACGCGGTATTGTGCCTGCATTCACGGCCGGGCAGGGCGTAATTGGACACCTCGTAATGCCGGTATCCCCGCTCCTCGAGCGCATCCATCGCAAGTTCGAACAGCGCTGCCTCGCTCTCTTCATCCGGACGCCGGATCATTCCGTCCCGGACCACCGCTGCCAAAGGCGTGCCGTCCTCGACGGTGAGCGAGTAGCAGGAAATGTGCTCCACGTCCAGTTTCAGCGTCTGCTCGATGCTGAATCTCCACTTCTCCGGCGTCTGCGCCGGCAGGGCGAACATGAGATCGATGCCGACGTTTTCAAATCCCGCCTGCCGTGCCGCGTGGACCGCCGCAACGCCGTCCTCGGCGTCATGTATCCGCGTGAGAAAGCGAAGCTCGTCGTCATGGAAGGACTGGACGCCGATGCTGAGCCGGTTGACGCCTGCATCGCGGAACGCGGCCAGGGCCGGGCGGTCGACAGTGCCGGGATTGCATTCCATCGTGAATTCCGCGCCGCCCGCGATCGTGAATTCCCGCTTCAACGCGTCGGTCAACCGCGCGAGCTCGCCGGGCGAAAGAAGGGAAGGCGTGCCGCCGCCGAGGAATACTGTGTGGAATTCCGTGTCGCGCGCGCAGGGAGCGCGCAACTCGATTTCGCGGATCAGAGCGTCGACGTAGACCGCGCGGAATTCGGTCGAGACCGTCGAATAGAAGTCGCAGTAAACGCACTTCCGCTCGCAGAAGGGGACGTGTATGTACAAACCCGGCATGAGCTCAACGGACCGGCGAGAAAATCCGCTTCCAGCGGATTGAGGCTATGAGATCGAACGGCCGTGAAAAAGGAATATTCGGATCCCACGACCAGTAAAGGAACATCGCTTTCCCGATAATGCGCTCTCTCGGCACGTAGCCCCAGAATCGGCTGTCCTGGCTGTTGTCGCGGCTGTCCCCGAGAACGAAATAGTAATCCTTTTCAACCGTGTACATCGCGTCGGCCACGCCGTCCGATTCTATCCTGCCGTCGGTCGTGAAACGAACCGTATGCCCCTCGCGCTCGATGAATAGGCGCCATTGGTCTATGTTCGCCAGGGTCAGCTCGACTTTCATGCCACGGTAAGGCACGATGCGTGGGCCCCACCAGTCCCTGTTGTACGGCATCCCGCGCGGGAATACGCCTTCGTCGGCCTGCCCCTGCGTGAGCGTGTACGGCGCCAGGATGGCCGTCTCCGGAACGTTTTGTTTTATACCGTTGACGAGCACGCGCTTGCCCGCGATTTCCACCGTGTCGCCGGGCAGCGCAATGCATCGCTTCACGTAATGAACCACACTCGGCTCCTCGATCGCGGACACGCCGCCGTTCGACTCGAATACGATGACGTCGCCCCGCCCCGGTCTCGCGTAACCCGGGTAGACGGTAGTCCAGGGAACGCGGATTCCGGTGAGCGGAATCGTGCGAGGCGTGGAGATTCCGTATATCACCTTGTTAACGAAAAGATAATCCCCGACGAGCAGGGTGTTTTCCATCGATGCCGTCGGAATACCGAAAGCCTCCACGAAGAAAGTCTTCAACAGAATCGCCACGAGAACGGCGCCGATCAGAACCCGGATGTGTTCTCGCAACCGGAAGCGGGATCTTGCAGGCCCTCCGGCTCCCTCCGTTACGGAAGCCGCCGCGCCGACAGGCTCCTTTTCAGTCCCGCCGGGACTCGGATTTTCGGAGAATGCCGTCGCTCGATCGGAACCCGCGGACCCGAAAGACCCGTTCACGGTCTGTGGTTGCGGCGTCTCGCCGGCGGGATCATCTGCGGCGCCGGGGCGCTCGTCATCCGGAAGAATACGTTCGCCGCCGCCGTTCATGCCTCAACTGATGACCGAGAACAGGCGCTCGAAGCGGATGGAGCCGATTTTCTTTATCAGATTCCAGATAGGAGTCGCCGGATCCCAGGACATGTAGACTATCAAGGGAGTGCCTATCACGTTTTCAGTCGGAATGAAGCCCCAGAAGCGGCTGTCGAGGGATACGTCGCGGTTGTCGCCCATCCCGAACACGTAATCGCGCTCGACCACGTATTCCGGCGCGGGCTTTCCGTCGATGAGTATGGCGTCGCCCTGCATGCCGACGGTGTGCCCTTCCCTCCGTATGAACATCTGCCACTCGTGAATGTTATCGGCGCTCAGGCGGAGGACGTCCCCCTTGCCGGGCACAACGAGCGGCCCGTAATTGTCGCGGTTCCACGGCTTGCCGGGAGGAAAGATGTCCCCTAACGTCTGCCCGGCCGGCTGCAGAATGTCGACATGCTGGACTCCCGAAGGATTGTCGAAAGGCCTGCCGTTTATGAACAGCACCTTGTTCTGTATAAGGATGGTGTCGTGCGACACTGCCACGCAGCGCTTGAGATAATACTGGAAGGCGGGGGATTTGACCTCGTCGCGCATTCCGGGGAAGACGAATACTATCACGTCCCCCCGCTCCGGATCCCGGAAGCCGGGCACGCGGAAATGCGGTATTTCGATTTCCTTCCCAGTCAGCAGGCCGATTATCGGAACCGTATGCGGCGATGAACCGCCGTAGATGAACTTGTTGACGAACAGGAGCTCGCCCGCCAGCACTGTGGATTCCATGGAGCCGGTAGGGACCTGGAAAGACTGTATCAGGAAACTGTTGAGAATTATTACCGCTATCAGGGCCACGCCGATGCTCTTGAGGAACTCGTATATGCGCTTCCCAAACGGAAGTTGCGGCGCCTGTTTCCGGGCTTTTAGGGTTTGCTGTTTCTGCTTGTTGGGCGGCATATGGCGCGTATCGGTCTTTGATGAGGAGGTGAATTTCTCTAACGGACGATAAAATGGGCGTATTGTTCCATGGGGACGGATTACTGCTCCATCGAGAGCACTGCCAAGAAGGCCTCCTGCGGAATCTCGACGCTGCCGACCTGTTTCATGCGCCTCTTCCCTTCCTTCTGCTTCTCGAGCAACTTGCGCTTCCTCGTTATGTCGCCGCCGTAACACTTGGCTGTCACGTTCTTGCGCAGTGGTTTCACGACGTCGCGCGCAATCACCTTGTTGCCGATGGCCGCCTGTATCACAACTTCGAACATCTGCCTCGGGATGAGCTGCTTCAGTTTGGAACAAAGGCGGCGTCCCCAGTCGTATGCCTTGGACCTGTGCACTATGCTGGAGAGCGCGTCCACCGGCTCGCCGTTCAGAAGTATGTCGAGCTTGATGAGATCCGATTCCCGGTATTCCTTGAACTCGTAATCCAGCGAGGCGTAACCGCGGGAAACGGATTTCAGCTTGTCGTAGAAGTCGAAGATTATTTCGGACAGCGGGAGCTCGTAATGCACGTCGGCGCGGGTGGGATCGATGTACGTTGTGTTCAGATACACGCCGCGGCGGTCCATGCACAGTTTCATGATATTGCCCAGATATTCCGACGGCGTGATGATCTGGGCGGTGATGAAAGGCTCCTCGATGTGATCTATTTTGCCGGCGTCCGGAATGAGGGTGGGATTGTCGATCACGACACGTTCAAGAGTGTCTCGCAGAACCACGACGTACTCGACGTTCGGTACGGTGTTGATAATGGTCTGCCCGAACTCCCTTTCCAGGCGCTCCTGCACGATTTCCATGTGCAGCAGCCCGAGGAAACCGCAGCGGAAGCCGAATCCGAGCGCCGCCGACGTCTCCGGCGCCCAGGAAATGGACGAGTCGTTGAGCCGGAGTTTCGCCAGCGCTTCCCGCAGTTCCTCGTACTGCTCGCTGACCGTGGGATACAGGCCGCTGAAGACCATCGGTTTCACAACCTTGTAACCCGGAAGGGGTTGCCCGGCCGGCTTCGAGGCGTGCGTTATCGTGTCGCCCACGTTCGTGTCGCCCACATCCTTGACGCCGGCGATCAGATAGCCGACATCGCCCGCGGTCAGCGCGCCGGTGCGCTTTTTCTTCATCAGCAGAACGCCGACCTCTTCCGCCTCGAATTCCTTGCCGTTGGCCATGAAACGGATTTTGTCGCCCTCTTTGAGCGTCCCCTGGACAACACGAAGATATACTATCGCGCCGCGGTACGAATCGAAGACCGAGTCGAAAATCAGCGCCTGCAGGAGCGCTTCACCGTCCCCTGAAGGCGGCGGTACGCGCTCGACGACCGCGTTGAGAATTTCAGGCACGCCCACGCCCGACTTTGCGCTCGCGGGAATGATGTCGTTCTGGTCGCAGCCGAGCAGATCCACGATTCCCTGGCTCACAGTATCCACCATCGCGCTGGCCAGGTCCACCTTGTTGACGACCGGGATTATTTCGAGTCCGGCTTCGATCGCCAGATACAGGTTGCTTATGGTCTGTGCTTCCACGCCCTGAGTGGCGTCAACCACAAGTATTGCTCCTTCGCAGGCATGAAGGGAGCGTGATACCTCATAGCTGAAGTCCACATGCCCGGGCGTGTCGATAAGGTTGAGCGTGTACTCCTGCCCGTCCGTGTGAGCATACTTCATTTGTATCGCATGAAGCTTTATGGTGATTCCCCGCTCCTGCTCCAAATCCATGTCGTCGAGTACCTGATTGACGACGAGTTCCCTTTTCGTGATCGTTCCGGTGCTCTCCAACAGCCGGTCGGCCAGGGTGGATTTACCGTGGTCGATATGCGCTATGATGCAGAAATTGCGTACGTGTTTCATGCCTGAACGCCGGATACTCCGGACAGCAAACAATAAATATACAGCGCTTTGATGTACCGATACAAAGATGTGCGGCGGCAAACGACGCCGCGGATTCTCGTCAAGATCTCATGGACGGCTTCGTGAAGCACGCTCGCCTTCGGCAGGCCTGCCGCGCTCGGTCTGCCGCACCCGGATGATTTATTTCAGATCACGGGAAGTTTCTTCAGCAGGGCTCGGAATCTCGGAAGATCGCATTCCGCTTCCACAACGACGGCGGTAGTCCTGAACAGCAGGCGCAGAGCGCGTCGCTTGTTGCCGTCGGCGACCGAATCCCACTGCTTGGACGTCTTGCCGGCCGCGTCGAAGCCGATTTTTTCAGCGAATGCCGCCGCTTTCGCCGCGTCGGGAAAGCTGACGACGGCATAGCGGAATTCACCCTTCTCGTCCTCCACGTCGGCCAGATACAGACGGAACGCGTCGATGGACTCGAAGAAACCGCTCCACTCAGGCGCGGCATTCTGCAGGCCCAATGGTCCGATCATGAATCTCAGCCTGCTTTCGTGAGCCTCCATTCCGGGCCGATGAAAAGGCGAGGGCGCCACAGCATCGCCGTCCTGTATTCTCACGCGCCGGAGCATTCCCAGTGCGGCGTTGTTGAGCGTCGCGGTATCTTCTTTCCGCGCCCCCGTGATAGTCACGTTCACATGCCATTCGCCTTGCGCCAGTATCAGCTGGCCCGGCGCCAGCCAGGACCAGCGGCGGAGTTCCGTCCGGTACGCTTCCGGGCCGCGCGCCAGAGTGGCAACGCCGAAAGCCCCGTCCTTAGTGGCCATGCGGTATGCCTCGATGTTCAGTTCGGCGCTGTCGGCCGTCCAGCGCTGCGTGAGCAATTCCTGAAACCCGTACTCCATGTACAGCTCCGCGCCGCCGTTGATGTGACCGAACAATTCCTTGCCGGCGTAAGACGCGGCATCCATGTATTTCCATCCCGGCAGATCGTCGCGCGAGAGCACGAAGGCATCCTGCGCGTACAAACCCGAGGAGCCGGAAACCGCGAGAATCGCGGCGACGAGAAGCGGGCGCTTCATGGGCGTCACGCCGTCTGCAGCGTGATCTTTTCGCGATCCGCCGTACCGAGCTTGTAGGACTGCGCGAGCGTCATGAAGGCGAGGCCTTTCGGGCTGTCTTCCTTCTGAACCTTCATCTCGATGCGCTTCTTGATCACGATGTCATAGCCGATGCGGTCCACCGCCACGGGGTCCGTGCCGGCGAAAATGGTGTTGAACGGGACTATGAATTGAGGATTCGCGCCCGGACCGCCGTTGTAACAGCCGATTATGCCGTCGACTATATTCAGAACCACCTTGTCGCGCAAGGGCGGGAAGCAGGGCACCTGGGCGCAGGTTTCGCCCCAGAGCTGCTTGTGCAGGCGCGCCGTGTTGGTGATGGCGCCGTATGCCAGATTCTTGAGGCAGAGCGTGACGGTCGGTCCCGCGTTCTTGAGTATGGGTATGTTGATGATCTTGGTCACGTCCTTGGTGACCACGCTGCCGAAATACGAGTGTTTGCCTTCGTTCACCATGTACGGCATCGTCTCCTCGTCGTAGGTCTCCTCGCAGTCAGCCCAGTAGTACCAGTCCTTGTCTATCCGCTTTTCGCTGTAGAGCTTTCCTTCCGCGTCGCGGAAAGAGCCCTTCCCGTCCTTGCACTCCGTGCCCGTGATGCGGACGCCCGGGAAGTTCTCCGCCGTGAAGCCGGTTTCGTGCAGTTCGAACTCCCGCCTGTCCCAGATCACGATATTGGCGGGCGGCACCCCGGCCTGCCGGAGTTGCTCGATCACGGCGCGCGTGATTTCCACGCTGGTGGACAGCTGTTTGCCCGCGACAGGATTGACTTTCAATCCGACCACGTCCTCCGGCTTCACGAAGCGGCGCCACGCGTCATTGATGCCGGAAGCTCCCGTCAGGGCCAGCATGCAGGACTCCAGCATCGAATACACGACCTTCTGGTCCGGTTTGTCGTTCACGATGCTGTTTTCGCGCGTCGCCTGCGCCACGCGGCCGGGATAGAGGCCGGGCATGGACGCGCCGGTGCGCGGGTGCTTGAGCGCTTCATCGATATTCGTCGCCGGCTTCCCGCCCGCCTGCGCGGCCTGGAACGGGCGCGCGCCGGCCAGAGAGGGCGCGACGGCCGCCGCGGCCGTGCCGGCCGCGACGATTTTCATGAAGTCGCGTCTTCCAATTCCGTTGTTCTCGGGTGCTGCGTGTTTCATTTTTCATTCCCATGCAGGGTAAAGGAGGCATTTGTTGAATCTTACGCACAAAGTGGGGAAATGGCAAATGGCCGCATTCGAGTCC
>CAYLZD010000002.1:28903-196065 GCA_964388275.1 uncultured Chromatiales bacterium
TTTGTTGAATCTTACGCACAAAGTGGGGAAATGGCAAATGGCCGCATTCGAGTCCCGGCAGACGATGGGACGGGGTTGAACCGCCATGACGCCAAGGGCTTTTAAAAAACCATGTAATCCCGCCGGGGGTAGCCGCTACGCGTCAACCCCGGGCTCGATTTCCGGATCCCTGCGGGATAGGATAAACAGAAACTGCCTTCCAACGTCTAACGTCTCCCCCCCCTACCTCGCCATCGGCTTGTATTTTATCCTGTGCGGCCGCTCGGCGTCGATGCCGAGGCGGCGGCGGCGGTCCTTCTCGTACAGGGCGTAATTGCCCTCGAACCAGCGCGCCTGCGAGTCGCCCTCGAAAGCGAGTATGTGCGTGGCCACGCGGTCGAGAAACCAGCGGTCGTGCGATATCACGACGGCGCAACCGGCGAAACTCAGGAGCGCTTCCTCGAGGGCGCGCAGCGTGTTCACGTCGAGATCGTTGGTCGGCTCGTCGAGCAGCAGCACGTTCGCGCCCTCGCGCAGCACTTTCGCGAGATGCACGCGGTTGCGCTCGCCGCCCGAGAGTATGCCCGTCTTCTTCTGCTGGTCGGATCCCGAAAAATTGAAGCGCGCGCAATAGGCGCGCGAGTTGATCTCCCTGTTGCCGACTTGTATGACGTCTTCCCCTCCGGAGATCTCCTGCCAGATCGAGTTCTCCGGATCCAGGGGCCGGTTCTGGTCCACATAGCCGAGCTTGACCGTCGAACCTATGCGTATCGAACCCGCGTCCGGCTGCTCGGCGCCGGTGATCAGCCGGAAGAGAGTCGTCTTCCCGGCGCCGTTGGGGCCGATCACGCCGATGATGCCGCCGGGCGGCAGGGAGAAGGCGGCGTTTTCGAAGAGCACCCTGTTGCCGTAGCCCTTCATCAGGCCCTCCGCCTCTATGACGAGATCGCCGAGGCGCGGTCCGTTGGGAATGAAGATTTCCATGTCCTCATTCCGGCGCTCCTGTTCCTCCGACAGCAGCTTATCGTAGGCCGCGATACGGGCCTTGCTCTTGTCGTGCCGCCCTTTCGGATTCATACGCACCCATTCCAGCTCGCGGGCCAGGGTGCGCTGCCGCTTCGATTCCTGCTTTTCCTCGAGGCGCAGCCGCTCCCGCTTCTGCTCCAGCCAGGACGAGTAGTTGCCCTTGAACGGTATGCCCTCGCCGCGGTCCAGTTCCAGTATCCACCCGGCCACGTTGTCGAGGAAGTAGCGGTCGTGCGTCACGGCTATGACGGTTCCCTTGTAACGGCCGAGATGCTGTTCGAGCCAGGCGACCGACTCGGCGTCGAGATGGTTGGTGGGCTCGTCGAGCAGGAGCACGTCAGGTTCCTGCAGGAGCAGGCGGCACAGCGACACGCGGCGGCGCTCCCCGCCTGACAGCACAGTCACCGGCGTTTCGCCCGGCGGACAGCGGAGCGCATCGGCGGCCATCTCGAGCCTGCTGTCGAGGTCCCAGGCGTCGGCCTGTTCTATAAGCTCCTGCAATTGTGCCTGGCGTTCGAGCAAAGCGTCGAAATCCGCGTCCGCATCGGCGAAGCGCGCCGAGACGGCTTCGAATTCCCTGAGCAGGTCCGCTGTCTCCTGCGCGCCTTCCTCAATCACCTCTCTCACCGTCTTCGATGGATCCAGCTCCGGTTCCTGCGGGAGATACCCGAAACTGATGCCCTTGTCGGCGACGATTTCACCGAGTATGTCGGTATCGAGCCCGGCGATTATCCTGAGCAGGGTGGATTTGCCGGCGCCGTTCAGGCCCAGCACTCCGATCTTGGCGCCGTGGAAAAACGAGAGATAGATGTCCTTCAGGATGTGCCGGTTCGGCGGCACCACCTTGCCGGCGCCTATCATGGAGAAGATGATCTTGTTGTCCGTCATGGCGTATTTACGGTTTGCGCGCGGATGCTGTTATGCCGGTCACATGGACCGCGCCTCCCGAGGGCTGCCGCCCGCTCCGCCCTGCCCGGCCTCGAAAGCGACCGGCGCGGCGGTCGCTCACTCCACGAATTGCTTCGCGTAATACTTCGCCGTGAGCTTCTCGCCTGTCGCTTTTTCGATCATGTCGTTCCAGTGCAGCGAATGGCCGGGTTTGAAGACGGACTCCACGAGATATGCGCCTACCGCGGTCTTGCCCGCGAAGCTCTGAGCGAGCGGATCGGCGCCGCCCAGCACTTTGCCGGTGATGTGATAAAACAGCTGCGAGGCGAGCAGCTCGCCCATGAGATAGTTGTGGTAATAGGCCGGGTACAGGGCCACGTGAATTTTGGAGGCCCAGTCGGGGGCGTTGCGCCCGGCGGGGCGCTTCAGCATCTGGTAACGCTCGACCAGGTCCCACCACAGTGTGTTCAGGTCCTGCTCGGGATTCTCGTACATGGCCTTCTCGAAGCGGTACATGACCTGCGCCCAGCGGCTGAAAACGAGCTGCTCGAGACGAAGGGAGAGCCGGCTTTGGAGGGCTATGGAATCGACCCTCTCCTTCGGTATGCCGGCGACCTCGGTCATCCAGGCCGGATTCGCCGCGAAACGGCCGAAGAGCATCGCGATGGCTTCGGTGGTGAAAGTGTGCGCCTCCTCGCGGAGAATCCACGGCAGCGCCCTGTCGACGAATTTCGAGTACACCGCGTGCCCGTACTCGTGCAGCGTGGTGTTCATCCACTGGTACGAGGGTTTGATGTTGCACAACACGCGGATGTCGCCTTCGCGGTCGATGTCGGTGCAAAAAGCGTGCTGGTACTTGCCCTCCTTTTCGAAGAGATCGCTTTTCGCCACCATGTCGTCAATGGGCAAACCTATGCCCGCATAGTACTTCACGGCCGTCGCGACTATGTCCTTGTCCCTGTACAGGCCGTCGAGGTCCACGTCGTAGATTTTCGGGGCTTCCTGGAAGAAGCGGTTCTGGTAATGCCAGGGCATGAGTTTTTCCGGAGATACTTTCAGCCGCTCCGAAAGATACGCGTCCATGTCTCCTTTCAGCGCCCCGAAGGCCACTCTCGTGAGATCGTCGAGTTCGTCGAACAGCTTCCCGATCTCGGCGGGATTCTGCTCCGAAAGTTCGAGCTGCATGGAGTGATAGTTCTCGAAACCGAGCGAACGGGCCGCTTCGTTGCGCATTTTCACCAGGCGGAGCACGTCCGGCGCCACGAGCGCTCCGACCTGCTTGCCGGCTTCCCACGTGGACTGCAATTCGGATGAATTCGTCGAATTCTTGAGTATTTCCTCGAGCTCGTTGTCCGTCATCTTGCGACCGTCCATTTCGGCTCGGAAAGTCGAGAACTTCTTCTCCACCTCATTCTGGAGTCGGACCATCAACTCGAGCTTTTTCGGATCGATCTGCCTTGCCAGGTACGCGTTGTACAGGACGTCGAGCTGCCTTTTAAGCAGCGGCTCTTCGATGGCGCCGGATTCACGCCACGCCTTGAGCTTCGCGAAATGTTCCGTGTTTGTGAAATACGCGCTTCTCTTGACTTCAAGATCCGCCGATTTCGCGTAGTCTTCGTCTTTTCCTGAAACCGTCGCGTCGAAATAGGCGAGGTTGGCCTCCTTGCTCAGCGGCGGGAAGGCCGCCTCGAAGTCCGATAGAAATTGTCTGAATTCGTCCACTGTTTTTTCCTTGTCGCTTTTTCCGCAGTTGATGGCGAGGAGCGAAAGCCCCGTGAGGATTAACAATCGGGAGATGGGGAAAGATTTCATGGCGGATGGGTGACTTATTGAATGGGGTAATCGGGAGGGACGGATACCACTATTGCATGTAAAATAACGGTTTGCATACGTCAGAAACAAAAATCGAACCGCTCTGCGGAAAGGGCCATTGTGACAGGATGCAGGATATAGGCAATAACAAGATGAGCAATACGACAGCGCAGGTCCGATTCATGGGTTCCCCCGCAGGCTAATGAAGAACAACGGCTTTTCGCACTTCTCTCAAGGTTCCAGCCGACAGTTCTAGATAATACATGCCTGTGGGATATTCGCGGATGGAAACGTAAAAAACGTCTCTGTATCGGAATTAACGTCAAATGATAAAACACTCACAGCCCGACCACTGATATCGCGCAGGATAAGCGTTGCAGCAACGCCTCGTGGTAGCCTGACGTTTCCGTGAATCGCGTCGCGCGCAGGACAGGGGTAGATTGAAGTGAATGATATTTCGCAGTTATGGTTGTGCATAGGCAGGATGGAAGTAGATTTATCGAAGGCGTATACTTCCGTTATGCCGACCGGTCCGTCGGTAAACATGCCGATCAGTACCTCCTCGGCACCGTCGTTGTTAATATCAAGAAGGGTTATGCTGATTTCGCTTCGGAATCCCTTCATCCAAAATAAAGTATAAGTATCATCGCTTTCGGCTTTGAATACCATCGCCATTCCCCCTATATACACCAGCAATTCCTCCCGGCCGTCGCCGTCCACGTCTCCGGCCGTCATGCCGTGGCGGAGAGCGCTGATACCTCGGATCTCAAGCCATAACGACACTTCGTATTCGTTGTCGCCCGTCGCTTCGTATACTGCGATATTCGACTCGCCCCCGAAGTACTCGCTTCCTATGAATATCTCGCGTCGACCGTCCCCGTCCACGTCGTTCCCTTCACAGTTCCATCCCGCGTTGACCATTCGCGTCGTGTCCATCATTGTGACCGGGTACAGAGTGTCGTGTCCTTTGTATTCCAGCAGAAACACCAGACCACCCACGGCGCTGAACGCGAATTCCATGTGCTCGTCGCGGTCGAAATCGTCGACGGCGAAGGAACCGTATATAGCTGTCTGTTTGTATTCTGATCGGTACGTATCCACGAACACTTTCCGTACAGTGTCATAACCGCTGACGTGAAAGCGGGGATTTGACAGTTCGATGTCGTTTACAATCAGTATCTCATCGAATCCGTCCTGATCGAAATCAGCGAGGCGAGGTGTCTGTGCGCCACTGTTCTTTCCGTCGCGAGTAGTCAGAAAGGCAGTGGGATAGTCAACCGCGTCAAGAGTGTAAAATACAAACGACCTTCCAGCATAGTCTCCGGTTAGATGAGGGAGATGGCTCGATTTGAACCTGGATGGGGCTATCGGGACAAACGGTTCTGCATACCTGAATAACATCCTGCAACTGTCAAGCGGATATGACGATTCGAGCACAATTGTCCCAGAGTAACCTGCAGGCAGCCACTGAATCCCGCAGAAGTACAGTGCTCCAGATCGACCACAAAGTCCTATCATAGGATGGTACGTCGATCCGATCGGTAACGCCCCCATGCTCTTGAACGTTGACGAGAATCCCGTCGTATCCACGGTCCGCACATCGATGACCTGCATCTTCTTCGGCTGCTTGCCTCCGAACGTCCTCGTGTCGCCCGCGAATTTCCGGAATACCGGTCCGTTCTCCGTCCTGAACTCGAACCATCCGCCGCCGAGATAGCTCCAGCTCCCCCGCCACCCGCTTTGCTTGACAACGCCGGCGACGCGCAATTCGAGGGCTGTCTCGTAATCGAGGGGTGATAACGTCAGGAGGGCAAGCAATGCGGATACGAGGAGCATCGCCGGCGCGTGTGCCGCGCGCATGCCGCGGTCCTGCTTGTGCCGACTGTCGCGGAACATTTTTCGTCTAATCAAGGCGCCCGCTCCTCATCTTCATGATACATGCGAGATACACGCAGAATCTAAATATATGCAGGCGATGAGACAAGCAATGCGGCACACGATCCGACCGGTACACGTCTCCCGGCTTTATCGACACCGGAAGATGGCGGCAGAGCGGTTTGAAAGCCCTTCTCGACCACTCCAGCATTAAGGAACGGAAATATCAGCTCATCCAAAACCGGATCATCTGTTTGATGTTGTCCGGCTGCTTGATGAAGACGGCTGACCGAGTGTCCAAAAAGCGTTCAATACTGGTCGCGCTTGAGCGGCCTACGTAGTCGGACATGAATTCATAAGGCTAATAAAAACAGGGCAGACCGTATCAAGTCTGCCCACCTCATAATGCTTCGCGGAGAGAGTGGGATTCGAACCCACGGTACGGTTTCCCGTACACACGCTCTCCAGGCGTGCCAGATCAACCACTCCTGCATCTCTCCATGGCGCCTTTCATCGACTGGTGCGGCGCTGAACGGAATACGAAACTACACGATTTCAGTTAAAGATAAAATCCGCATTGATTTCGAGGCCGCTCACACGCCGTTCGCCCATGCGTTCATCGCCAGCGACAATTCATCCAGGGCCCTGATCACGGCGGTGCGCGACGAAGCGGGGATGCTCGCGAGTATGTCCTGATGCAGCGAAACGTAGTCACTGTTGAGGCGCTGTGCGACGTCGCGGCCGTCCCTGGTGAGCGAGACATCCATGACGCGCCTGTCGTGGGTGTTGATAGTGCGGGTCACGAAGTCCTTCTCGACCAGTCCGTCGATAATGCGCGTGAGGCGGCTGCTGGTGAGGTTCATGCGGGTCGCGAGTTCCTTGACCGACAGCGTCGTATCGTCGGCGAAAATCCTCAGGCAGCGGAACTCCGACAGCGAGAGGTTCAGCTTCTCGGCTATGTATTCCTGCTTCTCGGTGCAGTTTTCGAGAAGCTTGTAAGTGAGATCCGCCATGCGCTGAGCGAGATCGATATCCTTTGATGATGGCATAAAGTACCCCTTGCAAGAAATTGATAGTTGCAATATAATTCGCGGTCAACGGATTATCAAGACGGGGAATCGTACTTCCGGAATCCCGGATCGAGCCCTCGCTTCCCTGAAAAGGAGTGATCATGACGCGGATCAGCCCGTCCGTTAGTTTCTTGAGCGTTGAGATCGTGTTCCGGTCTTCCATTGTGATCACCTTCCTGCATCGCTTCCATGTGAATATGTTGCCCTATAATGGGAGCTTTCTTATTGATTTTCCGAATGAGAAGGTGGGCATTGTTCGGACTGAAAAACGGGAACTTTTCAAGCGGAAAAAACAAACATGCCTCACAAGCGGAGCAGAGAATCATCCTCGAAACGGACATTCTGCCTGAAATGTACCGCAAGGGGATTGAGCGCGTCCCGGCCGCTTCAGTTAAGGAAGTATTGAATTTTCCACGCTTAACCAGTATCATTGGACTGGCGTTTTCGGTCCGAAACAAATCGCTCATTTTTCCGAGGTCTCTCATGCAAAACTTCCGGCAGAGCATGCTCGATCTGATAATCCAGACATCCACGAATCTGCCTTCCGACGTCCGCGCCGCAATCGGCGGAATTCTCGACAAGGAAGAGCCCGGATCCCGCGCGGCGCTGGCGCTCGCCACCATCGCGAAGAACATCGACATGGCCTGCGAAAACGAGGGTGCGATATGCCAGGACACCGGCATGCCCACGTTCAAGATCAAGACCCCTCCGGGCGTAAACCAGCTGTCCTTGAAGGAGGACATACTCGAGGCCATACGCGAGGCCACGCGGTTGGGCAAGTTGAGACCGAACACGGTGGATTCGGTCACAGGCAAAAACAGCGGCGACAATATCGGCGCCGGCGCTCCGATTATTTTCTGGGAGCAATGGGACAAGGACGACATAGAGGTGAAACTCATACTGAAAGGCGGCGGCTGCGAGAACAAGAACATACAGTATTCGCTCCCCGCCGAGCTTCCGCATCTCGGCAAGGCCGGACGCGACCTGGAAGGCGTGCGCAAATGCATTCTGCACGCCGTATGGCAGGCGCAGGGCCACGGCTGTTCGGTGGGCGCCATCGGCGTCGCGATCGGCGGCGACCGCATGTCGGGATACATGTACGCGAAGGAGCAGCTTTTCCGCCGGCTGGACGATACAAATCCGGATCCGAAGCTGGCGGCGCTCGAAGACCACATAATGAAGCATGCGAATACGCTCAACATCGGTCCCATGGGCTTCTCCGGAAACAGCACGCTCATCGGCTGCAAGATCGGCTCATATCACCGGCTCCCCGCCTGCTATTTCGTTTCGGTCGCCTACGATTGCTGGGCTTTCCGCAGGATGGCCGTGCGCATAGATCCCGCCACAGGATCGATCGGCAAATGGAGCTACCGCGATCCGAAACCCGCCGCCATGGCGCAAGCCGAAGGCATCCCGCTGACGGGCCGCGAGATACGTCTAACGGCGCCGCTGTCGGAAAACGACGCGCGCAAACTCAAGGTGGGAGACATAGTGCTCCTCAACGGTAGCATGTTCACAGGACGCGACATGCTGCATTCATACCTCGTCGACAACGACGCGCCGGTGGACATGAACGGCGGCGTCATCTACCACTGCGGGCCCGTCATGCTCAAGGACGCCGACGGCGTATGGCACGTGCAGGCGGCGGGACCCACCACCAGCGGCAGAGAAGAGCCGTACCAGGCGGACGTCATCAGGAAATTCGGCATACGTGCCGTCGTCGGCAAAGGAGGAATGGGAAGCAAAACCCTGCAGGCATTGAAGGACTGCGGCGCGGTTTACCTGAACGCCATCGGCGGCGCCGCGCAGTATTACGCGCAGACCATAACCAAGGTGGACGGCGTGCACTTCCTCGAGGAATTCGGCGTGCCGGAAGCGCTATGGATGTATCAATGCCGGGACTTCGCTGCTATCGTCACAATGGACTCCCACGGCAATTCGCTTCACGCCGACGTCGAGGCGGATTCAGCCGGGCGCCTGTCGAAACTCGAGTCCGAACCGCTTTGAGCGGCGGCCCAACCGGACACGAAGCGCAGAGATCGGAGAATTATATGGAGCACATTCGCGCGGCTTTCGACGAGGCGTCGGACTGCCTTTCCCGCTTCATGCGGGATGAGACGAATTTCACGCTGATCGGCCGCTTTTCCGCGATGCTGGCCGAAACATTCAAAGCCGGAAACAAGGTAATGACATGCGGCAACGGCGGATCCATGAGCGACGCGATGCATTTCGCAGAGGAGTGGAGCGGGCGTTTCCGCTCCGAGCGTCCTCCGATGCCTGCCGTCGCCTTCAGCGATCCCGGACACATGAGCTGCGTCGCGAACGACTACGGTTTCGAACACGTGTTCTCGCGGCAGGTGCTGGCGCTCGGGAAGCGGGGCGACCTTCTGTTGCTGCTGTCCACCAGCGGCAATTCCCCCAATCTCCTGAGCGCGGCCCGCGCGGCCCGGGAAAGAGACGTCGTGACGGTGGCGCTGCTCGGCAAGGGAGGCGGCGCGCTGAGGGATCTGTGCGATTTGGCGATCGTCGTTCCGGGCGGCAGCAGCGACCGCATACAGGAATTGCATATAAAGATCATACACGCGGTGATCGAAAGCGCCGAGCGGGCTCTTTTCCCCGCTCTGTACGGCGACATTCCTCCGGCCGGCGGATAGCCGCACGTGGTGAGCGGCCGGTTCTTTCTACCAGTGCAGACTCCAATTCCGGCGTTCCTTCCATAACAGCAGCAGGTGATGTTCGGCTATGCTGCAAGGCAAACTGCGCGGCGGCAGGAACAGCCCTCCCGTTTTCCGGATTGATGGCGAGAGCGTTGTCGCCGATGGCGAACACACCGGGAAAATCCTTAACATGCAGAAACTCATCCACCATCACTCGGCCCCGCGCGCCGGTTTCGGCGCCGGAACAGCCCCGAAGCTCCCGCGGACGATCACATTTTGACTCGCATAGAATCAAAAAATGGAGTATTTTTAAGGTTGCTTATGCATTTTTCAGTCAGACAATGGAGATTCTAATGAGATCGGGCAGTATTGTCCTGCTTCTGGCGGTGATCACGTTTTTTGCGCAGACATCCCTGTACTCTCAGGATAGCGCGCCGAAAAAAGCTACTTTTTCCCTTATGAGTCCGATACCGCTCGATCAGGCGGTTAAAACAGGAAAACTCGAGAACGGATTGACCTACTACATAATGGTCAATAAAAAGCCGGAAAAGCGCATGGAACTGCGGCTCGCGGTCAACGCCGGTTCGGTGCTCGAGACAGATGCCCAACAGGGCCTGGCGCACTTCGTGGAGCATATGGCTTTCAACGGTTCGCGACACTTCAAGAAAAACGAACTCGTGCAGTACCTGGAATCCATCGGCATGCGCTTCGGCGGCGAC
This sequence comes from uncultured Chromatiales bacterium, assembly GCA_964388275.1. Lineage (GTDB taxonomy): Bacteria > Bacteroidota > Ignavibacteria > SZUA-365 > SZUA-365 > JARYLZ01. The sequence continues at coordinate 38,930 of CAYLZD010000002.1, forward strand.
ATCAACGCCTTCACGAGCTTCGACGAGACCGTGTACATGCTTCAGATACCGACGGACGTCAAGGAACAGATGGACAAGGGCTTCCTGGTGCTCGAGGATTGGGCGCACGGATTGAGCTTCGACCATGAGGAAATAGACAAGGAGCGCGGCGTGATAGTGGAAGAACTGCGGGGACGCAAGGGCGCGGGCACGCGCATCGCGGAAAAGCAGTATCCGGCCATCTTTCACGACTCCAAATACAAGGACCGGCTCCCGATAGGGAAAGAGGACCTGTTGAGAACCTTCCATTACGACACACTGAAGAACTTCTACACGCGCTGGTACAGGCCGGACAACATGGCCGTGATAGCCGTCGGCGATTTCGCTCCGGAATACGTGGAGGCGAAAATCCGCGAGCATTTCTCGCGCATGCAGCCGCCGTCCGATCCGCTGAACAGGCCCGCCGTTCCGGTGCCGGATCATGCGCAGACGCTCTTCTCGATAGTCCCCGATCCCGAAACGACGGGAAGCAGTATAAGCGTGATGATCAAGCTCGACGCGCGCGAGGAAAAGAAAATCCGCGACTACAGGCGCGGCATGATCGAGGACCTGTATGGAAGCATGTTCAATGCGCGCCTCGACGAACTGCTCCAGAAGCCGGATCCGCCCTTCATGTCGGCTTACGCCGTATTCACCACCCTGGCCCGCACAAAGGACGCCTACCGTTACGGAGCCTCGGTGGAGAACAACGGCATCGAGCGCGGATTGGAAGCGGTGCTCATCGAGGCCGAACGCGTGCGCCGGCACGGATTCACGATAACCGAGCTGGAGCGCGCCAAAACCGACATTCTTCGGCGCATGGAGCGAGCGTACAACGAGCGTGACAAGCAGAATTCGGACGGTCCGGCCATGAGTCTCGTCAGGCACTTCCTGTCGGCTTCGCCGTATCCGGGTCCGGAGTTGCGCTACAGGCTCTATGAAAAATACCTGCCGACCGTCACGTTGAACGAAGTGAACGAAATAACCAAGGTCCTTCCCGAGGCAGGAAACCGCGTGATTCTGGCAAGCATGCCCGAGAAAAAGGACATACGCATCCCTGACGAGAAACAACTCGCGCAGGTATTCGAACGCGTCTCGAAAATGAAGATCGATGCTTATGTGGATGAAGTGGCCAACAAGCCGCTCGCGGAAGTTCCGGAAAGCAAGGTGAAGGTCGTTTCGGAGAAGGAGCACAAGGAACTCGGCCTGACCGAATGGCGGCTGTCGAACGGCATTCGTGTCGTGTTGAAGCCCACTGATTTCAAGAACGACGAGATCCGTTTCGCCGCGCTAAGTCCGGGCGGTTCCTCTCTTACAAGCGCGGACGATTATTTTTCCGCCACCATGGCGGCCAATTTCATCGACGAGAGCGGCCTCGGAGAGTTCGACGCCGTGAAACTGCGCAAGGCGCTCACAGGCAAGGTGGTCGGCCTGTCGCCGTTCATCAATGAACTGCAGGAGGGACTTTCCGGAAGCGCCGCGCCGAAGGACATGGAGACTCTTTTCCAGCTCATTTACCTTACTTTCACCCAGCCGAGAAAGGACACCGCCGTGTTCCAATCCCAGAAATCGCGCATGAAGGCGATGCTGGAAAACCGGGGCGCCATGCCTGAAGCGGTGTTCGGAGATACGGTGAACACGGTTCTCTCCCAATATCACCCGCTGCGCAAACCGCTCACGGCTCAGCGGCTCGAGGAGCTCGATCACGAGACGATGATGCGGGTTTACAGGGACCGCTTCGCCGACGCGAGCGATTTCACCTTCATCTTTGTCGGCAACCTGACGCTCGAGTCGTTCAAGCCGATGGTCGAGCGGTATCTCGGGTCCCTGCCGGCCATAAAACGCGTGGAGAACTGGAGAGATCTCGGCGTCCGCATTCCGGAGCACGCAGTCGAAAAAACAGTGCGGAAGGGAATGGAGAAGAAAAGCATGGTCTTGCTGCTGTTCAACGGTCCCTTCGAGTGGACGCTGCAGAACGCGTATGACCTGACATCGCTGGACGAACTGATGAACATCCGCTTGCGCGAAGCCGTGCGCGAGGAAAAAGGCGGCACTTACGGCGTCGGGGTCCGGGCGAGCGCCTCACGCCTGCCGAGAAACGAATACATGACTATCGTATCTTTCGGCTGCGATCCCGACCGGCTCGAGGAACTTGTGGACGCGACGGTGGCGGAGCTTAAAAAAATCGCGGAGTCGGGACCGACCGGGGAGGAAATAAAGAAAATCCAGGAGATTCAGCGCCGGGAAAGGGAGAAGAACCTGAAAGAAAACTCCTGGTGGCTCGGCAGACTGCAGAGCGTATACACTCACGACGACGATCCTCTGGAAATCCTGCGTTTCGACGATCTCGTCTCCAATCTCTCCGCCGAGCGCATGAAGAACATGGCGTCGCGCGTGCTCACGTTCGACAGCATGAAGAAGTTCGTCCTGCTGCCCGAAGAGAAATAGAGTACATAGAGGAGGAAACAGTTTTCTCGGAAACGGGTTTCGGCGCCTGACGGAGCCCGTTTTCGTTCATTCGGCCGAGGCGCTCCTGCTTCCGATTTCACCGGCGATTCTGCGCACCGCCGCTTCATGGGCGCGTTCATCGAGAGCCAGCTGCGAGAAAAAGCCGGCCGCCTCGCTCTCCGGCATCAGAGCCGAGAGCCGTTCATACAGAAGACGCGCGCGCTCTTCCCGTCTCGCAGCCAGTTCCAGAAGATCTTCAACGGACGCGGCTTCGTCTATGGTGACGTAGACCGCATGAGAACGTCCCACTTCATCCCCGATGAGAGGGTGATGGATTTCCAGATCGATATCCACGGCCCCTTCGGAACGCAGACGCCGCAGGCGCATTTCGTGTCCGAGTTCTTCCCCCGCAAGGCTCTGCATTAACAGAGCGCCGCTTCGATCCTCCACTACGGAAGCGAGATGACGGTAGAGATGCTGGGACTTGATTTCGCTGCGTATCGCCGAATCGAGAATTTCTCCGAGTGTCATGTATACCTCAGTCGATTTGAGCCCGTTAAAAGGAATGCCGAATATAGCACGAAAATGCGATACGTCCTCGACTCGCCTTTCCCCGGCGGCGCGGAGTTGCATTTAATCCTTTCCCGGCATGATATTTGGCAGTTCAACTCACAATAGAAAGAAGTTCACGATGAAAAATACGCTGTTGTGGATAGCAGCTCTGCTCCTGACCCTGGGATCAGCGTACTATCAGCGGAAAACCGGCCCGACACATCCTCTGGACGGCGAGCATGAAGTATCGGGGATCGAGGTTCGGTATTCACTGACCAGGTCGCACGGCGGCGAAGGCGATCAGGAAGTGGCCGTGACCGCCCCGGACGGGCGGATTTGGGGCCGGCTCCTGTACAAACGCTACAAGACGGCCGACGCCTGGAAAGGCCTGCCCATGCGGCGCGAGGGCGACAGACTGGTCGGCTTCCTGCCGCATCAACCGCCCGCGGGAAAACTCGAATACTTCATTGAACTGCATACAAGCGACTATCGAGTAGTCATACCGCGGGACGGAGAAACCGTGGTCACGCGTTTCAAGGGCGCCGTGCCCGATCTCGCCCTGCTTCCTCACATCGTCTTCATGTTTCTCGGCATGCTGCTGGCGATGAGGACGGGACTCGAAGCACTGTTGACCGACGGCAGGCCGCGCTCGTATGTTCTATGGACCCTCGGGCTGATTTTCGTCGGCGGGATGATACTCGGACCGGTAGTGCAGAAATTCGCCTTCGGCGAGTACTGGACCGGCTTCCCCTTCGGAACCGATCTCACCGACAACAAAACCCTGGTGATTTTCGCGGCATGGCTGGTCGCCGCGGCGGCCGTGTGGAATCCGAACGCCCTGCGTTCGCGCCCCCGCCGCCGCTGGATAATCCTTGCGGCCTCCTTGCTCACGCTGGTCATCTATATGATACCGCACAGTATGATGGGTTCCGAACTGGATTATTCCAAGCTCGACGCCGCGGAGAAGGCGGTCGACACGCTCATGCGGGCGAGATAACAACCGGCGGCACGCCCGCCCTCCGGCGCGCATTCCGGACGGACGAATCCTTTTACTCGTAGACGACGGGCTCGACCGCCGAAAATTCTGCCGAAAAAAGGCCCGCGCCCTTGTGCAAACGCGAGGGTTTGGCTATCTTTTACCTTGAAGTAAACGGTATTAGCATACGCTTCCTGCACGAGGTTCGCCTCGCGTATTCTGCGGACGATAGACATCACCGTAATAATTGGAGGATCCAAAATGAAAAAACTGTTTCTCATCGGGATCGGCCTGGTAATGCTCTCCCTTTGCGCGGAGGGGCAGACGCGGCCTGATTCCGTGACCGCAAGCCTGATTTCGGATTGTTGTTACGATTTCACGCTTAAGAATCGGAACTCGTCGCAATCCCCGATCGATGAATTCGAAATCGCGGTGCAAACCGCCGACGTCGACATCATACCCACCCCCGGCCCGCTCGCGCCTGCCAACTGGTCGGTCACGACCACCAAACGGGACACCGTCAGGTTTGCGGCGGATCCCAGGACCATAGGGATCCGGGCCGGGATGAACCTGAGCGGCTTCCGGATGTGCTTCGCGAACACCGTTACTTCGTTCAGGATTCTATGGAGAACCTACAACAACGGGAAGCTGGTCTCGCAGGGCAATCTCACGCTTCAATGCGCGGTCAACTGCGACCAGGTCAAGGCGCAGTCGCTCGGCGGCTGCTGCTACAACTGGCTGGTAAGCAACAACAACAGCAAGCATCAGCCGATAACGGATTTCCATCTGCAGGTAATCACGGCCGGCGTGTCCTTTTCATCCGTGACCCCGCCGAGCGGCTGGAACGCCTCCACTCCGACGCCTTCTTCGGTCAATTTCGTCGCCCCGCCCCCGGGAATCGGAATCTCACCCGGCAAGGAGCTGAAAGATTTTCTCACTTGCTTTACGGCGCCCTCGAGCGGCACGACGTCGATGCGGGTGATATGGACCACGACATACAACGGTCAGAACATCTGCGTGGATACCGTCACGTTGCGCTGCGTGATTCCGGACGCCGGGTGCGACTCCGTCGGCATAAAGCTGAACGACAACTGCTGCTATGAATTCACCGTGGCCAACCGGAACACGCAGAAAACCCCGATCGGGGACTTCCACGTCAAGATACTGACCGCGGGCGTCTCCATCGCCGGCGCGCCCGAATCCCCGGCGGGATGGACGTTCACGACCGGAACAAACGAAGTGACCTGGCTTGCATCCTCGCCGATCGCCTCCGGCGATCAGCTCGGCGGCTTCAAGCTGTGCTTCGCTTTCGCGGGCGGAATAGCCATACCGTTCGAGATCGAATGGAGAACCACCGACGGCAAGCGGCAGACTATCTGCTCCGACACGGCGGGGCTGCAGTGCTCGGTGCAGAGCGTCTGCGACTCGCTGCTCTTCGAGGTCGCTCCCGGCGCCAATTGCTGCTTCAACGTTACACTCAAGAATCGCCATACGCCGTTCGGACCGCTCAACGATCTGCACATCAAGATCGCTTCTTCAGGCGCTTCCTTCGTGCCGGGAACGGTAAACGGCCCGTGGGCGGTCGCCTCGGCGAATTCAACGGAAATAGCATTCTCCTCGGCCGCTTCGGCGCTGGCTTCGGGCAACGACCTGCCCGGTTTCACATTCTGCCTGTCGACCGCCACTGGCGTCGTGGAACTCTCGTGGGAAACCACGTTGAACGGCATGTCCGTATGTTTCGGCAGAGAAATCGTACAATGCGATCCGACACAGGAGCGCTGCGATTCGGTGCGGGCCATAGGCGGCGACGATTGCTGTTACGATTTCGTCCTCCACAATCTCCACACGCCGGCGGGCCTCATTACCGACTTCCATGTCGAGGTCCTGACTCCGGGCGCGACAATCAGGCCGACACCGGCTTCGCCTGCCGGCTGGGTTCTCTCCGATCTCAGCTCCACCACGGCCAAGTACAAGCACGCGACCGGCGCCGGTTTAATTTCCGGAGGAATAGTCGGCGGCTTCAAGCCGTGTTTCGACAACATCCCCTCATCCGGCGTGATCGAAATACTGTGGTGCACCACCTACAACGACAATGTCATCTGCTGCGAGAGGATGTTCCTCCAGTGCGCTCCTTCCGAAACGCGTTGTGATTCCGTCGAAGCTCTGAAACGCAGCGATTGCTGCTACGATTTCAAGGTCAAGAACCGCCACCTGCCCGCAGGCCTGGTGACCGATTTCCACCTGAAGGTTCTGACGTCCGGAGTCACCATCTCCGGCACGCCGGCGGGACCGGCGGGATGGGTCATGACGAACACCGCGATCAGCGTGGACTTCCGCGAACCGACGGGCAACGGCATTCCGCACATGGGCGACAAGAGCGGTTTTGTCGTGTGTTTCGACAACGTGCCGGCATCAGGCGTGGTTGAACTGCTCTGGTGCACGACCATGGCCGATCAGAACATCTGTTGCGACACAATTCGCATCGAATGCGCGCCCACGCAGCTCGATTGCGACGAGGTAACCCCCATACTTATCGACGACAAGACCTGCTGCTGGGATTTCAGGGTCAACAACAGGCATCAGCCGCCGTCGGCCTTGAACGACTTCCATCTCCGCGTCATAACACCGGGAGTGGTGATCACCTCGGTGAACAAACCGATCGGATGGACCGTGTCCAACAACGCAACTTCGGCGGTTTATTCGACGTCGACCAACCCGCTGGCGAGTGGAAGCATTCTCACCGGCTTCGTGGCCTGTTTCAACCCGGCGCAGATCAACAATCAGCCGTTCCAGGTTGTGTGGGAAACCACTCTGGACCAGAGAGTCATCTGCGTCGACACCGTGACCCTGCTCTGCGCCTTGAACGAGGTGGAGAAGCTGGACGGCAGCATACCGATGGAATTCCAACTCCATCAGAACTATCCGAATCCCTTCAATCCCGTCACAACAATATCTTTCGATGTTCCCGTCGCCTCCGACGTGGAACTGACGGTATTCGACGCCGCGGGGCGCACATACATCACCCTTGTGCGCGAGCGGATCGAGGCCGGGCGCTGGCAGACTACATTCGACGCTTCCTCGCTGCCCAGCGGAGCGTACCAGTACCGTCTGCGCGCGCTCGGCGCGTCCGTCGACGCGTCCATCGTCCGTTCGATGATGCTGTTGAAATAGGGCGGACTCCGCTCTAAATAAAAGGACCTCTCCGGCCGCATCCCGGCCGGAGAGGTCTTTTTTTACGGCGCTTCGGGTCGTCGGCCGCCGCTTTCGCTACTTCTTCACTCCGCAGTGCTCATCGAGAAACGAGAAAAACTCCCTGAACCACAGGACTTGCTCCTGCGGCTTGAGCACCCAGTGATTTTCATTCGGATAGACGAGGAGTTTCGACGGGACGCCCTTCACCTGGGCGACGGTGAAGGCTTCCAGGCTCTGCGTATAAGGGACACGGAAATCCTTTTCACCGGTGACGATCAGGATGGGCGTGTCCCAGTTCTGAGAGTATCTATGCGGCGAATGCTTGTCGTAATTGGCCTTCGCCCGGGCATCCCAGTACGGACCGCCGTTCTCCCAGTTCGTGAACCACAACTCCTCCGTGGCCCCGTACATGCTCTCCAGGTTGAAGACGCCGCAATGCGACACGAAGGCGGCGAAGCGCTTGTTGTGGTTTCCCTCCAGCCAGAAAACCGAATACCCGCCCGCGCTCGCTCCGATGGAGGCGCAGCGCTTCGCGTCGATATAAGGTTCCTTGATCAGCTCGTCATGCGCGGCCAGTATGTCCTGCATGGGCATGCCGCCCCAGTCCGTGCTGATGGCGTCGTTCCATTCCTGGCCGAAACCCGGCAAGCCCCTGCGGTTCGGGAGCAGAATCACGTAACCCTTCGAGGCCATGAGAAGGAAGTTCCACGCGTAGCTGAAGAACTGGCTCACGGTGGATTGCGGTCCTCCCTGGCAATAAGTTATCATCGGATATTTGTTCGCCGCGTTGAAATCCGGCGGAAACACCACCCAACAATGCACCTTTTTGCCGTCCGTGCTCGTGATCCAGCGCTCCTCGATTTTTACGGGCTTGATTTTCGCGAACACATCCCCGTTCACGTCGGTGATCTGCCGGGGCTCGCCTCCAGACAGGGCGTGAGAGTAGAGCTCGGTCGGACGATTGTAATTCCGCCTTCCGTACACCAGGGTTTTTCCGTCCGGGGAGATGTCGAGGCCCGCGTCGTGATTGTAACGACCCGCGGTCACAATCTTCCAAGTGCCGTCCGGCACCCGGATCTGGTAAATCTGCACTGTCGCCTTGTCCTCGGCCGAAAAATACAGTGATTTGGAATCGGGCGCCCAGACCGTCGCGCCGACCCACTGGTCGAGAGTTTTCGAAAGCTCGGTGATTTTGCCGGTCGCTCGTTCGTACAGCATCAGGCGGTTGCGATCCGCTTCATGTCCGGGCCGCTCCATGGAATGAAAGGCGATCCAGCGGCCGTCCGGCGAATACAGGGGATCGCGGTCGAAACCGTTCATGCCCTGCGTGATATTCCTGGCGGCGCCTCCGCCGGAAGGAACGATGAATATGTCGGTGTTGGTGCTCTCCGCGTAATCCGGCACTTTCTTGGAAGTATATGCGATTTCCTTCCCGTCCGGCGACCACGCGATCTCGCTTCCGCCGCCGAACGGTTTCACCGGGGTTTCCCAGGGCTCATCCGGCATTAGGTCCGTCAGGCCTCCGCCGTCGACGCGCATCACGTGCAAATGCATGCTGAGCTCATCCTCCCATGTGTCCCAATGCCGGACGGGAATGCGGTCATAGAGCCGGGCGACGGCTTTGGGAAGATCGGGGTATTTTTCCGCGAGCGTTTTTTGCAGCTTCACATCCGTCGTGAACGAAAAGCGCTGGCCGTCGGGCGACCAAGCCAGGTCGGATACTCCTTCTTTGATATCCGATATTTTTCTCGCCTCGCCGCCGTTCGGATCTATCAGATAAATCTGCGGCGCTCCGTCGCGGCTCGACAGAAAAGCGACGGATTTGCCGTCGGGCGACCAGCGTCCGTTGAAATCGGCGCTCTTCGAGGTTGTCAACTGCTTCGGACGACCTCCATTTATCGGGACGATGTACAGGTCCGTGTTGCTCCTGTTTTCCTCGATGCTGGGCGAATTCACTCCATACAACACCCATTTGCCGTCCGGTGATATCTGCGGATCGCTGACACGTTTAAGCGACCATAGCAATTCCGGTGTCATGAGATCCTGGGCCGCCGCCTGCAGCCCCAAAACCGGCAGAAGACAGATGATCATGATCGTGGCGGTTTTTTTCATAGGGAATCCTCCGTTAGGTGCGCGAAACATCGGTAGCAGCCGTCGATTTGCGAATAGCTCGATGTCCATAAATATAATGCGAACGAGGGAACGATGTAACGTGCGGAGCATGCAAAGCGGCATCGCGGGAACTGGAGGCGCCGGCGCGCTTTGTCGCGCGGGCGTTGTAACGGCGCGATAGTTCGGTATACCGGTGCAACTCTGCGAATATGGATTCGTATTTTGATGTTTGCCGGAAGGCGGATAGAATCAAACACCAACGCACTCATATCTGTTGCCGATGACAGCCCTTCTTCGAATGACAAGCTCGGCCGCCGCGGGCTTCGCAGTGTACTGCCTCATGTCGACAGCCGGCTTTGCGCAATCCCCGGGCGCCGCCCGCGACTGGGCGCCCAATGAAAAGCCAGTCCTGAATATTGCGCCGGCCGCCGGCCCGATAACAATAGACGGCGAACTGAATGATCCCGGCTGGGCGGGCGCGGCCCGGGCAGGCAATTTTTCGGAGACTTTTCCAGGCGAAAAAAGCAAGCCGCCGATCGACATCGAGGCATTCATCGCTTACGACGAAGACTATCTTTTTGTGGCGTTCAAAATCACCGACGATCCGGCGGCGGTGAGAGCTTCGCTCTGCGACCGCGACAAGATCTGGAATGACGACTATTCCGGCATAATTCTCTACACTTATGGAAATACCACCTGGGGATATTTCATCGCGGCGAATCCGCTCGGAATACAGGGGGACACGAGGCTGTCATCGGTGTCGGGCGAAGATGTGGGCTTCGATCTCGTCTATCATTCGGCCGGGAGATTGACGGAAAGCGGCTACGAGGTGGAAATGGCCATACCATTCAAATCGCTGCGTTTCCCCGACCGCGAGGAACAGGAATGGCACGGCACATTGTGGATCACGCATCCCCGCAGAAGCCGCAGCACCTATTCCTGGGCAGCTTTCAGCCGCGACGATCCGTGCGACCTTTGCCAAAACGGCCTTCTCCGCGGAATACGAGGCGTGAAAGCCGGCGCGAATCTCGACCTGCTTCCGGCCGTGATCGCATCACGGGCGTCTCATCCCTCGCAGGCGGACGGATCGCGCCTCGAGCACGGCCCCATTAAAGGCGAACCGTCCATCGGACTGCGTTACTCGTTCAGTTCCAGCACCATGGTGGAGGCCGCCCTCAATCCCGATTTCAGCCAGGTTGAATCGGACGCTTCGCAGATCGATGTGAATACGACCTTCGCGCTCTTTTACGACGAACACCGGCCGTTTTTCATGGAGGGCGGCGATCTGCTCAACACGCAGATCAACGCCGTCTATACCCGTTCGATTAACAATCCGCTCGCCGCGGCAAAACTCACGATGCGCCCGCGCGGAACCGCACTCATGTTTCTCGGAGCTTACGACGAGAATTCGCCGGCCTTGCTGCCTTTCGAGGAGCGCAGCGGACTGCTTCCCGACGCGGGCGGCAGTTGGGTCAGCATTCTGCGGGCGCGGCAGTCCTTCTGGGAAGACTCCTACGCGGGCGCTCTCATCACCGACCGCCGCTTTGCGGACGGCGGCAGCGGCAGCGTGGCGGGCATTGACGGCAGCTTGAGATTCCTGACACACAACAGACTGCGCTTTCAGGCGCTGGCGAGCCATACAAGGGAATCCACCGATTCCTCGATGACGGCCCGCGCTGGGTTGAATTCTGTGGTATTCAACGACGGCCGCCTGACGGCGCGTTTCGACGGCGAATCCTTCACGGGCTATGCCTGGACCGGAGGTATCGAGCATTCGTCGGAGTTTTACAACGGCGAAGTCGCTTACAATGAAACGAGCCCCGCCTTCCGCGCGGCGTCCGGCTTCATCACGCAGGCGGGACGGCGCACGTTGACGTCATGGCACGGCATCACCTTCTATGATCCGCTCCCGTTCGTGGACAGGATTACACCGAGCGTCTCGGCAGGAAGAGTCTGGAACTCCAGCGGGATAATCAAGGATGGATGGATTACTCCCGAGCTGACTTTCTACCTGCACGCGCAAACCACGCTGACGCTCGGTTTTCTGACCAGCGATGAACTCTTCCGGGGCGTGCATCTGAACGGCATACGGCGCTCCTGGCTGCGCGTCAACAGCAATTTCAGCGAGCCGCTGCGCGCCGGCGTGTATGTATTGCGGGGCCGCGTTATCGCGCGCAATCTCGACACGCCCGTGCTGGGGAGAGGCGGCGACGTGAACATCTGGGTCGCGATCAAGCCGATACAGCAGCTTCTGATCGAACCGGAGTTTTCCTTCTCCGAGCTGTATCACCCCGACACGGGCGATGAGCTTTTCCGGGGATACATCTTCCGCGCCCGCTTCAATTATCAGTTCACGCGCGAGCTGTTTCTGAGGCTCGTTGTGCAATACGACGATTTCCGCCGCACTCTTGCGTTCGAACCGCTGCTGACCTACCGCCTGAATGCCTATTCGATTTTCTACATCGGTTCCACGCACGGTTTCCGCGAATTGGACGAAGCTCATGAAAACGGCGACATCCGTCGCGCATGGGAATTCGGACAGACTTCAATGCAGTACTTCCTTAAATTCCAGTACCTGTTTCAGCTGTAAAGCCGGCGCAGGATGGAGCGCGGTCAAACCGCCGGAGCGTCCGGCACGAAGCGGCGCACCTCCTCTATAACCGCGTCGATGATCTCCTCCTCCTTCAGGCGCCGCACAACCTCGCCTTTACGGTACAGGATTCCCATGCCCTTGCCGGCGGCGATTCCGATATCCGCTTCACTGGCCTCTCCGGGGCCGTTGACGACACAGCCCAGCAGAGCTATCTTGACCGGCTTCCTTATGCCCTTGAGTTTCTCCTCCAATTCATTGGTGATGCGGAAGAGATCGACTTCCAGGCGTCCGCAGGTCGGACAGGCGATGATCTCCACGGAACGGGACGCAAGACCCAGAGAGCGCAGAATCTCCTTGCCAACTTCCACTTCCTTTCGTGGTTCGTCGGTCAGCGACACCCTGATTGTGTCTCCGATCCCTTCGGCTAATAACGCGCCGATGCCTACGGCTGATTTGATCGTGCCGACCTTTGTCGTTCCCGCCTCCGTAACGCCGAGGTGCAGCGGATAGTCGGTCCTCTCCGCGATGAAGCGGTAGGCCTCGATCATGAGCCGCACATCGGTCGACTTGACGGAGATAATGACATCGGTGAATCCGAAATCCTCGCAGATGCGGGCGTGTCGCATGGCGCTTTCAAAGAGAGCCTCAGCCGTCGGATAACCGTGTTTCTCCAGTATATCCTCCTCCAAGGACCCGGAATTCACGCCGATGCGTATTGGAATGCCGCGCTCCCTGGCCGCTCCGAGAACCTCGTGAATTCGTTCCACGGACCCGATGTTGCCGGGATTGATGCGAACCTTCGCAACTCCCGCCTTGATCGATTCGAGCGCAAAAACATGATTGAAATGAATATCGGCCACAATCGGCAGTCCGGACCGTCTCACGAGCTCGGGCATCGCGGCGGCGGCTTCCTTGTCGTTCACTGTTATTCTGACGATGTCACAGCCGGCCTCCGCGGCGTCGGCGATCTGGCGCAACGTCCCCTCCACATCGTGCGTCTTCGTCTTTGTCATTGTCTGAACGCTGATTGGCGAATCCCCGCCGACAGGAATGCCTCCTACGAGCACTTTGCGGGTTTTACGCCGCAGGGTTTTCACCTGAGGCGCCTGCCGGAGAGGAGCATCAGGATTTTGCAGCGCCGGTTGTTCGATCATATCGCATCGAGGGAATTGTTGTGGTAAAATGAATGAAGGGCGATCCGCGGACCGCCCTTGTCATCGGGAGTGTCTGTCCTGCATCGCGTCCCTGACTTATACATGCTTCACGCGTCGGGATGAATGCGCCTGCTGGCATCGAGAAGAATTCTTTTCTCCTCTTCCGTCAAACCAGAATACCCTTGTTTGCTGATCTTGTCGAGGATCTCATCGATTATTTTCTGATTTCTGTCGAAATCGTTTCGCCCCGGGCTGCTTTCCCTGGGTTTCTCCTGAATGTCGAAAAATTCAGCGTCTCTTCGAACAGGCCGCTGTATCACCGGATCGTCTAAATGCCTGGTCCGTTTCGATTTCCCGGCCTGCAGCGACCAGAGCATACGATCGAGCACGCCTCTTGTATCGAGAATGATCCAGATGACGGCGAAAAACGCTCCCCCCAAATGGGCCATATGCGCGACGCCGTCGGTCGTTCCCGTAATGCCGTAATAGAGTTCGAGACCGATCATGAACAGGATCAGGAATTTCGCGCGCACCGGAACGAAGAAATACAGGTATACGTGGCGGTTCGGAAACAGCATGGCAAAGGCCACGAGCACGCCGTAAACGCCGCCGGAGGCGCCGATGGTCGGTCTTGGATCGGTGAAGAGGGGTGTGATCAGAAGATTCGCGAGGGCGGCGGTCAAACCACAGGCGAAATAGAACAACATGAATTTCCTCGACCCCCAGGTGTTTTCCACCTCCATGCCGAACATCCACAGCATCAGCATGTTGAAAAACAAATGCCAGAAGTCTCCATGCAGGAACATGTAGGTGACCAGCTGCCAGATATAGAAATTCTCTCCGAACGGCTGGAGATAGAAGTAATCGCCGAATACATAGGCAAGTGCCGTATCTCCGACGGTGAGTATGCCCTGTATCACGAAATTGTGAAACAGGTAAACACCCACATTGATCAGTATCAGGGCTTTGATCACCGGAGGGAAAAAACTGAATCCCCCGAAACCCGGCCGGTAATCACCGCTGTCGTATTTTGAATAAGCCATTAATTCATGTCCTCAAGGTATTGATCAGAACATCGTCGGGCCGGCGATTGTTCCGATCCGCTCGCGCGGCGTCGCCTCTTCCGTCATTTCCTTTCGGTCAAGGCCTCCACGCCCGGAAGCGCCTTGCCCTCGAGGAATTCGAGCGAAGCGCCCCCTCCTGTGGATACATGGGAAACGGCCGCCTCGAGACCCGCCTGCGCTATGGCGGCTGCGGAATCCCCGCCGCCGACTACCGTGACGGCGCCCGACGAGGTGGCGGTCGCCAAAGCCTGAGCGACGGCATTGGTGCCATGCGCGAAATTGGGCATCTCGAATACGCCCATCGGACCGTTCCATACCACGGTTTTTGAGGCGAGAATGATGGAAGCAAAGGACTTGACGGTCTCCGGACCGATATCCATTCCCATGGTCCCCTCGGGTATGGCATCCACCGGGACCACCCTGGATTCGGCTTCGTTCGAAAACTCGGCAGCCACCACCGTATCCTGGGGCAGTACAAGTCGCTTTCCGCGACTGCGGGCGCCGGCAAGCACTTCCGCCGCCAACTCCACCTTTTCCTCTTCCAGCAGGCTCTTTCCGATTTCGAGCCCTTGCGCTTTGAAGAAAGTGTACATCATCCCCCCGCCTACCAGAAGCGTATCCACCTTTTCGAGCAGATTCTGTATCACGTCGATTTTGCCTGAAATCTTTGCTCCTCCCAGGATGGCCGTGTAAGGACGCTCCGGATTACCGATCGCCTTGCCGAGATAGGCTATCTCTTTTTCCATGAGCAAGCCGGCCACCGCCGGATTCAGGTGCCGGGTCACTCCTTCGGTGGAAGCGTGCGCCCTGTGTGCGCTGCCGAAAGCATCGTTCACGTAAACATCGCCCAGGGCGGCAAGCGCCCGGGAGAATGCGTCGTCGTTCGCTTCCTCCTCCGAGTGATAGCGCAGATTTTCAAGGAGCAGGATATCGCCTTCCCGCAGTCCGGATGCGAGGGATTCGGCTTCCGGACCGATGCAGTCGCCGGCAAACGCGACCTGCGCTCCGAGAAGTTCAGCCAGTCGTCCTGCGACGGGCTTCAAGGAGAATTCCGGCTTGACTTTGCCTTTCGGCCTGCCCAGATGGCTCATGAGAATCACGCTTGCGCCGCGGGAACGAAGCGCTTCTATTGTCGGCAGAGAGGCGACGAGGCGCGTGTCGTCGCTGATGCGCTGCCGCTCATCCAGCGGAACGTTGAAGTCCACGCGGACCAGGCAGCGCTTACCGCGCACGTCAATGTCGTTGATCGTGAGCTTGTTCATTTTCCTTCCCCGGTCAGATGCTTCCTTCGCGCCGGATCAAGCGGCGACCTTCTTCACGAGGTCGACCACGCGGCAGGAGTAGCCGTATTCGTTGTCGTACCAGGAAACCGTTTTCACCAGGTTTCCCATGACCATGGTGGCGAGGGAATCGAGAATCGAGGAAGCGGGATTCCCGATGATATCGGTTGAAACTATGGGTTCCTCGCAGTATTCGAGGATGCCCTTCATCGGTCCTTCGGCGGCTGCCTTCATAGCAGCGTTCACCTCATCGATAGTCGTTTCCCGGCGCACTATGGCCACGAAATCGGTGATGGAGCCGTCGGGAGTCGGCACACGAAGGGCGAAACCGTCGAGTTTGCCCTTGAGATCGGGAATGACCTTGCCGACCGTGCGCGCCGCGCCCGTGGTAGTGGGGATAATGTTGGTCGCGGCCGCGCGGGCGCGCCGGAGATCCTTGTGCGGCAGATCCAGAAGTCTCTGATCGTTCGTATAGCTGTGCACCGTGGTCATGAAGCCTTTCTCGAGTCCGAAGGCATCGTGCAGGACCTTCGCCACCGGCGCGAGACAGTTGGTTGTGCAGGACGCGTTCGAAATGATGCGCTCCTTGCCCGTAAGCGAGTGGTCGTTGACGCCGAGCACTATCGTGGCGTCTATTTCATCCTTCGCTGGAACGGTCAAAACGACTTTGCGGGCGCCGTTATCGAGATGCCTGGCGATCTGCTCGCGTTTTGTGAAGATGCCGGTGGCCTCCACGACCACATCCACGCCGTTCCAATCGAGATTGGCGGGATCGCGCTCGGCGGTGATCCTGAGCCGATCGCCGTTTATGATGAGGTCGTTTCCTTCGACTCGCACGCTGCCCTTGAATTTTCCGTGCACCGAGTCGTATTTGAGCAGATGCGCGAGAGTCTGAGCGTCCGTCAAGTCGTTTATTGAGACGAAGTCGAAGCCGCCCACTTCAAGAGCGCGACGGAAGACGAGTCTGCCGATGCGTCCGAAACCGTTGATTCCAACTTTGATGGCCATGATATCATCCTGTGTGTAATTATGGATATTTATTTGAAGTGAATTTGCTTCAGTTTGGATAATAAATGTACGAGGAATGCCCGTGAGAGCCAAGAAACCCGATGCGCATCAGAGTTGGTCTCCGTGTTGTATCAGCACATCTTCTGCTCTTCTGAGTTCGAGCAGCTTGTCGGCTTCGCTGTGCTTGCCGACTTTCCGGTAAGCCCTGTCGAGCAGATTCAGCATAGTGTCCCTGATGCCGATACGCGTCTCGCGATCCCTGATCTGTATCCATGCGTGCTGTTCGCTGAGGCGTCTCAACTTGAATATCACCTGTCCGGGCCTGTTCGAATCGGCCGCCGCCTCGCTGTTCAGTCGGCGCAGATATCTTGCGACGTTGATGTTCGGCGCCTTCTTTTCGCCCACAATATTATCGAGCCGTTTGTTGGTTTGAGCTATGGTCGCGGAATCCGCCGTCATGTCCTTGAGCCGGATCCGGTACAGAGACGGCATGCGAAGCCGCACCGCGTCGTAGCGATGCTTTGGAAATTTTCTCTCTTCGAGCGCATAAATCAGGCCTTTGCAGAAATCCTTGGTCAGATTAGTCGATACGAAGGCCAACCCTGCGGTCAGGATCAGGTCGCCGGAAGCTCCCGTCAGCAACGGAAAACGATCCATGAGGTTTTGCCGGAGAAATACGGCCTGATTGTGTGAGCGCTGAACATCTCCGGCGGCCAGTCCCTGCCGGTTCCGCAGAAAGCGCAAGGTGCTGACCGGATCCCTGTACCCGAGCATTTCGAGCACGCCCATGGCCTGGCTGAAACCGACTTCGACGTAATATCGTATCGGCCCTCTCTTCGCGATTTCCTGAACGCGGCCCAGAAAGCCTGGATAACCCAAGGCGCGGGCATTTGCGATATTGTTGAACGTGGTTGTGTCGGGGAAACCGAGATCCGTGTACATGTCCCGCGGTATCGACATTATTTCGACCACGGCCGAGTCCGGATTGATCGTGAACAGGTGCACCGCGTCAGCCCTGGCGCTGCGCGCGCTCAAGCGCGAGTCTATGCCGACGAGCAATATGTTGATGATCCGTCCGCGTATCGCCGGCGCGCTCGAAATGGCCTTGAGTTGGGTCCGCAAGGCGGAATCTTCCGCGACCGACACGGCGGGAAGCAGGCGTCGGCGCTCTTCCACTTGTTTATCGGTGGAAGCGAGATCGCGATCCTGAGCTATGTCGGTCTCGACGGCCTCGTTTCGGACCTCGTGGGCGGCGCGTTCGAGCTGCCGCCTGTTCGCAAGGTGATAAACGTCGTCGCTCACGCTCTTCAGCAGCGAGAGCACTGCGAGTCCGGCGCCACCGGGCGTAGGCACGCCCGGGACGACCGCAGACAAGCCCCACCAGCCAAGCAGTATCCAAAACGACCACACGAGGATCTTTTTTATTGTGATGCGGCGCCGGCCGTTTTTGTTCTTCGCTGCCGGCGTCTTCTCGTCCACGCCGGTTCCTGTTTCATTCATGTCTCCGATCCGTGTTTTGCTTGTTCATATATCACGAATGTTGAAATATCGCGCTTCAGGGTGATGCACGATGACGGCGCTCGTGCTCTGCTCAGGCACAAGCTGGAACTCTTCGGTCAGCGATACTCCGATTCGTTCCGGTCTCAGCAGAGTGAACAGTTTCCTCTGATCTTCCAGCTTCGGGCATGCCGGATAGCCGAATGAATACCGCGCGCCCTGATAGCCCTGCGAAAAGAGCCTGCGCATCTCGACAGCGTCGCCTGAAGCGATGCCGAGCTCGAGGCGCACCTGCTTGTGCCAGTATTCGGCCAGCGCTTCCGCGCATTCGACACCGAAACCGTGAATGTATAGATAGTCCTGGTAGAGATCGCGCGAGAAAAGCTCCGCGGCATACGTCGTGACGGCCGCTCCCACAGTAGCCACATGAAAAGCGCATACATCGGTTTCCCCGGAGTCCATCGGGCGGAAATAGTCGGCCAGGCAGAGCCGCCTGTCCCCGGCCTGTCTGGGAAAGCTGAAGCGCGCCCACTCGGCGAGTTCCCCCCGCTCGTAGCGGATGCGCGGCCATTCCCCTACCAGATCGGCGTCGAGCAGGTCCTGTGGACGATGAATGATCAGGTCGTCTCCGTCCGCGTTGCACGGAAAATATCCATAGACCACGGCAGGTTTCAGGATTTGTTCTTCCCGCGACTTTTTCTTCAAGCTTTCGAGAACCGGCCGCGCATCTCTTGCAAGCATCTCCTCGTATTCGGCTTCGCTGCGTTTTCCCCTTCGAAGCTGCCATTGACCCCGTATCAGCGCCACCTCGTTAATGAACGGATAGATTTCATCGAGTCGGATGTCGGAGACGGCGCGCGAACCAAGGAAGGGAGGGACTGGTATCGGAACGTCCCGGCGGATGGAAGAACGCGGTTCAACCGGTGACTGGTCGCTCGAAGAGATCGCGGTTTCGTCATCCTGCTGAACTTGGACTTGCCCTGCGACGCACGGCGCGGATTTCCAGCTTCTGTCCGATGATACGGTCGTGAACCTGCGTTCAGAGCTTCCTTCGCCTCCGGCATCCGGCATTCCGGATTGCGTAGCGTGCAGATCCTCCATGAATGCCAGGCCGTCGAATGCGTCGTTGGCATAGGCAAGTTTGCCGGAGTAGACCGCAGAAAGGTCCTGCTCGACGAAACGGCGCGTCAAAGCTGCGCCGCCCAGCACCACAGGAATCTTGAGGCCCCGGTGCTCCATTACCGACAGATTCTCCTTCATGATCAGCGTGGATTTCACAAGCAGGCCGCTCATGCCGATGGCGTCTGCTTTATGCTCGCGCACCGCGTCGAGCATGGCCTCGACCGGAACTTTTATACCGAGGTTTACGACTTTGTACCCGTTGTTGGTCAGAATGATATCCACGAGGTTTTTACCGATGTCATGCACGTCCCCTCGCACAGTGGCGAGCACGATGACGCCTTTGCCGACATCATCGACCCGGTCCATGAACGGTTCCAGATAGTTCACGGCCGCTTTCATCGATTCGGCGGATTGCAGCACGAAGGGCAGCTGCATTTCGCCGGCCCCGAAGAGTTCGCCGACGGTTTTCATGGCGGGAAGCAGTATACCGTTTATTATTTCAACGGCGGAATGTTTCTCGAGCGCAGCGTCGAGATCCACGCCTATCCCGGCGCGATCGCCGTCCACAATTCTACGATGCAGGCGCTCCTCCACGGTTTGCGGCGCTTCCGGGCGTGGCTGCCGAGCAGGAACATCGGTTTCCGCATAATGGCGCATGAATTCCGCAAGCGGATCGTAGACGAGTTTTTTACCTGGTTCCATCATTTTGAGCAAGCATTGCGTTAGACGCAAACACAAATATACGTATCTTCACACGCATCTTTCGGCCGTTCCGCCGGGATGAGGAAACAGGCAAAAAGATTTTTGCGGCAGGTATTGACAATTGCCTAAAAAACGTGTAATATCCGCCCTATAAGGTTTCATACTCTTTATTTTTCAACAAGGAGGACTTGGTGTTATACTCAAAAACCGCCCAGTATTCCATCCAATCGATGCTCTTCATAGCTGCAAACCAGACCGGAAGCAATATCCTGGTGCGCGACATCGCGAAGGAACTCGATCTGCCTGCGTCCTTCTTGAGCAAGATACTCCAGTCGCTGAGCCGTTATGGCTTCCTTCATTCCGTGAAGGGTCCGCGCGGCGGCTTCTCTTTGTCCGAGAAGGGCGCGGCGTCGACCATCCAGCAGCTTGTCGAGGTCATCGACGGCCCGATGGATTTTGACATGTGCATTGCCGGCTTCGAGCCCTGCAATGACGGGAACGCCTGTCCCATGCACAACGAATGGAAGCGTATCCGCGAGGAAATCAGAACGATGGTCGGCAAGCGGAGCATCAGCAAGCTTGCGCAGAGCATGCCCGACAAATACAAGGCGCTGCTGTTCAGTTCGGGGGTTGTCGAGGAAAAGGGCAAGAACCGCAAAGCGGTGACGAAGAAGCCAGCCAAGACGAAGCCAGCGCCCAAGAAAAAGAAGCGGTGAAGTTCCGCGGCGTTCTTGCGCCGGTTTAAGCTCATGTTCGCGCCCGGATGTTCTATCCGCCGCGGCGCAGTGAATGTCATTTGTTGACCGAGCGTCCGAGAAGAGTTTCTATTTTTTCAACCTTGCTCTTCAGACGGCCGCTTCCAGCACGACGATAGTCGATGCGGATAGAAACGTGTATCCGGTCGCAGTCGGATTCCAGTGTCAGAAAACAGCGCCGGACGAGGTCCATAACCGGCGCCCATTCTCCCTCGATTATCGTGCCCATAGGGGTCAACTGATAAGGAAGACCGCTCGCGTCTATCTCCCCGATGACACGAGACACCCAGCGGCTTACGCTCGCTCCTTTATCCGTCGGAAACATGGTCAACTCGCATAACAGCATTTATAAATCTCCGAATTGTGTTTCTTTCAATATCGCAAATCGGAGAGAACAATGCCAGTTTGTTTCCGGTCGCGCATACCGCTATTTTAACTATTCAGATAATTCGTCAGATATTTCTGACAGTTTGGCAGGTATGCGACAAGTGAAAAGAAAGATTTTTATTGAGACATATGGATGTCAGATGAACGTCGCGGATTCCGAGATCATTCTCGGCATATTGAGCGGCGATGAATTTGAAATCTGCGCCGCCCCGGACAGCGCTGACGCAGTTTTTCTGAATACCTGCGCAGTCAGGGAAAATGCAGAGCAGCGCATAATAGGCCGGCTCGCTCATTACAGATCGCTCCGCAAAACGAGGCCGCGCCTTGTGCTGGGCGTGCTGGGCTGCATGGCAGAACGACTTAAGAGCAGGCTCATCGAGGAGCAGGGAGTGAATGTGGTTTGCGGGCCGGACGAGTACCGCAGGCTGCCCGAGCTGATCGACGGAGCATTCGCCGGACAAGCGGTCGCCACAACCCATTTATCGAAAAGCGAGACGTACGAAGATATCATGCCGAAGCGCGCCGACGGTGTCGGCGCGTGGATACCCGTTATGCGCGGATGCGACAAATTTTGCTCATACTGCGTCGTCCCTTTCACTCGAGGCCGCGAGCGAAGCCGCGGCATGGCCTCCGTTTTGCGGGAGGTGGAAGAATTGTCCGAACGCGGCTTCCGCGAAGTCACGCTGCTGGGTCAGAACGTGAACTCATGGCGGGACGACAACCACGACTTCGCCGATCTCATAACGGCGGCATCCCGCGTGAATCCGGAGCTCCGCATCCGCTTCGCGACTTCGCATCCTCAGGATCTCTCCCCGAAACTCATACAGGCCATAGCCGAAAACGAGAACATCTGCAAGGCTCTGCATCTGCCGGCGCAATCCGGTTCGGACCGCATTCTGAATTTGATGAACCGCTCCTACACCAGCACCGCATATCTTTCGCTTCTAAACGAGGCGAAATCAACAATAGAGAGACTGGCCGTCTCGACCGATATAATCGCCGGATTTCCCACCGAAACCGAGGATGATCACAAGCGCACGCTCGAACTGATGGAGGCAGTCCGTTTCGACAGCGCATTCACCTTCATCTACTCTCCACGCGAAAACACGCGCGCCTGGAAAATGGGAGACGACGTGCCCGGCGAAACGAAGAACAGGCGCCTGCAGGAAATTATCGACTTGCAACGACGTCATTCTCTGGAACGCAACCGCGAGTTGATCGGCAGAGTGCTGACCGTGCCGGCGGAAGGCCCCAGCAAGAGATCAGCCTTCGAATGGATCGGACGCACTGACGGCAACAAGACGGTTGTGTTCCCTCACGGGAGCTGCAAACACGGCGATATGGTCCGCGTTCGCATCGACGGCGCGACTTCGGCCACGCTTTTCGGCAGCGTGATCCCGGATACCATCGACCCCGCCGAGGCCTGAGGCCGAATCTCATCCCCATGCCGGATTTTCAGATTACGCCGGGAAGCCGCCTCGCGGCACGTTCGAGCCTCATCGCCTGCTCCGCCCTGCTCATCGCGACGCTGGAGCTATCCGGACAGTCGACGCCGACGCTGAACGAACTGCATGAACTTGTTCTCTCGGGAAACACGGCCGGTTTGCGCCGTCAATTGCCCGCTCTGTCGGGCCTCTTCGCGGACGATCCGGGATATATCTATCTGCAGGGTTGCGCCGAGGAAGATGGCGACCGCGCCATCCGTTTTTATCAGACAGTTTTAAACCTGCATCCGCAGAGCGAGTGGGCCGACGACGCTCTGTACCGGCTGTATCAATACAGCTATGCTGTCGGCGCCTACAGCGCGGCCGACGGCTACATCAGCCGGCTTAGAGTGGAGTATCCTGCGTCACCTCACGGCTCAGCCGAAAGAAAAGCGCCCCAGACACCCCCGCCTGCGGCAGGCACGGCGCTTTTCGCCGTACAGGTCGGCGCATTCACGGAAGCTGAAGACGCCGAACACCTTGCGGAGAAATTGAAAAGGGAAAAATACACGGTGGAGGTGCGGCCGAAGCGCGTCGGCGACCGCGCCTTGCACGCGGTCTGGGTGGGCCGCCTGCCGAGCAGGCAGGACGCCCGCAACCTGGCCGCCCGCCTGAAATCCCACCACAAACTGGACGGCCTGGTGGTGCGCTTCGAATGAATCCACCAGAAGCAGTTTCCGGTTTCGCCCACCATCCCGCGGAAGGCAATCGCATGGACAGGCGCGAATTTCAGGAAAAGCACGGAATCATCGGGAGAACCCTCGAGATGCAGAAACTCGTGGACACGGTGATTCAGGTTGCGCCCACCGACATAACCGTTCTGATAACGGGTGAAAGCGGGACCGGCAAAGAAGTCATAGCGAAGGCGATCTACAGCTCGGGAGCGAGGGCGGGCAAACGCTTCGTGGCCGTGAATTGCGGCGCGATTCCGGAAGGCATACTCGAGAGCGAACTCTTCGGACACGAGAAAGGCGCCTTTACCGGAGCGATCGAAACGCGGAAAGGATATTTTGAACTTGCGAACGGCGGCACCGTGTTTCTGGACGAGATCGGTGAAACCCCTCTGATGACACAGGTCAAGCTTCTGCGGGTTCTGGAAACCGGGGAGTTCATGCGAGTCGGTTCCTCCGAGCAAAGACACACTGACGTCCGAATCATCGCCGCCACAAACAAGGATCTCGAGCGCGAAGTGGAGCAGCGGCGATTCAGACAGGACCTCTATTACCGGCTGCGTTCCGTGAACATCCGGATACCGCCTCTGCGCGAACGGCGCGCCGACATACCGCTGTTCATCGACAGATTCCTGGAGGAAGCTCTGGAAAGGGATCCGACGAACCGGTTTCAGTTGACGGAGCACGCCAGGAAAGCTCTGCAGGATTATCCCTGGCCGGGAAACGTGCGCGAACTCCGGCACCTCATCGACAGTCTCTTCGTCCTGGAACGGGATAAAACCGTGGATTACGAGATACTTGCCGAACATCTCCCCGGAAGCGAAACGCCGGTCAACAATCCCTTCCTCCCGGTGCCGGCCGGAAAGAGTCCCGATCAGGCGGAGCGAGAGCTCATTTTCAGGGCCCTCTGGGAGTTGCGCGGCAGCGTGGAGGAGATCAAGCATACACTCAACATGCTGGCCGCGCAGGCAATGCAGGAACTGGCCGCTTTGCCGCGAAATTCCGAAAGCTCATCAATTGAAAAGGAACGCGAAGATCTGACGACGCTTCGCGAGATGGAACGCGCCTTTATCGAACGCGTTCTCGAGCGCTGCGGCGGAAACCGCCGCCGCGCCGCGCGCATACTCGACATAAGCGAACGCACCCTGTACCGGAAAATCAGAGACTTCGGGTTGATATGACACACTTGTTTCCTGTGAGGATTTCCTTGTATTTTTGCTTTGCTATGATAAGCTGTTCTTCGCTTATCAGTTGCTACTCGTTCACAGGAGCCTCCGTCCCGCCACATTGGACTTCGATCGCAATCCCGATATTCGACGATGAGAGCGGCTACGGCCAGCCATCACTGCGCGAAGAAATCACAAATATGCTCATCGAGAAGTTCCAAAGGGACAACACACTGCCGTTGCGCGACCGCTCGACGGCGAGTATTGAGATGTTGGGAGTTGTCACGGCTGTGGAAGCCGATCAGCCGATAGCCGTAACACAGGGCACACAGGCCGCCCGCTTGCAGGTTACGCTTCGAGTCGCCGTTACACTGATGGACAACACAAGGAAGACGCAGGCGTGGAAAAAGACCTTCAACGCCACAGGCGATTACTCCCCCGGCGGAGGCAGAGAGGAACGCGAAACAGGGCTCCGGAAAGCGGTCGAAAAACTGACTGACGACATTTTGCTGGAAACCATATCAGCATGGTAAATTTGTATTTCATTTCCCGAAACGGCACAAGGCGCAGACCGGAATTATGGAACATCTGATACTGGGTGCGTACTTCTTCTCACTTTCCGTAATCCTGCTGTTCGGGTCCCACGGATTCGTGATGATCTACTATTACTTCAAGAACAGGGATAAAAGGCCTGAGCGGGCGGCGGCAGCCGACAAACTCCCTGTGGTGACGGTGCAGCTGCCGCTCTACAACGAGTTGTACGTTGTGGAACGTCTGATAGACGCGGTCTGCCGGCTCGAATACCCGAAAGAGCTGCTTGAAATCCAGGTGCTTGACGACTCCACCGATGAGACGGTGGAACTCACCGCGGAGATCGTCCGCCGAAAACAGGCGGAGGGCTTCGATATTTCACAGATACGCCGCAGCGACCGTGTCGGATTCAAGGCGGGGGCTCTGCGTCACGGACTCACCACGGCCAAGGGCGAGTACATCGCGATATTCGACGCGGATTTCGTTCCGACATCCGATTTCCTGACCGAAACCCTCAGCTACTTCATCCACGACCGCATCGGCATGGTGCAGTCGCGCTGGGAACATCTCAACACCGAATACTCCCTGCTGACCCGCGCGCAGGCCATCGCCCTCGACGGACATTTCGTCATTGAGCAGCAAGTGCGCAACAAGGCAGGCTTCTTCATCAACTTCAACGGCACCGCCGGCATTTGGCGCCGCAGTTGCATCGAAGACGCGGGCAACTGGCAGGACGACACGCTGACCGAAGACCTGGATCTGAGTTACCGGGCCCAGTTGAAAGGTTGGAAGTTCGTTTTCCTGAACGACTTCACATCTCCCGCCGAATTGCCGTCCGAAATAAACGCCCTGAAATCGCAGCAGTTCAGGTGGACCAAGGGCGCAATCGAGACATCGAGGAAAATTCTCCCGATGGTCTGGAGAGCCAAACTGCCTCTGAAAGTAAAACTGCAGTCGACCATTCACCTGACCAACAATCTGGTCTTTCCGTTCATCCTACTCACAGGCCTGCTTAACGTGCCATTGATTTTCATAAAGCAGACAGGCACGCACGACACCTTCTTCGCCTTCATGTCGATTTTCGTGCTGGCTTTCATCAGCTCGTTCCTTATGTATTTCTATTCGCAGAAGGACGTGCACGAGGATTGGAAGAAGAGAATCTTCCTGTTCCCGCTTTTCATGGCCGGGAGCATGGGTTTTGCAGTGAACAACACGCGCGCCGTCCTCGAAGGACTGTTGAGGCGAAAAAGTCCTTTTGTGAGAACCCCGAAATACAGGATAGAATCCGGCGTGGACAGCTGGAAGCGAAAAAAGTACTCCGCAGCCAAAAAGGTCTTTACACCCGCCGTTCTTCTGGAGTTGCTTCTGGCGTGCTACTGCCTGGTAGGGGTCTCGGCTTCGATCTATTTTCTGGAAATCGCAGCTCTTCCGTTTCAGCTTCTTTTCTGCCTTGGATTCGGGATGGTCGGATTTCTTTCAATCAGACACGCACTGCACGCCCGCGGCGCCTGATGAACCCGTCTCGAGCCCCATTGACGGATGAACAGTTGCTGAAATATGCCGCCCATGCGGAACGGCATCCGGATTCTCCCGTCTTCGCCCTGCTAGCTGACAGAAAACTTCAGGACGGGCGGCTCGACGAAGCCCTGCGCATAGTCGAGGCGGGCGTATCGAGACATCCGGCCTTCGTGGCCGGCCTGCTGCTGCAGGCGAAGATCCATTCACGACTGCGCAGATACAGCGACGCGAGGGAAGCGCTGAAGGCAGCCGAGAGAATCTCGCCGGATTGCGCGGGGATGTTGCTGCTGAAATCCGCTGTTGCACAACTGGAACTCTCGCACCCGCCCGAGCCAAATATAGCGCCGGCGGCTTGCGAACCCGTCGCGACGGAACTTCCCCGATCCGACGGAAAGAAACAACGGGCCAGCAGGCGCCACGATCTTCTGCCGGACTTCAGCCTGTCCGCCGCGGTATCTCCCGATGTCGAGGAAGAGGGCCCCGCGAAATTCGCCGATGCGGCCGACTTCGCCGGTGCTTCGGAGTTACGCGAAGAGAATGAGCTGGAGCGCCTGGCTCGAATCCTGGACACCGCGCGCATCCCGACAGCGCCGGACCCCGCCGAAGCGTATCAGACGACAGAAGCGGATCCGGAGGTGAACCTGCAACAGCGCCCGGCAACGGAAACCCTGGCCGAGATCTATGCCGGGCAGGGAAGAATCGATGAAGCCGTGGACATGCTTCTCACGATCTGCGTGCATCATCCCGAGCGTAAGGACCGCCTGATCAAAAGAATCGCCGAACTCCGCCGACAGCTCGACGCCGAACACGATTGACGGGCTCCAGCGGGATGCGCGCCCGGCCAGGCCGCCGGAGCGGATCAGGCCCAGCGGTCAGGGCTTGAATACTTCGTCCTTCACTCCGGTGTTTTGCCTTATGCTCGTAGCTTTTACCGTCATGATGGTCGCTCCTGCTTCCACTCTCATTGTATGCGGTGTCTGCACGCCGTCGACCGGTTTGTAATCCTCGTAGTACACGGTAGCCGTCACATCCCCCTGCGGGGTGTTCTGTGACGATTCCTCGCCTGCGATCAGGTAGGTATCGGCATCCACCAGCATCACGCTGCTGCCGTGTTTCTTTTCTATTTCCAGCACATACACCTTTCTTCCGTCCATCTTGCGCGAAGATTTGACACGGGCCTTGTACCCTAACTGTTCCATGCGGAGAATGTCGTTGAACTGATCCTTCTCGAGTTCCTGAGCGAGTTCCTCGCCTTCCAGAACCACGGGCCCCGTCTGCATCGGATTCGTCGAGATCACATTCTCCCCGTCGTTCCATTTTTCCTGCAACATTTTCTGGCCCATGTAGAGGAGTGAAACCAACTGATAATTCTTGTTAGGCAGCTTTTTTATATCGAGGATCGTTCCCGGAATCTCCTGCCCGCCGATCGAGAGGATGACGTCGCCCTCGAGAGTGCGATCCGCGACCGCAGCGAGCTTCTCACGGCCTCCTAGGGCGTGTATCATTTTTCCGATCAGGGCGGGAGCGTCGATGTCCGCCGCGGATGGTTCGGCGCCTTCGAGCCTCTTCATATCCGTGTCATACATGTGCACGTGTCCGAACTTCTTCAGCGCCTCGTATATCGAGGCCGCGTCCCCGACGGCCGTCACGGCCAGATTGTCCGGCGGAAGATACATTCGAGCCAGACGCATGATGTCATCGGGTTTTGTAGAAGCGATATTGGATACGTAAGTCCGGTAATAATCTTTCGGCAGTCCGTAGAGATCTATCTCCTGCACCCTGACGGCGGTGGTCGCCGGATTCTCGAGACTCAAGAGAAACGTGCCGGCCAGATACTGCTTATGCATCTCCAGTTCGTCCGAGGGGACACGCTCCTCGTTCACACGCCTGATCTCCGACAGAATTTCCCTGACGGCGGAGTCGGTGGCGACACGCCGCACTTCGGCGCTCGCCGTCCAGATGCCGGCCTGCCGCCTGCCGTCCATGCTGCTGTACGCGCCGTAGGTGAATCCGTGCTTCTCGCGAAGGTTGTTGTACAGGCGTCCGCTGGATCCGCCGCCCAAAATGGAATTCAGAATGCTGAATTTCGTCCAGTCGGGATTGTTGCGTTTCATGCCCGTTGCGACGATGCTCAAAGCGGTTTGGGTCTGTGACGACCCAAGGTCAGTCAAATGGACCGATATGCCGCGAATCGGTTTCGCCTCGGGAAATATGGGATTGGCGGTCTCCCCTTTCTTCCAGGACCCGAAGTACCGTTTGATCTCCCGAGCCGCTTCGTCCGGTTTGATGTCGCCGATGACGGCGAGGCTTGCGTTATTGGGGATGAAAAATCTGCGGTGAAATGCTACGATATCATCACGGGTAATGGATTTGACCCCCGCTTCGGTGCCGAAATTCGAATACGGATGATCGTTGAATCCGACCGTAATTTCGAGCCGTGTCGATATTTCGCCCGGCGACTTCTTTTCAACAGCCAGACCCGACAAGGTCTGTTTGCGGGCTTTCTCCAGTTCGACTTCCGGAAAAACCGGATTGAAGACCGCATCGGTCATAAGCCGGAGCAAAACCGGCATATGCTTCTTGAGCCCCGAGCCGGAAACGGACATCGCGTCATCGGCAGCGGAGGCGCTGATGGAGAGCCCGTGCATGTCGGCTTCAGCGGCGAATTCCTCGGCGCTGCGTGTCGCCGTGCCCTGCGTCAAAAGGCCGGTTACAAAGTACGCTATGCCGCTTTTTTCCCGGCCGTCGAATTCCGACCCCGACTTTATCAGCAGGCGGAGTGTGACGACCGGCTGAGCGCGATCTTCTATAACGATCAGTTTGAGTCCGTTCTCGAGAGTCGACTCGTGATAGGCGGGGAACGAAACGGCCGGGACCGGTCCGGGCGCCGGTTTCTTCGATCTGTCCGGTTGAGTGTGTGCAACTGCGCCGATCAGGACAAGACCGGCCGCAAACAGTGCTGCGCTATGCTTGATCATGATTTCGAATCCCCGATTTTTCCTTTTACTTGACCGGCTGATCCATCACCACATACTCGATGGTATTGCGCCTTTGCGGCTTCAGATAGGCGCCGGCGACCCGGCGGACGTCCTCGCGGGCTACCGACATGAATTTCCCGAATTCCTCGTTGACGAGGTTTGTATTGCCGTGAAAGAGCGAATAATAAGCGAGCGAGGAGAGTTTGCCGTCGAGTGATCTCAGCCCTTGCACGAATTGTGTCTCCTTGGTGTTTCGCAGTTTTGTGAATTCCTGCTCGGATATGCCGTCGGCCTGCAGGCGAGTGATTTCCTGATGCATGGCATCCCGCACCGAGTCGAGACTCACGCCGCGGTTGGCAATCACAAAGAAGGCGAACAGCCCGGCCATGTCCAGCGAGAAGGGAAATCCCCCGGCCATGATCGCGGTCTGGTCCTTGTCGACCAGTCGTTTATAGAGGCGTGAACTGCGTCCGGTGGAAAGTGCAGCGCTCAGGAATTCCAGCGCATAGGCATCGGGATGCCTCTGGTCGACCGTGACGTAGGATTCGATCAGAGCGGGGAGCGGGGTGACGGATTCCTCCACTTTCAGAGTGCGGGGTTCCGTTTGCTCCGGAATCGTGAACTTCACCGCTGGGGGCGCCGGTCCCGCCGGTATGGATCCGAAGTATTGATCTATCCATTTCTTTGTCTGCTTCACGTCGATGTCTCCTCCGACCGCGAGGCATGCGTTGTTCGGCAGGTAGTATTTGCCGTGGAACTCCAGAAACTCGTCACGGGAGGCCCTGTTGATATCCTCGGGATCGCCGATGGGCGTCCATTCGTAGGGCGTGCCCATGAAGGTCTGGTGAAATAGATGTTCCGAGATGCTTGCGAAAGGTTTGCCTTCGAAGCGCTGCTTGAGTTCCTCCTTGACCACTTTGCGCTGCGTCTCGATTCCTATGGAATCGATGGCAAGCGACATCATCCTGTCCGACTCGATCCACAGCGCCAGCTCGAGCTGGTTGGCCGGCACTTTGAAGAAGTAATCCGTCCGGTCATTTCCGGTTGATGCATTGTTGAGACCGCCGGCGCTGGAAATCAGTTTGTCGATTTCGCCTCTTTTAATGTTTTCCGAACCCTCGAACATAAGATGCTCGAAAAAATGTGCGAAACCGGTCCGTCCCGCGACCTCATCCTTCGAGCCGACGCGGTACAGCATGTAGGTCATGGCCGTAGGCGCCGTGCGATCCACGTGAAGTATTACCGTGAGGCCGTTGCTCAGCTTGTACTCCTCGAAGGCAATCGGCTTGAAATCCTGCGCGGCGGAAGACGCCGCCAGCAGCACGAGAAGAAGCAAAGTAGATTTGATCGGCTTCATGTATGCATGTCCTGTAACGTTGATTATTCTGATTTTCCGTTTGCGGTTTCCGGCGATGCCAAGGCGAGCATCGGCAGATCGAGGAGCATCCGCGCCTCATGTATGATGGTGTGAGCGGCGCGAAGATGCTCCGCGGACAAAGTGGTTTCCACTGCCACGCAGGTCATCCCGGCGTTCAGGGCCGACAGTATTCCGAGCGGCGCGTTTTCAACCACCAGGCACTGCGGCGGCGGGACATGCAGCCGCTCCGCAGCCGCCAGATACGGTTCGGGCGCGGGTTTGGCGCGCCGGACTTCGTCGCCTGTTATTATGAAATCGAAATACTCCCGCATGGATTCATCCAGGGATTTCTCCATGTTTCCGCGCGCAGAAGCCGTGACGAGAGCCGTGCGGAAGCCGCGCGATTTCAGGGTTCCGATTGTGGAAAATATATCCGGGAAGTACTTGATCTTTACGATGCTTCTGTAATACTCGCGTTTGCGCTCGATGAATTCCGCATGGCGCTCCTCATCCAATTCAACCCCGGCTTCGCGCAGGAAAAGCGGGAGGATTTCCCTGGAGGCGCGGCCTTCGTGCAGCAGGACGGATTCTTTTGAGACCGATCCACCCAGCTCGCGGAACATATGATCCCACGCGAGATAGTGATAGTGGATGGTATCGACGACGACGCCGTCCAGGTCGAACAATACGGCGCGTATCATGCGGCGTCGTGATGAACTTCTATTCGGTCGGAGCGAAACATTATGAAAGATAAGCATTTTGGATCTGCGTCTCCTCCCGATGCGGACGAGCGGGAGACGTCTCGCTAAACCGGGGGCAACAATGCTTGAACATACGAAAACCACGCAAAAAGTTGCGCCGTGGTCAGGACCACGCCGGCAGCGGCGCCTGCGATAACCTGGGCCAGAGTATGTGCACGGAGGCGCACCCGCGCCCAGCCGAGCAAGACGGCGAGCGGCATGCCCGCGAGCATCCAGAAGCCGGTCGGGACAACAAGCGCGGTCAGCGGACCGGTCAATCCCATCATATGTGCGCTGATTTTCCAGAATCTGTTGATAAGCGCAAGTATAAGAGTGTTGGATGCGTAGCACCACATCAGCGCGAGCGTCCAGTCCGGACTGCGGAGCAGATACAGGATCGCCAATCCGACAGCTGAGAGCGCGGCGGAGATAAGATAGGGGCCGGTGCGCTGAAGGCGTTCCGGGACGTCGTAATCGGCAACGCGGCCTTTCCGCTTCAAATAAAGGACATACGCAATTTGAATACCGCCCGAGAACATGATTGCCGAAAGAAGCCCAAGTGCGCGAAGCGATGGTGCGCGATCCTCGGGTAGAAACGCGAGAATCGCAAACGCAATCGCCGCCGGCGCAGGAGGCGCCAGCAATATCGAAACCGATCTCGCCAGTCCCGAAGCTTCGGCATCCGATTTCCGCGAGCGAAATTTCATTGTGATGCGCCGTCGGCCAGGGGAATCGCAATCGCGGCGGAACCGGTTCTATTCGTTTTCTTCATTCCGTAAAATAAGGTTTCAAATGAATAATCGCGCCTTCCGAGCAGGATCTGCGGCTTGTTTTCAGACCAATCGCGAAAGTATTCACAATGCGGCACTTGACAAGAAATGCTTCCCGATGGTATTTTACCTTTGTAATATAGAATTAGTCTAAATACACTTTACCGTCGTTTCCGGGACTGCCGGGCAAAACATGAAAATCACACTCCTCTTACTGATGCTGATCTCCAGCGGTCTGACAGCCGCGCATTCGCAGACCGGCACAACCGTTTCCGATACGGCCGTCGGAGAAGCGCCGCGCTGCGCCGCCCGGGGCGGCGCTTCGGTCGGCGGGTACGTGGAGATGAACGCTTCGTCATTCATCGACAACGGGTTGAGCGGGGGATTCACCTTGCAGATGCGGAGACTGAATATCTGTGTTTCTGCAACCGTCACGGAACACCTGCGCCTTCTTGCGGAGCTGGAATTCGAGGACGGCGGACGGCTATTCGGGCTCGAGATCGCCATGGCGGAATACGATCTGAACAGGAATCTGAGCGCGCGCGCGGGAATCATCCTCACACCACTCGGACGTTTCAATCCAGCTCATGACGGCCCTCTGTGGGAGTTCGTGGAGCGGCCGTTCGTATCCACCAGAATTATCCCGACGACCCACAATGAACTGGCCTTCGGCTTTCACGGCCTGTTTGAAATCGGTGAATCGACACTGAATTGGGAAGCATATATCGTTAACGGGCTCGGCGACGGCGTAATCGACAACGATCATGGCAGAGCTTCCATCCCCGGAGGCAAATCCGTCGATCTATTCAACAAGGATAACAACGGCATGCCGGCTTTTACCGGGCGCGCATCCATCGGGCACCGGCTCGAATGGGATATCGGATTGTCCTATTACGGCGGCGTTTACAATAAATACCGACTCGAGGACGGCACGGCGGACCCGAAACGAATGCTCAGCATCACTGCTCTGGATTTCGGCACCGGAATTTCCGGCGTTTCCGTGCAGGGTGAACTGGCTTATGCCGCGATCGACCTGCCTCCCGGTCTTCCCGAAACTTTCGCCGAGAGGCAATGGGGCGCCTTTGTCGAGTTTCGACTCCCACTTTTCCGGCCCGCGCTCTCCTCTATGCCGGAAGCGGTCGTGAACTTCGCTCTGCGTCTCGAGTACGCGGACCTCAATGCGCGAAAGTTTTCATACGGCGGAAGTGACATAATGGACGACATGCGCGGAATCAATTCCGCTCTCAGTTTCCGTCCCGCGCACGGAACCGTCATTCGCGCCAATTATCTGCACAGATGGCATCGGGATCCGCCCGGGACGCCATCCGAGACGAGCGGATTCCAGCTCGGCTTCTCCACGTTTTTCTGAAAACCGCGTCGCGTCTTCGCGTCACTCGCCCGCTTGAAGCTTCTTCCACGTCTCGACCACCGCCTTGGCGACACCGATAGCGGAAGCCGTGTTCTGCCCGGTTATCAAGCGGTGCTCGGGGACCACGTTAGGCGTGAACGGAGCAGATTTGAAATAGACCGCTCCCCCACGGCGCAGCGCGGATTCGAGCATGAACGGCAGATTGATCTGCACACCCGCGAGTTCCTCCTCCTCATCTGAAGAGCAGGTAAGACGGATCTTGTAATATATGGGCGTGCCGTCGCTCATCAACGTGTTCAGCAGCACAGCAGCTCCCTGCGAGATGCATGCCACGATGCCTCGCTTGCCGTACACGCGAGCGGCAATGGCATGCAGATGCTCATCCGTCAGAAAATCCCAAAGGGCGCCGTGACCGCCCACGAACACGGCTATGTCGTACTGTTCCGGATCGATTTGCGAAGATGGAATTGTTTCGTTCAGAGCCCTGCGCAGATTCGGATCGTCAAAGTAATACTTCGTCCATGAGTCCGTGGAATCTACGCTCGCCGGATCAATCGGCGAGCGCCCGCCCTGCGGACTTGCGAAGTCCGGCGTGAACCCCGCCTGCACGAGGGTGTAATACGCGTGCACCGCCTCCTTGAGCGAATAGCCGGTGCGCGTGTTGACTCCCATCATCGAGGACGTGCTCGTCACGACGATCAGGGCTCTCTGCGGCGCCTCTTGGGCGGACGAAACCCGACAGGAAGCGGAAATCAGCAGGGATGACAGAAGACCGGAGTAAAGCAGACGGCCCATAATTTCAGTTTTCCGCCAGTATGTTGTACAAATGTTTGTTTACGCTATTCAAGAGCAAGCAGATACAGCGCCAGAGCGTTCAATAGATCATCACCCAAATGTCCGTATCGAGGCATCGACGCCGGGTACATCTCCTGCCTCGCCGATAGCCGCGGATCGCGCAATATGTATTCGGCGGGATCTCGAAGGTACTCGATCAGTTTGCCTGCGGTGTATTCCGCGCGCAGATTTCGCAATGCGGGGGCTGCATCGCCGCCGCGGGCGTCCGCGCCATGACAAAGGCCGCAGTTCTGCGACACGAATATCTTTCTGCCCGGATCTTCGCCGCCGGCCTTTCCGGAAACATCCTCATGCTTTCCTCCCGATCCGCAGCCGGCCGCCGAGAGGACCAAGATCATCGCAATCAGGACTGTACTGTGGTTCTTCTTCATATCGATCCGAAATACCGTCGACCCGACATCCAATGAGTCTCGCGCTTCCGGACTCTTCGATGCCGCATAAAATTGCGCAAACCAGGGAAATATTTCAAGGCAAAACAGCGATACAACTGATTTCCACCCGGCCGTCCTTCGGCAGGCGGGCCACTTCCACGGCCGCCCGGCTCGGCGGCACATCCGTGAAAAACAGCGAGTACATCTCGTTCATCTCCGCAAAATCATTCATGTCCTTCAAGAAAACCGTGCATGCTACTACATCGGCGAGACCGCATCCGGCGGCAGCCAGCACGGCCTTCATGTTTTCCAGCACACGCCGCGTCTGTTCCCTCGCTCCGCCCTCGATCATGGCGCCCGTGGATGGATCGATTGCGAGCTGTCCCGAGACGAAGACCATTCCCTTCGATACGATTGCCTGGCTGTAAGGCCCGATGGCGGCCGGAGCTTCCGGTGTGCTGACGGCTTCTCTGTGATGACTCATTTCGATACCTCCTGAAAGTTATATTGAAGAGGATTAAAGATAGTCCCTTCTGCTGAAACCTTGAAATCAAGGCGCCGGATACTGCGCGGTTCGGTGTCGTCGGGTTATCGCTACTGCTCCGGAACTTCGAACCGCCACGACGAAAACTGTATATTGCATGGCGTGGAAAAGACGTTCAGGCGAGCAAATCCGGCATAATGCTGATGACAAATTCCAAAGGCGAAAATCGCTATCGACATCATTTCAAGCGCATGGGAATTCTCTACTCCTCTGCGACCAGGCGGGTCACGCTGCCGATAGTCTTTGCGGGACTGATCGGAGTCGCCGTCGGCGGAGCGATTCTGCTCTTCAACTGGAGCGTCGAATTCGCGGGAATCCAGTTCGACATCCTCTTCGAGGCTTCGCAGGGCAGGCACGTCTGGTCGCTGGCGCTCATACCGTTCATACCAGCGCTCGGCGGACTGATCGTCGGCATGCTGAATGAATGGGTGTTCAGGGTCAAGCCGGGACACGGCGTGCCTGAAGTCATACTCGCATCGCGTTTCGGCCGTGGAGTAATAAAACGGAGAGCCATCGCCCAGAAGCTTCTGACCGCCTCCGTCTCGATCGGGTCGGGCGGAGGAGGGGGAAGAGAGGGACCCATCATACATCTGGGCGCTTCTGTCGGCGTTCTCATCGCGGAACTGTTGAGGCTGACCCGCGAGCAAACCCGCACTCTCATAGCCTGCGGGGCGGCGGCAGGAATCAGCGGCATCTTCAATTCTCCCATAGGCGGAGTCATGTTCGTGCTGGAAGTCGTTCTTGGCGATTTCCGGCTGAAGACCTTTACTCCGATAGTGGTGGCCTCGGTGGCCGCCACGGTCGTAACGAGAAGCGTATACGGTGACGTTGCCCTGGTGTATTCGCCGGAAGTCCTGCCGGTCGCGTTGCACGAATACGCATTTCTGGCTCTTCTGGGGCTTATGTTCGGACTGCTCTCCGCGTATTTCACAAAATCGGTTATCGCTATGGATTCGCTGCTGCGGCGCGTTCTGCGGCTGCCCGCGATTCTGAAGCCAGCGGCGGGAGGTTTCGCCGCCGGACTGCTCATCCTCTTCCTTCCATCGTTGATGGAACAGTCTTACGCGCCCGTCAACGAGGCCCTGAGTTCATCGTACCCTGTCTGGCTTCTCGTCGTCGTCGCGATGTTGAAGCCGCTTCACGCAGCCCTGACGGTCGGCTCAGGCGGCACCGGCGGCATGTTCGCCCCTGCCATGAAGACCGGCGCCATGATGGGCAGCGCTTTCGGTTTAACCCTGATGTCCGCTTTCCCCGGCCTTGTGAGTTCGCCCACGCCGTACGCCCTGGCCGGGATGGGCGCCTTGCTCGCGGGCACCATGCACGCGCCGCTGACAGCGGTGCTCATGGTTATCGAAATCTCGGGCAATTACGGCACTGTGCTTCCGTCGATGCTGACGGCGGTTCTGGCCGTCCTCGTGGCGCAGCGATTCGTAAAGCCTTCGATATATTCATGGAAGATCGATCCCTCGCACGGACGCATCGGCTCTTTCGCTTACCTTCCGCTGTTGAACACCATACCCATCGAATCATTGATAGATCGCGACACACCCGGAGTGCGGCCGGAAACGCGGCTGCAGGATGTTATGCGCATATTCGAGTCCTCAACCTGCGAAGCCCTCCTCGTCGCCGACGCAGATGGCGCCTACAAGGGCATAATCGAGTTCGAGGATGTTCGATCGGTCATTACTGACGTCCCGTCAGGACACGCGCTCTTGGCCGCCGACCTGATGATCACATCCGTGAAGCCCGTCACGGAAGACACCACGCTCGACGTAGTGTTGAGACTTTTCGACGTGAACAACCTTGCAGTGATTCCGGTGGTGGATTCCGAAACCGGCACACGGGCCGTCGGCGCTGTTTCGTCGTACCGTGTGCACACTTTCTACCGGAAATCGGTCGCGCGCGAGGAATGATTCGAGTTGGAGGAAGCCCGTGGTCCGGGCAAACGGAAGCTACGCCAGGGTCGGCTGGACGAACTTAGGCCAGTCATCTACGCTTCCAGGTATGTATTCGCTTTCCGGCGGTTATTATCGAATTGTCGGGCGCGAATGCGGCCGCATTAAATTCGGCGGGCGAAAACAAGCCGTCCCTGTGCTTGTATGTCGCGAGCTTTTCACCCGTCAGAGCGTCAAAGAGGTCGATCATTCCATCCTCATAGTACGGTATCGCGAAGCGCGTTCCGTCGCGGGAGGGTATGACCGGATGCATGAATTCAGAGCGCGCACCGGACTCAGTTCCGGGGCCGGCCGGGTGGAATTTCGTGAGGCGGGCCGAAGTGCCGGCATCCATTACCCTGACGGCGCCGCTTTCTTCCCTGACGGCGATTCTCGAGGCCTTGCCGTCCATGAATATGATGGGACCGGCCCTTTCAGCGGGCCGAGCGGAATGGAGAAGCGAGCGGTTTCGGCTTTCGTACACCTTGAGACTGTCGTTAGAATACAAAACGAAGCGTTCGCCGTTCCGCGAGAAACCCGAATACGTCCGGACACCCTCTTTCGTCAGCGGTATCGCCTGCTCCTCCGGCGGCGACAAGCGCCAGATGCGCAGGGTGTCGCCGCAGATGCCTTTGGCCAGGAACGATCCGTCGAGGAGGAAATACGCGGCGAAGTCCCTGCACACGCCGCCGATTGAAAGAGAATCCGATATACGGCCGTCGAGCGCATCTAAAAGGATAATATGATCCGCTATTATCGCCAGATGGCGTCCCCCGGGCGAGAACATGACTTCCGAGACATGCCCGCATTCGATGTTCAAAGAACGGGGCTTGCCGCCGGGCGGGCTTGCGAATATCGACAAAGTGCGCCTGTTTCCTGTTTCATCTTCCGTGGTGATCGCGGCCAGCAGTTTGCCGTCGGGAGACAGGGCCGCGGCCTCGACGATGACATCATCCAACGGCAGGGCCCCGATCGATCGGCCGTCCGGCAAGCGCCAGGTCCTCATAGCGCGCTTCGGACCGTCTTCCTTCGTGGTGTATCCGGTCGCGAGCAGGACCGATCCATCCTCGCTGCAGACGAGTTCGAGAACGGAGGACATTCCGCTGTCGAGGATCAGGCTCGCGTCACGGAGATCCGACATGTAATCGATGGCGTAATAGGCGGCAATAAGAACGCAGAAAACGGCGACCGCAACAACGATGGCGTTCGGCGCCGGGAATGGCGTTTTCATGCGTCCGGCGCCCGCGGCCGGAGGCTTTTCCCCCATTTTGAAACTGCGCCTGTATTTCCAGGCGCTCGGCCTCCCCGGCAGCGACCGGTCGGCATCGTCCGTCATGTCTTGCCGGTTATACTCTCCGGCGTTCATCGGCATGTCCTCCGCGCCGACTCGGCGGCGGGTCCGGCGCCGAATCATCCTCATGAAGCGCCGTATTGTCCGGAATGATCAGCGTTTCGCCGTGAGTCGCGCTCAAGCAGACACGGCCTCGTATCTTGACATTCGATCCGAAACGGACATCACCGGCGACGGACAGTCCGGAGCACTCTATCAGCGACGGCGGTCCATGGGGAAAGCGCTCGCGAAGAAGGTCGATGCTGCCGAAATACTTGGGATCGAGCCGTATGACGGGCGCCGGCATTCGGCGTCGCGGATCCAGCCTGACCTGGCGATCGTCGGTCAGCACATAGGCGTCGGACCAGACAGCGAGAAGGTCCTCGGTGGTCTTGACCGGAGCAAAACGGGATCGGGGGACCTCAAGCGCCGCCGCGTTCGCGAAGAGCGAAACCGCGGCACCCATGGCCGATTCAAGCTGATAGACCGCGGGTGAATCCGGATCCCTGGGATCCAGCGTCTTGCTGTTTTTTATCAAAGACAGCGGCAGGACGCCGCCGTGTTTCTCCAGCAGATCCGCAAGCGCGGGCAGATCTATCCAAATGTTGTTCGTGTTGAAGTATCTGTGCCTGGCGATGTTCTGAAAATCCTCCTCCTCGCCGGGCGGGCACTGCGAGGCCTCTCTCAACAGCAGACGGCCGTCCTTCCTGCGCGCCAGGTGCCCGCCCTTGCGGTCGGCCGGAGTGCGGTCTGTGACTTCCATGAGGAAATCGGCCGAGACTCGCCGCATGTATGCGGGTATGGACGGATCGAACACGGCGCCAAGGTTGTCCGCGTTGGACACGAACGCGTATCGCATATCTTTCGCAAGCAGGGCATCGAGCAGGCCGGATGTGCGGAGAGCGGAATACATGTCCCCGTGGCCCGGCGGACACCATTCGAGATCGCTATCGCCGCTCCGTACGGCAGGCGAATAATCGCTCGCCAGAACCTTCGGCACCCTGTGCTGCAGAAAGTATTCCGGAGTTTCTCCTCCCATGTTTCCGTGTCGCGCGAGGGCGGCCCGTGTGTCGGCGTCGGTGCTGTAACTGTTCATGAACAGTAGCGGAATCGAAGCGCCGTATCTCCTCCGGAGTTTCCGAATCTGTTCCGCAGTAATATCCAGAAACGTCAGTCCTTGCTTCAATTCAATCAGGCTTTTCGCCTTTTCCAGACCCATGCTCGTGCCGAGTCCGCCGTTGAGTTTTATGATGACCGTGCTGCGGAGCAGATTCTTGATGCTCGTGCCGTCCGCATGCAGTTCTTCCAATGTGTCGAGCCGATCGACGGAAGCGATGCCCGCGCTTTCCACGCAACCCGAGTCGCCTTCGAGAAGCATGAAGTAGTTGCGCCTGAAAGCCTCGATTGCTGGCGGCGGGGCGCCGTCCATGCGCATCTTCAGTTCGAACGGCTCAAAACGTTTCTCGGGAGAAGAGTCGGAGAGTACTTGAGCTTTCATGCGCGAGCTCATGCCTTCAGCGACTCCCGATGCGCCTGCACAGTCCTCGCGATATCCTCTTCCGTATGCGCGATCGACAGGAAGGCGGACTCGAATTGAGAGGGCGCCAGGTATACCCCGCGTTCCAGCATCGCGGAAAAATATTTCGAGAAGGCGGCCGTGTCGCAGGTCCGAGCGTCGTCCCAATTACGGACCTGTCTGTCCGTAAAGAACATCGTGAACATCGATCCGACGCGGTTGGTCGTCCACGGCAGGCCTGTTTCGTCGAGATTCCTTTGAAATCCTTCGCAAAGCATGCGGGATTTCAGCTCCAGATTCGCGTAGAAATCCGGGTCATCTTGAATGACGCCGAGCGTCGCGTATCCGGCGGTCATCGCCAGCGGATTTCCGGACAGAGTTCCGGCCTGATACATCGGACCGGAGGGGGCGACCATTTCCATGATGTCCCTCCGGCCTCCGTAAGCGCCGACAGGCAGTCCTCCGCCGATTATTTTGCCGAGAGTGGTCAGATCGGGCGCGACACCGCATAGCTGCTGGGCGCCCCCGCGGCCGACCCTGAATCCAGTCATGACTTCGTCGAAGATCAGGACCACCCCCTCTCTCGTGCAGAGACGCCGGAGCTGCGGCAGAAATCCGTCGTCGGGAGGCACACAGCCCATGTTCCCGGCCACGGGCTCCACAATCATGCACGCAATGCGTCCGGGGTGAGCAGCCAGCAGTTTCTCCACCGATTCGAGATCGTTGAATCGCGCGATCAGTGTGTCCTGTGCGACGGACGGCGTGACCCCCGGTGAATCCGGCAAACCCAGAGTAGCCACGCCCGAGCCCGCCTTGATCAG
Source organism: uncultured Chromatiales bacterium (assembly GCA_964388275.1). GTDB lineage: Bacteria > Bacteroidota > Ignavibacteria > SZUA-365 > SZUA-365 > JARYLZ01. The sequence goes on from CAYLZD010000002.1 coordinate 79,745, forward strand.
AAAGGAGTCGGCATGCCCGTGGTAGCAGCCGTCGAACTTGATCAGTTTCTCGCAGCCCGTGAACGCGCGGGCCAGCCGGATCGCCGACAGGGTGGCTTCCGTTCCCGAATTCACCATGCGCAGCATTTCGATCGAAGGCATCATTTCCATTACGCGGGCCGCCAGAAGGGTCTCGATTTCGGTCGGCGCGCCGAAGCTCGTCGCCAGTTCGAGCTGCCGCTTCAGTGCTTCGACGACTCGCGGATGCCCGTGTCCCAGTATGAACGGCCCCCAGCTTCCGATATAGTCGATAAAAGAGTTCCCGTCCGCATCCGTGATGCGGGATCCGGAGGCGGACTCGAAAAACAGCGGTTGGCCGCCAACCGCGCGGAAGGCCCGCACGGGAGAATTCACGCCGCCGGGAATCCTTTTCCGCGCTTCGGCGAAGAGACGTACGGAATTTTCGATTTTCATGATTTTCACCGATCGATTTGCAGAACCATCACCGTCGACGAATATACGCCTTTGGTTCCGCGCGTGAAATCGCCCTCAGCGAAGGGATTCGGGCCGGCCTTTCAGCGGCGATCCGAAAAACGCCTCGAGATCATCTATCACCTCCACATGTTTTCTCCAATTGAAGCCGCCACCCCGCATATACTCCCATTTATCTGCCTTCCATATCACCAGCCTGTAACCGGATTGACGGAGACGCTCGAGTCGTCCTTCGTCCATAATGGCTTCCGACACTAACAGCCGGCCGTCCCCGCGCTTGTGCATGCCGAGCGCCTCGTCCATGCGCCATTCCGGATTGTCGGTCGGAATCCAGAGCGCGCCGTACATCAGCACGGTCGGGACGTCCATGGGCGCGCGTCCGGCCGCCTCCCGCACGGAGAGTTTGAAGACGCGGTCCTGCGCGTCGGCCACGGTCCAACCCGGGCGAAGCGACAACTCGAATCTGCGGTCGCCGCTTTCGCCTCCCGCCGTTTCGATCCTGACGAAATGATAGGAGAGCAGTATTACGGATACAGCGATCCAGAATTTTTTCGGCAGCGCCGCATCCAGCATGAAGATCACGGAAGGCGCGGCGGGCAGCAGGTATTCGGGCTCGTCGGGAAGCATGATGAAAAGCAAGGTCCAGAGCGCGATAACCGTGACGTGAAACGCCGGCAGCGGCCGGCGCATCGACGAACGGCCGCGGTTGCGGAAAGCCCTCAGGAAAGCGGCGGCAACGGCAAGGCTTCCCGGGACGCCGAACAGGGCCGCAGCATTATAGAAGCCGATCACAGCGCGCGTGGCTGTGCCCAGATCCATAACCGCAAGGGACGGATTCAAGCCGACAGTCAAGAGAGCGGGCAAGAATGCGACCGCGCCCACAGTCGTGGCGACGGCGGCGTAGATCAGCAAATCTCTCGGCCGCCTCCCGTCGAGCAGAAGAAAAACGAGCACCGGAATGAGAAAAAGCCCGTTGCTGGGCCTGAAACCTACCGCGAGCCCGAGCAGGATCGATGAATACGCCCTGCGATTTTCAAGCAATAGAGCGTAAGCCCACAGAAGCAGAGCGAGTCCGGGAATGTAATCCATGGTGGATGACGAATTCGTCACCACTATCGGAAGGAAAGCCAATGCAACAATCGTGACCGCCGCGTGCCGGAATCGACCGCGTCGGGCAAGCCGGAACAAGGCGGATAGCAGGGCCAGACCGGCGAGGATGGACATCATATTCGACAACAGCCAACGGCCGGCGCGCACCGGCAGCACCTGCAGAAGTTCGTAAAGCGGAAACCCCGTGGACCTTGAGGCCGCATACGCGCCGTTTTCCCATATCGAGGCGGCCGCGCGGGCCACCAGCCAGGCGTCGGCGTCGCTGCCGTAGCCGAGCAGGACGAACGGCGACGCGACGCACGCCCAGAGAAACGCAATCAACGCCGCATTGCCGGAAGAAAGCCCTGCTCCGCGCGGGTTTCCGCCGCCGGTGTCCGTAAAATCGCCCGCGGCCCGGGTCATAGCCTCTCGTCGCGCCACGAATCCGGAAGACCGAACACACGCGCCATATCGAGCAGCAGGCGGGGATGCTTGATAAGTGCGACACGAAAAACACCCCATATTGTCCTTTTATCCGGACGGAGTTCAAGGGCGCCGGCCGCGATTTCATTGAGTGTTTCGTCGGGGAAGCGCATGACGATTTCCTTCATGCGGTGATACATGCGGTGCCGCGCGCCCGCCGCCTTTTCCCACGCCCTCGGATACTCGCCGAGGCGCCGCAGGTCGCCGCGGCGGAGCGCCTCGATTGCGGCGTTCGCGGCCATCGCTGCCCCTTTCATCCCGCTGGTGATGCCGCCGCCGGAAAGCGGGTTCACCTGATGCGCTGCGTCGCCGACCAGTACGACATTCCCCTTCACTATCGTTTCGAGTGTCGGAGCGCAGGGCACACCGCCGGCCACGGTGGTCAGGACGCCTGCCCCGGGGAAATGCCGCCCGACAAAGGAGCGAAGGTAACTGATGGGGCTGCGCCGTCTTGCGGCCATGCCGCTGATGCCGATACCGACATTGGCCACGCGGTTCCCCTTGGGAAATATCCAAAGGTAACCCTGCGGCGCCGTGGCCGATCCGAAATGGAAGCTGCACGCGTCGTCCTCGACGCCGACGCCGGACAGGGTCATCTGAGCGCAGCACTCCATGTCGTTCAGCCGCGTGGTCGTGTCAATCCCAGCCCAGCGTCCGAGCCGCGACTCCACGCCGTCCGCGCCAACGATGATGCGGGCCCGCGCCTCGCGGGGTTCGCCGTTCAGCGAGTATCGGACGCCCGTGAAACGCCCGCCTGACTCGAGCAGCCCCTGAACATAAGCCTTAGTGCGCAGCGCGGCGCCGGCTTCGACCGCCAGCCGGGCCAGATCGTAGTCGAAAATGCGTCTTTCGAGCACGTAGCCATGACCGCCCAGATCCGGCTCGACCGCGTTTCCGTCCGGCGCCACGAGACGGAAACGCCTTATCGTGGATGCGATCCAGCGCGGATCCAAGGGCAGCAGAGATTCCAGGCTGCGGTCGCTGACCGCTTCGCCGCAGCGTACAGGAATTCCGACGTCCCTATCCTTTTCCAACAGCAGAACCGAAAAGCCCTCCGCCGCCGCTATGCGCGCGAATGTCGAGCCGGCGGGACCGGCGCCCGCGATGATGACGTCATAATTCTCGGTCATCGGTCTCGTTCCCGCCGCCGGGTTTGTGGAAAAGCAGAGCTTCGAACGGGCACGCCCAGACGCATTTGGCGCAGTTGGTGCATCGCGCCTCGATGATATCGAGCCGGGCTTCCCGCAACTCAATGGCATCTTCCGGGCATACGCCTACACAGCAGCCGCAGAAATCACAGGAATCGTGCAGGATTTCGATCAGCAACATGACCGGCTGGAATAACTGATGTATCGAACATTCCGAAACGGGCGCCGAGAAGGCGCCCGCATCGGTCAATCCGCTGTGTCCATCATCTCGTGACGGCTATCCTGACAGAGCGTCGATACGCCTGCGGCGACGTTTCCGATGACGCCTCGAGGGTCGCGATGTACGTGCCGGCCGGCAATCCGCGCGACGACCAGGACGCTGTGTAATTGCCTGCGTCCTGCGTGTAGTCCGCCAGGACGGCCACTTCCTGACCGAGCGTGTTCGTGATGACAAGACGCACGCGTCCGCGCTCCGGGACGGAATAGCGCAGCATGGCCGTGCCGGACTGTGCGAGCGGATTCGGATAGGCGGGGTCCAGGGAATAGCCGGACACGGAACTGCGATATTCCGCCGTGATTGTTCCCGACCACGAGTACCGACCGTCGAAATCGACCTGCTTGAGCCGGTATTCATAGACTCCGTCGCGTTCTATGCTGCCATCCAGAAACATGTAGTGGACTTGGTCGCGCGAATCCCCGCGCCCGGCCACGAAACCGATCTCCCGCCAGGCCTCGTCGCTTTCATCCTCCGCCGGCCTGCGCATCACGTGAAAGCCGTGATTGCCGGTTTCCGACGCCGTGGTCCAGCTCAGCGCCACGACGTTGCCCTGTTGAGCGGCGTTGAAGGCGGCGAATTCCACGGGCCAGGGAGTATTTATTAGATCGTTGGCCGGACTGAAGACCTGGTTATCGAAAGAGGTATTGATCCAGTAACCCGAGAAGGCCGGCGCGACGACGTTACCGTATATCATGAAGGAGGTAGTGCCGGGTCCTGTGGTCTTCGGAATGAATTTGAACGTGCAGAGGCGCACCCTGAAATTCTCGGGAAAGGGAATGTTCTGGAAGGTGGGATGCGATTCGCCATACTGGCAGAGATCGGGATATACCTGGTTTGTGTCAAGGAACGGTTCCGAGTCCGACTGGAAGCCCGACGCCGCGAAGCGGTGGTTCATGATGCTGTTTGCCAGAACCCTGAAAGTCGTCGGATCGTAAGCGAGGGCGACATATATCGCTTCCATGCGGAACGACACCCCGGTCGGTGTGAAAAATTCCGCTTTCACTACCACGCTGTCCTTGCTCGCCGAAACTAGCAGGATCTCGCACCCGGCGGAACCTTGCGCCTCGGCCCTCGGCGGAGCGGAGATTAATGCGGCAAATGCGACGAATAAAACGGCAGAAACAAGATTTTTCATATGTCCTCGAGGGCCTGGTGGATGATACGCTCCAAGAGCCAATAATAATGAAATGGTGTGAAACGACACAAACGGCGAGTCGGATCAAATGCCATAACAACCGGCGCCGAATCCCATCGCATCGAGATGAGCACGGCATCGCCATGTCCCCGCATTGTCACGTTCCGACGTCTTCACGTTGCTACGTTAATGCGACATCGTTCTCGATCACTCCATTTCCTGCATCACTCTCATAGGCAGCGCGAGCTTCCGCTTCCTGAGTTCGGCCGCGTATTTCTCGACAGCTGCTTCGGCTTCGGCCTTGTCCTTGAACATGCCGGTGCGGACCGCGTACACCTGCTGCCCGGTTTCCAGTTCCGCCGCTTCCCTCACGAACAGCGGGCAGCCGAGGAGGGGTTTCAGCGTGTCCATGAGAGTCTGCGCATTCTTGAGATAAGTGAATGCCCCGAAGCTGATGCTGAAGAGCCGGCAATCGGCCGCACCGCGTGGAGCGTAACGCCCGAGCATGTCGGCGGCCTTGCGCGCCGCCGTTGAAAGCGCCCGGGAGGCATCCTCCGCTTCCGTGGCCGTCGAGAGGCAATCCGTGCTCAAGACGAAGCGTCTCGAGCCCGTGGTATCGCTTTCTTCGCGGAGAGTTATCCTGTCCGCCGAATATTTCTCCGGATCCGCGAACTCGCCAAGTATCGCCCTGACGAAAACCGCCTCGGCGCTGTCGCGGAACGAGTGCTCGGCCCGGAAACAATCGCAGGCGCGTGGCGACGAGCCGGCGGGGACTTCCTCCCGCCTGATCAGGTCCGTCTCCAGCGGCCGGGCCACGCTCGTTGGATCGCCCACCACGGGTGTGATGTAAATCTCGATGCGCCTGCCCTGAGGATCATTGCACCAGAGGGACGCCTGCCTCGCCTTCTTGCGGCAGGGATTCTCGACTAATGGCGATTCCGCCTTGATAGGTCCGCGCCAGGCATTCGGATCGTAAATCCCCATGCCTTCAAAATCGAAGACTATCCGGTTATCCGTCTTGAAGCGCCTGTAATCCTCGGAACGCTCCGACATGTCGCGGTCGATAGTCTTCATCGTGAAGTAGGAGCGGAGCATGGAAAGGATCACGTTTCCGCGCTGCCCGCTTTCCTTGAGACTCACGGCGCGGCTTCCGTCGGCGGCCGGCAACTGCCTGGCCCACATGTCCGTGCCCGACGAGATGCGGACATTCCGCATCGCGACGTCCTCATCAGTGTACGCGCCCGGCCTCAGGCCGCAGGCGTCGGTATAGCCGATTATCGAAATCATCAGCGTGATGTTTTTCTCGGCGCACTTGTCCACTCTGCGGACGACGCTCTCTATCTTTTCGTATACGTTCTTTTCGAAAAACTCGTCGATTTTCCGTGTCGCGCAGAGGTAATCATAATCGCCGCGGTCTATGAATTTCGCGCGTTTGAGAGCGCCCGTCGAATATCTTTGATTGAACTCCTGGTAATTGCGCGAAGTGTTCGGCCACCAGTATCCGGTGATGAAATACGGGATGCCGCTGGCGTCGCTCAACAGTATCGATTCCACGGTGCGCGGATTGCAGTCGCAGTCGACAGGAACGACCTGCAGGGTGTCTCCGAATCTGGCCGTCGCGGTCACCGGCTTGCAGTCGACGGTGACACACTCGTCGGAGCCGGAGATGCGCGAGAAGGTCACGCTTTGACCCACTTCCACACGGATCTTGTCGCCGGAGAGTACGCTGGACACCTTGCCGTCGCTTTCAGCCTGCAATCTTTCGCCCTGCATGCGGCGGCCTTCCACGCGCACATCCGCTGTCGGAACATTGCCCTTTTCATAGCATGTGACCACGGGCATCATCCAGACCCTCGGCGCCGGCAGCCGGCACGCGTAAATGTCGTACCCCCCGTAACCGCCAGGCGCGTTGGAGGACCAGAAAATGAAGCGCCCGTATTCGGTCAGGACAATACGCGGGAAAATCTCGTCGTAACGGCCGTTGATCGAGTAGTTCTCCTGCGCGGTGAAGTTGTTCAGGTTGACCGGCAGGATTTTTCCGCCTTCCGCAAGCGCCTGCGCGAGAGGTCCAGCCAGATACAGGTCGAAACCTGTCGTGGATTCCGAAGCGGAGGCGTAATTCCATTTGGAGGCGAAATACAAATTGCCGGACTCGTCTATGCATGGGCTCATGTCGTCGACCGGCGTGGAAATCCCCTTCAGAAGACGCGGCGCCGACCACGCGCCTCCGGAGCGTAGCGAATACCAGATATTGACGCTTTTATCTTCCGGATTCTCGGGATTGGGTCGGTCGGATGCGAAGAGAAGCGTATCTCCGCTTGGCGAAAGAGCAGGCTGCGAAGTCCATGACGCCGGAGCATTCACCGTCTGCAAAGGAATCGGATCCGAAAAATCGTCGCCCTCGCCGCGGCGTGCAGAATAAAGAAACAGATTGTAACCGGAACCGGAGGGACGCAGAGCGCCCGCGGCGTCGGTCGTCTGTTCCGCGGCCAGAACCATGTTTCCGCGATGGATCACCGCGGCGCCCCTCGTCCAATCGTCGAAATAAGCGCTGATGGACGATACGCGTTGAGCGACGGACCAGCCGTCGCAAAGGTCGCGGGTGTTGAACACGCCCGAGCGGCGGGACAAGAAGATTTCATTCGGAAGAGATGTGCGCTTTCTGCCCGGTGTTTCGCGGGAGGACGTGAACCAGAGCGTGAAGCCGTTCCCGGTCCGCTCGATAAACGGAGCGAATTCATCGGCGCTCGTGTTGACGCCGTCTCCCAGCAAACCGTTGCCCGGCGGACAGCATGCGCGCCGCGGGGATTCGCGGACGACGTCCGTGGACGAGCAGCCGACGAGCATTGCGCCCGCCGCCAGCAGCATAACAGGCGCGAACAACGCGAAGAAACGGTTCTTGTTCATGCGGATTCTCCGGTGATGTGCATTTCGTTTTGTCATGGTCTCTTCGAAACGGCTTTGCGCGGATTCATCAGTAAAGAACAACCGGATAGATCAGTTCATACTCGATACCCGACTGATCGTTGAAGCTGTTCGGTTCGTTGCCGATGAAAATTTTCCTGATATAGAGAAGCGCTATTCCACAGGGGATGATGTGGCCGGATGTCCCGCTGGTCCACTGCTGGTCCGAAGCGATAATGTAAACATCCCCCGGCTGGGGCCGGACGGACGACGGTCCCGGAGGCAGCGTCCAAGGCAGCGACGGCTGTAAAAACAAAGCAGGATCGGTGTTCAGAGCCGTTTGAAGTTCGTCGAGTATGGTCCTGACATTCGCGAAATCGCGTTCCAGGTAATTGGTGCGGAAACGTATCAGGTTGCGGAAAGGGGTGAATGGCGTCCTGAAAAGCATCGGCGTTTGCGGAGGTGTGCGGGTGTATGATGTGTCCGCGACCTCCACGAAGAAGTCGTGCGCGTCCGGAGGATACGGGAACATCTTGGTCTGCGGATTTATCATATTGAACAGACGCCCGATGTCGTATGAGCCGTCGATGTTGAGGCAGCAGTCGATGTTGCAGACTTTCCTGACGGGCGGATCCGGAAGTTTCGGTGTGTTCTGTCCGTAGGCGTACAGAGTGATTACATTGCTGACGCGAATGAGCGTGCCGATCACAACGCGCACGTCGATGTATTGCACGCAGTTCCCGCATGAAGAGTTAGACAGCCGTATCCGCAGATTGAACGTGCTGTCCGCCGGGCCGCCCGTCCTCGGTCTCAACCCTGTGGCGAAGAGCTCCTCGAACTCGCTCACTGTGGGCGCCGTGAACTGCACGACAAGATTCGTCTGCGTGCGGCGGTACAGCTGTACGCTCGAAGTCGGCGTGATGCTCAGGAAGCGGCTGTTCACCCTCCGCGGGTCAGGATCTTCCACCGTAATGGACACATTGGCGGGCGAGGAGCAGCAGGCGGTGTCGGGCAGGAGAAGCAGGATTTCCTGTTGCGCCAGCGTCTTGGTTCCGCCGCAGGCGCTGTTGGGCGAAAACGCCACCGTGCCGAAATTGACGGCTATCGGTCTGGAGGAGTTGAATTCCTGCTGTGTCGGACGAAGGACCAAGGGACACATGGTGTGACACCCGAATCCCACGAGCTCCACGCGCTGGCGGCACGGAGTCCCGTCGGCCAGCCGGAAATGAATGTTGAATGTGTCCACTGCCGGCCCCGCCTGGTATGGACTCAACTGCGTGCTGATGCGCAGGTCCTCGCCCGCGCCTATTTGCGTTCCCGGAACCGGCTGGGTGATCGTCCAGGAACGGTACCAGTCATGCGAAATGATGCTGTCGACGATGATCGACCGGCAATTCGGCGGATTGCTGAAGATGATGCGCGGCGGATAAGAGCGGACTGAACCGACTTCCACGCTCTCGATTCCCGGTTCCATGCTGATCACCGTATCGCGCGGGCAGACGCAGGTAAAGGCCACGACGTCGGCGAGCAGCCGCACCGTCACGCGGGAAGGCGCGGGCGAACCGGGACATTGAACGAGAAAGATGAAAGATTCGTCATATTCGCCGATCTGCATGGTGGATACGGAGAACATAACGGTGAGGGCCTCACCGTTGCGGACAGTCACGACGGGGCCGTTGACAAGCCGGTCGTCGACGCGCACTTCCCGTATGCGGAACGGCTGAGGAACGTCCGCCGGAATCGTCACCTGCAATTCGTCCCCCGGATTCGGGCAATCGACGGTGAACAGCGTGCGCACGAGAATGTATTCCGACACTCCCGGCGGATTCATGTGAATCAGGTCCGGATTCCCGGTTTCGTCGATGAAACGGTAAACCAGGGTCGTGTCGTTCGGGCAGCAAACCGGCCAGACACCTGCAAAGCGCAGCGTAACCTCCGCATCGCCGCAAAGCAGTATCACCGGAGGATTGGTCTGCTGCCTTTCCTGTTTGTAAGTGCCGATGACCTTGATGTTCACGCCCGCGGCAGGAAACACGCGCCTGAATACCGCGACGCCCTCGTCGTTCGTGTTCAAGCGTGCGAGTTCCACGTCGCCTTCGCCGGTGACTTCGTAAATGACGATTTCCGCGAGACGCGCAGGCCCTATCACCGCCCCGGACACGGGATCGACTTCGCGGGCAATGACCGTCAGCGAGCGTTCCTGAGAACCCTTTGCGGGAACGACCTCGTCCTTGCACCCGACGGCCAGCATGGCGAGAGTACATGCGAACAACAGCGCCGGAATAAAAGGGCGCGGGCGTATTTTCGGATAGATGCTCATAATCGTACCGGTATGGAATTGTGCTACAACAGTTTTCCGTTGGAGAAATTCCGGCGAGCCGCCGGATCAGAAAGTCACGCCGAATCTGAGACCGATGACTCTGGACATTCGCACGGGATTGCGTTCGTCGGCGGGGATGTCGGGACAGCAATCGATCTCCGGAAGCGGCAGATACAGCTGCCGGGCAAATACGTCGACGCTGAAATCGACTTCACGGGAAAGGGGAAATTCGTAACCTATCCCGGCTCCGAAGAAAATCCTCCTATCATGCGATATGGGCGCCCCGGTGGTGAAGTCGAAAGTCACGCCCAGATCGCCGAAGAGATACCAGGCATCGCATCTGCAACCGTAGGCATCCGGCCGGTCGTTGAAGGTGATGCGCGGATGGAGCGACAGGGGTATGAACAGAGAACCGTCGACAGGCCAGAGTCCGGTGAGAAATCCCAGATGGAGGGCGTCCGCGCCGTCATTGAACCGCAATACCCTCCATAACGCGGCCAGTTCACCCCCGATTGTCACGTACGTGCCGCCTCTTTCGAAACCGAAGGTCTCGGGCTCATAATAAGTGCCGCCGCCGGCGCTCGGGTAAAGGACGCCGTCCTGCTTGATGCGATATCCGCCCATGGCGCGCAATTCCAGCTTGTCGGTTCCCAGTATTCCGTCTCTCGCAACGTCGCAGCTGACGCAAAGACACTCCGGCGTAAACGGCTCGGGAGGGGTCTTCGTGTCGGAGACGCGGGTAATGCGGAGTATCTGTTCCTCGGGAATCGTATAGCTGCGGACGCCGGAACATTTCCCGCCGATCTCGCAGGGAACATCCACACGCAACAATTTGCCGCCTCTGTCGCACAGAAGCGACGGCGGATAGGCGGTGACAAACGACATCGCCGCGCCGCCGCCGCATAGATCGGCGACTTCGCCCTTAAGTTCCACCGAGTACATGTACCGGTCCTCGGCCGGGCAGTCGTCATATGAACAATACAGGCAATTGCCCGATGAACACGATGCCAGAAAGGCGGCGGCTGACAGGAATAACGCGGCTATGAACGCCGGAAGCGTCCGCGCAATTATGCCCGCTTCAAATAGGCGACGTGGAAACCTGTTCGGTTGCTTCATGATTCACCCTGGAAGAGAGATCGGAAAGTAAGGTGGTTTTCAGACGGGGCGGCCTGGGCCGCACAAATCAGACCTATTCCTCTTGATTACCGGCGATGCCGATCGGATATGCGGTATTTGACGGCATGTCGCATTCTCGTCGCGGAGAAGGTCAGATATACAACTCTGAATATATAAGATTCCCGACTGGATGCAAGCCCCGGTTTCCGTTTTTCGCCTGTTCTCGGCGGGCGCTTATTCCCGCTCTCATCTTGACGGTAAAAAAGCTATCTTTCCGGACACGCGTCGGTGTAAATCCATTTGCATTGAAAGGCGCTGCAAAATGAAAGAAACAGAAATCAAGATCGAAGGAATGTCCTGCGGACATTGCTCTGCGGCTCTCCGCGGACAATTGGAGCGCATTGCGGGCGTGACCGTGCTGGATGTCCGCATCGGATCCGCGCGTATCCGATGCGACGAAACCGTCACCGGGGAAGCGGTAAACGCGGCGGTCGAGAAAGCGGGTTTCAAGCTCGTCTCGTGACCGAGAATCCCGACAGGGAAAACGGGGCGGACTCCCGCGAGCTGGTCATCGAAGGCATGACCTGCGCCGCCTGCGTCAAGAGGGTGGAGAAGGCGCTCGAAAGAGTGGACGGTGTGCTTTCCGCCTCCGTCAACCTCGCAAACGGCAAGGCGACGGTGACTTTCGATCCGGCACGCACGCGTATCGACGACCTGCAAAACGCCGTCGTCGACACGGGCTATGCGGTGTTGGACCTTCCGCACTCATCGGCGCCGGGATCGCCCGAGGAATTCATCAGCGCCCGTGAAGAAATTGCCCACAATTCCTTGCGGCGGGATTTCAAGATCGCAGTTTGGTTTACCGCCCCGTTGTTTCTGTTCAGCATGCTGCTCATGTCGGCAAGGTTTAAAAGCGCCTGGCCGCTCGATGCGAGCGCGACCGGCCTTGTACTGCTTCTTCTCGCGACACCGGTTATGGCGTTTTCGGGCAGGCGGTTTTTCACGGCGGCCTGGAAAGGCATGCTCCGCTTTTCGGCGGACATGAACTCCCTTGTTGCCGTGGGAACCGGAACCGCCTATTCATATAGCTGTGCCGTGCTGCTTTTCCCCGGATTTTTCGAGGGCGAAGCAGGCCCCGCCGCCGTTTATTTCGAGACGGCGGCGGTGATCATAACCCTCGTGCTTTTCGGTCGCATGCTCGAAAGCGGCGCGCGGCGTCGCGCGGGAGAAGCCATCCGCGCCCTTGCGAAGCTGCAGCCGAAATTCGCCCGTTTGTTGGAACCTGACGGATCGCAGAAAACGGCGCCGGTCGAAGAGATCCGGGCGGGCGATCTGCTACTCGTCACTCCGGGAGAGCGATTTCCGGTCGACGGCATCATCGAGGCGGGCGCCGGCAGCGTGGACGAAGCTATGCTCACCGGAGAAAGCATGCCTGTGAACAAAGCCGAGGGAGATCGCGTCGCAGGCGGCGCGATAAACGGCAACAGCGCGCTGAGAATCCGCGCCACGGCGGTAGGACAGGACACACTCCTCGCGGGCATAATACGCATGGTGGAACGCGCCCAGGGCTCGAAAGCGCCCATACAGAGACTGGCCGACCGCATCGCATCCGTCTTCGTCCCCGCAGTCATAGCGGTCGCATTGCTGACCTTCGCGGGCTGGCTGTTCGCGGCGGATGCCGGCGGCGTTGTCGCGATGATGAGGGCCATCTCCGTCCTGATCATCGCCTGTCCCTGCGCCCTGGGATTGGCCACCCCGGCCGCGCTCATGGTCGGCGTCGGCATCGGAGCGCGTCACGGAATCCTGATCAGGAACGCGGAAAGTCTCGAACGCGCGCACAAGGTCACAGCCGTGGTCTTCGATAAAACGGGCACGCTCACCGAAGGCAAGCCGTCCGTCACGGACATTCTGCCGGCGCAGGACAGCGCGGCAGGCTCTCTGCTGCCGACCGCGGCGGCAGTGGAAAGCAATTCGGGACATCCGCTGGCGAAGGCGATAATCGAAAATGTGCGAGCATCCGGGATAGAGGTCATGGCCGCGGAGTACAGCGAAGATATCCCGGGTGGAGGCGTCCGCGCAATCGTCGGCGGCAGGAAAATGCTCGCGGGCAACGCACGCTTGATGAGGGAAAACAAGGTCGATCTTTCCGCTCTGATCCCGCGCGCGGAAGAATTCCAGCGCGCAGGCAAAACCGTGATGTATTTTGCCGCTGAAGGCTCCGTCATCGGCGCCGTGGCTCTCACCGATCGCCCGCGACCCGCTTCAGCTTCGGCAGTGAGATCATTGAAGGAACAGGGAATCCTTGTCGCCATGCTGTCCGGTGACAGCGAGGAGGCGGCCTTGTCCATAGCCAGGCAAACTGGAATTGACCGTGTCGAGGCGCGCGCCCGGCCCGGCGGCAAGGCGGATTACGTGGCGGCGTTGCAGAGGGAGGGCTACGTCGTTGCCGTCGCGGGCGACGGTATCAACGACGCGCCGGCTCTCGCGCAAGCCGACCTGAGCATCGCAATGGGCGGAGGCGCGGACATCGCCTTGGAGAGCGCGGACATCACCCTTATGAGGAACGATCTGTCGGGTGTTGCCTTTTCCCTGCGGCTCTCAGCCCTCACGCTCCGGAAAATCCGTCAAAACCTGTTCTGGGCTTTCATTTACAACGTAGCCGGCATACCTCTGGCAGCGCTCGGATTTCTGTCGCCTATGCTGGCCGCGGCGGCGATGGCATTCAGCTCGGTCAGCGTCATCGGCAATGCGTTGCTGCTGAAACGATCCAGGGAAGGTCACCCCTGAGCCTGGGTCCGGTCGGGAATCCCTGCTCACCCCCCGCGAGCGGAGGCTGTCCTAAGCGTCGCTTCTCGCAGGCGTATCGGTCAGCGGCAACACCATGGCTTCACCCGGTTTTAAATCAACCGTCGTGACACCGTTTTCAACGCGGATAACGGCGCCGGTCAATTCCTCCCGCAGCTCCGTCTTACCCGTCGGCAATTCAACCGAAGTCCGCACGCTGTTGAAGCAATCCAGATTCGCCAGCACAGCGAGCGCGAGGGATTTCTCGGGCGAGCTTCTCACATAACAGACGGCCCGCTCGTCGGATGTGTTCCGAATATTGAAGGCGCCCGTCCTCGGATCGGTGACGACGGATTCCCAAACCGCCCGCACGCGGTTCAATTCGGACACGTGCTCCGTCAGCTCGGCGGTATTGTCCCAACAAAGGGCCGATTCGCTGAACAGGGGCAGCCGCCCGGAAGGCAGCTGCGATATTTCTTCGGGCGAGAAGCCGAGACCGGTGTTTACGGGAAAAGTTTCGCCGAGTTCAACGCCCTGGTGCAGGTAGAAAACAGCCGGGAGAAACGCGTTCAAGGTCAACGCCAATCGCGAAAACACGATTCCTCCGGGCCTCGAGGCCGCGCGGTGCGTGTTGTGGGTTTCAGCAGTTGCGAAGAACGGAACCGGCACGTCCTGCGCCGCGAGAAAACCGAAGAACTCCTTCAGCTTGTGTGGAATATGCTCGTCGAAGACGAGATAGCCGACGGCGGCGTTGTACCCCTCCTGCACGGACCTGGAGGAGATCGCGAAGTTCTCCTCCCAGAAAGCGAAGTCCTTGTCGTTCTTGCGCGCCTTGTCCACTATCGACTGTTTCAACCGCTTCGGCAACGCATGGCCCATATCTATCATGACGCCGTCTATTTTGAAGGCGTGCTGGTAATGCGGAATTATGTTGCCGATCGTATTCCAGAGGCCGCGGTTTTCGTTGTCGGTCTGCGCGAGCCGCGAATCGTAGACGCGGATTGTATTGTATGCGATGTAGTTGAATGCCGTGTGCTGGTAAAGTTTCAGGTAGGTCACGTCATCCCAGGGCGGCTGCACGTCGTCAGGCGGCCAATCGGCGAAGGCGCCGGGGATGCGCACGCCACGGCCGTCAGGTGATACGCCCCTGAATCTGCCGTCGATGAGTTCGGGTTCCGTCGGCGCTTCGGCGAACATCAGGCGGTAATCCATTGGAGGTGGGGGAAGACTGGCGAGATCGTGCCTGCGCACCCGCGTGTTTATCAACTGCAGCTCTTCCGCTGTGAAGCGCGGATTGCCGTAACCGCGGTTCCCGTCCGCGCCGGCGCCCCTGTCCCGGACTTCCGCGTCAATCCAATAGAACCAGTCGGGATGATCCCCTATCCACTCCGAGTCCTTCGCGGCGGTGCGGAACACGAATTCCATGAGCACCCGGATTCCGAGTCTGTGGGCGGCTTCGACAAAAGCGGAGAATTCGACTTCGACGTCGAGGCCCAGCCATGGCTCGGCAAGCCGGGGATCCAGTTTGAAGGGATTTTTAATGGCGTAGGGAGAGCCGAGCGTTCCCTTGTTGCCGTCGCTCCCGATCAGTGTTACAGGCAGGAGATGCAGGGTGTTTATTCCAAGTCTCTTCAGATAAGGCAGAATAGCGATCGCTTTGAGAAAGGTGCCGGTCTCCCTGAAGCCGCCCTGCAAATCCTCCAGTCCGATACTACCGTCCCCGTCATGATCCCAGGCGGTCGTCTGTCGGACGAACATGTTGTAGACGACGGCGCGCTCGGTCCATTTGCCGCCTTTTGCCGGTCCGGCGCGCATAGGCAGGTCCACGTCGAGTATGCCGCGCACCGCGTCCCGAAAAAACGTATAGGGATTGACCTCCGTCACGCGGGCGGGATCACCTTGCGTAGAGGGCAGCCAGAGCGAGGGAATCCGGTATGGGATAGGGGTCGAGCCGGCGCGCTCGTCGAGCCGCTGTGACAGTTTGAAAAGACCGTTCATGTTTCCCTTTATTTCATTTCGATGGAACGACGCTTTGCTTCCCTGAATCGGGCGTGTCAAGCAGACTCGATGATGGATTTGCGCCGCGGCATCCGGCGGGCAGCGGAGAAATCCGGATGATCAGTCGGAAAAGATCTCCGCGAGTTCGTGAAGTTCCGGATCCAGGTATTTCATCTTTCCGCCAATATCCGTGATATCGATATCGGTGATACGGTTGCCGTTGAGAGCGACCATTCTTCCGAAAACTCCTTTTTCCAGAAGATCCATCGCATGAAGGCCGTACCTGGTTCCCAGCACACGGTCGAAAGCGGTCGGGGAACCGCCGCGTTGTATATGGCCGAGCACCGTGCTCCGGGTTTCGAAGCCGAGGCGTCGTTCTATTTCCGCGGCAAGAACCGCGCCTATGCCGCCGAGACGGACGTGTCCGAAGGCGTCCTTTTCCATGCTGCTCAGCACGAAGCTGCCGTCCGCATCTCCGGGCGTCTCGAATTTCGCGCCTTCTGAAACGACGACAATGCTGAAATTCCTTCCCATGCTGTGACGGGCCCGGAGCTTGTCGCAGACATTGTCGATGTCGAACGGATGCTCGGGAACCAGTATCACGTCCGCGCCGCCCGCCAATCCCGCCCACAGGGCTATCCAGCCGGCATGGCGGCCCATGACTTCCACGACGAGAATGCGGTTATGGCTTTCGGCGGTCGTGTGCAGGCGGTCGATGGCTTCCATCCCGATATTCACGGCAGTGTCGAAACCGAACGTGAAATCGGTTCCCTCCAGATCGTTGTCGATGGTTTTGGGTATGCCGATTACTTTCACTCCTGCGAGATGCAGTTTAAGGGCGACTCCCAGCGTGTCCTCGCCTCCGATCGGGATCAGGGCGTCCAGGGCGTGTCTCTCCAGAAATTCCTTCATCTTCCTTTCCCCGTCCGTTTCGCTGTAAGGATTGGTGCGGGAAGTGCCCAGGATAGTCCCGCCGCGATGAATTATCCCGCTAACATGATTCCGTGTGAGAGCTTCGGCATCGTCGGACAACATGCCTTTGAAGCCGTTGCGGATGCCCAGTATCGTGTGGTTCCGTTTCAGGCCGACACGCACGATCGCGCGAATCACGGCGTTCAGTCCGGGGCAATCTCCTCCGCCCGTAAGGATTCCTATATGCATAGTCTTTCCATAAATTGAATTCAGAAATATCTTAAAAAATACGGAAATCAGGGAGCATTACAAATTTCAAAGAAATTTGTTCGTTCCCCGCAACATATTACGGATAACAAACGTCCCTATTGTCGTGCTACCCACGGGCGTTTTTCGAGCCCCGACTTCCGCGCAGGGCGGAGCGGGGCGCGCCCCCGATATCATCAATCATAAACACGAGGGTATTAATGTCTTCGACGACGATCCTTTATTTTCTGCATCAGCTGGCGACGATTTTCTGGATCGGCGGCATGTTGCACATGCATTTCATTTTCTACCCGGCTTTGTCGGCTGTGGACCCGGGGCAGAGAAACCGGCTTGTAGCCGCATCGGCCAAGCGCTTCACAATAGCCGCCTGGTGTTGCGTGCTCACATTGGCCGTAACGGGAATTCTCCTCACACCAGCCGGAATGCTCTTCGATCAGTCCTCGCATTACGGCGCCTGGCTCACGATCAAGCATGTTTTCGTCGCAACGATGATTGTCTCCGGACTGGGAATATCATTCATATTCGCCCCCCGTCTGACCCGCTTCGCTCCGAAACCGGGCGAAGCGCCGTCAGCCGCATTCTTTTCGGCTCAGCGCGGTTTGAAAGTTCTTGCCGGCCTGAACATGACGCTCGGCATACTCGTGGTATTCTGCATAACGGTGATGAAATACTGACGCCGCTTTCATGCGACAGCCGATCCGCGACATGCCGGCCTCGAAACCGGCGCCGGCCGTATAGCGGGAGGATACCCTGCATCCTCCCGCTTTTCCGGCTCATTCCCGCCTTTCAACGGGTCCGGCGGAATACAACGGCACGTTGAATACATACGGAGTCGCGAAGGATCGAAGCTTCCTGTCCGGCATTCTAATCCGCACGACAAGCCGGCCTCCCTCTATGCTGCAACGCGTGTAATGGAACCATCGCCTGGGACTTTGAATCGGGAAAAGGTCCCTGTACAGCTGCTTCTCCCCTGTGTGCAGCGGTTGCAACAGACCGCCGCCGCCGCCGCTCACCAGGAAGTCCTTGCCTCTCATCCTGAAGTGTTCGCAGGCGTGCGCATGACCGCTGATGAACAACCCGGCTTTGCGCGAGGCGATGTATGCGGGCACGAAACGGCGCCGGACTTCGGCGTCCGGCGATACCACCTTGCTGTTCGTATAGGGCGCATGATGCGCTCCCACAATAACCACTGTGACGGAGGGATCGGCGTCCAGAGCTATTAATGTCGATTCGTACCAGCGCTGCTGCCGCGCGAGCTCCTCCTTGGAAAGCCGGCTGAAGTTTGAATTGAGAAGGAGCACGGCGACGGCGCCGACGCGCGCCTGATACCAAGACGGTTCGCACCATGGGAAAGCGCTCAGGAAATTGCTTTTGCCCTTTCCTGCGAAAAGCATGTAATCATGGTTGCCGAATATCGGGTACAGCGGCAGGCGCGCCGCCCTGAGCTTCGCGAACTCCGTGTCCATCTCCCTCCACGCGCTTGAACTGGAGCCCAATCCCGTTATATCCCCGAGATGAAACACCGCGGCGGCTTCCCGTTCCGCGGCCATCGCCGTGAAGACGGCGGCCCGCGCAGTCTCGTTGTCGTCCGTCTTAAGCACGAGCGACTCCAACCACATGGGCGTCTGAGTATCGGCGACGAATAAAAGCGCCGCATCGCCGTCAACCGGGCGCGGCGTCGGCTGCGCCGTTGCGATGCCGACAGCGAAAATCAGCTTTAGGAGAATGGATCTGATGCATATCTTCCGCATACACGCGTCATATTACCGACGCGGCCGATACCGATCAAGCCCTGTCATCGGACCGGCGCGATGCATGTCCCGGCTGCGCTTCGGATCATCGGGGGATCGAAACCGGGATATCGGAACACGCGCCGACTTGAGATTGGCCTTGCGGCGCGCCATATTATCGGCATCGGGCGCCGCCTCGCGACCGCAAGGTCCGCGGCGAACAACATAGATCGGAGAATACTCCATGCATGAATTATCCATCGCCGAGAGCATAGTTGAAATCATCGGTCAATACGTGAAGCCCGGCGAACTGCGTCTGGTGGAAACCGTGCATCTGCGCATAGGCGCGCAGTCGGGAGTGTCCGCGGAGGCGCTGGACTTCGGCTTCGAGGCCATCACGGACGACACCCCGCTCAGGGATGCGCGCCTCGTCATCGAGGAGATTCCCTACACATTGCGCTGCGAGGATTGCCGCGCGGATTTCACCGGCGAAAACGGCCTAGCCGTTTGCCCGCGTTGCGGCGGACTCCGCTGTACGCCGCTGTCGGGGATGGAAATGAACATCGTGGAAATCGAGTTGAAGGAGCCGTGACGGACGACGGGCCGTCGGCGAACGGCGCTCTCCCGAAAAAGCAACTTCAGTTATTGATCTTTTATGCTCTTCTTTCTATCTTCGTTCGGACTTGGAACTCGTTTGTCCGGCTTTAGTCCCGGTTTTTACCGACCGATCCGCTTAATGCGCTGCAACAAACGCCGCATCTGCAGCGAGTAACACAACCAAAATCTGAATCCATCTTCGCAATCCGACGGCATGCGCCGGCGGGTGCGATGCATCCGTCACGACGATTCCCGCCGTTTACCTCGGGCGCTTCCGGCAGCGGCATGAGCTCACGCATCCGCTTCCGCGGCCCAAATATAAGTATAACAGGACCTTCAAGTCGTGTATTTCATCAAAATATACCCAACCGCCAAGCCATGGAGTAAACATGAAAATTCACTTCCTCCTCCTGTCAGGTCTCCTCGCTCACTTCTCCGTTTCATCCGCCCAGGACATCGAAGCCAAACTCCCGGGATCCACCGGCACACAGGGATTCACGGTCAAGGACAATTCCGGCACATCTCTGTTCACCGTCCGCGGCGATGGGAAGGTCGGAATCAACAGGGTGGCGCCGACCGCCGACCTGCACATAGACGGTGTGAACGGCCTGCTCGTGCAAGGCGGAAGCACGACGCAGGGAGTTATTCCGGCGAGCGGCCAGGGACCGCGCCTGATGTGGTACTCGAAGAAAAGGGCGTTTCGCGTTGGAGAGGTGACGGGAGTGCAATGGAACGATACTGAAATCGGTCCTTACTCTTCCGCATTGGGTTATAACACAACGGCTAGCGGTAGTTACTCTACAGCATTGGGCCGGTCGACCATAGCCGACGGTTATGACGCAACCGCAGTAGGAAGAGAGACTACAGCCAGCGGAAGCGCTTCATTTGCTGCGGGATTCAAGACAACGGCGAGTGGGGCGAATTCCACTGCGATAGGCCGTGAAACTACCGCGTCCGGCGAGGGTTCATTCGCGTCAGGCAGTCATACCACCGCCGACGGAACATCTTGTACGGCGATGGGAGCAGGCGCATCAGCCAGCGGTTACTGGTCGACCGCTTTGGGCGAATCGACAACCGCAAATGCTCAGGCTTCGACAGCTATGGGCCATACAACGACGGCAAGCGCCGTCGCCTCCACTTCCATGGGATGGTACACGGCTGCGACTGGAGGGTGCTCCACTTCCATGGGCATATACACGACTGCCGCGGCATACGGATCCACAGCAATAGGCCGGAATAACGTCGGCGGAGGAAATCCGAACAATTGGGTTGCCACAGATCCGCTATTTGAGATCGGCATTGGCTCAGCCAGTACATATCGCGCCAACGCACTCACCGTTCTCAAGAACGGCAACATAGGCGTGAATATGGCCGACCCTGCCGCAAAGCTTCACGTTAAAGGTTCGTTCGGATCCGATGCCGTCATATGGGTACAGCCGACTCTCTGGAGCGCAGCCGGGCATTACGGTGAAATCCGCCTTGGTGACAACAATCACTATATCAGAGGCGAGTACTCCACCGGCATGACGCTCTTCGACGTAAACAAATTCCAGTTCCTCGGCGGGAACGTCGGCATCGCCACCGCCTCGCCCTCCTACAACCTGCACGTAAACGGCACGGCCGGCAAACCGGGCGGCGGATCCTGGTCGGTCGCATCCGACCTGCGCCTCAAAAATGTGGACGGTCCGTACAATCGCGGCCTGGAAGACCTGCTCAGACTCCGGCCGATACGCTTCCATTACAAGGAGGGGAATCCGAGGGGACTCCCGGGCACGGACGAGGAAATCGGCTTCGTGGCCCAGGAAGCCCGCGAGGCATTCCCGGAGAGCGTGAGCGAGAACGCCGACGGTTATCTGGATTTCAACATGCACACGGTGAACGTGGCGCTGGTCAACGCCGTGAAGGAACTCAAGGAGCAGCTCGACGCGGAACGCGAACGTAATGCGGCTCTAGAGCAAAGCGTGTCCGCGCTCGGCGCTCGCGCCGAGTTGCTCGAGAAGGGACTTCAGGAACTGCGCGACGAACTGAAATCCGTGAGGGACGAAGTCGCACACGATAGATTGGAGGACGCGCGCATTAAAACGGCGCATTATTCCAGGTGATATACATTCAAATCCATAAGTCCAGGCACTGTAATGAAATACGCGTTCACACTCGCCTTCCTGTTGTTAATGGCGCCGCAGATCACGCAGGCGCAACGGGGAAACATGGTCATTCCATCCGGCGCGCTGATCGAAGTGCCGAACGGCGCGCAGATTTGCGCGGATACGATATTTGCCAACAACCCGGGCTACGGCACACTGACACTCGCAAACAGCAACGGTCTGTGCGCCGGTTCAATAATTGTTCCGGTCGAATTCCTGAGCTTCTCGGCGACCGCCTCCGGAAGCGTCGTCACGCTTCACTGGCGCACTTCCCGGGAGAGCGGTTGCGCCGGCTTCGAAGTGCAGCGCGGCCTCGAAAACCGGCCGCAATGGACGGCCGTTGGTTTCGTCGAAAGCAAGGGCGCGTCTTCCTCAGAGCAGACCTATGCGTTCGACGACGTTCTCGCGCCGGGAATGCCCGCCGTCCCGCTGCTGCGCTACCGGCTGAAGCAGCTCGACTTCGACGGCTCGGTCATGTATTCACCTGTGCTTGAAGTGCGATTGAACTCAGCGCCGGGAAAGCTGGATTTGCATATATATCCGAATCCGGCAACCGGTCTCCTCCAAGCGAGTTCCGATCTGCCCGACGGCGCGCCGGCCAGAATCGCGATTTATTCTCCGGCGGGAGAGGAGGTCATGTCTTGCGCGGTAAGCGGACCGTCAGGCGGAAGCGGTCATTCGCTGAGTCTGGACCTGACATCCATGCCTCCGGGGCATTACCTCATCGAACTGCTCGCCGGAACATCGCGCATCGTCAGGCGCTTCGTGCTGGCGAGGTAATACTCATGGTGGAGAGACGAATGGTATCAGCCACAAAAGGCACAAGGAGCACAAAATATTTGTGCTCTTTGTGCTTCTTGAGGCAATTAATTCAACTTTCCCGGCAGCCGCTGTGTGAAACCGAATCGGGCGTGGAAAGGATATTAAATCGAATTCACAGCAGCTCCGCCCATTCGGCATGACCGGCGCTTCGCAGATCATCGGGCGCCAGCAGAATCTGCAAGCCCCTAATGCCCGCGCTGACGTAAACCGCATTGAAGAGCCGGGCGGTTTCTTCTATCCAGGTCGGGTATTGCTTTTTCATCGCCAGCGGCGAACAGCCGCCCCTGATGTAACCGGTAAGCGGGGTCAATTCCCGCAGATGTATCAGCTCCACGCTTTTATTTCCGCTTGCCGTGGCGGCCTTTTTCAGGTTCAGCTCCAGAGGGCCGGGTATGACGAACACGCAGACGCCCGTCCGGTCGCCGCGGGCGACCAGCGTCTTGAACACGCTGTCGGGGTCGGCGCCGAGTTTTTCCGCCACGGAAACGGCGTCGAGCTTTTCCTCGTCCACTTCATACCCGGCGGTCTCGTAGGAAACACCGAGCTTGTCGAGCAGTCTGAGCGCGTTGGTTTTCATCGCCTCGGCAAAGGGATGCGGGAGCGGAATTGCCGCCCCCGGTTACACGTCGAGCACGTCAAATGAACCGCGGCCGACGAACGAAATTCATCATTCCGCAAACATCATTTCCTCAGCGCCATCTCCACACTCCCGGTTTGCGCGGCCGCGCGACGGGTTCGTCGCTCTTTACAATCACGCGCGGTTCGGGAGCGGCGGACGGCTGGAACGATGAGGAAACGGGGACGGATGCCGGCCGCTTCTCTCCCATCGCCCTGAAACCGCGCTCAGCCGCGGCAATGATATCCGGACGCAGACCTTCGCGGGCGACTTCCTCCATGAATGCGCGCCGTCCCTGAATCAGGTCCTTCACATAATAATCTATCTGCTCGGGGCTGTAGAGCTTGCGCGGATTCCATTCGTCCAGGGGGCGTCCATCGGCTTCAACTATCTCGAGGGTGCCCAGCGCGCCTTTTTCATACTTGTTGGTGCCGCGCAGGTCCCCGCGCTGTATGGCCGCCATCAAATCCAGCGGCACGCGCTCCGTCTTGCGTATCAGCTTCTTTACCTGCTTGCCGTTTTCCTCGTGTGTCTCTATGATCTCTCCCATGCCGCCGGTGTTGTAAATCATGAAGTGGACTTTGCCCGGGTAGCGGGACGCGAGTTTCATGGCGATATCGTAGAAACGGTTCACCTTGCGCGCCCGGCTGCCGATGATGAAATCGTCGGTGCCGACAATGCGCACGGATTCGCCGGCTTTCAACGGATTGGCCGCGAAACTCAGAGTGCTTTCGCCGAAAAGATAGGCAAGAGCGCCCTGTTCAGGCGTAAGTTTCTGGGCGAAAGGCATGATCGTGTTACGCCGGGTAATGAAGGCGAAGATGAGCCCGTCCATCTGGTCCAGCGGCGGCAGGTTGATGGAAGGCGACATGATGGAGAGAAGTTTCCCGTCGCGCTCCACGGCCAGTTTGTCCTTGCGGATGACGGCCCTGCCGTTGCCGCACATGCTCTCGTCCAGCCAGTGGATTTTTCCGTCGGCCGTCACCATCACGTTTTCTATCAGGGCGCTCTTGTGCGTGAGCGCGTGCCACATGGCTTCCTGCTGTTCCTTGACTATGTCGGTTTTCACGTAATAGTTGGCTTCGCTACCGTACGCCGAGCCGTCGTCCTTCAGGAAGCATATGTCGTCCTGCGACACGTAGGTCATTTCGCCGCGCTTGTGGTCCATCATGAGCTGATGGCAGCTCCAGGTGGACTTGCCGGTCGCGGTCATGCCGAAGAGTATCACGCCGAACTTCTTCAGTTGATCCGTGCGCGCGTCGCGCGCAATCACCATCTTGCTCCCCGCGTGCAGGCCCAGCATGCCCTGCTCGTCCGCCAGCCACATCGCCTGACGGAGGAAACCCTTCTTGTCCTCCCCGAGATAATCCGATCCGAGGCAGATATTGAGATTGTGATCCGGCATCGTGAGTATCTGCTGCCGGGTCAGATGCTCCTCGGGAATGTGTATCATGGTGATGGCGGGACCCGGCCGGCCGGCTGGATCATGGAGCAGGCTGGCCCACATGTATGCGAGGCGGACGTTGCGCGGATCCTTCACGCTTACATACAGCGTGCACATCGGATTGAATTCGCTGTTGTTCCCCATCTGCCGGGTTATCTTCACGAATGGCAGCGTGCGCATCCAGGTGAGCACTTTCTTGAGTTCGTCCGGCGCGCCCTTGATGATCTTCTCCTGCTCGGGACTGATGTTCGGCAGGCGGATGCGTTCGGATCCCAGGTAAACGGTCTTCGCGGCCAAACGCGAGCTCTGGAACGAATGCCATACATGCGATCCGTTCTCCGTTTTCTGTGCGAACTCCCTCGCGCGGGATTCCAGCCATTTGAGATCCACCTCGCGGATGTTCGGACCTTTCAGCGCTTCCTGAAGTTCCTTGTAGAACTGGTCGTAGTAAGGGACGTCGAATATGTCTTTGGCCATGGCTGAATGGGTAAAGTGTAAAGGGTGAAGGGTGAAGGGTGAATGGGGCGCGCGGCCCCGGGTCCTCGCTCCCTGGCCCTATTTCATAATTTCGACTGCTTTTTTTGCCATCTCGCTGACGGTTGCCGTTCCGGCGTTGAATTGCCAGACTTCGGCCGCCTTGAAAAGCTTCGCGAACGAGCGTTTCTGCAGCTCCGTCCGCTCCGAGGACTTGAGCAGCATATGCGGATTGTAAAACGGCTCCTGTTTGCCGCCCGACGAACCCGCCGGATACCCCGACTCGACGGCGTGCAACGCGTCTTCCGCGCCGAGCTTCTGAAACGGAGAGCTGACAGGATCGTTGCGCAGGAGAAACACGAAGCGCACATCGATGCGTTTGACGTGGCGCGACATGCCGCCGAGCCAGTACGGATCCAGCATGGCGTGGCTCTTCTTCGCGCAGTCGTAACTGTACGGCGCGCCGCTGTTGAGGCGGCAGGAGTCCGTGATCTTGTGCTTCTCGTTGCGGCAATCCTCCGGCTTCATGGTCACGTTCTCGCACTTGCAGCGGTCGAACAGCTTTGCCAGCGGCTCATGCGAGGCGACCGTGTTGGTGGGGATGTACAGTTTCCGCTCGGGATTGTCCGCCGCCGCGATGCCGCCGCCGTGCCGTATGAACACGTAATCCGTGCCGTGCAGGGCGGCATCGGAGTCGTCCTCGAAAATGCGCCAGAAGAGTTCCGTCTTTTTCGTGCCTGCCGGTCCAATGAGGAGCGCGCCCGCGCCGCGCAGGTCCATCGACATGCAGCGCACAGCATGCACGTCGAACAACCGTTCCGCGACGTCGGTGGTCAGTCCGAGAGCTAGGGAACGCAGCGAACCGTAGTGGTCGCAGTTGAACAGCACTCCCGTCTTGGTGTCGGAGTTATAGAAGGCGTGCGGCTCCCGCCCGGTCACGCCGTCCACGGCGTAGATGATGCCGTGCGGCTCGATGTCGCTTTCAAGCTGCGCGGGATACCAGTTTTCCATCCAGAAATCGTTCAGATGGCCGATGTTCGTGCGCAGTTGCACGATCATGCCGTTAATATTGGCGTTCCACTCGTGATAGCCGCTCGGCTGCAGATGCGCCTCGGCTTCGGCGACCAGGGCGTCGCGGCGTTCGGCCGTCGTTTCCGAGTCGACCGGCGCCTGATGCTTGATCAGGGTTTCCGTGTTCGCCAGACGTATCAGCTTGCGTTTCGGCGCCGGCTTGAGCCGGGCCAGCGCTTCGGCGATGCGGGCCATTCCCTTTTCGAGATTCTGCATCGAAGTGGCATAGCTGATGCGTATGAACTCGTCGGCGCCGAAGGCCTCGCCCGCCACCACGGCCACATGCGCGTGGCGGAGGAGATAATACGCCATGCCGTAGCTGTTGCGTATCGGCACTCCGTCGTATTCCATGCCGTAATACGACGACACGTTCGGGAAGGCGTAAAAAGCGCCGCGCGGCATGGGGCAGGAGACTCCGGGAAGCGCCTGCAGTTTGTACACGACGAAATTCCGCCGCTTCTCGAATTCCGCCGCCATCTTCGAGATCTCGTACTGCGGGCCCTTGTATGCCTCCAGCGCCGCGCGCTGCGAAACGGAACTCGCGTTCGAGGTCGCGTGGCTCTGCACCTTGGCCATCGCGGAGATCACTTCCTTCGGGCCGGCGGCCCAGCCGATCCGCCAACCCGTCATTGCGTAGGCTTTTGAGACGCCGTCAATGGTGATGGAACGTTTCCTGACCTCGGGTCCCAGTGTCGCGAAACGGACGAATTTGAGTCCGTCGTACATGAGCTTGCCGTATATCTCGTCGGCGATGACGAATATGTCTTCCTCGACGATCACCTCAGCGAGGGCTTCGAGTTCTTCTCTCGAATACCCGCCCCCGCTTGGATTGCACGGATTGTTGATGAACACCGCTTTCGTGCGGGGACCTATCGTGTCGCGCAGTTTCTCGGGAGTGAGCCGGAATCCGTCCTCCTCTCGCGTTTTCACGATCACGGGCGCGCCGGCTGCGAGTTTCACCATCTCGGGATAAGAAACCCAGTAAGGCGCGGGGATTATGACCTCGTCGCCGTCGTTGACCAGCGCCATCATCGCGTTGTATATCGAGTGCTTGGCGCCGTTGGAGACAATTATCTCGGAAGGATCGTATTCCAGCTCGTTTTCCTCTTTCAGTCGGGCGGCGATCGCCTGCCTCAGGGGAAGTATGCCCTCGTTGGCGGTGTATTTCGTGAAGTTTTCGTCGATCGCCTTTTTCCCGGCTTCGCTTATGTGGCGAGGTGTGGGAAAATCGGGTTCGCCGACGCTCAGATTGACCACGTCGATGCCCTCCTCCCGCATGGCTTTGGCCTTGGCGTCCACCTTGAGCGTGGGGGAAGTGCCTATCAGGTTTATTCTATCTGCGGTCACAACTTCACCTCATTCATCATTCCGCATTCATCATTCATCATTCATCATTCCGTTCCCCCGAGTTTTTCGCGGAGGTACTTGGCGAGGTCCACGCCGGTGAGGGATTTGACGACTTCGGGCACCTGCGAGAGCACATCGGCAACCTGGCCCGTGATCTGCTGCGTGCCGAGCTTGCCGTCCGTTCCGCCGATAAGCGTGATCTTGTCTATGCGGGACAGAGGTTCGGCCACGTTCTTGGTGAGTTCGGGAAGTATGTCGACTATCATCTGATACATGGCCGCCTGGTTGTATTGCTCGTAGGCGCGGGCCTTTTCCTTCATCGCCTCGGCCTCGGACGCGCCGAGCAGCTTGATGCGTTCGGCTTCCACCGCGTTATCCTTCGCGCGCGCGGCTGATTTCGCCTCGGCTTCCTTCGTGACGCGGTAGCTTTCCGCTTCGGCCTCGGCCTGTATCTGAATTTTCCGGGCCTCCGCCGGTTTGATGATGTTGGCCTCGAGTTCTTTTTCCTTGCGGAGAATTTCTTCCGACTGCACCTTGGCCTGTTCCTGCGTCTCGATGAACTTCACCTTGTATTCCTCGACCTTCACTTCCTGGGCGAGGCGGAAGCGCTCGAGTTCGTAGGTGACGTCGGCTTTTGCGCGCACCTTGTTGACGTTGATCTGCGAATTGGCTTTCAGCTCCTCGTTTTTCCAGCTTCTGCCCGCGACTTCGGCGTCGGCGGCCAGTTTCGCCACGTCGGCTTCCTTTTTCGCCTGCGCCGCGAATATGGACGCATCGCGATCGTATTCCGCTTGCTTGATGATGGCGTCGCGCTTCGCCGCGGCCACCATCGGTTTGGAGAGCGCGTCGAGATAGCCCTGCGTGTCGCTGATATCCTTGAGGGCGAAAGAAAGCATGGACAGTCCCATGCTGGCCAGATCGTGCACCACCGCGTTGTGCACGCGGTGCGCGAATTCGGACCTGTTCTGGTAAAGTTCGCTTACCGTCATGCTGCCGATGGTTTCCCGGACCTTTCCTTCCAGCACAGTCTGAGCGACTTCGCGGACGGCGTCGGTCCCTCCGGAAAGAAAGTTCTGGGATGCAAGGAAGATCGAGTATTCGCTGCTGTCGATCTTGACCTGAGCCGAGGATTCGGTGACGATTGCTATGCCGTCCTTGGACAGCACTTCGGGCGTCTTGATGGTGAGACTCACCACCTCGATGGGCATCGCGCTCGCCTGTTCGGTGAACGGATTGACGAACATGCCGCCGCCTATGCGGAAGCGATAGCCGATTTCCTGCTTCGTGCCGTCGGGTGTCGTTATTGCGCCGCCGCGGCCGGAAACGACGAGCACTTCGTTCGGGCCGACCTTGCGGTATTGCCGCGTGATCCAGAATATGAATCCCGCGATCGCCAGCACTGCGACTACGATGACAATGAGCACGGTGAGTGACATGAAAGCCTCCAGGGAGTTATCCGGTATGTGACGTTGAAAGTCGGGTGGGATAGGTGCTTGTTTGTTCTGCCGGGCTCGACGGAACCGCCCCGCAACGCAAAGTTAGCCACAATGCCGTAAAGAAAAAATGATAGCGGAAATCCGCGCGAGTCCTGCCGGTCGGGCTTCACGAGCGCTTCGACCGAGGCGGGGATTATTGCAGGCGCATCTCCCTGCGGCGGATATATGCGATTTCCTTCAGCCCTCGATCTTCACGGGCAGCCGGCGGTTGCCCCACTTCCCCGGTTCCGCTTCGAAAATTCCATCGCACGATTCGCCGCATGCGCGGCAGCGCCCCCGGGCTTCGAGGGCCCACCCGCTAATCTCGTATTCGTCGCGACGGATGAGCGGCATTCCGCAGGCGTGGCAACGCGTGACCGCGCCCTCGGGATCCCTGATGTTGCCGGTGTACACATATCGCAAGCCGTTGCGCAGGCCCGTCTCCCTCGCACGCCGCAGCGTGGAAAGCGGCGTAGGCGGCCGGTCGAGCAGACGCCAGGAGGGATGAAAGGCCGTGAAATGCAACGGCACTCCGGCGCCCAGTTTTTCCGCGATCCACCTCGTCAATTCGTCCAGCTCCCTGTCGCCGTCGTTCTCGCCCGGTATCAGCAGCGTCGTGATTTCCACCCATGCATCCGTTTCCCCGCATAAAAAGAGCAACGTGTCCAATACCGTCCGCAGATCTCCTCCGCAGAAACGGCGGTAAAATCCGTCGCTGAAGGCCTTGAGGTCCACGTTTACGGCGTCCATGCAAGCGAAGAATTCCCTGCGAGCTTCCGGACGTATGTATCCCGCGGTGACTGCGACATTCCGGATGCCTCGCCGGCGGCAGGCGGCGGCGACATCGACGGCGTATTCCAGAAAAATCACCGGATCGTTGTAAGTGTAGGCGACGCTCCTGCATCCCAGGCGGACGGCGGCTTCGGCAATGGCTTCCGGCGAAGCTTCAGAGGCGAGAACGTCCGTTTCACGGGATTTCGAGATGTGCCAGTTCTGGCAGAAGCCGCAGGTCAGATTGCAGCCGGCTGTCCCGAAAGATAGGATCGGTGTTCCGGGCAGAAAATGATTGAGCGGTTTCTTCTCGATGGGATCGACGCAGAACCCGCTGCTCCGGCCCCAGGTGGTCAGAACCATGACGCCGCCGGAGTTCATCCGGACGAAACACAGCCCGCGCTGTCCGTCCGCGAGACGGCAGAATCTCGGACAGAGGTCGCATTGAATCCGCCCCTCCTCCGTTCTGTGCCAGTATCGTGCGGGCGCCGGGGGGATCATGTCGCTTGCGACTGCGGGCGGTTATTTCAGGTATTCGGCCTCGCTGCTTATTTCCAGCGAACCTTCGGCCGTGAGCGACATGGACTCGTCCGTGACTATCATATCCAGCGGACCGGACATAGTAATTTTCGCCGGCCTGCATGTGGCGGTCGCTATGATCAATTCTCCCTTGAGACTGAGCTGCAAGGCCACGGGCGAGGTCTCGAACATGGCTTCGAGCTTCATGTCGAAGACGGCATGCTGCACGCCTGCAACCGGCCGGAGTTCGCGGAGCGTGATCGTAAACTCTTTGATGTCGCCGTCGGAAGAGGCAGGAAGATTCCGGAAAAACGATGACGCCAGTTCCTCGTCCACCGGCACACTGTCGCCGACGCGCAATTTTTTGCCTTCGAGCATGCGGCCGAAATGCTCGTCCTCCTGCAGTTCATCGTATTCGCCGGTAAGGAATTGGCGTTCTTCAGAGTAGAGTTGTCCGCCGTCTTCCGCGCGCACTTCCACCGTGCTGTCACCCTGCTCCACCACGTACGGCTTGTCTATGACGGGCTTGAGCGGCGCATCCTCCGCGCCTTCCTGCACGCGATCGAATTTTTCGTATACGACGCGGAGGGCGGAGGGTCTTCCCTCCTCGACGGCGAGCACTTTCTCGAGCTTGCGCTCCTCGACGGTCGTGCTTATTTCCATTTCCTGGGATTCTTCACCCATGTCCACGTGCAGTTTGATGGCCATTTTCATGTTTGTGCTCATCCTGCGCTGGTCGCCGATTTCGGGCTTCCTGAAGCTGAAAGATGCCTCCTGCGAGCGCAATGCCTGCGGGATCGCGGCCGCGACAATGACGGCGAGGGCTATCACGGACACTTTGAATCTTGCTGTTTCGCGTTTCATCCAGGCTCCTGTATTATGTCGGAGGCAATAATGCCAAGAAAAACCGCAACAGGCAAACATGACTGGCTGTATGAAAGCATGCATGTTTTCCGGGATCCATGTCTGTGTGGGTCTTTTTATGAAGACGCATAAATTGCGCGTAAACCAAGGTGTCAGGCGGACGCGTTTCGCCGCCGCGCCGATTCCCCCGAGCAGACATGATTTCGGATGACCATATCCGGAAACATGGCGAAACAGAAAGGAAGCAGAATGAAGATGCACGGCCGGCGCATTCCAGCGGGATACATCGGGATTTTTCTTCTCGTCACAGGCGTGATCGTCGTCATCGCCGGGGCGGCATATCTGAATCTGCGATCGACCTACATCGGCGAGAAGCGCGAATTCCTGACTTCTCTCGCCGTCGAGAAGGAAGCGCAGATATCGGGATGGTTTCGCGAGCGGATCAACGATGCGAACTATTTCTTCAACAATCCGCATATCGCGGACGACATTGCCGCCGCCCGCTCCGCAGGACCCGACCCGCGCAAGGGCTCCGCGGTAATTCACGACATGACATCCATGTACATGAACGGCCGCTACACCGGCATCGGCCTGTACGACACATCGGGCGCGCTGTTGAGCGCCGCCGGAAGCGCCCCCGCGGCGATACGGGGACATGCGCGGGACGAAGCGCGCAGCGCCGGGCTCGAGGGCCGCATCGGCATGATGGATCTTCATGAAGACGAAGACGGCCGGCCGCAACTGCTGTTCTTCGTTCCCGTCCGCGGGGCTCGTGACGGCAGCGGCGCCCGGACGGCCACGATAATGCTGCGCGTCGATCCCGCGACGGATCTTTATCCACTCGTGCTCCATTGGCCGATGCCCAATGAAACCGCCGAATGCTTGCTCATCCGGAGGGAGGGGGATTCTTTGCTGTATCTCAACACCCTGCGGTTCCGGCCTGCTGCGGCTCTGCGCCTTCGTCTGCCGGTGGCAAACGACCGCCTCCCCGCGGCCCGGGCCTTCGACGGTCAGAAGGGCTTCATGGAAGGGACGGACTACCGTGGCGAGAGCGTCTTCGCCGTGGCGGATTTCATGCCCTTGCCGAGCTGGATGCTGCTGGTCAAGATGGACCGCTCGGAGGCGCTCAGGGAGCTGAACCGCGCGGCGGCGTACATAGCTGTCTCGGCGTTATTCCTGATTCTGGCGAGCGGAGCGATCATCGCGCTGTTCTTCGGAAGGCAGAGGGCCCGGTATTATAAACTGCTTTACGAAGCGGAGAGGGAAAAGAAAGCCCTGCACGAACATTTCCATTACCTCGTCCAGAACGCCAATGACTGCATACTGCTGTCGGAAACCGACGGTCGAATCCGGGAGGTGAACGAACGCGCGGCGGCCATGTACGGTTTCAGCGCGGATGAACTCAGAACGATGTCGCTGTGCGACATTCGAAGCGCGGAGGCGCGCCGCTTTCTGGCGGCCGACATCGAGCGGATTCTGAATTCAAACGGGCTTGTTTATGAAACAATGCATACCCGGAGGGACGGCGGCGTCTTTCCTGTGGAGGTCAGCAGCAAGGCAATCAGCATTGGCGGTGACAGATTCATAGAGAGCATTATCCGGGACATCAGCGAGCGAAAGGCGGCCGAGCAGCGAATCGCCCGCCTCACCAAGATTTACCGAGTGCTGAGCGAGGTGAATCAACTTATCATAAGAACAGACGACCGCCCCAAACTGTTGAACGAGGGCTGCCGCATACTTGTCGAGGATGGAGGATACGCCTTCGCCTGCATCGGCCTGGCCGAAGACGGGTCGATGATCCCTGTGGGATGTGCATGGAGAGACGGCGCGCAGCATGAAAATTTGATTTGCAGCACCGCGCATGACATGGGACAATGCTCCGGGATCGGCTGCCTGGCTCACCGGTCGGGAAAAGAGCTGATAATCCGAAATATCGGGACGGATCCCCTCTGCGCGGAGTGGCGCGATGAGGCGTTGCGGGAGGGATTTACTTCCTGCGCCGCATTTCCGATACTCAGAAGGAATATTTCAGGTGGGTATGTATGCGTCTATTCTTCGGAAACCGGCGTGTTCGACGATGATGAAGCGGAGCTTCTCCGCGAACTGGCCGCCGACTTCGCCTACGCTCTCGATTATTTCAGGGTGGATGAACTGCGGCGCGCGGCGCAAGCGGAGACGGCGCGAGAGAGGGATCTCGCCAGGATGTACCTCGACCTCGCGGGCGTCATGATAGGAAGTCTCGACAGAAACGGCCGCATAGCCATGATGAACAGACGTGGCTGCGAGATCCTCGGATACGAATCCGAGGATGAACTTGTTGGCAAGAACTGGTTCGAGCACTTCGTGCCGAAGGAGTTGCAGAACGAGATACGCGCCGTTTTCGATTCGTTCATGCAGGGATACGGCGTTCTGCCCATGTCGTACTACGACAACAGTGTTGTAGCCAGGAACGGAACCCAGCGTATCATCGCATTCCATAACGAGGCCATTCGAACGGAAGAAAATGAGATTACGGGTGTCGTTTTCGCGGGCGACGACATCACGGACAGGCGCGCCCTCGAGGAAGCGCTCCGAACCGAAAAGGAGATTCTCACCGCAGTCATGGAAGCCAGCCCGGCGGGCATTACA
This sequence comes from uncultured Chromatiales bacterium, assembly GCA_964388275.1. Taxonomy (GTDB): domain Bacteria; phylum Bacteroidota; class Ignavibacteria; order SZUA-365; family SZUA-365; genus JARYLZ01. Next base: position 113,151 of record CAYLZD010000002.1, read on the forward strand.
GTCGTCTCCCGCAGCGGCGAAGTGACGTACGCGAACAAGCGGGCCGAGGCCATTCTGCGGCTGTCGCGAAGCGAAATCAAGGGAATGCGATATAACTCTCCGGGGTGGAGGATCACCGGTTTCGACGGCGCCGAGTTTCCCGAAGAGAACCTGCCTGTACATCGGGTGCTGAAAGACGGATGCATGCTCTTCGACATCAGACATGCGATCGAGACAAGCGGCGGGGAACGCGTGCTTCTATCTATCAATGCCGGACCGCTGCGCGATATGAACGGAGAGATAACAGGCGTGATTGCGGTGCTCGAGGACGTGACGCAGGAGACGCTGACGGAGTTGAAAACAAGGATTCTGCAGGAAGAGCGGGACCGCGCGCTGGCGCGCCTGAAACTGCAGATCGACCGTATGCCGATCGCGCTTATTGTCACCGATCCTGATCTGGTTATAGAAAGCTGGAATCCGGCGGCGGAACAGATATTCGGCTACTCGAGCAGCGAAGTAATCGGATTTTCCGGATACGATGCGATTATCCCGCCTGAAGACCGCCCCGATGTCAGGGAATTTCTTTCCACCATAAAGGAGGGTGATTCAACTTCCGTATTCGTCAACAGGAACCGGACCCGGGATGGACGCGTCATAACATGCGAGTGGCACAACACCCCCCTGCTCGGTCCCGACGGCATTCCGCTCGGCTTTTTGTCCATGGCTATCGACATTACCGAACGCGTCGAGGCCGAACGCGCCCGCGACATGTTTTCCAACGCTTCTGTCGACCTGTTCGGGATCGCGGATTTCAGCGGCCGCTTTTTTTCCGTCAACAAGGCCTGGAGCGATCATTTCGGCATACCCGAGGAGGAAATACTCTCGAAACCCTTCATGAGCTTCGTCCATCCCGACGATGTCCCGGCCACCGAGGAAGCCATGGCCGCGCTTGTCGAGGGAGAAATGATCATCGGCTTCGAAAACCGCTACCGCATTTCCGGCGGCGGTTACCGCTGGTTGTCCTGGAACTGCATTCCCGTTGTCGGCGAGCGACTGATCTTCGCGGTCGCGCGCGATATGACAGAGTGGAAGCGCGCGCAGGAAAAACTCAGCTCTTACACCGAGCGACTCCGGGCCCTGACCTCCAGACTTGCGGCCGCGCAGGAAACGGAACATCATCTGCTCGCGCGCGAACTGCACGACGACGTAGGGCAGAATCTTACGGCGATGATTCTCAATTTGAACATAATACGCTCGCAACTCAAAATCCCAGCCGATGCCGACGTGAGCAGACGCATCGACCAGTCCATACAACTGGCCGAGTCCACGATCGACAGAACCCGCGACATTATCGGGACGCTGCGGCCCACCATGCTGGACGATTACGGGCTTTTCACCGCGTTGAAGTCTCACATCGAGGGCTATTCTAGCCTGACGGAGACGCCGATCGGCATAACCGGCTCGGATCCGGCAATCCGGCTTTCTCCCGAAAAGGAAATCGCTCTTTTCAGGATAGCCCAGGAAGCTCTGCATAACATTGCCAAACATGCCTCCGCGTCAAAAGTTCTGGTATCTCTCGAACACGACGGACATTCGGTCGTCCTCCGCATCGAAGACGACGGGCAGGGTTTCGCGCTCGCCGAACAATCGGTCCCGCACGCGGGCGGAGGTCTGGGCTTGCTGACGATGCAGGAGCGCGCCGAAGCGGTGGGCGGACGGCTGGCCATAAGCACGACAGAGGGCCACGGGACGGTGGTTGAGGCGATCGTGCCCGCCGATTGAGGGGCTTATCGGCATTTGATGTTTACATCCGTATTTCTTAATATCGCTTCTGCTGAAAAGCAATAACAACGGTTTCCGCATATTCCCGCGACTTGCAGCGGTTTAGCGAAGTGCCTATTTCAGTATTTATCGCTGACGATCATACGATTGTGAGGGATGGCTTGCGCGCCCTGCTCGAGGCGGAGAGCGACATATCCGTCGTCGGCGACGCGCCGGACGGAAGAATCGCCGTGGAAAAAATCCGGGAGCTGAAACCGGACGTGGTTGTCATGGACATATCCATGCCCGGCCTGAACGGCATCGAGGCCGCGCAGCAGATCAGCGCGGAACTTCCGGACGTCAGGGTGGTCATGCTGTCCATGCATTCCACCTCGGAACATGTATTCCGCGCCCTCAAGGCGGGCGCAAGCGGCTATCTGCTGAAGGAATCCGCCGGCAAGGAAGTCGTGGCGGCCGTTCGAAGCGTCGTGAACGGACGCCGCTTCCTGAGCGAGAAAATCACTGATGTGATGATTGACGACATCGTGCGCGGTGACCATCCGGACAGGAGTCCGCTCGAACGGTTGAGCGCTCGCGAAAGAGAGGTGCTGCAACTTGTCGTCGAAGGCAGGTCCACGCAGGAAGCGGCCGATATTCTCTTTCTTTCTCCGAAGTCCATCGAGACCTATCGCAGCCGCATCATGCAGAAACTCGGCGTCAGGGACATGACTTCCCTCGTCAAATTCGCGATACAGCACGGGATCATCGGCATCACCTGACGAAACCTCGTCCTTCCGCATGCCGCGCATAACGCCGGCCCGCTCCCGCCTGAAACCATACGGCGCAGATGCGATGCGCCCGTATTGAGGCAAATGGGGCGAAGCCGCGACTGCGTCGGCTCAAGGACTCTCCTGGACTGATACCCATCCACTCGACCCGGCATCCCGGCCGGCGAATTCCTGAATCCCCGACATCGGTTGTCGGGATTTCCTTACAGCAAAATCGTCCTTCGTTGAGCAGATTTGTTTCAGAGTTCTGATGAAAAATGATTTTCCGAGCCGATGAATATGACAGCCAGGGATGTTACACATCGAATCCGTCGTCCGAAACAGGAATTAATGGGATTTCAGAACTCAGGCAGACCCGCTTCGGAGCGCGGGTTTGAAATTCCCCCCGATGTTTTCAAAGCGATCGACTTACTGGATGCGGCGGTTGTCGATTGTGACGAAAACGGCGCACTCCGCCGTGTCAACAGCACGGCGGAGTCGCTTTTCGGGGCCGAAAACGGAACCGAAGACATCGTATCGCTGATAACGCGGGTTCATCCCGCGGACAGGCCGCTGTTGAAGGCTCATTTGAAGGATGCGGCTGCCGGAAACGCTCACCCGGTCGAGGTCCGTCTCTTGCGCAGGGATCAGGAGCGTAAACACGTGCGCTGCATGTTCAGAAGAACAGGACCCGAGGGCGGAAACCTGATCGGCACATTGATCGACATAAGCGAACAGAAAGATCTTGAGTATCGCATGCGCGAATTCCGCTCGGCCGTCGAGCAGAGTCCGGTGTCGATATTGCTTACGGATACAGACGGAAACATCGAATATGCGAATCCCCGCTTCGAGGAAATGACGGGTTACTCCCGTGAGGAAGTCAGGGGGCGCAATCCGCGCTTCCTGAAGTCGGGTTATACCACCGACGAACAGTACAAGGCGTTGTGGGAGAACATCTCTACCGGCCGGGAATGGCGGGGCGAATTCCACAACAGAAAGAAAAACGGCGAACTCTACTGGGAATCGGCGGTAATCTGCCCGATCAGAAACGCGGAAAGCGCGATTACCAACTACCTTGCCGTCAAGGAAGATATTACACTGCGAAAACGCATCGAGTTGGAGCTTATAGCGGCGAAGGAACGCGCCGAAAGGGCGGATCGCCTGAAGGACGCGTTCATCTCGAACATCTCACACGAAATCCGCACCCCGCTCAACATTATTCTCGGATATGCCGATATCATCGAGCTGGAACTCGGCAGCCGCATCACGGTGGAAGAAGGCGGATTCTTCCAGAATATAACCCGGGCCGCGAAACGCCTTACCCGCACCGTGGAGAATATTCTCAACATTTCCTCCGTGGAAATCGGGGAATATGTTTTCGAGCGTAAGACGATCGACATGGTGGCGGAAACCTACCAGATATTCATGGATATGCGGTTGCTCGCGATCGAGAAAGGCATCGGCATCGAATTCACCAACGAATGCAGCTCCGTGACGGTTGAAGTGGAGCCCGTCACTTTCCGCGACGCGCTGGCGAATCTGATCGACAACGCTATAAAATTCACCGAAGAAGGAGCCGTCTCGGTCAACGTGGGTATAGACAACGCGACAGCTTTCGTCAGGATCGCCGATTCAGGAGTCGGGATATCCGAGAAGTACATGCCGGACCTGTTCAGCCCGTTCTCCCAGGAGGAATGCGGCTACTCGCGCCGTTTCGATGGACTGGGCCTGGGTCTGGCGCTCACGAAAAAATATCTAGATATCAACGGCGCTACCATCGAATACATCAGTAACAACGCAGGCGGAACGACAGTCACGGTACAGCTCACGGCCGGGTGGCCGGCGACCTGATCGACTCGACAGTTTTGCATAATCAACGATTCAGAACACGGATTGGAAGAATGAACACGATACTTCTCGTGGAAGACGACCTCGACACCCAGGAAATGATGAAGTCCATGCTGCAACGCGATTACAGACTCGTATGCGCAATAGACACCAGGCAGACGCTCGAAGCGCTCGAACTGCGCCGAGTGGACCTCATACTGATGGACCTTTCTCTGCATCGCAACGAATGCGGTCTGACGCTCACAAGATATCTGCGGGAACAGGAAACTTACCGCGATATACCGATAATAGCGTTGACCGCTCACGCTTTCTCCTCCGACAAGCATAAATGTCTCGAAGCCGGATGCAATGATTACCTGACAAAACCGTTTCGCGTCAACGAACTCAGGGAACTCATATATCGCTTTGCGAAGCCGAACGGCACGACCGTGTCGAAAGGAGACGCAAGGCCTGCCCAAGCACTCTCATAAGCAACCTGCAAAATATGCGAAGTAATTTTAGCGATGCTTCCATAACAATTCTCATCGTCGACGATCACCCCGTCGTGCGGAACACACTCAGGCAATGGCTGTCCGTCGAATTTCCTCGAGCGGAGATCCGCGTGTTCCGCTCGGCGGAAGACCTGTGCGCAAAATTCGACGCGCTTCAGCCCGCCACGGTTCTCATGGACATATCGCTGCCGGGCATGAACGGGATTGAAGCCACGAAAATTATTACCGCTCGATATCCCGGGACGCGGGTCGTCTTGTTCTCGATTCACGACAGTCCGGCGTATCGCGAGGAGGGTATGCTCGCGGGCGCGGCTTGCTTTGTTCGCAAGGATCTAGCCTCGACGGACCTGCTCCCCGCCCTGCGCAGCTTGATTCCGGACATCTCCGGCTCCGGTTGATACGGCAGGTTTTTTTGCGCGTTCTCCAGGGGCGATGTGGGAAGTGGGAAGAGGGCGCATGAGAATTTTTTCATTCTTTTCTATACATTCGAGCTTGAAAGCTCACGCCGTGTTCCAGTGTCATACTCCGGGAGATCCGGCCGACAGCGCGGAAGCTGGAACATATGCCGAACCGACACAAGGAGGCAGAAGACATGAATGAAACAACTCATTTCAAGAGAAATGCCTGTGAGACTTGCGCCTGTGTCTTCGCAATTCTTCTCATCGCCGCAAATGCGCTCTCAGCCCAGGGTCCGAAAGGCAGGTCCTTCGGTTTCGGCTTGTCCCTCGGCGAACCGACGGCGGTGACTTTCAGGATATGGGAGAGCCGGATGAATTCCTGGGACATCGCGGTTGGCACTTCGCATCTCGGCAATCCTCATATTCATGCGGACTACCTGTGGCATTTCCCCGACGCCTTCAGTTCGAGAATCGTAAGCCTGTATGCCGGAGTCGGCGCCGTTCTGGGATTCGGAGAAAAGGGGCATTGGGTGTTCGTCCGGAAAAAGGGATCGTTCAAGGACTACTGGTACCATGACGACGAACATGAAAAGGGCGTGCTGATAGCCGCCAAGGGCGCTTTCGGACTCAACATCATACCGCGCAACACGCCCATAGATATTTTCCTCGAGGTGAATCCCGTCATCGGCCTCATACCCGGTTTCGGTTTCGATATACTGCCGGCGCTGGGAATCAGATTTTACCCCTGAAACAGGCGGGACGCCGGATCGAAAGACCGCGGCGACGCAGAGACAATGTCCGGCATCATAGATTTCCCGAAGCGCTTTCCTTCATTTACGCTGGTCTCGGCATCCGCCGGCTCGGGCAAAACCTATCAACTGGCCTGGCGAGTAGTCGGATTGATGCTGGCGGATAATGTGCCGCACAATGGATTCAGGGAGATACTGGCGCTGACTTTTACCAACAACGCCGCGATAGAAATGAAACAGCGCGTCCTGTTTTTTCTCAAGGAGATCGCTCTCGGGAAACAGGACAAACTGGAGCTCATCCGCGACAACGCGGGCATCGATGAAGAGACGGCGAGATCCCGTGCCGGGGCCTTGCTCGACGAGATTCTCGAGTCCTACGGCGATTTCCGGATCGGCACGATAGACAGCTTCGCAACGCGTCTGCTCAGAGCTTCGGCGCTGGAATTCGGCATCGACCCGTCGTTTAAGGTCACTCTAAACAAACGCGCTGTTCTGGACGCGGCGTTCGAGCGCATTTCCTGGAATATGGACGCCGGTTCAGAAGATGCCCGGCTTTTCCTGAACCTGCTCGACATGTTGAGCGGCGAAAGGCGTTTTTGGCTGCCGTATCAGTCGATCTGCGAAGAAGTCATGCGACTGCATGAGTTTCTGGCGGCTCAACCCGAGCAGCTGGATACCCGTGACAGGTTCCGGGAACTGCAAGAAGCCGAGCGGCGCGCCGGGGATGCGTTCGAAATATTTGTTGACTCCTCCCTGAAAACCGGTCTGGATCTCAACGCCCGTTTCAGAACCCTCATCGAGGAATTCCGGCGTACGGGTCCGTCTTGTTTTGAAACGCGCGTAATACCCCGCGCGGAGAGCGCGATAAACAAGGGCAAGCACTCGGCCGAAAGATATGATGCGGCCCTCGCTCTGATTGAAGAACCGAGAGACGCTTTGCTGCATGCCGTAACGGATTGGTTCGTCGCGGCGGCGCGCACGGCATATTATCCCTATGTCCTGGCTTGGCGGCGGTTGGCCGACGAACTGGATGTAATGAGACGCTCTTCCGGGATGCTGCTGCTGTCCGACGTTTACAGTCTTCTTTACGGACGCCTCTCGGAGGGCATGATACCGGGTATCTATCTCAAACTGGGCGAGAGCTATTCCCATTATCTGCTGGACGAATTCCAGGACACCTCGCCGATACAATGGGCGGCGATGAGACCCTTGCTCGAAGAGGCTTTGTCCAGAGATGGAAGTCTTTTCATAGTCGGCGACACCAAGCAGTCCATATATTCTTTCCGGAATGCCGATTGGCGCATCATGAAATCCCTGGAGCGCGGCGAGCCCTTCCCCTCGGCGCCGGCGTGGAGAGTGGAATTGCCGGTCAATCATCGCAGCGGCGGCGCAATCCTGGAGTATGTCGCTCGCGTGTTCGAGGAAGTGGAGGCGGATCCGGAATGGGGCCCCGCGGCCGCGGCCGGCGGACTCGACCGCTGCAGGCAGACGCCATTGGATGAAAAGGCCGGCGCCGGACATGTGGAGGTGCTCCTGGCCGCGGCCGATGACAGCGCTGAAGCAGGACGCGAACAACTCTTGTCGATCTTCCGGGACTGTCTCGGCCGCGGGTATAAACCCGGCGATATCGGAGTCCTGGCGCGGAGCAACGACGACGTGATAAACGTCAGCGGCTGGCTGAACGAGGCGGGGATCCCATTTCTCTCGCACAGCAGTCTCGACGCCCGCCACAGGAAAACGGCGGGTGAAATGATTGCCCTGCTGCGCTTTCTCGACTCGCCCGTGGATGACTCCGCTTTCGCTTGCTTCCTTTTCGGATCGATATTTGAGGCGCACTCGGCTTCGAACGGAGGCCCGGACCAGTCCGGCGTCGAGTCCGTCTTGATTGACCGCCGGCGGGCGGCGCCCGCTGTTCCGCTCTACACGGTTTTCCGTTCCGCATGGCCGGATTTATGGGGCGCGGCTTTCGATCCGCTCTTCAAAGCTGCCGGGCATGTGCCGCCATACGATCTTCTCTGTGAAGCGTGTCGCATCTTCGATGTATTCAATCTCTTTCCTGAGGAAGAAGCGGTCTTCTCCCAACTGCTCGAAGCCGCAGCGCTTCTCGAACAGAGGGGTGAAAACGCGATGTCGTCGCTCCTCGACGCGGCCGAAGATCCCATGGAAGAGGAATTATGGGGTATTGCCTTGCCGAAAGGCGCGGATGCGGCTGCGCTGATGACGATACACAAGGCGAAGGGTCTGGATTTCCCGGTCACCATCGTCCTGCTCGGCGAGTCCGCGCCGCGCGAACCGGATTTCATACCGGAGTCCGGTGAAGACGGACTCCTTCTGCTCAAAATCAGAAAAAAGGCATGGGAGCTGTCTCCCTCCTTTGCGTCCAAACGAGAAGGAGAACTCTCGCGTCGCCGCACGGACATCATGAATCAGCTCTACGTGGCTCTTACGAGGGCCGAAAACGAATTGTACGTGATCGGGCGCATCAAGACGGGACACGACTCCGGCCCGCTGCCGCCGCCATTGCGCTTTCTGAAAGCCGCAGACTACGGGCCCGATCCCGCGAAGCGTCCCAAGAGTCCTGTAGACAGGGCTGTGGAAATCGTAGCCGCGCCCATGTGCCACCACGGACACAGAACCAGCGTCATCGAGATGCCGGCCTCCAAGTTCGGTTACCGCGAACAGAAACGAGGCGAAATGGCGCACGCGGTGCTGGAGCGAATCGAAAGCGTCAGTGGCGCGGCCGCCGAAATCGTGGACAGGGCGTTGGAACTTTGTAATTTTTCCTCCGCTCCGCGGGAATTGCTCGCAAATGTAAGGCAAGCCGTCATCTCATTCCTGGAGCGGCCCGAAGCCGGGGAACTTCTCAACGCTGATCCCGGCTGCCTGGTTTACAGGGAACAGTCCATGGTCGATTCGGCCGGCGGGCTGTTCCGTGTGGATCGTTTGCACGTCTGGAATGATCGCCTGCTCGTCATCGACTACAAGACGGGGGGCGATCACGACGAGGAGGCCTATGAGAGGCAATTGCGGAATTACATGGCGCTGGCGGCGGAGATCTTCCCGGGCAGAAAAACCGAGGGCTGCATCGCGTATGTCGACATGGGGATACTGCGGAGGATCGTGTGATGGAGACGCGTCTGCTTCCGGCCGGTTCAGACCTGCTCATGACGGTGGCCGAAGAGGTGCTCAAAGCGGGACCGCCGTTCGATTCCATCCGCATTGTCTTCCCGGGCGCTCGGCCGGGGCGTTTTCTGCTGGGACGCATAGCCGCCGGAACCGGCACGGCGTTCCTGCCGCCCGGCCTGCATTCGGTGGAATCGCTCACCGACGAGCTTTTCCATTCCCGAATGGGGCGCATGGACACGCCGCTCGAGTCGCTCGACGCGGTCGCGCTGCTGCATGCGATGGCGGGACGCGCGCGCCGGGATTTCGACGCCGGCGCGTTCAAATCCTTCGCGACGTTTTTTCCGCTGGGAATGAAGCTCTACTCCGAACTCGAGGAGATCAAGCTTGCAGGAGTTTCACCCGAGAGGCTCGAGGACGCGGCCGGCCGCCTGCCGTTGCCGGAAGCGCGGCTTTTGTCGGACCTATACAATCCGTTTTACAAAGAGGTTGCGAAGCTCGGCCGCTGCACGGCGGCAATGAGGGCGGAGGCGGTCGCGGATGCCGATCCGGCTGAATTGTCAAGACCCGAAGAAAGGATTATTGCCGCTGGTCTGTTCCGCGTGTCGTACCGGCATGCCGCCATACTCCGCGGCCTGCTTGCGCGCAACGGCCTGCTGATTTTGTGCGACGGACCCGGCATCGGACGGATAACCGACATGCTGGGAGCGTCGAGGGACCGCGTGGCGGAGCCGTACGCGCAGGATACGCCGAAATTCGCTTTCACCGACGCGCCTGACCTGCACTCGCAGGTCTTCGCGGCGGCCGGCCTGTTGCGGCAATGCATCGAGAGGGGCGAGCCGCTGGACGAACGCACTCTGGTGTTGCTTCCGAGCGCCGATCCGTTGCTTCCGGTGCTGCAACAGTTGCTCCCGGCGCTGGAGAGCTGTCCCGCAAACGTCTCGCTCGGATATCAGCTTTCGCGCGCTCCGGCCTATGCATTTCTTTCGAGCTTGTTCGAGACGCTGAAGACGCGAAGGAACGATCTTCTCGCCGCCCGCGAATATCTGCGTTTCGCCCTGCATCCTTTCACGAAAAACATCCGCTTCGGGCGGCGCGCCGATGTGACCCGCATTCTCTTTCACACTCTGGAACGGGAATTCTTCGGGGAACGGCGCCACGCTCGTTTCCGGCTGGCGGATATCGAGAACGACACCGCATGCTATAAAGAAGCGTTGAAGCGGATGCCGGCGGACGCGGGAATCACCGATGCCGCGGCGCTTCGGGAGCATCTTGTTTCCATTCACAGGGACACGATTGCGCGTTTCGAGACAGTCGGCGACCTCGGCAGTTTCGCCTCCGCGGTCATCGACGTCCTGACGGCGATAGCCGAACGAGGCGCCGCGCGCATGCATCCGGATTTCGGGGATCACGCGGACCGGCTGCTCGACGCGATGCGGCGGATAGAACTGTCGGAAGCGCGCCGTACGCGCCTGGAAAGCATCGAGGAATACATTTCCTTCTTCAGATCCTTTCTGGCGGACGAAGTTCATCATTTGCCCGGAACTCCTGTGCGCGGTTTGCAGATACTCGGGACGTCGGAGACGCGATGCCTGACATTCGACAGAATCATCGTGCTCAACGCCGTAGACGATGCGCTCCCCGGCGGGCCGGGAGCGCCGCCTCTTCTGCCGCCCTCAGTCCGTGAAGCCCTGGGGGTCCCGCAGCGCAACTGTATCGAACATGAAATTACTTATACAATGCACCAGCTCCTGGCCGGCTGCAGGGAAGCGCATTTCTTCTATTCGAGCGGTTCCGGAAAAGAACGCAGCCGCTTCGTGGAGGCCATGATCTGGAAACTGCAGAAGACCGGCGGCGAGATAAACTCCGCCGTTGCCGCGCCTTCCATACGCCTCGAGGGCGGCCCCCCCGGACCGCTGGAAAAAACGCCGCGAATGGCCGGACTGCTCCGCGGCATGCGCTACAGCGCTTCTTCCCTCGACGCTTATCTCGCCTGCCCGCGCCGTTTTTACTACAGGCATGCGCTGGACTTGAACGAGAAGAGAAACGCCGACGACCGGACTGGAGCGGTCGACATCGGCACATTCGTGCACGGAGTCCTGCAGGAATTCCATCAGGACCACATCTCCGCGGACGGCGCGTCGGTCCTGTCGCCGGCGGACGCCGATACGGTGAAGATGGACGGCATTGTGGACCGGCTGTTCCACGAGACTTTCGCGTATGCCGGGGGCGACGATCTCCTGCTGTATTCACAGGTGCGGCGAAGAATGCGGGACTATGTGGTCCGATACATGAAACCCCTTGTGGAATCGCATGAAGTCTCGATCATAGCGGCGGAGAAGCGCCTGGATATCGGATACCTCGACGCGATAATCACCGGAAAAATCGATCGCATCGAACACCGCGACGGCGACACCGTCATCATGGATTATAAAACCGGATCGAGTTCATCCTCTCATATCTTCTTCGACCGGCTGGACCCTGAAGATCCCGCCACCTGGAGGCAGTCCATATCGTCGATGCAGTTGCCGGTATACGCGATGCTGTATATGCGCGCGGCGAATGCGGATGCGCTGCGCCTGCGGCCGATGCTGCTGTTTCTGGACAACCCCGCTCTCGGCGCGAAATACGAAGCGCCTCTGCTCGCGGACCGGGATGACCCCGTGGAAGCGTTTTCGAAACTGGAACGGGTGGTTTGCGGCCTGATCGATGAAATAACCGACCCGTCGATGCCGTTTCTGCCTCCGCAGGAAACCGGCATGCAACTGACCAAAGTTTGCAGAAACTGTCCATACCGCGTCATGTGCGGCACTCAATGGCTTAGGTTTTTCCGATGAAGCGCGCGGAGGCGCAACAGTTCGCCCGGCGCCGAATGCCGAATCGAAACTCGGACTCGAAGTGTTGCACTTGTTTACGACCGAAGGTATTTTGCTTTGAGAGAGTATTCTGTCCGCAATAAATCAGTTCTTACGAAGTTTCCGCAGTCCGGCGTCAGCAAAGCGCATCCCATAAACTTCATCGAGGTTTTTTATGAAATCCGCATTTCGACTCACGAAGGCCGCCCTTTGTTTCATCATCGCTCTGTTTCTGGCGTCCTGCTCCAAGGACAACAATCCCGTCGACAAACCGAACGATCCCGAAACGGCCGTCAAGACCGTCGACTCCCAGAGCGGCGGAAAGCTGGAAACCCCGTCCGGCAACGGAATGGAAATAGTTCCCGGTGTAGTGCCGCCGAACGAAGACGGCACTGCCGCCACGGTGGCATTCTCCGTCGAGACTCCGGTAGAACTGCCCAAGCCGCTGCCGGCCGGCGCCACGCAGATCGGCTCTTGTACGCGATTCGGACCGGTCGGCTTCACGTTCAACTGGCCGGTGCGTATCATCATGAAATACCCGGCAGGTCAGGATCCGTCGGCCCTTTTCATCATGAGGTACAATGCTCTTGCCGAAAAGTGGACGGTGGTCCCGACATCATACACGGATGCCGCTTCGAGTGTGGTCGGCGCCGATGTGCTCGAGCTCGGCGAGTATACGCTGGTGAAACTTGAGGGCATGAGCAAACCCGGCGGGCCGCAATCCCAGGGTGGTTTCGAATATACCGGTGTTCCCGGGTACTATTATGCGCTGACAGTCAAGAGCGTCACGTTCAAATATCCGGCGCAGGCGGCATGGTATGACTTGGTGGGTGTCTGCGCCGGAGCCTCGGGCAGCTACCCGACAGGCGGACCGCGGCAGCCGACTCACGCGATCCTCCCTCAGGGCGCATACCAGATCTGGATTTCACGGACGCAGCCCGGCACTCTCTCACAACTCCCGAAAACATGGACCTACACCATACCCGCAACGGGAAGCATCGACCGTCCTCTTGAAAACTGGGGACTGAGCGGGCCAAGCGGCTGGACCACGCTGGAAAGTCCCGGTGGCGGCGAATGGCGCGAAGGACGGCCCGACGAATGGCCTCAGCCGACCAGCCCGATGGGAACAGGCGAATTTCAGGCGACATTGAGCTGGGTCAACTCCTCCGGCTCCTCGGCCGATCTCGACTTGCACGTCTACGGACCGAATAACATGCATGTGTACTTCGGCAGCAAGCTGTCCGTGGACGGCTCGGTGCGGCTGGATAGGGACTGGACCTATCCTTCCGGCAACGCGACAGAAAACATTTTCAGTCTGAAGCAGCTTCCGAAAGGCGGCTACACGGTGAAAGTGGAACACTTCAGCGGCGAAGCCAAAGCTTACCAGGTGAGAATCATCCGCTTCGGTTCGGTAAAAACATGGTCCGGATCCATCCGTGATGACGAAGAACATACCATAACGAACTTCACCGTCAATTAGTGCGCGTCTTCATCCACCCGCCGGACGGGTGATGCTCTCGACGCGTTCGCGGAATACAACGGAACGTTACCCCAGGCCCTTTAATAGGGCCTGGAATATTTCCGGCCGGCGGCCCAGGTACTCGGGCGGCGAGACGCCGGGCCGCTTGCACAGCCCGGACGCTACCAGGCGGACCGCGACGGCGCACGTATAACCCGTCGTCCGGGCCATTGATGTCGTGCGGGTGCCGGTATCGTAGCGGTCGAGAAGATCGAAGGTGCGGCGCAGCGATTCGCCGCGCCGCCGTCCCGCGGGCCCCACGGTGGGCGGCTTTGTGATCGCCTATCTAAATTTCCCCGTTTACACAAAAAATTGTACACTCCCCCCCAACGTTCAACGTCCAACGTTCAACGTTCAACGTCCAACGTCCCAGGCCCCACGCGCAAATCTGCAGCCGTCCTCGTGACGACTTGCATGAGTCCTTTTGCCGGCTTTCACTGTTTTTCCACCAACTGCAGCGTCCTTCGTGACGACCTGCACAGCCACTTGTGACAACTTGCAATCGCCCTCGTGACGGCCTGCACAGCCGCTCGCGCGAACTTCCCCGGACTTAACAAGCGCTGACGAGCGCCGGAAGCAGACTTGCACGCTCCTTTACATGCTTGCACGGCATTTGATGTATGCTCACAAGCAGCTTTTGCTCGCTTGCAGGCGTCCTCGCGGCAACTTGCTCAGGCACTCGTGACAACTTGCCGGCGTCCTCGTGAAGCCCTGCACAGCCACTCGCGCACGCTTCGCGGCGCCTTTTGCGCACCGGCGAACTCTTGAAGCACGCATGCACAGGCGCTCGCGCAAACTTGCCGGCGTCCTCGTGAAGACCTGCACAGCCACTCGCGCACGCTTCCCGGCGCCTTTCGCGCACCAGCGAACTCTTGAAGCACTCATGCACAGGCGCTCGCGCAAACTTGCCGGCGTCCTCGTGAAGCCCTGAACAGCCACTCGTGACGACTTGCCAGCGTCCTCGCGGAGACTCGCACAGCCACTCGTGACAACCTGCCGGCTTCCTCGTGAAGACATGCACAGCCGCTCGCGCATGCTTCCCGGCACGACGGAAAAACAATGTCGTGCCGGGACTCGGACAGCCGAATCCGCTCCACTGTTTTTATGACGCAATTTTTCACAGGTCTGATTTACCCGTTCGATGCGCTTATTCCTCGTTTTTCGCCGCGCATGATCTGTCGGCCGGCAATATCAAGCGGGTGCTGCAATGGCGGAGTCAGAAAACATTTTCAGTCTGAAGCAGCTTCCGAAAGGCGGCTACACGGTGAAAGTGGAACACTTCAGCGGCGAAGCCAAAGCTTGCCAGGTGAGAATCATCCGCTTCGGTTCGGTAAAAACATGGTCCGGATCGATAAGAGATGACGAAGAACATACCATAACGAACTTCACCGTCAATTAGAGCGCGTCTTCATTCACCCGCCGGACGGGTGATGCTCTCGACGCGTTCGCGGAATACAACGGAACGTTCCTCCAGGCCCTTTAATAGGGTCTGGAAAATTTCCGGCCGGCGGCCCAGGTACTCGGGCGGCGACACGCCGGGCCGCTTGTACAGCCCGGACGCTACCAGGCGGACCGCGACGGCGCACGTATAACCCGTCGTCCGGGCCATTGATGTCGTTCGGGTGCCGGTATCGTAGCGGTCTAGAAGATCGAAGGTGCGGCGCAGCGATTCGCCGCCCTTCTCTCCCTCCACAATCACTCGCATCACAGTCAAGTCCTGCTCGCCTTCGGGCAGTTTCCAGGCCGGAAAAAGCACGGCGGAACTGAGGTCTATGGGGCGAACGCAAGCGTCCCCCGCCCGCACAGGCTTCGTGTCGAGAAAGCCGGTGTCGCGCAGCGCGCGGATCAGGTCCGCGTGTCCGGGATAGCGCAAGGTTTTTTCCTTCATGTCAGGCGCGTTTATCGTGAAGGCCAGCGTCCGCAGGCCGTCTGTATTGAACGCCTCGAGGGTGCCTACGCCGTCAAAATCCAAGTGCTCTACGTCCGTCAGGGCGGGCACGGTCACAAGTCGTCCGTTTTCTACGTAGCGCGCGGGGCGCGTGTATTCCTCCAGAACGTCGGCGGGGGAGAACACCGCCGCATACTCCCAGGGTTTCCTGCGGATGGCGGGCAGACCGCCCACATAGCAGAGAAATCTGCGCGTTCTGTCGAATTCGGCATCCGCATGCCCGAGTATGGCGTTGCTGCAACCCGGAGCTATGCCGCAATCCACGATCGCAGTCACGCCTCGTTCACGTGCCGGGGTGTCCAGGGCCAAGGAATCTTCGGGGAAGAATGAAATATCGACGACATCCCTTCCGGCCTCTATGCAAGCCAGAGTCGCAGCGTATCCCATGAAGCCCGGCAGCGCCCCCGCGACGAGGTCGTGCGAACCGGCGAGCTCTCGTATTTTCGCCGGATCGGACAGGTCGGCCCGCATCCTGGTCACATGCTCGAGCCCGTTCAGTCGGTCGAGCGCGTCTTGGGAAACATCCGCGGCTGTGACGGAAAAACCGTCTTCGCGGGCGAGGTCGCGTATGATGGCCGATCCGACAAGACCGGCGCCGAGAACCAGAATTTTCATTTTTTCTTCTTGCTGATTTGATGAATGAGAATGTGCGGACCGTATCGGAACCCGACGAGCGCGATA
The DNA here is from genome assembly GCA_964388275.1 of uncultured Chromatiales bacterium. GTDB lineage: Bacteria > Bacteroidota > Ignavibacteria > SZUA-365 > SZUA-365 > JARYLZ01. The sequence continues at coordinate 129,270 of CAYLZD010000002.1, forward strand.
CCTTGGAGGTCTGGGTACGAGAGATCAATCAGGCGCTTGACGCGCGATCATCACCGTATCCCGCGAATCCTCGCTCCATTCGTCGCGCCGGAGAGTCGAGAAGAAGCGGACGCTTTCAAATCCAGCCGAAAGCGCCGCTTCCCGCAAGTCCTCGCGCGTGAAAGGGCAAAGCAGCGTGGAGCGCAGTGTATGGGAAGGGACCGTCGAATCGCCTGTTATGGACAGTATGTTGAAAGTGATGCGGGGCCGGGTGAAATCGTAGAAGCGCACTATCACGCCCGCCGCATCCCTGCGGATTCCGACTATTCTCTCTCCGGATTGCAACACGCGGTTGAAGTTCAGCGCCTGCGCGATCACCAACCCGCGTTCGTTCAGATGCATCCTCCAATAGGCGAATGTTTCTCGGAGAGCGTCCGGCCCTTTCAGATGGGGAAGCGAATTGCCGAGACAGAAAACCGCGTCCCAGGGGCCGGAGTCGGCGAGCGCGGGGGCGAGAAAATCGCCGCGCACAAATACCGCGTTCCCGCCGTAATCCCCTGATTCCCGGGCCTTCTTCAGCATGCCTTCGGATATGTCGAAACCCGTCGCACGCACACCCAGCGAAGCGAGAGCGTGAACATGCACTCCCGTGCCGCAACCCATGTCGGCCGCGCTGCGCAGCACCTCTTCCCTGACGAGAGGCAGCAGCAGCTCAGCCTCGCGGCTGACCCTGCCCGCCCGGTCGGTCATGAAATCGTACTGATCGGAAAGCGCGTCATAGAAATCGGCGGGGTTCGATATAGGGTCATCTGCCTTCATTCGCTTGTCCATACACTGTTGACTCGGTATATTGATTGCCGGAATCGCGTCCGGCCGAATGTCGACTTTTCGCATAATACTGAATCTTTCACTCGCCGTTTCGGCGATGTATCTGCTCTCAAGTTGCGGAACTTCCGTGTATTATGTCAAGCCGGCTGATTGGGAGGAAGAAACCGCGCGCGACTCGGCGATACGGGCCTTCTCGACGGCATACAGCGGCAAAACCATTTTCATTGATCCCGGTCACGGAGGAGACGACAGGGCTGGAACGGGTCCGGCCGGGGATGTTGTAGAGGCCGACGTCAATTTAAGGGTTGCGCTAGCTTTGCGCGATTATCTGCGGCAGGCCGGCGCCAACGTGCTGATGTCGCGCGAGACCGACGCGCCGGTGCCCCTTCCGGCGCGGCCGCAGCAGGCCAATGCAAACAACGCCGAAGTGTTCATTTCGATACATCATAACGCCGCAGACAACCGCTTCACCAACTACACCGCGACTTTCTATCACGGGCGCCCGGGAGAACCCGGATACAAGCCGTCGAGCCACGACCTCGCAAGATATATACAAAGGGATCTCGCGTTCGTGATGGGGAACCCGGGATCGCTCGCGACCTTCGACGGCGCCATGTCGGATTACCTGGTTTATCCCGGCAAAGGATTCGCTGTGCTGAGAGACGCGAACATGACTTCGGTGCTGGTGGAAGCGTCATTCTTCACGAGCGCCTACGAGGAACAGCGTTTGAGGATTCGGGAATTCAACGAAATACAGGCCTGGGGAATTTTCCGCGGTCTGGGGCGCTACCTGCGCGCGGGTGTTCCGCGTTTGGAGTACGCGTCTCCGCCCTATTTCGAGGAATCGAGACCCAAGCTCGAAATACAGGTGACCGACAACTCGGAGATCGGAGACGAGTCGATAAGGGTCTGGATAGACGGAAAGGAAGAGGGTTTTTCCTACAACGCGAAGACGAACCGGATCACATCCACGCCTTCCGAGGAGTTGGCGCCCGGCTTTCACCGGCTCGCCGCACAGGTGCGCAACCGCAATGAAAACTCCTCCGCTCCTTTCGAACTCCATTTCTCCATCGGCGTGCCTCTTTCCGTCTTGAGATTGACGGTGGATCCGCCGGTTCTGCCTCCGGACGAGGAGGCCCTGGCGCTTGTCTCCATCGAGGCGGCCGACAGCACGGGCAAGCCTGTCCCCGACGGTCTTCCTTTGCGCTTCACTTCGTCGATCGGGCATGACACCGTTCTCTATACAGCCGGCGGCGCCGCGACCCTTCGCCTGTCCCCCTCCGGCCGGCAGTCCGTATCGCTGCAGGTCTCCAACGGCCCCGTCAAGGCGGAAGGCGCGCTGACGACGTCGCCCGACGCTCTCTTCACGCGCGGGCTGGTCATGAGCTCGGACGGGAAACCCGTTTCCAGGGCGCTCATCACCATGCCTGACGGCAGGCGCGCCTCCGGCTCGGAGACCGGAGAATACGCCATAGCCGGCATAAAAACCGACGGCCTCGAAGTGAAGGTGACCGCGCCAGGCTATTTCGGAAAAACCGAAGCCCTGAGCGGCGCCGGGGTTCAGGATCCGATAGTCCTGGCTCCGATCGCGCGAGGCGCGCTGCACGGCAAGCGGGTGTTGGTGGACCTGACGGATCATTCCGTGGCGAAGGAGGAGGACCGGCCGGATGTAAAGGCCGCGGAACATCTCGCGGAATTGCTGGAGCATTCGGGCGCGCTCGTGGAGCGGCTTTACTTGTTAAGCAGAGAAGCCCGGCATTCGGCGATTACAGCCGCCAAAGGCGCTACGATATGGCAATTCTCACTGAAGAGATCGGCAAGCCGCATGACCGCCAGGATAAACGGCGCGTCCGGCGCGAAAATCCTGGCGGACCGCCTGATAAGCGCGACACGCGAATACACATACGTGGGAATTCAACCGATGGCGTACCGGCTGCAGCCGCGCGAAGAAATCCCGTCGCTCAGGCAGATCAATCTCGTCCTGCCCTCGCCGGGACCCCGCAGCTACGACAAGACATTGGCGCCTCTGTTTTCCAGGAACATCGCCTGGACCGCCTATGCCGCTCTCCTGGCGGCGGAAGGATACGCGCAGAAAGGCTCAAAGAATGTGGAGGTCACGGTCGTTGAAAAGGGGAGCGGCGCCCCGGCGGCTTTCGCTCTTGTGCGCCTGAACCATTCGCTCGTCGCCATGACCGACGCCAAAGGAACGGCGCGCTTCAGGGCCGTCTCTGTGGGCGAGGACGAGGTGCATGCGGTCGATCCGACATTGCACGAAATCACGGGGGTCAAGACGGAAGTCCTGCCCTGAGCCTGCGGCTTCACATTCTGGAGGGTGGTGTCCGCTTCTTCCGCATGCAGTCTGAACTTTCTTCCGGATCAATCTCATGCTCAACCATCTCTGGCTCGCGCTCATCGCGGCAGGAATCCTTGCCGCCGCCGGACGCGATATCCATGACGGCCTGACCAATGCTTACGGCAACGGGATCCCCTGGATCCTTCTCGGGAGCGAGCCTGCCGGGGACGGCATCGGATCAGGCCGGCACGAACTGCAAATCACGCTCGGCGCCGACCAGATAAGAAAGCACTTCCCCTCGATGGCGTCCTGCGGGACGGATGTGACGATGCGCGCTGTAATAATCATGCGCGAGGACGGTCGCGGAAGCGCGGTTCTCACCCCGGGCGACGACAGCCCGGAAATTTTTCGGACCATGGCCCGTGCGCTGGGCGGCGGAACCCTCACCGGCGCCGTCGCCGCGACGCCCGTCGGAGAAGGGCCTGCGTGGTCGCTTCAAATGGAGCCCGTGCGTTTCGTCGCTATGCGCGCCGTCACCGCGGCCGCCTTCGACGCCGCCGCGCTCGCGGTTCAAATCGCGATCGGATTGATAGGCATAATGGCTCTCTGGCTGGGCGTCATGAAGATCGCCGAACAGGCGGGTCTCGTGGCCCGGCTGGCGGCGCTGGTCAGGCCCTTGACGGTACGTTTATTCCCCGAAGTGCCCCCGGATCATCCGGCCATCGCGGCCATACTCATGAATGTTTCTGCCAATATGCTGGGTCTCGGCAACGCCGCCACACCCTTCGGACTGAAGGCGATGGAGGAGCTGAACCGCATCAATCCGAGCGCGGGAACGGCATCGAATTCGATGTGCACATTTCTCGCGATGAACACGTCCTGCGTCACCCTGATCCCCGCCACGGCCGTCGCCGTGCGGGCCGCGTCCGGCTCCGCCGATCCGGCGATAATCATCGGCACAACCTTTCTCGCGTCGCTCACCGCCGCCGTAGCCGGCGTGACGGCCGCCAAGCTGCTCCAGCGCTTGCGCGTTTTCCGCATGAAGGAGGAGACCGCCTGATGGAAGCCTTGAAAATAGCAGTATCGGCCCTCTCAGCAATGGCTATCCCCGCCTTGTTGCTCTTTTTCGTGATTTACGGCGCCGCGAAAAAAGTGAAGGTCTATGAAGCGGCAGTGGAAGGCGCCCGGGAAGGATTCACAGTGGCGGTGAAAATCATCCCTTACCTCGTGCTGATGCTCGTCGCAATCGCGGTGTTCAGGGCTTCCGGCGCCATGGACATGCTCATTGCGGCCGCGCGCCCGGCGACCGACCTCATCGGTTTTCCGGCTGAAGTCCTGCCGATGGCTCTCATGCGCCCGCTGTCCGGCAGCGGATCGCTCGGCGTAATGACCGAGATAATGAGCGCCTACGGCCCGGATTCGTTCATAGGTGTGCTTGCGTCCACTCTGTACGGCAGCACGGAAACCACGTTCTACGTGCTCGCCGTATACTTCGGCGCCGTAGGAATACGCAATACGCGCCACGCCCTGGCGAGCGGCCTGATCGCCGATCTGGTCGCCGTCCTCGCCGCTCTCGTAGTGGTTAAAGCGTTGATGTAGGCCCGCGCGGGCGTGATCGGTCTGCATCCCGAAGTCTATTATTCGTATATTCCACCCTCGAACTTTCTTTCGTTCCACAGAGTCGGCAGTGAGGAGCATATGAGCAGCATGAATCCATCTTCGAACAAGGCCTCCGTCATAGAGGTGAGGCAGTATTTCTCCGAGGGGAGCGGTTGGGAACTGCTCGAGGAAGCGAGGAGCCGGATAAGACGGGGCGACTCGAAACTCGTTCTGGACTTCCAGGGCATCAAACAGATCAACAGCCGCGAGGTGGGAGTCGTCGCGGCCTGCGTGAAGTCCGCCCGCGACGCGGAAGGAGATGTGAAGCTCAGCAGTCTCAGCGCCTTCGTTGAAAAGATTTTCAGAATCGCGGGTATGAATACGGTGATCGACATACATCCCGACGCAAACGGCGCTTTAAAGAGCTTCGAACAATAACCGCGCATACTCCGGCGTGACGCGGCTCGGATTTTCCCAGGCCCCCGCGTCATCCGAGCCAGCTTGTCCCGCCGGTTATTCCGAACGGCAACGCGCGCAATGTTTCAAATCGGAGAATCTCATGGAGAAGGAACTCGACAGGATATTTGAAGACTACGAACTCGGGGCTGAACTCGACGAGGAACAGTATCGGGAGAAGTCCCGCGAGGTCAGCGGCCGTTTCGAACAGAAGATGAACGAAGCGGGAAATAAACTCCGCTTCGCGCAGGATCTGCTGGCTCTATGGCGTTACTTCACGGACCTCGACGTTCCCTGGCAGCGCAAGGCCGTCGTCGTCGCCGCGCTGCTGTACTTCATATCGCCCATCGACGCCATGCCCGATCTGGCGCCGATAGTCGGGTATCTCGATGATTTCGGTGTTATAGCGGCCGTGACGCGTTTCATGTCCGATCAGCTTGCGCCCTATTATCCAGCCTGACGCCTGCAAACTCCGCCACGGACTCCGCCCCCGCCGTCCGTTTACGGATATCGCCTGCGCCCCCACGGCACGCGCGAGCGCGCCCGGACTCAAATGCCGGACACCCCTGCGATATTTTCCGCTTCGGACCGGGAACAAAATCTTCCCCCCGCCGGTACAATGGGTCGGCCTTCGGAAGAGCGCGACATGACAACGGACACGGAAAAAACGAACCTCGAAAATGCCCGCGAAGCGCTTCGCAGGCATTTCGGCTATGCGGACTTCAGGCCCGGACAGGATGAGATAGTCCGCTCTATCCTCGAAGGCCGCGATACTCTCGCGGTCATGCCGACCGGAGGCGGCAAATCCATCTGCTACCAGACCCCTGCCGTGTTGTTCGACGGTCTGACGATAGTCGTATCGCCCTTGATCTCCTTGATGCAGGACCAGGTGGATGCCCTTGAGAAGGCCCGAATCAAGGCCACAGTGATCAATTCAATGCTGGATTTCAGGGACGCGGCGGAGCGCATGGAAAAGGCCCGCCGCGGTTTCTACAAACTAGTTTACGTGGCGCCCGAACGCTTCGAAAGCCAGGCTTTCCTCGAAAGGATGAGCGGCGTGCGCGTCTCACTCTTCGCGATCGACGAGGCCCATTGCATCAGCGAATGGGGGCACGATTTCCGTCCGAGTTACATGAAGCTGCGCGGCGCCGTCGAGCGCCTCGGATCACCACCCATAGCCGCGCTGACCGCGACGGCGACGCCGGATGTAAGGGACGACATTGTGCGGCAATTGGGATTGCGGAATCCGAATATAATTGTGCGGGGATTCAACAGGGAGAACCTGACTTTCAGGGTTGCGAAGGGCGTCAGGAAGCGGGAAGCCATCCTGCAAGCCTGCGGAGGAGGCGAAACGGGCATAGTCTACGCCGGGACGCGGAATACCGTCGAGGAACTCGCCGGGATGCTGGCCGGCCACGGTATCAGGGCGGAAGCGTATCACGCCGGACTCGACGACGTCCGCCGCAAGGAAACACAGGAACGCTTCATGCGGGGTGATACCCGGATCATAGTCGCAACCACGGCCTTCGGAATGGGAATCGACAAGGCGGACGTCCGCTTCGTGATGCATCACGACATGCCCGGAACCATCGAGCAGTACTACCAGGAAGCCGGCCGCGCAGGCCGCGACGGAAGGGAAAGCGTCTGCACCTTGCTTCATCATGCAGGAGACAGGTCGCTGCCTGAATTCTTCATACGCCAAACCTATCCGGACAGGGCGATGGTTCAGACCGTCTACGGGCATCTGCACAACGCCGCGGGGACGCAGCTGGGACAGACTTTCCGCGGGCTCGTCAATTTGAGCGCGCAGAGCATAGCGGCCGGGATCGGAAAAGCCGGAGAGGCCGCCGTCCGCGGAGCTCTCGATCTTCTGGAGAGAAGCGGATATATTCGCCGCATCGAATCGCAGTACGCCGAGACGACGGTGCGGATTCTGTACCCGCCGGATCGTCTGAGACAGTGGTTGATTGAAGCCGCGCCCGACGCGCTCGCGCCGATTGCGGTCGCCCTCCTGCGAACAGCCGGCGGCGAGGCGTTTCATTACCCGGTGAATCTCTTCATCGGCGAAGTGGCGGAAAAAACCTTCCGTCCTGAAGACCAGATCGTGGCCGGCCTGCGGGAACTTCATGCGCTCGGCATCGTTGATTTCCACTCGGGAAGAATTGCCGGCGGAATCGCCCTGCTCGGCGCCCGCGTGCCGTCGCGGGATCTCGCCATCGACTACAAGTCCCTCGAAGCCCTAATGCGCCGCCAGAACGAAAAACTGCAAGCCATGGAGCGCTATATTCTCGGCTCGGCGTGCAGAAGAAACATGATACTCGAGTATTTCCACGAAGACGATGTGAAAGGCGTCTGCGGCAAATGCGATAACTGCCTGTCTTCGACGCCGATCTATCGCAGTGAAACGCCGGAGGACGTCTTCGAACGCTGCGCAACGGCCGTCATGACCTGCGTGGCGGAATTGAACGGAAGATTCGGGAGTCATGTGATCGTGGATGTGTTGCGAGGCGGAAAATCAAAGCGCATCGAGCAGTTCCGCCTTTCCAGCGCGCCGAGCTACGGAAAGGCGGCGGAGGAGGGCCGGGATTCGCTGTTCAGGGTAATCGATGCGCTGATCGGACTCGGTTGGCTCGGGAAATCCGAAAGAACGCGGCCGGCTCTGAGACTGACGAAACTCGGACGCGAGAAGCTCGGACGCGAAATCCAGGTATACGAACTGCCGGCATACGGAGAAGCCTTGAAAGGGGAATTGCGCGATCCTGTTCTGTTCGAAGCGCTCCGCGCGGTTCGAAGACGCATCGCCGGAGAATTGCTCATTCCGTCACATGTACTGATATCCGATGAGACGCTCGTGAACGTGGCGAACGCCGCGCCCACGAACGAGGATGAACTCGACGCCGTCGAAGGAATTGGCCCGGTGACAATGAAAAGAGTGGGACGCCACCTGCTCAACGCCGTGCGCGAGCATATGCATGAGCGCGGGACGGCCGAAGCCGCCGCCCGCGCCCGCGACGCCCTCCCGGCCCTGTCCCCGTCAGTCCGCTCCACCCTTGCGCTTTGCGCGCAAGGCCTGTCTCTGGCTGAAATTGCAGCCGAAAGAGAATTGACCGACGGAATAGTCTCACAACATATCGCCGAACTGCTCGGAAGAGGAGTGGCTCTCGATATGGACGCTTTATTGCCTCCGAAACGGCAGCATCAGATACGGGCTGCGCTCCAAAAAATGCGCAGGCCGGATCTCAAGAAAGTCAAGTCCATGGTCGATGCCGAGATAACTTTCGCGGAAATCAGGGTTGTGTCGGCGCTGGTCGAAAGAGAGAAAACGATCCGAGCGGAATCGTAAGAGGTCGCCCGAGGAAACATCGACCCCATGCCCGAGAATCTCGACACCGCCCGCACGGGCGAGAATTTCGCCGCTTCACATCTCGAATCGCTCGGGTACGAAATACTCGAGCGCAATTACAGATACGGCCGCGGAGAAATAGACATTATTGCCCGCGATGGCGGCGCCACCGTCTTCATAGAAGTGAAGACCAGAACGAACGACCGGTTCGGCGCGCCCGAAAGCTCCGTCACGCGCTCGAAACAAAGGCAATTGGCCCGCGTTGCGACGGGATGGCTCCTCGAAAACGGCTTTCCCGATGCTCCGTGCCGCTTCGACGTGCTCGCAATCACCTGGGAAAAAGGCGTGCCGGTTTTCAACCTCATCCAACATGCTTTCACTCTCGGGCTGTGATATCCAGAAGCCGGATATTCCCTTCCGGCATCAGCCGGCAACAGGAAAGGGCGCTGAAAAATGAATTGCTTGTATCGTCCCGGAATCGTATTGTCCGGCAACCGACGAGGGAAGAAATGACGATTACGGGCGCCGCGCGGACAATCTACCGAAATAATTCTCCGAAAATCCGGATCAAGCGTTCGTCATACGGGGCTTTATTGGCCCTCCTGCTTATGGTTGCCGTGCCTCCCGCGGCTCGCGCCCAGGGCTGGGGATGGCAGAACCCCCTTCCCCGCGGCGGAGTGATCGGCGATATCGTTGCGCTCGGCACTAACTTCGCCGTCGCCGTCTGCGACGACGGCAACGCGCTGGTCACCTACGACATGGGACGCAACTGGCACCGGAAACCGCTTGCGTACTCCTCTCTCGACCGCGTCCATTGCTTCGGCGATTCGATCGTGATCGCCGCCGGACAGAACGGCCTGATCGTGCGTTCCACGGACTGGGGATGGACCTGGCGCCGAATCCGTGAGGGGTCCGTGACGGCCGGCTATCTCACGGATTTGGCGGGCATCGACGACTCGTCGGCGGTCGTTAAAATGGGTTATGACGAACTTTTCGTTACCACCGACCGCGGCCTGAACTGGGAAAGGCGCGCCATGGGAGTCGCTCCGGATCAGGTGCGATCGGTGTTCATCCAGTCCCCGACGCTCTGGTGGGCCAATACCGGCAACGCGCTTTACCGTTCCGGCGATGCCGGCGCGACTTGGAAACGCGACACCTCTCTCGATGCGCGCGGATTGGCGCGCCTCGTTTACGTTGACAGCCTTTTCGGCTGGCAGGTCCGCGACGGCCGCGTGTTGCGCACAAGAGACGGCGGAGTGACCTGGACCGAGATGGATATCTACGGTTTCGAGTACAATCTGGACGTGTTCACAACGGGAACGGACAGACAGACCGTTTTTATACTCAGCGACGGGCAATACGTCGTGAATAAATCAACCGACGGAGGCGAGACATGGAACATCAGCCTTACCGCCGCGGCATTTCCTGAAAGCTCGCCTTACGCGGGCGCCTTCACATCCGAAAGCGTGGGATACATCGCGGGTGATGGCGGCAGAATTCTTCGCAGCTCCGACGGCGGAGAATCGTGGGCGATCGTGCACGGCGCCGGTTTCCTCGGCAGCATTGCGCAGGTGCTTTTCCAGGACCCTCGCAACGGCGCGGCGCTCACGCACTCCAACACCGTCCTGGTGACCTCGAACGGGGGCGCGCGCTGGGACGAGACCGTACCGGCTGCAGGTTATACCATCCGTAAAGCATCCATGTACAATCGGCAGGAAGGTTACGGCTTCGGTTTCGATAAAACCTGGCAGCCGTATCTGTTTCGCGCGTCGGACCAGGGGAGAACCTGGACACTCGCCGGTTCACTTCCGATATCCTACGATCCGCAACTTTTCGCCCAGCCGGAAGGCATATTCTCCGTTTCCCGCGACACTGTGCTGATCGGAGTGTCATACGGCGTGCTTCTGCTCAGCACGGATGCCGGCGTTTCATGGGATTCCATACTGGTCAATCGGGAATTCGCCTCGCAATACGGAACAGGGAGGAATATGTTTGTATTCCCTCCCGGCCGGATTGTCTACGTCGGAGGCAACGGCATCGGCCGGTCCGCTGATTTCGGTCGCACCTGGGATTATTCGTGGTCCCCGAACAGGCAATACATTTCTTCAAGCCAGTTCGTAAGTCCTCTGAAAGGCTTCGCGCTGCTTTCGGGACCGGGCGGCAGCGAATTATACCGCACGACTGACGGAGGCGTGAGCTGGGAAATACTGCCGAAAACCGGATTCCAGTTGTTTCAATTTTTCAACGAGCATGACGCCATCGCCATCGGAACCGGCGGGGACGGAGGGAGCGTTATCTACAAAACCTACAATGGCGGGAGCGACTGGTCGGAATTTCCATTGAAGGAACGCGTGGCTTGGTCCGGCTGGACCTTCCTCAACAGCGATCTCGGTTGGGCGTGGGGTTATTCCGGAGAAATCAGAAACACCTCCAACGGCGGCCTGGCTTCCGGCGGATCGGCGCCCCAAGCGCCGGGAGATCCGCAAATCGGAGCGCCTTACCCGAATCCGTTCTCGATTTCGCGTCATAGCGCCATGAGCGTTCCCATTGCACTCCCCTCCCGGGAGATCTCGTATTCGCTGACCATATTCGACGCGCTCGGCCGTTTGTCTCCGGTCCTGCCGTCGGCAGCGCGGCGTGAAACCGCAAGAACGGGGACCTTCGAGGAATCCTTCATCCTGCAATCACTGAAGCCGGGAATGTACATACTGAGGCTGTTCGCGCGCGGCCGGACTCATTCCCGCGCTTTTCTTGTGGTGAAATAGCCTCCGCATTTCCGACTTCATTTGTCAGATATCCGTTCCCTCCGGCGCCATTTTCCTTATCTTCACGCTCTTGCCCGCGCTTCCCGGAACGGGCGCCACGTGCAGAATGCCCTTTTCACCCATCTCCGGCGCGCGCAGGCGAAAACGCAATATATCCGCATCGTCTTCTATATCGGACGTGTCCGAGTCCTCGGGAATATCAAGCTCATCAAGTCCGATAAGATCGATTAAGGCATCCGGATCCGGAATATGAATCATATCGGCGGATTCATCCGGCGCCGCGGCCTCAAGCTGCAGAGTCTGTTTTGTCCCCCGGCGGAGTATCTCGAACGGTATTTTCTCGCCTTCATCGAACGCTCCCAGAACGCTTCGTATGTCGCCGGCTTTCCTTATAGTCTTTTTGCCGGCTTTCAGTATCACATCGCCCGCCCTGAAACCCGCTTTCGCGGCACGGCTGTCTTCCTTCACTTCTTCGACCAGCACCCCGCTACCCTCCGGAGCGCCGAAGTACTCGGCGAGCTGCTTGCTCATGGACGACAGTTTCAAACCATACACACCGGCGGGAGCGGGTTCGAAAATGCCTTTCAGCTCGGTGCGGATCCGCGGAGCGGCGAATCCCCTATAGGTTTTCATCGTTTCCCCGTATGCTTTTCCCGCGTCACGGTAGCTTCGCGCAAGCGCCCGAAGCCCGCTCGTACTCCGGGATTTGCCGAGAACGACTTGAAAGGTCTTGCGTTCGCCATTCCGGTTCAGTTCGATGGCGACTGTTTCGCCGCTTTCCGAAGATCCCACCGCTTCGACTAAATCTTCGGCGCAGGCAATGGCTTTGCCGTCGAATTCCGTGATTACATCCCCTTTCAAAATGCCGGCGCTGTCGGCCGGGCTTTCATCGACCACCTCTTCCACCAGAGCGCCCTTGCCGGAACCCGGCGCGCTCGTCTGCCCGGGCACGTCTTTCGCATCTTTCAATTCCACACCCAGCCACGCTTTTCCCGTCATTACCGTTACACGCGCGCTTTTCCGTCTTTTTTCTTTCTGCTGCGCCGGAACGCCTGTGGTCGCCGAAATAAACAGCGAGAAGCCGAGCAACAAAGTTACAACGAGGGTTTTCATGTTCCGGTCCTCCATCTTGTGAATTGTGGGATTGGCGGTATCCTCGCCTCCCGGTCCTGTTCGATCACCCGGATGCGTTTCGTTCGCCCGGAGAGGGTTAGACGCATCTTTGAGTTCTTTGTTCCGTATCTTCCGTTTCTGTCATGCGGTGCGTGAAAGCACAAATAACTTGTGGATACGAGGTCCGGAACCGGATTTGCGGCCCCGGCTGCGCGGAAACGAACCCTGTCTGCAACCCTTCGGCTCCTATACGCGTCAAAAGCGAGGTACAGAGATGCGTTGCCTCGCCCTCAATATTGCAACAGATGCACACACCCATGCGGAAATGAGCGGAGATCTCCGGACATACTCGGAAGGACGCCGGATTCCAGACATCAGCGAAGAACTCCTGGCAAGGTGCAGGTCGGGCGAGATACCGGCTTTTGAGCAGCTTTACAAGCTTTGCGGCTCTTACATGTACTCGCTGGCTTTGCGATTTCACGGAAATCCTTTCGATGCGGAGGACTCCGTGCAAGACGCTTTCGTGGCGGTGTATAAGGGAATTGCGGGCTTCGCGGGACAGTCGCGCTTCTCGACCTGGTTATACAGGGTGTTGTTGAACGCTTGCATCAGCTCGCGGAGAAAAAAGCGAGAGATGGAAGAGTCCTCCGACTTCCTGTCCGAAAACCTTCATCCTCGCGGAGATCCCAAAGGCGGAGATGCTGTGCTGAAAGATATCCTGGAGCGCGAAATCTCGGGCTTGCAGGGACTGCAACGGGCCGTGTTTCTCCTGTGCGCCTGCGAGGGATTTACTCATCAGGAAGTCGCGGAAACACTGGGCATACGGGTCGGGACGTCGAAGTCCGCATATCATCGCGCCCGGAAGGCTCTCGGGAAAAAGCTGGTGAAACTGGGCATAGATACAAGCGGAGCGGATCGATGACTCGCCACGGATCAAGTCGGGACCTCGACGAGCGCATACAGGGCGCGGCATCGGAACTGCCGCGGCATTCAGCGCCCGAGCAGTTGTGGAAAAGCATCGAAGCAAGACTGCGGCGGGCGCAGGCGGCGAGAGAGGAGGACGCCGAGGCGGTCAAGCCCGCGGCTGCGCCCGGATTTCGGCTTATGTTCGCGTTCCGTCCGCGACTCGTGTACGCGGTCTACGCGGCGGCGATCGTTCTTGGTGTCGCGGCCATGGCCGTCCTGATCGTGGAACGGCCTCAACCGATCCCCGAAACCGCGGAAGCGGGTCATGACAGATTGGTGGAGGAAGCGAGGGACGACATAGACCATGCGATGTTCTTCTACGAACGCGCCATCGAGAAATTGACGAGCGCGGCCGAAAAGAACGAAACCTCGCTCGATCCCGGTTGGGTGGAATTGCAGAAAGAGAGAATCGCCGCCCTGAAGGAGGCGGTAAGGGAGTGCAAGGAAGAGCTGCGCGGCAACAAGTACAATCCTGAAGTGCAGCAATACCTTCTGGCGGCATATATGGAACTGCAGGGCGCCCTGCAGGAAATGGCAACCAGAAGCGGCGAATCAAACAATGCTAGTTCAAGGAGGGCGCTATGAACGCGCACCGTCATCTTACGGCGATTTTTCTGCTGACCGCAATGTCCCTGTCGACAACCGTCGTCTGCGCGCAGCAGCACGAGCGGATTATCAGGAAAAAATTCGATGTGTCTGAAAACGTCAACGTTCGAGTGAAGGGAAAATTCGGCCCTGTGCGAATCAAGGGCGGCGATAAGAACACTGTGCAGGTGGAAGTAATCATCGCCGTGAAGGACGAAAATGCTGCCCGCGCGAAACAGGTTGCCGACGAAACCGAAGTGCTGATTGACGGCGGAAGGAATGAAGTACGGGTGGAAGTGGATTGGAGCGACGGCTATCAGGACGAAGGCAAACGTTCCCTGAACATGAGCATCATGTGCACCGTGCCTAAGAAGAGCGTGCTTCTGCTGGAAAACAAGTTCGGACGAGTGATCGTGTCTGATGTCGAGGGATCGATTTCCATCGACAACGGTTTCGGATCCGTTGAAGTCACCCGCTGCTCGAACGTGGCCGTTGAGAACTCATTCGGCGGGACCACCTTGAATTCCGTGCGAGGTTCACTGCAGGTGAAGAGCAAGAACGGTAAGGTGCGGGCGTTCGACATGCCGGCCGGAGAGATCACGAACGCCTTCGGATCCATAGATGTGTCGGAAGCAAAAGGTCCGGTGACGATAATCAGCCGCATGGGCGCCGTTACGGCCAAGGGAATTCCCGGCGGGCGGATCAAGAGTTCATACGGTTCGGTGACCGTGGCTCTGAATCCGGACTTCTCCGGCACCGTCGAGGCGAAAACCAAATTCGGCGCCGTGGATAGTGAAATACCGCTTTCGCCGCGCTCTAAGAGAAGGGAAAGCGGCTATGGTCCAGCTGCCGAGGATTTGGTGGGTCAGTCAGGAACAGGTGACGACCGTCTGATCGTGGTGGCCGAATTCGGCGATGTAACGATCAGGAAGAAATAGATTTATTTCTTGAGGTATTTCTCGGGATTGTCTGCAAACTTCTTTATACAGGGCTTGCAACAGAAGCCGTAGACCTTGCCTCGGTAAGTGACTGTAGTTACGCTGTTTACTACTTTTTTACCCATTACGGGGCACAGTTCGTTCGAAATCCGGTCCGACATGTCGATACCCGCATTGATCACCGCGGTTGCTCCTTCGGCGGCCGCGTGGTCGTGTTCACAGGGTTCGTAGGCTTTTTCATTGCTGGATTTCATGTATTTATCTGGATTTTCCCTGAATTTGTCCAGACACCCGTCGCAGCAGAAGTAGTATGTCGTGCCGTCATGTGCCAGCGAAACGGCGGAGTCGGCATCCTCGCCGGTCACCGGACAAATCAGATTCGCTTCCTTCGCAAGCACGCTGGCGGGAGTGATCCCGTCTTTCTGGGCGCTCGCTGAAAATATGTTCAAGAAGATAGCCGCAAGGACGAGAAATATCGACTTCATTTATACAGCTCCGTAATATTTTTGGATTCCGCTTTCCACATAACAATTAAACATGCACGAGATTTGTTTGGTTCGCTGACCTGCGTCTCCGACACAAATGAACCAATGGGCCGATTCTGTTGTTAAAGAGGCGGGAATTGACGAATTTTAACCGACGTATCGGAATATTTCAGTTCCCGCAAGTATTCATACAAATCATATCCAGTTTAGCACTTTCGTAGCAACGATACAAATTCGCATAGAGACGCGGAAACCGATTGAGTCATGAAGCACGACGACTATAAAGAAGGCGCCGGAGCGGTTCAGGGAATGCTTCGGACCGAAGACGCCGTACCGAAAGTGAGCGTTTCAAGCGCTGTGGCAGCCCCGGTAAACGCGCGGAAAAGGACGGTCAGCATCGGCCCGGCCGTTTTGGGAGGGAATTCTTTCATCGTGATCGCCGGGCCTTGCGCCGTGGAAAACTCCGAACAGATCCGCCGCACCGCAATGCTCGTCGCGGAGGAGGGCGCCCGCGTATTGAGAGGAGGCACATACAAAGCGCGCACTTCGCCGCATACTTTCCAGGGATTGGGGCTGGAAGGCGTGCTCATGATGCGCGAGGCGGCCGATGCGGCGGGCCTCCCGATGGTTACGGAAGTGCTGTCGCAGTTCGACCTCGAAGACATGGAACCTTATGTGGACGCGTTCCAGGTAGGTTCCAGGAACATGGACAATACTGCTCTGCTCAAAGACCTCGGCGCAATCCGCAAACCGGTGCTCCTGAAAAGAGGTTTCGCCGCAACCGTCAAGGAATGGCTTCTGGCGGCCGAGTACATTCTGGTGGGGGGGAATTCGGACGTGATACTCTGCGAGCGGGGCATTCGCACTTTCTCCAACGAGACCCGCTTCACACTGGATCTTGCCGGCGCCGTGCTGGCTCATCAGCTCTCGGAGCTCCCGGTCATTGTAGATCCCTCGCACGCAACCGGAAATCCCGCTCTGATCCCCGCACTGTCTGCAGCCGTCGCCGCCGCGGGTCTCGACGGACTCATGATAGAGGTGCATCCGGATCCCCCGGCGGCTCTTTCGGACTCCGATCAGGCCCTGTCCCCAGACCAATTCCGCGGAATCATGCGACGTGTCGCGGATGCGGCCCGTGCCGCCGGCCGCTCTGTCTGAGCCGATATAAAGGATGCCTTTGCAGACGCTCCGGGTGCAAAATTGAGCCGGGAGGTGCATGATATGTTTTCCCGTATCGCCGGGACTTACGACCGCGCCAACTCGGTGCTCTCGGGAGGTGTGCATCACCGCTGGCGGAAGCGCGCGGTCAGAGAAAGCGGCGCCGGACCCGGCGCTTCCGTGCTCGACTGCGCAACGGGCACCGGCGATCTCGCGATCGAATTCAAATTGGCTGTGGGTGGCGCCGGCCGCGTGATCGGCAGCGATTTCTGCGCCGACATGCTCGCATATGCGCCCATAAAGTCCGAAAAGCTGGGGATCGAGATTGTGTGGGAGGTGCAGGACGCAATGCGGTTGACCTATCCGGACAATTCGTTCGACGTGGCATCCATCGCCTTCGGAATCAGGAATGTGGATGATCCTCTTCAGGCCTTGAGAAGCATGGCGCGCGTCGTCAAGCCGGGCGGCCGGGTGGTCGTGCTGGAGTTCGGACGGCCTCTGTGGTGGATGAGGCCGCTGTTCTCGATCTACAGCAGAATAGCCATTCCTGTTGTCGGCGGTTTGGTCTCGGGGAAGCGCGACGCTTATGAGTATCTGATCCGAACATCCGCCGCCTTCCCCGCCGGAGACGCGTTCTTAAGGATGATGGCGGAAACAGGCGCGTTCGCAGACACCCGGATGTTGCCCCTGACCGGAGGAATATCGTACCTGTATATCGGAATTGTCGCCTGACGGCGCCGCCGGCTCATACTCGATCTGTAAATAGCGCCCTTACCGCGGTTCTCGACACTTTGCCGTTGGCCGATACGGGAAGCTCGTCGAGGACCATCCATCTTTTAGGCCTCTTGAAAGAAGAAAGCTTCGTTCTACAGTACGCTTCCAGTTCCCCGACATCCACCCCGCTCCCTCTCGGCACGACGGCCGCCGCGACCGATTGCCCCCATTCTTCGTCGGGTATTCCTACGACGCATGCTGAGATAACATTCGGATGCGAGAGTAGAATATTCTCGATCTCAAAAGGCTTCGCCTTTTCGCCTCCTGTGACTATCAGGTCCTCTCGTCTGCTCTCTATGTGCAGTCGACCTTCGGAGTCCAAAAATCCCAGATCTCCCGTTCTGAAGAAACCGCCTTCGAAGCAGTCCGCGGAGTTCAAGCCCAGATAGCCCGATGTCAGAGCGTCGCCGCTTATCCAGATTTCCCCGCTCACGCCGTTTTGGACGGGCGCCGAGCGATCGTCTCGAATCTCAACCCTGAATCCGCGCAGCGGCCTGCCGGCACATCCGGGTTCGGGAGTTTCGCCGGGACTTGCGGTCGCCACCTGCGAGCAGGCTTCCGTCAGCCCGTATGTCGGAAGCACCGGGATTCTTCGGCGGAGCGCCTCATCGAGCAGCGCGGCCGGCGCCGGCGCTCCGCCGAGCAGCACGGCCCGGAGTGATGGAAAGGAAGCTCCGTCGAACTTCTCGGGCATACGCAGCAGGCGCCATAACATGGTGGGGACCATTGAAACAATGCTGATCGCTTCTTCGCGCATGGCGTTCAGCAATCCGGCCGCTGACGCGGAGTCGGGCAGCGTGACGGTCATTCCATATATAGCGCCGCGAATTAGTACGGAGATACCGCCGATATGGTGCAGAGGAATCGGGCAGAGCCAGTTATCGTCGTCCCGCACCCCGAGATTGGCGGCCGACGCTCGTGCCGAAGCGAGATAATTCGCCCAAGTCAACGGTGTCGCTTTGGGTTCGCCGCTGCTCCCGGATGTCAGAATCACCGAGGCCGTGCGCGCGGTGTCGAAGTCCGGGAATGCTTCGCCGGTCCCTCTCACAGCCGCGCCTCCTCCTTTCCCGCTGTCGGACATGCCGTCCGATCCGCTCGGCACGGGCAGATCGGAGAGGAGCGCCGTTTTGAATTCCGCGCGCGGAATCTTCACTGAATCGAACACCCCGACCGAGTCCGCGATCAGCAGCCTGGGACTTGTCGCCGACAACGCGGAAGACAACTCCTCAGGCGTCAGGCGGGGTGACAAAGGCGCAACGGCGGCGCCGAGAAGCCCTGCCCCATTAATCAGGAACGCATGCCCGACAGGGTTGCCGAGAACCGTCGCGATTATGTCATCCGGGGCGATTCCGTACACGTCGCGCAGAAATACGGCGAGCGCCGAACAACGGTCCGTGAACGCTCGCCGGCTCCAGCGGCGTTTGCCGACGGAAAGCGCGACGCCGTCCGGTTTTGCATCTGCCTGCTGTAACAGAGGGTGTTTCACGGCCCGGTGGCGGAATATCCGACATAATGGTCGTATACTTCGGATGAAGAAATGCCCAATCCTGCGCCGTTCTGCAGATAATACACGCCACCCTTCACCCTGTCGCCGGCGCTTCGATGCTCGAACAGCATGCCGGTCGCCAGACCGTGATGCTTCGACTGCGCCCCCGGTATGGACGCGGCCAGATGGGCCGCCGCTTCGCGGCCGACCGGACCCTCGATCATGGATGTGAAGACTATTCCTTTCCAGGCGGACATGGCCTGCAGCGCGAATTCCCTGCAGGCGAGCAATGACCCGGCCGCCATCGGCTTGAGGACGAAAACGTCGCAAGCGTCCTCCTTGAGCAGACGGCGGGCCTCCGTCAGCGACTGTGCCGATTCATCCGCCGCAATGGGAATCGGGGAAGCGGCCGCAAGCGAGCGCAGTCCTTCGATATCCGACGCAGGGAGCGGCTGTTCCACGTATTCAATATCGAACTCCGCTACGGCTTCCAAGACGGCGGTTGCCTGCTCACGCGTCCATGCGCCGTTGGCGTCCAGTCGGATAAGCGTGTCCGGTCCCGTGCTTCTCCTCGCCGCTGCCACGGCCTCAATGTCGGCCTCAATGGATCCGCGGCCGACTTTCAGCTTTATGCAGGAGAATCCTCCGCGTGTGAGTTCGGCGCACCTGTGTTCGATTTCCTGGAGGCCGTCCGCGCTCAGGACGGCATTTGCGGGCACACAACGCGTCGCCCCGTCGGTGCCGGCTAGAAAACCCGCGAGCGAGACGTCACGGCGTCGTGAAAGTAAGTCTAGCAGCGCGGTTTCAACGGCGAAACGGGCGCAGGGCGCCTCGCGCAATGCCGGTACCGCCTTGTCCAACCGCCGTATCGAGCGCGCGTCCGCGCTCATTTGTTCGAGGGCGGCCGCGGCCGCTTCGAGCGCGGCGAGTGATTCCTCATATGATTCGGTTCCGAAGGATTCCAGAGGCGCGGATTCCCCGAAATATCTTTCGTTGCCGCCTTCTTCGCCGAGTTCCAGCAGCAACACGCGACGCTCCAGCATTGTCAGGCTGCCGGTAACGAAAGGACGTCTCAGCTTAAGCGCCGCCTGATGTATCCGCGGAATCATGAGCAAATCAATAACGCCCGAGTATGAAACCTGCCGAATAGAGCATGGCGTACACCAGGAGAAATCGGCCGGTGGACGCCAACGCCTCGTTCAACACAGGACCTTCCTTCGACGTCGACATCACACGCAAAATCCTGAATCCGAGCGGCAGACACAGCGCGGGGAACAGAAGCCTCGGATTCCGCAAAGCCAGCGCCTGCATCGCCGGAAACAGACCGGCAATGGCCAGCATAGACGCAAACTCGACGCGCGTCCACTTCCTGCCTATGCGCACGGCCATCGTTTTTTTTCCCGCTTCCCTGTCCGTGTCGATGTCCCGATAATTGTTGACCACGAGTATGGCCGTGGTCAGCGCGCCGATGGGAAGCGACGCCCCGAATGCCGTCCACGAGAAGTGGAGGGATTGAACGTAGTGCGCGCCCGTGACGGCGACAATGCCGAAGAAGACGAATACGAATACATCGCCGAGGCCGTTGTACGCCAGCGGGAAAGGTCCGGCTGTATATAGCACGGCGCATGCCAGAGAAAGAACGCCCGCCGCGAATACGGGCCATCCGGCTATCGCGACGAGATAAAGTCCGAGCACGAAAGTTGTGCCAAGTGTGAGCAGCATTGCGTTTCTCACCCTGCGCGGCGCGATCAATCCGCTTTGTGTCACCCGTATCGGGCCCAATCTTTTCTCGGTATCTGCGCCCTTGATGAAGTCGAAATAATCATTCGCTAGGTTCGTCCCGATTTGGATGAGCATTGCGCAGACTAGAGCAACAAGCGCGGGCAGAAACGAGAATACATCCTCCGACCATGCGACGGCCGAACCGACCAGGATGGGCGCCGCCGACGCCGGCAGCGTTTTCGGACGCGTGGCGAGCACCCATGCTTGCGCGCGGGATATCGGCCGTCCGGTCGGTCCCGCGGTGTCGGCGCCGCCGTGTTTGTCCGCATGCATCAGCGTTTGCGTTTGCTTCTTGTCACCAGGGAAGCCAGGGGAATGAACGAAAGTTCGGCTTTCGCTTCTCCACGTACGCATTCTTGCCTTCCTGGGCCTCCTCGGACATATAGTACAGTAAAGTGGCGTTTCCGGACAGTTCCTGAATGCCCGCCTGTCCGTCGAGTTCCGCATTGAACGCGGATTTGAGTAGTCTTATGGCGAGCGGGGATTTTTCGAGTATCTCCAAAGCCCAGGTCACGCCTTCCTGCTCGAGTTGATCCACCGGGACGACCGCGTTGACAAGGCCCATTTCAAAGGCCTCACGGGCGTTGTAACGGCGGCACAGATACCAGATTTCCCTCGCCCGTTTCTGCCCGACCAGCCGGGCCAGATACGAGGCGCCGAAACCACCGTCGAAACTTCCGACGCGCGGACCTGTTTGGCCGAAAACGGCATTGTCGGCCGCTATAGTCAGGTCGCAGACCACGTGAAGCACGTGCCCTCCGCCGATGGCGAAACCCGCTACCAAAGCGATGACGGGCTTGGGCATCGTGCGTATCAGTCTCTGGAGTTCGAGCACGTGCAATCTTGGCGGACCGCCCTCGGACGACATATAGCCCGCATTCCCGCGTATCCGCTGGTCGCCTCCGCTGCAGAATGCGTATTTCCCGTCGCTTGCCGGCCCTTCTCCGGTCAGAAGCACCACTCCGGTGGAAGTATCGCAGGCGGCGATCCGGAATGCGTCGAGAAGTTCATCGAGCGTTTCGGGACGAAAAGCGTTCCGCACCTCCGGACGGTTGATGGCGATGCGGGCCACGCCCTCGTCGCATCCCTGAAATGTTATGTCGCCGTACTCCTTGATGGCGCGCCATTTCACGTTTTTCATGTCATACTCCGGAGTGCTTCATTTTCTGTTTATGGGGCTGGAGAATCCTTTTCTGTGTTGCTTGTGTCGCCGTTCCTTCATATGCCGTCCCAGAATCCGTCAAGCGCTGCGGCCACGGCTTCGGGGGATTCGGCGGGCGCGTCATGGCCGCAGTCCGGCACTATTACGAGCTTCGAATCCGGAATAAGTTCCGCCATGCGTCTGGAAATATCGGAATAAACGCCGTCTCGATCACCCGCGATCACGAGTGTCGGGATGGTCAGGCCGGGCAGGACTGTCCACAAGGGATTCATCGCTCCCTGTCCCAGCCCCTCGAGAGCGAGCGCATATCCGGCGGAGCTTCCGCTCATACGCTCGTTCTTTTCTCTTCTTCGCGCGGTTTCCATGTGAACACGGCGTGTCAGAACAGGATTGCCGGCCCATCCGTCCACGAAACTCTCCAGTCCTTCTTCGAGGATCCTTCGCGCAAGGCGTCGGTCCTCGACGAGGCGCCGTTCCCTGGCGGCTTGATCTTCGATTCCCGGGGATGCGCTGATCAGCGCCAGGCCGGCGACGCGTTCAGGATGCGACAGGGCGAAGTGCAGAGCCGCGCGGCCACCCAGCGAATAGCCGGCAAGATGCGCTCTGTCGGTCCCTATGCGGTCGAGAACGGAAAGAAGCATATCGTCAAGGCGTTCGAACGAGTACCATTCCACGCTTTGCGGACAGGGCGAGGATCCGTGTCCGGGCAGGTCTACCGCAATTACGGAACGGCCGGCCGACATGAATTTCGCGGCTTGTTCCCACGATGCCCCGCTCCTTGTGAATCCGTGCAGGAGAATTACAGGCGCCAGGCGCCCGGGCCCTCGTCTGAGCAAACGCCATGCAAGAGCCGCCGCTTCCGCTTCGTCGCTTGTAGTCGATGAGCGGAGGACCGGCCGGTCTTCCAACGCTTTTTCAACTTTACCGGCCACGAAGGCCCGCATCGAGCGCGCTGCTTCGGTATTCGACCTGAATTCGATTATACGGGTTCCTGAGGCCGCGACCGAAGCTTCGAGAAGGCGGCTGTAATGTCCGGCATCCTCGGCCGAGTGGTACTCGATGCGAAAGGCCCGCGCTATTGCTTCGAGGTTCATCCCGTGCGGTGTGACGAAGTGTTCGGTGAAAGCCGGCTCGAATTCACGAACGGCCAGCTGGTTGAAAATTTCCCCCCCGTTGTTGTTGATCACCACAATGGTGAGCGCGGCGTCGGAATTCCTGCACGCAAGCAGTCCGTCCAGATCGTGCAGAAAGGCGATATCGCCGGTGAGAAGAACTGTTGTGCCGCCGCGGGCCCTGGCGATTCCGGTCGCCGTGGCAGTGATGCCGTCGATTCCGTTGACGCCCCGGTTGAAAAAGACGTCGATATCGTGTTTCGATGAGGTCAGGTAGGTCTCAAGATCGCGTATGGGCATGCTGCTGGAAACCACAAGAGCCGCGCCGTCGGGCAACACGGCGTGGAGGCGGTGATATGCCTCGCCCACGAAAGCGTCGTCCAGGCCCTCCAGGGCGTCCGCGAGAGCGGCTCGGGTTTCGGCATCGGCCGCGACAATGCGCCGAGCCCACGAATGGTCGAAGGCGCCGTGCGGGCGTTGTTCAAACTCGTCCGCCAGCGCCTCCAGCAGAAGGGAGGGTTCGGTGGCGATTTGCGCGGATACCAGATGGTCGGGATCGTTGCGGCGAATGGAATTCGATATCGCGATCTGTTCCGCCTCTTCGCAGGATGCGAGGAATTTTTGAAGCGCGTCAGTAGTCGGCGCGGCGCCGAGCCGCAGGATCAGATCGGGACGAATAGTCTTCGCAAAAGCCGGAATCGACAAGGCTGCCGCGGCGCCTCCGAGAACGAGTTCCGCCCGCATCGGATCGAAGCGGAGCTGCGATGAGGCTTCCGCAAAAACCGGTGTTCCGACAGCCGCGGCGAAGCGGCCCGCTGCGCGGCGGGCCCTTCGGCCGCGCGAATCCGGGCCCGCGATGACCAGGATTCGCTTGTGGAGACGCAGCGCGTCGGCGACTCGGGCGACGAGCAGCGCATCCGGGCCGGCGTTCCCATCGACGAATTTCTGCCACGGCCGCCCGTAGCGGCGGCCTGCTATCGCGGATTCCGCCTCCGCTGAAAGCGTTTCCGGCAGGGCTGCATGGCCTGCGGCAACCGGTGTGGGTTCCAGAGGTTTTCGAAAGGGAATGTTCAGATGAACCGGGCCCGGGGATCGGCGGTCGTTGCAGAGCGCTATCGCATAACATGCCGTCGATCTCAGGGCGCGGAGTTTGTGCGCATCGGCTTCCGGCTGCGCCGACTCGCTGAACCAGCGGACATGCCTTCCGTATAGATGCGTCTGGTCCATGGTCTGCGGCGCGCCGGAGTCCCGTAAATGAGCCGGCCTGTCCGCTGTGAGTATCAGCAACGGCGCATCGGACAGATTCGCTTCGCACACCGCCGGAAGATAATTCGCTGCGGCGGTGCCTGACGTGCAGAGCAGAGCGGCGGGGTTGCCGTCGCCTTTGGCAAGACCGAGCGCGACGAAGCCGGCCGCCCTTTCGTCGATCACCGAATGTGCAGTGATATCGGGATGATTCGAGAAGGCCAGGACCAGCGGTGTCGAGCGGGCGCCCGGAGATATCACAACACGGCGCAGTCCGCATCGCGCCAGCTCGTCGACGAGGACCCGCGACCAGAGAGTGTTGATATTAGGGAAGTCGGCCTGCATCTTGGATTAAGATTTTGCGGCACATGTCGTGGCGCGGGCGGCCGTTCGCGGCTCAGCCCTGGGCAAGCGCGGAGAGCACGGCTTGCATCTTGAAACGGGTTTCGTCCACCTCCTGCTTTATAGAACTGTCCGCGAGTATGCCCGCTCCGCCGTAAAGAAGGGCGCTGCGCTCATGGAGCAGCGCCGCCCTTATGGTGACGGCCGCGTCGCCGTTTCCGTTGCCGTCGAACCAGCCGGCCGCGCCTGCAAAGCGGCCGCGTGTAAAATTCTCAAGGGTTCTGATCATCCCAAGCGCCGTGTCCCTGGGAGCGCCGCAAACCGCTGGTGTCGGATGAAGCAGCGCCACGGCGTCCGTCAGCATTTTTCCTTCCTTCAGCAGGCCTTTCAAAGGCGTGACAAGATGCTGCACGTTCCGGAGGCGGAGAATTTCGGGGGAATCCATTTTCACTTCGTCGCAGATTTCACCGAGAACATGGTGGATCATTTCAACTACCAGCGAATGCTCCTTCCAGATTTTCGCGTTCGTCTGAAGCTGCCTTCTGTTGTTCTGCTCCTCGACGAGGTTTTTTCCGGTGGGCATCGTGCCGGCCATTGCGACTGCGCTGATGCGGCCGCCATCGACGGCCGCCAGGCGCTCGGGCGTCGCGCTCATGAAACAGACATCGGGGGCCGGACAGTTGGCGTAAAGAAAGCAATCGGTGTAACCGTCGTTCAGCGCCCGCAGGACTCGCGGAAGAATTATCGGCCGTTCCGGCTTCACCAGAGCCCTGCGCGCAAGCACCACTTTATCGATAGCTCTCCGCCTGAGCGAACGTACCGCCTGTTCCACCACGATCGTGAACGGCGCCTCGTTCCATTCGAGCTCGGCACACAACGGTTCGGATGCAACGGGCATTTCACAGTCATCCGCCTTTTCCAGGAGCGGCAATCGCCGTTTCCACCCGTTCACGTCCTCGAAACCGCCCGCAAGCGAAACCACTGCCCCATGCTCGTCCTGGCGGAGAAGAAATGAAGGTATAACGAATTCGACGGCCGGAAAATCCTTCCATTCCACTGCGTCGTTTCGGTCTGCTGGATCGAAATGAAGCGAGAAAAATGCGCGGTGTTTTCGTTCGTGCTTTCCGTTCTCGAGCGCGCCTCTCGTCCATTCGGCGCTTTCCCTGAATTCGTTTCTCCAATCAGTCCTGCCGCCAGGCAAGCTCAGGGCGGCCGCGACGCCGGCGGCGATCATGAACTCGTTTTCCGGCGAGCGCCAGAGAATGACCGGGCCTCGTCCCAACTGACGAAGATGATCGAAGACCGCAACCGGCGATGCGAACGGAGTGTGATCGATGAACTCCGTATGCGAAGGCCTGCAAATGCGCGCTGCGCCGGGATCCGGTGGTGGCATGTTCGCTTCCATTGCCGGAAATTCGCGTTTCCCGACCACAATTGAAAACCGCGTCCTGTTGTCGCGCCCGGGAGAACGCGGAACTTCTACAGAACCACTTCGGGAGCGTTTTTCGGATATCGGAATCTGAAATCGACGGGACTTTCATTCAAAGTAAGCCGCTCGAACGTCAGCGTCAGATTCTCCGAATTCCCCGGACGCGTCATTGAAATGATTGTGGGGATGTATAAGTCCGATTTTCGCCTGAAATCCCTGTACCGGATTTCCTCGATAATTTGTCCGGCGGCAGACCTGCGGGTATATCGAGTGATCGCCTCATACGACGTATGCACGTCGTACTCGTGTGTTTCGTCCCGCGTTTTGTACGTGATGCGGTATACATCGTCCTTGAGTTCGCCGACAGGTGCGGCCTCCCGGGGCGCATCGTCGAATCCCATTCCCGCGATGAAAGCCCGTATGCGGTTGAACTCTATCGGTATGCGCAGTATGCTGCGCAGATTGGCCGCGGTGGTCAGGCCCCGCACAACCGTGTTTTCGTATCCGCTGTAGTAGATGAAATCGCGCGAGGTGAATACTCCGCGAGCTATGCCGATGCCGAAAGGCCCCGTTATGTCCACCCAGAGTGAATCAGGCAGTTTCAGCCTGAGCTGTATGTTGCCGGTATTCGAAAGATCGGCAGTTTCCACCGAAATGCTGCCGCCTCCCTGCAGCGTCAGGATTCGCGCGTTTCTTGCCGCGACGGCGGCCATGACGCTTTCGGGGGTCAGAGGGCCGGAAGTATCGATGCCTTTCGGCGCCGAACAACCTGCCGCGAGAATTGCCGATAAAACGGCAATGGAAATATCATAAACTGCTATCCGCTTGACACGCATTCCGAATCTTTCACTGTGGTGTATCGTTCCGGCATTGTCGGCAATGCCGCGCCATCGTCGAAAATATAGGGCGTTGGAACGCCTCCGGCAAGGCGGTTTTCGGAAAACCGCTCGTATTGTCGCCTTCAGGGCCATGAGATTCATCGCGAACGACAGGTTTTCTTATATTGTGACCTGACTATCGCAGCGCCTTGATCATCTTGCGGCAAGAATGACGGATTCCACAAGCAGTCGTTCCCGCCGTCTGAAATAACGCTGCGCCGGTATCTTATGGAATGCGAAATCATGAAAGCGCACGCATGAGTCACGATCACAACAGGTTGCGCGCCGCAACATCCGGGGATACGCCGCCTTCCGAGTCGAAGCGGCTGGGTTACGCCCTCCTGCTGACGCTCTCCGTCTGCGGCGCCGAAATTGCCGGCGGACTGCTCAGCGGAAGTCTCGCCCTTCTCAGCGACGCGGGTCACATGTTCGTCGACTCCGCCGCCCTGCTGATGAGCTATGCGGCGATCAAATTATCCGCCCGCCCCTCCGATTCGCGCTTCACGTACGGTTTGCGCCGCGTCGAGATTCTGGCCGCTCTGTTGAATGGAGCGACCCTGCTGCTCATGTGCGGCTTCATCATCTATGAAGCGGCCCTGCGCTTTCTGCATCCTCGCGAACCGGAGGTCGGGATCATGCTTGCCTTCGCCATTGTCGGCATCGGCGCCAATCTCGCAAGCGCCCTGTTGTTGCGACACGCGTGGAGCCTGAACGCGAGGAGCGCGTTCCTGCATGTTCTCGGCGATCTTTTCTCCAGCGGCGCCGTCGTGGCCGGGGGGGTGATCATGCTTTTTGTTTCGGTTCCCTGGCTGGACCCAGCGCTGTCGATCGCCATATCCGTCGTCGTTCTGACGAGCGCCCTGAAATTGACGCGGGAAGCGGTCGGAGTGCTCCTGGAGGCCACGCCCCGACACATAAACACTGATGAGATCCGATCCGAGTTCCTCGGCTTCCCTTTCATAAACGATGTCCACGATCTGCACGTGTGGACGATAGCCTCCGGACTGTGCGCATTGAGTTGTCATGTGGTGATCGAAGACTCCGCGCCGGCTTCGGAGGAAATTCTTCAATCATTGACGAGCGCCCTTCGCGGCAGGCACGGGATAGAACACGCGACCATACAGCTCGAATCGAGGTCGTACAACAGCAGGGAAGGTTCCTGCTTTTCCTGCTGACGCGCAGCTGCGCCTGTCGTTCGCGCCTGCTTATGAGAATCCATGCTCGGCGCTCTTGCTCACCGGCCTGGTTTTCACGATTTTGATATGATATTCCTGGCAGGCATGAGTACGGATTTCATTTCAATAAGAGGCGCGCGCGAACACAATCTGAAGAATATCGACATCGATATTCCTCGAAAACGTCTGGTCGTTATAACAGGACTCTCCGGATCGGGGAAATCCAGCCTCGCTTTCGATACCATATACGCCGAAGGGCAGCGACGATACGTTGAATGCCTCTCGGCTTATGCCAGACAGTTCCTCGGGGCCATGGAACGGCCTGATGTAGACAGCATAGAGGGCTTGAGCCCAGCTATCTCGATAGAGCAGAAAACCGTCAGCCGCAGCCCGCGTTCCACAGTCGGCACCGTGACGGAAATCTACGATTACCTCCGCTTGCTTTTCTCCAGGGCCGGTGTGCAGCACTGCCCGAAGGACGGAGCGCCTGTGCAGCGGCAGAGCCTGGATCAGATGGTCGACCGGGTGCTGGCGTTGGAAAAAGGCACAAGACTGGCGATACTTGCGCCGGTGGTTCGGGGAAGAAAAGGCCACTATCGCGAATTGTTCGAGCAGATTTCCAAGGACGGTTTCACGAAAGTCCGGGTGGACGGGGAAATCCGTGAGATCGAGGAAGGAATGAAGCTGGACCGCTACAAAATCCACAACATCGAAATCGTGGTGGATCGTCTTGTGGCGAATCCGGACGGGCGACGGAGGGTCGCCGACTCGCTCGAAATAGCCATGAGGTTTGGAGACGGCGTCACGATCATCAACACGGGCGGCGAGGACATCCTCATGAGCAGAAAAAACTCATGTCCTGTCTGCGGCTCGAGTTACGATGAGGCCGCGCCGAATTCGTTCTCGTTCAATTCGCCATATGGAGCATGTCCCGAATGCGACGGTTTGGGGGAAAGACGGGAGTTCGATCTCGATCTGATCGTCCCCGATATTCACAAATCCCTCGAAAACGAGGGCATAGCTCCTCTGGGCAAACCGCGGAACACCTGGTGGTGGGCGCAGATTCGCGCCGTCGCCGAACGCTTCGGTTTCGGTCTCGACAGTCTCATCTGTGATATTCCGGAAGACGCGATGCAGGTGCTGCTGAACGGCAGCGGCAAGGAGCAGTACAACATCCTGTATTCGCAATCAGGCGGACGGGTCGTCCAGTACAGGCACTCCATCTCGGGCGTCCTGCCGGGTTTGAGACATTATTACGAGAACACCGCTTCGAATCAAGTGCGCGAATGGGCCGAATCATTCATGACGTCCATACCGTGCTCCGCTTGCGGAGGAGGGCGATTGCGCCCAGAATCGCTGGCCGTCCGTTTTGCCGGACAAACCATCGACAGCATCTCCCGCATGTCGATCAAGGATGCCGCAGCGTTTTTCCACGCTCCCGATATGACGAAGCGACAGGAGGAGATCGCAAGGCAGATCGTGAAGGAAATATCCTCGCGGCTCGAATTCCTCGGGAACGTCGGATTGGATTATCTGTCGATCGATCGCAGCGCGCGATCCCTTTCCGGCGGCGAAGCCCAGAGAATCCGCCTGGCTACTCAAATCGGAACTCAACTTACCGGTGTTCTCTACGTTCTCGACGAACCTTCGATCGGTCTGCATCAGCGCGACAATCGCAAGCTCATCGATTCCCTCAAAAAGCTGAGGGATCTCGGCAACTCGGTAATCGTGGTCGAGCATGATCGCGAAATGATCGAAAGCGCGGACCACATCGTAGATCTGGGACCGGGCGCGGGAGAGCACGGCGGTTCCGTCGTGTCCGCAGGCGACATAGATTCCCTGCTGCGCAAACGCCGTTTCAACGGTTCTCTCAAGGCCGGCACGACGGACAGGCCGGCGGCCTCATTGACTTCGGAATATCTGAAAGGCATCCGATCGATCACTCTTCCTGCAACGCGGCGGAAAGGCAGCGGAAATACGCTGATTCTCGAGGGAGCGCGCGGGCATAATCTCAAGGAAGTCACGCTTACCCTCCCGCTGGGCGCCCTGATTTGCGTGACGGGGGTCAGCGGCTCGGGAAAATCTTCCCTGATAAACGAGACGCTCTACCCGTTGCTGGCAAGACGTTTCTACAAGTCCAGCCTCCCCGTGCTGCAGTACCGCGAAATCCGCGGCGTCGAGCATCTGGACAAGGTCATCGACATCGACCAGTTGCCGATCGGCCGCACACCACGCTCGAATCCCGCCACTTACACCGGCTTGTTCACATTGGTCCGGGATCTTTTTACCAATCTTCCGGAAGCGAAAATCCGCGGTTACAACGCGGGTCGATTCAGCTTCAACGTTCAGGGAGGCCGCTGCGACTCCTGCGACGGCGACGGCGTAAGAAAGATCGAGATGAATTTTCTGCCCGATGTCTACGTCCTCTGCGAGGTTTGTAAAGGAAAAAGATACAATCGCGAAACGCTCGAAGTCCATTACCGGGGCAAATCCATAGCCGACGTGCTCGACATGGCTGTGAGCGAAGCTCTGGAGTTTTTCGAGGATATCCCCCGCGTCCGGAGAAAACTTCAGACGCTGCACGATGTCGGACTCGGATACATACGCCTCGGCCAACAAGCCACAACCCTGTCCGGAGGAGAAGCTCAGCGGGTCAAGCTTTCCACCGAACTCTCCAAGGTCGGAACAGGGAACACTCTTTACATACTGGACGAACCCACCACAGGTCTGCACTTCGAGGACGTGCGCATGCTTCTGGACGTGCTGTCGAAACTGGTGGATAAAGGGAACACCGTTCTCATCATAGAGCACAATCTCGACGTGATCAAAACCGCTGACTGGATCATCGACCTCGGTCCCGAAGGAGGGGATGCGGGTGGCTACATTATCGCGGAAGGGATTCCCGAACAGGTGGCCGCCGCGGGAATCGGGCATACTGCCGAGTTTCTCCGGAGGGAAATTGTTCCGCAGGATTCGCGTTGATATATTGGTTGTTGCAGCGTGACCCCTCTCGGATCGAATGACAACAGAGCAGCCCTGCCCGTGAGTGGGGAGCAGAAGCTGTCCTTCCGCCGGATGAATGCATAATGAACATGGACCCGTCTTCAGCGCGCAATTTCCGAACCCTTGCAGCCGCGGCGTTTTTGCTTCTCACCGTCACGTCTGAAATCGGCGCTCAACAGATCGCCTTCCGACGCTTCAACGCCGAACAAGGATTGCAGCTGGAAACCGTATCAAGCATCGTCGAGGACAGGCACGGCTTCATCTGGATTGGAGGAACCCCGGGCGCCGTGAGGTACGACGGATACGAGTTCAGGCAGATTGCGCAGGAGGACCGAACGCGCAATTCACTGCCAGCGGTTAATATCAGCGCCTTGCTGGCGGACCGCAGAGGCGTGCTGTGGTTCGGCACCGCCTCCGACGGACTATACCGCATGTACAGGAACGAACACAGTTTCGGTAAATATCGAGCCGACGAAGACACGCCGACCGCGCTGACGGACAACAGGATTCGTGTGCTTTTCGAGGATGCCGCCGGCGTGTTGTGGGTAGGAACTTATGGAGGATTGAATGCCGTCAATTCGGAGAGAAATTCCGTGCGGCGCTATTCGAGCAATCCCGCCGACTCGTCCGGCCTGCCCGGCGACAGAATCTCCGCGATCGCGCAAACGCCCGACGGAAAACTCTGGATAGGAACAAACGCGGGATTGTGTTATCTCGATCAGCGATCAGGCCGATTTATCCGTGTATCGGCTCAGCGCAGCGCGCACACCTCCGCAGGCGAGAAAATGATCACTTGCCTGCACGTGGATCCCGAGGGGCGGCTCTGGGTCGGCGGAGACGACGGTTCCATCACCTTGATCGGCAAAGGAGGCCGTGTGGAGGGAACCTGGGCTCTCGCTCCGATTTCGGGTTCATCTCTGTTCGTCGTGCCGTCGGTGACCGCAATGCACAGCGACAATATCGGGAATCTCTGGATCGGAGTCAGGAGCGAAGGGCTGATACGTTTCAGCCGTCGCGCCGGAACCATCGAACGATTCCGGCATAATCCCGAGGACCCGCGTTCCATCAGCAGCAACGATGTCACGTCGATACTGGGAGGAAATGACGGAACGATCTGGATTGGAACGGAGGACCAGGGGCTGAACACCTTCAGGAACACCGGTTCGCTTTTCACAACGGTCCGGAATCCTCTGCCATCCCCAAATTCCATGTCCGGAAATATCACGGCTGTCGGCCGGCTGCCGGGCGGCGGATCGGCGATCGGAACCGGCAACGGAGAAATCGGCCTCGCCGGCCGGGGCGCTGCAATCTTTCGCCCTCTCGCGATCGCCTGGCCCGCCTCCGCGCCCGGGAACGCCCAGATCAGCGCTCTCGCCGGCGATGCGGAAGGCCGGATCTGGATCGGCACTTTGGGCGCCGGACTCGTCATGCTGGATCGGGACGGCGTTTCGGTGAAACACTATCGCAAGGACTCGGAATCCCCGTCCTCTCTGCCGAGCGATGATATTCAGGCCTTGCTGCTCGCGCGGGACGGCACCGCGTGGCTGGGCACCGGCGGAAGCGGGCTTGCTTCGCTCGATCCCCGCACGGGAAAAACGCGCACGTGGACGGGCGTCGCGACCGATCCGCGCACGTTGAGCGGCAATTCGATAAACGTGATCTATGAAGACAGCGAAGGCGCGATATGGGTCGGCGCGCGCGATAGCATGCTGAACGTCGTGGACCGCAAGTCGGGAAGAATCACCCGCGTCTATCTGGGGAGCATGTCCGGTTCGAGGTACGCTCCGTCGGTCGAATGCATCAGCGAGGACAGATCCGGACATCTGTGGGTGGGCACTTCAGCGGGATTGTTCCGCTTGAACAAGATCAACCGATCTTTTATTCGTTATACGACGGCCGATGGACTTCCGGACGACAGGATAACGAGCATGCTGGGTGATTCGGAAGGCAATATATGGATAACCACGCCGAAGGGATTGAGCCGTTTCACACCCTTGGCATCCGCATCCGCGCCCGAAGAGGCGAGACCCGCGGTCGTGACCTTCGGCGCCGAGGAAGGCCTGTCCGACTTCTCTTTCAACGCCCGCGCTGCAACAAGGCGTTCTGACGGGATCATGCTTTTCGGCGGTCCGAAAGGTCTCGCCGTATTCGACCCCGCCGTCGTGAACCGTCGCACGAGAAGGCCGGCCGTTGCGATCACCGCCTTCAAATTGTACAACGTGCTGATCCAGGCCGGCGACAGCACGGGATTGCTGGCCCTGCCCATACATGAAACCGACGAAATCCATCTGAGATTCAACGAGAACTTCATCACCATTGAATTCGCTGTGCTTCACTACGCAAACCCTTTGAAGAACAGATTCGCATGGATGCTCGAAGGTCTGGAAACAGAATGGAATGAAGCCGACGCCACGAGGCGCTATGCCACATACACGAATCTCGAACCCGGCGAATATACATTCCGGCTTCGCGGCTGCAACAACAACGGCCTCTGGAACGACGCCGGCGTAGCTCTGCGAATCGTCATCGCGCCCCCCTGGTACAACACTCTCGCCGCGAGAATCGCGTACGCAGTTCTTCTTGTTGTCGGGATTTTCACTGCGAACAAACTGTTGCATCAGCGCGTCGTGCGCAAAGAGAGGCGGGAGGCGCTGATCAGGGAGGCGCAGCTGCGCGCTCTGGCGGCTGAACAGGAGAAACGCGCGATCGAGGCCCACGCAGAGGCTACCGAAGCGAAAGCCCGGGCTCTTCAGGTCGAAAATGCGAGAAAGGAGCTGGAACTCAGCAAAGCGCGCGAACTTGAAGCCGCCTTCACCGAACTCCGCGAGGCTCACGACAATCTCCAAGCCACTCAAACACAGCTGGTTCATGCGGAAAAAATGGCGTCGCTCGGACAACTCACGGCCGGTATCGCTCATGAAATCAAGAATCCTCTCAACTTCGTAAACAATTTCGCGGATCTCTCGAGGGAGCTGCTTGCCGAACTGAGAGAGGAAATGAAAAAAAGCTCCGATGCGAAAGTGGCTGATGCCGAGGACGCTTTCGAGCCGCTCATGCAGGATCTGGACGTGAACATCGGAAAAATATTCGAGCATGGAAAACGCGCCGACGGGATCATTCGCAGCATGCTTCTCCATTCCTCGGGGAAAGCCGGCGAGAAACAGCCCACGGATATCAACACTCTGTTGAACGAGTACATTCTGCTCGCCTTCCACAGCGCAAGGGCGAACGATCCCGGATTTTCCATGGATCTCAAGGTGAGTCTCGATCCTCAAGCTCCGCAAATCGACGCTATTCCACAGGAGATCGCCCGGGTTTTCCTCAATCTTCTGACGAACGCCATCGACTCGATGAGGCAGCGCGCGGCGGAAGGCGAGCGCGATTACCAGGCGGTGCTGTCCGTGGATACCGAAAAACTGCCCGATGCGCTGCGCATACGGATCGCCGACAACGGCCACGGGATACCGGAAGGGATCCGCGACAGAATCTTCCAACCATTTTTCACTACCAAACCGGCCGGTTCCGGCACCGGCCTCGGTCTGTCGATCAGCTACGATATCGTCGTACACGGGCACGGCGGATCACTGTCCGTCGAAAGCTCGGACGGCAAAGGAGCGGTGTTCACGATATTGCTGCCCGTGGAAACGGCCGCGATTTCCTGACAATCCTTGATTTATAAGCGCAGGACATGGATATTAAACTATCGGATTTATACATGTGCTGTCAAAACGCCCTGCGCGCAGTCGCCGAATAAGACGAAGGAGAATAGAATGAATATACGCGGAACATCCGGATCCGGTCTGCGAAGGCTTCGAACTGCTTTACTGACGGCATTGACCGTCTCCGCGGCCGCGATTCTGCAGTCCGGCTCGATGTCGGCCCAATGCACGGAAGCGCCCAAAGGTTCGATCACGATTTTCATGTTCGACCTTCAATCGACGGATATACCCCAGGAGCACCTCTACCGCATGCTGGATATACTTTCCTTCAAGCTGAACAATGCGGTACGGGAACAACTGAACAGCCGCGGCCTGCTGGGCGGCGCAAAATTCAGCATACGCTGGTGCTCGGGCAGGACGGTGACGGCGGCGGAAGCGGCCGTGAAAACCGGAAAACGTCTCAACTCCGCAGGTGTTTTCTGGGGTTTCCTGGATCAGAGCACCGGCACGCTTCGCTCGGCATTGAAACTTACCGCGCTGGTCGAAGAACCCATTACGGATCTCCGAAACATCCTGTATCGCGATGATTCCCGTGCCGGCATTGATGATTCGTATATCGCGTTTGCGGCATACATTGTGGGCAAAACGCATCAGCAACGGGGCGATCTGGCCCTCGCCAGGAAAAGTTTCCGTTACGCGCGCGACCTGCGGGCCCTTCCGGATCTCCTGCAGAAGGATTGCGGTCTGGCGCTCGCCCAGATAGACGCTGAAAATCCCGCCCGCAAACTCAGCGCCGTGGGGAGATGAAACCATGAAAACGATAGCATGCCGCCTCGCGATCGCTCTTGCGATCTTTTCGGCTGCCGCCGCGCAAGCGCAGTTGCTCCCCAATCGGACTCTGCCACCGTCGGAGACGCGGGCCGTGATATTGGAATTCGAAAGTCCCGACTCTTCATATCTGGGAGTCACGATCGCGCGGCTCTATGCCGCCAAAATCTGCGCATCGATGCCGGGAATGAACGGCGCCCGAGCCAGATCAGCGCGCAGACAGGATGACAGGCCTTCGGTTAACTCAGATGCTCCAGCGGTGATCGCTGCAACCGAGCGCGCCGTCATCGCCGTCTGGGGGGCGTACTATCTCGGCCAGGACACCGTTACGGTTACCTCTCACGCCAAGATATTCCCGGTTGCGCCGTTGACGGAACTGGATTTCTCGCTTATTTATAGAACTCCGGACGGGGATCTCGCGGCGCGGCTCCCCACCGCGCAGGTCAATTTCCCGCCTGTTCATTTTCAGCGTTCGCTACTGGACTCGGTGCATTCGGCGTTCCTGCAGGGATTGCCTCTGTATGCTGCGCCATCCGGCGATGCGGAGAGACAAGGCGGCCTGCCGCCGCTCGGCGACGCCGATTTCTTTGAGCTGAAGGACGACTGGATGCGTCTGCGGGCGGACAGCGGAGCGCAGTGCTGGGCCAGGATGCCCTCTCCCTTGACCTCGGCCCTGCCTCGCATAGAACGCCCGGCCGCGTTCATTTCAGGCGTCGCGCTCTACTCGGCTGGATCTTATGCGGCGGCGGAGAGCGCATTCACGGCCTACGCCAACACCTCCGGGCCGATGGAGGACGCTTTCAACATCGCAACAACGAGGCTGCTGATCGGAAACGCGCGCCTCAGAAAAACAAAGGCCGCAGCGGCTCTTCCCGCCGATGAAACAGTTTCCTCGGAATTCGAAAGAGCCGCCGCCGCAATTCCCGACGAAGCAGCCCCCGCCGAACACCTGGCGGTGACACGGATGATGCGGTATGAAGGCGCTCCGGGCGAAACCCACGCCGGAGCTCTCAAGATGAGCGAGCGCCATCTCATCCGCGCCCTGCAGGACAATCCGGACTCGATCGCGGTAAACAACCTCCGCGTGTTTTACGCGGAAGCCGAGAGAAAGCGCTTCCTTCAGACAACGGGTATAACGGATCGGGAGTATGAAGAGGCGATCAGACGACAGCAAGGAGTGCTGGAGCAGGTCGACCGGTTTCTCGTCATACACGTCTACGAGCCGACTGAATTCGGGGCCATACGCTACGGATGGTGGTCTCCGAAAGATGCTGAAGGGTACACGATCAAGGGCGTGAACGGAGCATTCCCGGGTGATGGAAAAATACACGACCTAATCAGACACGGCATCGAGCTGCACGTGCGCAATCGTCTCTTCCATCCAGTGTTTCTGGACGTGTCCGCCGGAGGATGGTATACAGGCTACAGCGTGCGGGATATCGATCCTTCCGTCTCGGCCGACGGCGTCGTGAAAACGAACATTTGGTCGGCCATACTCCCGATAACTATCGGGGCTTCCTTTTCACCCGTCAGAAATTTCGCGGTCTATCCTTATTTAAACGCCGGAGGCGGAGTAGCCGTCGGTATTTCGAACAGGCGCGCCGAACTGCAGTCGGGAGTCCGCAAGCCGCTTGAATCCGAGGCCGTTTTTGCTCCCACATGGTACGTGGGAGCAGGCGCCGACGTGATGCTCCTTAAAAGCCTCGGTTTGTCTTTGGCGGCGAAATACATGAATATTGCATTTCGGACGCCGCTCTACACCGGCCAGTCCGATGTTTCCGCGCTGTACATCATGCTAGGTCTGGCCTTTATCCCCTGACTCCGCACAACGTGAACAAAACGATCATTGTTTTCGTCTCACTGACGGCACTCGCTGTCGTTGCATACTTGTTTTTCGAGGATTTGACCATCCGCATAGTATCCATCGGCATCGGAGGGATCTCATTTGCGGGCGCCCTCGTCCTGGCATTGCGCTCGCTCAGGAGCGGTGAAGAGGAGGACAAAGACCGGAACGGACCCGTTCCGGCCGACAGCGGTTCGATTGCGGAAACGGAAAATGACGTCCCCGGGAGCGATGTTCCGTTTCCGGCGGCAGCCGCGTCCCCGGGGCGCGCGTCACGCGTCCATCTCCCCGATGAAATTCCGGAGGAGTGTTACCGTTTCGATCACCATTCCATCCCCACCGACGATCCGACGGCGGAATTCGACTTTGCGGTGCAGCATCTTCTGCGCGCTTTGAAGGAACATGTGCTCGCCCACACGGCGGGACTTTTCTGGATAAATACCGATCGCCAGCACGTCGTCGTAAGCGGATATGTGACCGACAGCAAATATTTCACGACAGCCAAACGCCTGCCTCTGGGCGAAGATCCCGTGAGCAGAATCGGCCTTACCGGAAAACCGGTCATACTCTCCGCGGTGGCTGAGAAATCCGCGCAGGACACGTTGATCTATTATGACCAGAGACCCGGAGTGCGCTCCTTCGCCGGCGTTCCCCTGTTCTTCATGGACGACCCCATCGCAGTGCTGGCCGTAGACAGCATCGCGCTGGACGCGTTCGGCGTCGAAACAATCATGTCAATGGGCAAATATGCCGGAATTCTGACTCTTCTCGTCGCAAGCTACGATCAGAAATTCGATCTGAGAGCGGATTCCAAGACGCTCGCGGTTCTGGATGACGCCCGCAAATCCATGCAGTCGGCCCTCGATCCGTATGGTATTTGTTCGGCCGCCGCCGACGCGGGCATGAGACTGTTGGATTGGGACTACATTGCGGTGATTCTGTTCAATCCGGAGAAACAGGGATGGATCGTGATGCGAAGCCTATCGCGCGTGCCGAATCTTCCTTACGTGTCGGAAGGCGTCACGGTTGAAGTCGAGAAATCGATACTCCGCCCGGTTCTTCTGAACAGGGAAGGCTGTATACTCGACGCCCCGGAAGCCCCGGGATTCCGCTTTCATGAAAAAGAGGTTGTCGCATCCCAGGGACAGATATGCGCCGCGCCGATATCGACGACTCGACGTTGCGTGGGCTTCGTGATGACCGAATATCGCGAAGGCGCGCAGTACGGGAAACGCGATCTGGAGATGCTTCGACGTGTGGGAGACCTTGCCGGGCTTTTTCTGGACATCTCATACTCCCGGGATCTTTTAAGAAAGCATCTGCTGATTGACGAGGCCACACAGACGGGAAGCCGCGCGTATCTCATGCAACGCCTGCAGGAAGAGCATCACAGGATCAGGCGTCACGGTGGAAACGCAGTGTTCCTGCTGGCCGGCGTCGATAATCCCGAGGACCTTGCCGCGGAACACGGCCCGGAAGGGATGGATGTGATTCTCGCCCAGCTTGCTCGCCTGCTCCGCGATTCCCTGCAGCCTTTCGACGTTATCGGCCGCTGCGAAACATCTCGGCTCGGCCTGATACTGCTACATACGAACGCCGAGGACGCCTATATCCGCGGGGAAAAAATGCGCAAAGCCGCGGCGGGAATGATCCTCGCCAGAGCCGGCATCTCCTTCTCCCTCACCGCCAGCATCGCCGGATGCGCCCTTTCCGAAGACAACGATCTCGATCACGTTCTCCGCGTGGCTCGACAGGCAATGGATCTCGCCGTCGGCGAGGGCGGAAACTGCGTAAAAGTCGTCTGACGACAAAATCTTTTTATCGATATCGCTTGTTTTCTTTGTTTCTTTTTTGCATAATTCCAGACTGGGCAAAGAAGGAATACCTCGTTGCCTGGGATCGATAAGAAAAACGAAACCAAATCAGTGCCGAATATTGTTAGAATTTCCGGGATTGAGGGGTATCGCCTTTCGAGCCTTGGCGGTCGGTCCCTGCAATCGAATAAACATACGATTCCAATACAGGTGAAAGAGTGAGGATTTCAAAACAGTACACGAATCGTGAGAGCCAGTCCCTGGACAAGTATCTCCAGGAAATCGGCCGTGTAGACCTGCTGACTCCCGACGAGGAAATCGAGTTGGCGAAGAAGATCAAAAGCAGCGGTCCCGGCTCCCAGATAGCCCTGGAGAAATTGACCAAAGCCAACTTGCGCTTCGTGGTTTCCGTGGCCAAACAGTACCAGAACCAGGGATTATCACTCGGCGACCTTATCAATGAAGGCAATCTGGGGCTGATCAAGGCGGCAAAACGCTTTGACGAGACGCGAGGATTCAAGTTTATCTCTTACGCTGTGTGGTGGATACGGCAATCGATACTCCAGGCCCTGGCCGAGCAGTCACGCATAGTGCGGCTGCCGCTGAACCGTGTCGGCGCGCTCAATAAAATCGGGAAGAAGTTCAGCGAACTGGAGCAGTCTTACGAACGCGAACCCAGCGCTAGCGAACTGGCTTCGGAACTCGATATGACCCTGTTCGAAGTTGCCGATACCTTGAAAATTTCCGGCCGGCACATTTCGGTCGACGCTCCGTTCGCGCAGGGCGAAGACAACCGCCTTCTGGATGTGATACAGGACGACCGACAGCCCGCGCCTGACAATTCGCTGATGAACGAATCTCTGAAAGTGGAAGTCCGCCGTTCGCTGGCCACTCTCAGCGAGCGGGAAGCCGAAGTCATCCGCTTGTATTTCGGCCTCGATCGCGAGCATTCGCTGACCCTGGAAGAGATCGGAGAAAAATTCAATCTGACCCGGGAACGCGTCCGTCAGATCAAGGAAAAAGCCATCAGACGGCTGCGTCACGCTTCCCGAAGCAAACAACTTCGGGCATATCTGGGCTGATTCAATCCGTCAAATCGCGGAATTCCGCGCTGGACCGCAGGATTCCACCGAAAGAGTTCCGCATCACGCTCGATCTCTGAAGCGTCGGGCAGGAAATAATCAGGGAAAAAAAACTGGATTGACTGGCCAGGGCCAAATGCCTATGTTGTGTTTTGCTTTTCACAGGATGTCCCACCCGGAGTTCCTGAATGATCAAACCGGTACTGCCTCTTTCTGAAAGTTTCGTATTACACGCCACCGCGCTCGTCAATCAGCTGCATGGGCGGAAGACCGTCGGTAGAGACCCGCAGCCCCTGGCCATTGAGCAGGCGAGAAACCGACGCTTCTCCATGACAGCCATGGATCCTCTGGCGCGTATGAATACCAACCCCGTCGTACAGTCCTTGCGGAGGAAATAACCGGGGGTGGATTTCCGTGCGATGCGGTTCCCTCGCTGATTCTGTCCGCGGCGGCTTGACCTTCAGGAATGGAGCGGGCCGTCAATATGCGGACACGACATCTATTCCGGGAAAATAGGCGCGCAATATCTCCGCGGCGTTGTAACCCTTGCGGGCCCGATCGAGAGCTCCGTATTGGCATAAGCCGATCCCATGTCCACTGCCGGCGCCGCGCAGAGTGACGGAACTGATCCAGCGATTCTCATCGCGCTTGACTTCCACGGCGAATAGCGAACTTCGCAGAATTCTGTTTCCGTCGGGTCTGCGCAGAATCCAGCGGATGCGGTCGCCTCCGAGTGTGAGCACATGATGGCGGGTTTTGTTCCCAAGCACTATGTTCAATTGCGCGACCCGGCCCGAAGGCATGCGTTTCAACACGCGCAAATCGAGCAGATGCAATCCGCTTTTCATGCTCGCTTGAAAAGGAAGTGAGTCGCTCGCCGAAGGCAGGTATGTGAACAGCAACTCCTCGAGTTCTCTGCGGGACCATGTTTCCGTCCAGCGGTAGGAAGGCGATTTCGAACAGTAATCGCCGTGCCTGCCCGCGTCGCGAATGCCCGTCAGGTAAGGTTTCGATTGAGGCCTGCCCCAAGCAAGCGACACGGCCTCAGTCGCCCCGCCGCAGGTGGAATGGTAGTAACATTCGGCGTATCTGCCTCCGTAACCTGCCGCGAGGCCGGTGGTTTCGCGCACGGCGCGCGAAGTAACGGGCGACACGGTGGCAAGGCCGGAATAGACTTGATCCCGCGTGTCCGAATGAACATCGAAAAGCCGGGCGAGAGGCGACTCGGTTTTACGCAGCGCATACGTGCGGGCGAGAATGGCTTGCGCCTTTACCGCTTCGAGTTCATCGGCGGATCGGTCGGGACCGATTTCATTCGGCACGACGCCGAGCACGTAAGTCTCCATCGGCACAACATTGAGCAGTGAAAATCCCCGCGAATCCCTGACAATGAGCATGGTGTCCGGATAGCGGCGGCCCGAAAGAGTGAAATAGCGGCCGGCCGCGTGATGGAAACACCGCACGGTCTCGCCCGTCAACAGGTCCATACGCCCGACTCTGACATCCAGTCCGCCGGCTTCGTTCAGGGAACAGACGAGCGCAGCGGAATCCGCGGTCGTGTAGCGCTTGGCGCCTGTTTCGATCACGGCGCCCGCTTGCAGGCCCAAGACGATGCTCTTTACGCCCTCGGCCAGACAGACTCTTACATTGGGTCCGCCGGAAGCGGGAAGGGATCGTTCAGGCGGACCCGAGCAGGAGACGGCCGACCACATCGCCGCCGCCATTGTGGCCGCCGCGCAGAAAGTCTTCAACGGATTCTTGCCTGCTATTGGAACGCGCGCGAATCTTCTATGGCAGGACATGGCGCCTGTTCTCCGAAGCGCGAAAAAAAAAGCCCACCGCACGGTGTGCTCGCTCGACACGCTCCGGAAACCTCCGCTAACGGAACATGGCCTTGATGCTGCCCCATGTGCGCTTGACACTGCTGACGCTGTGCGTCACAGGAACATCCTGCGAAAAAGAAGCCGTCCCGCCGCTTTCAACGATGCGCAGGCGGTATACGTAAACGTTGTCGCTGGTTTTGTAGGCGGTTCGATCGGTATACGAATAGAACGCACCCTCGTCCTTCGGCTGCACCTCGCCGATCGTGATGAATTCCCCGTTCCATCCGGCTTTCCTCTGAATCTCGAACGCGACCAGATTGCTTTCGCTCCGGGTTTTCCATTCGAGCGTGATATCCGATCCATCGCTTCTGCCCTGGAAAAAATCCAGAAAGGCGCCGGCCAAGGCGGCGGCGCTCAAAGCGATGATCAATATCGTATAGCCGAAAATTCTATTCATTATGCCGTGGATTCTCGCTTGCCGCGAGAACTAATGTACGTATACACTCCGGGAATGTCAAGAGAAATCAGCGGTCTGACAATGGAGAGCTTTTACCGACCGCTCGTGCGTGCCGCGCGCCGAATCCGATGGTGAAGGATCCGGCGGCGGGCGGAAGATGGCGGGCCGGGAACAAATGAACCGCTTCTCGCGTATCAGCCGGGTCAGTCCGCGCGGCGAAAGGAAAACGTAAGGCGATAATGAAAACAGTAATCCGATACATGCTCATCTTCACGACGGCAAGCGCGTGCGCGGTTTCACAGGGAAATCCGATTATCAATGAAATCATGTACGCTCCGGAGCAGGGGAAGTGCGAGTGGATAGAACTGTACAATCCTTGCGGCGACACCATCGATCTCAACGGCTGGATTATTCACGATGCCACCACAGCGAGAAATCCGGTCGCGACCGCGCACTTCGCGCTTCCGCCGGGCGCATATGCCGTGGCATGTGCGGACTCCACCCTGATCTCCGATTTTCCGGAAATGGCGTCGCGCATGACGGTCATGAAGGGATTTCCTTCTCTCAACAATTCCGGTGACGAGCTTTTCCTTCTGGATCCCGACCTGAAACTGAGGGATTACATCCATTACAGGTCTTCATGGGGAGGGGGCTCCGGCGTTTCCCTGGAGCGCATCGATCCGAACGGTGAAAGCAACTTGAAAGAGAATTGGAAAACCGGCATAGCTGCCGAGAAGGCGACTCCCGGACGCAAGAACAGCGTCTCAAAACCGGATCATGACCTCGCGATCGACGCTGTGCGTATCGATCCCGCCAGGCCCCGCATGGGCGAAACCGCGCGCATCGAAATTCAGGCGCGCAACGGCGGGACGGCGGACGCCGCGGGATTCGGTTTGAAGGTGTATGAGCACTCCGTTGACGGGGATTCCACCACGCCGGGGCTTCCAATACTGACACTCTCCTCGACTGCGGTTCTCGCCGCATCCGAAACCGCCGTTCTGTCTGGGATCCTGTATCCTACGGATATGCCGCAACGAAATCTGAGCGCAGTCATTGCTTGTGAAAACGATGAGGACGCCAGGAACGATACGGGAAGGATCGGCTTCAGATATTCCCCGGCGGCGGGCAGTGTAGTGATCAACGAGATAATGTACGCTCCATTATCCGGCGACCCGGAATGGATCGAGCTATACAATGCCACGGCCCGGAGTGTCAATGCGGCGGGATGGTTCATCTGCGACGAGGCGTCGAGCAGGGAGATCGACGCCGGGTCCGGTGCGACCATCCCGCCGTATGGATTCTGCGTATTGTCGGCATCCGAGGATATTCTGCGCCGTTATCCGTCCATGCCCGTGACACCGATAATACTGGCGCTCCCGTCCCTGAACAACGGCGGCGATGCTGTGCGCCTTCTCGATGATGCCGGCGCGGCCGTTGACAGCATGCGTTACGAATCGGCATGGGGCGGCGGCGACGGGCTTTCCCTTGAACGCGTGAATTTCACCCGGCCATCATCGTATGCGGCAAACTGGAAGCCCTGCGAGGACCTTTCGGGCGGCACTCCCGGCGCACCGAACAGCGTGCGAGCGCGGGATCGCAATCTGGCCATCGGCACCGTCCTTATCATGGGAGCCGATGCGGCGGTGACCGTCTTGAATGCGGGCCTTCTGGCTTCCGCCGCCGGTATGCTGTTTCTTTACCACGACAGGGATGGAGATGGAAGCCCTTCGCCGCTCGAGGAGATTGCTCGGGCTGAAATCCCGACTCTGGAGAGCGGCGATTCATGCGTGCTCCGCTTCAATGAAACTACAGATGCAACAGGAATTATTCGCCTCATCTTCCGGATCGAATACGATGCCGACGAGAGGCCCGGCGATAACATCCGCAGTGTGGAAATGGTCAGAGCGGCGGAACCCGGCCTGTTCGCAATCAACGAAATAATGTATGCCCCGTTCAGCGGCGAGGCGGAATGGGTGGAATACATTAATCGGTCACCGGCGGCCGTGGATATCGCGGGTTACAAGCTGGCGCGGGATAAATCAACGGACGGGACGCGGACGACC
Source organism: uncultured Chromatiales bacterium (assembly GCA_964388275.1). Classification (GTDB taxonomy): domain Bacteria; phylum Bacteroidota; class Ignavibacteria; order SZUA-365; family SZUA-365; genus JARYLZ01. Next base: position 173,735 of record CAYLZD010000002.1, read on the forward strand.
ATTCAGCTTCCCGTAACTCCGACACCGGTGCTACCTGGCGATTACGTAGTCATTGCCTCGGACAGCGCCTTGTTTGCGCGTTTCAAGTATCTGCTTGAAGGCGGTTCGACGAGCAGGGTGGTAATATTGAACAGAGTCTCGCTGGGCCTGACCGAGAACGGCGAGTTGCTTCTGTGCGATCCGGCCGGGACCGTGATCGACAGCATGATGTATTCCCCTTCTCTGCATAATCCCAATGTCCATGACACCAGAGGGAGATCGCTGGAGCGGCTCAACCCGGAATTTCCCCCGATGCTGCGCTCCAACTGGAGCACCTGTCCTGAAACGGAAGGGGGTACGCCGGGGAAGCGCAATGCGCTTTTCACCGGACGCCCGCCATGGGAGAGCGGAGGAAAGGCGCGGCTGCTGGCGACCCCGAATCCCTTCTCGCCCGATGGGGACGGTCACGACGATCATTGCGTTATCAGTTGGGAATTGCCCGGCTCGGTATCGCAGATTCGTTTGCGGATTTTCGACAGCATAGGCCGCCAGGTCCGAACCGTGGCGTCGAATCAACCCTCCGGTCGCGCCGGCCAGCTCCTTTTCGACGGAAACGATGACGGAGGCAGACGTCTGCCTATCGGAGTGTACATCATGCTGCTGGAAGCGGTGGATTTTCACGGCGCCGGAATATCCTCCATAAAGGAGGCGCTCGTAATCGCGACACGCCTATAAATGGACGGGTCTGATTTTTTCTTCGAGAGACCGGTCGCCATGGCCTCGGGCGTTCGGGCGGCGCCGGAGCGCGGAACTACAGTGGGGGCTGATACCGGCCGGCCGCTTCCTGAAGCAGCTCGTTGATCGTGTTCTTGAGTTCCTCGATCTGGAACGGTTTCGACAGATACCGGTTGCAGCCGGCGGCGAGACAGCGCTGTTTATCCTCCGGAAATGCATGAGCGGTGATGGCTATGACCGGAATCGGATGGAAGGTTTTATGCTCGCGGATTCGCCGCGTCAGATGTAGTCCGTCTTCATCGCCTCGCAGAGACAGGTCCATCAGTATCAGATCGACGGAATTCTGGTTGAGCGCGTCCCAGGCCTCGCTTCCCGAAGTCGCGATCCTTATGTCGTAGTCGCGCTTGAGAAGAACGAGCATGTATTCCTGCGTCTGCTCGTCGTCCTCCACTATCAGCACGGTTCTGCCGTTCGCAGCGCGGGAGTTGTTTTCGGCATAGGCTGCGGCGGCCGAGTGTTCGACCTGCAGCGGCAGTTCTTCCTGAAGGCCGTCGGAGGCGGCGGCCGAAAGGAAACGCAGCGTGAAAGTCGTTCCGACGCCCTTCCGGCTCTTGACCGTGATGCTGCCCTGGTTGAATTCGATATACCTCTTGGTCAGGGCAAGACCCAGTCCCAGTCCTTCGAACGGCCTCGTATATCCGATGATTTCCTGTGAAAACACATTGAACACCCGAGGCAGATACTCCGCGCTGATGCCTATGCCAGTGTCGGACACTTCTATGCAGACGCGTCTGTCCTGACGGTACGTGCGGACTTTAACGCCGCCGCGGTTGGTGAACTTGATCGCATTGTCGATCAGGTTTGTGAGCGCCTGGTCGAGACAGTAGCGGTCGGCGATAATCAGAGCGCCGGGGTATTCGTTCAGCGTTGTGAGCGTGAGTCCTTTCTCCGCCGCTATGGAGCGCAGATCCATTATCAGGGTTTCGACCCGGTCGTTGACGTCGATCGGTTCCGGGTGGAGTTCGAAGGTTCCGGCCTGTATGCTCGAAATGTTGAGTATATGCTCAACCGTGCGCATGAGACGCTGGCCGCCGCGCTCTATGCTTTCGAAGAAAGTCAGTTCCTCGGCCTTGATCCGGTCGGACATCTCCGCCATGATCAGCGAGGAGTAGCCGAGAATGACGTTGAGAGGAGTCCTGATTTCGTGCGAAATGTTCGCTATGAAAGCATCCTTCAGCCGGTCCGATTGCTCGGCGCGTTCCTTGGCTGTGATGAGTTCGAGTTCCTGCCGCTTGCGTTCGGTGATATCCCTGATCATGACCTGAACCGCCTCCTCCCCGTCGTAGGTTATCGGGATGGCGGTAACCTCGATGTCGATAACCTGACCGTCGTAGCGGACAAATTTTTCCTCGATAAAAGACAGTTCGCCGGGATGGCTCAGAAATTCGGTTATGCGGCTCTTCGCATGTTCGTAGAAGGCGGTGCGGCCGTATTCCTCCAGTTGTTTGCCGATCAATTCGTCGGGATTCATGGCGCCGAACAGTTTGGCGCCGGCGTCGTTGACGTAGCGGAACTCGCCTTCGATGAGCACCGCCATCGGGAAAGGAGAGAAATTGACGAGGCGGCGGTATCTCTCCTCGCTTTCGGTAAGGACTTCCAGATTCTTCTGCTGTATGGCGAACACGCGCCTCTGCTGCACCAGCACTATCACGATAATGCCCACGACAAGCACCAGCGCCGTGACGACGCCCGAGATTATCGCGACGGCTTCCGTCAATATGCCGGCTAATGCGAGAGTGTCCACCGCCTGTGCTCGCTGTAGAATGAGTATGCGTAAATCAGATTCGCCGTGACGCCGAGCATCGAGTGTATGCTCCAGATCAGGTCGAGTTCGCTGTAATCCCCGCTCAGAATGACGTTCGCCAGAGCAAAAATTATCAGGTTTCCCGAGAAATAGATCATCACGGCTGAAACCACCCAGAAACGGGGATTGCGGAAAATGCCCATGATGTCTTCGGATGTCAATCTTATCAGGGTCAGCACCGACACTGCTACCAGCACCACGCTCTCGAAAGTCGCGGCGTAGCTGTCGAATCGGGGGTCCCGTTCCGGATTGATCACCTTTACGAGCACCCACACCACCACGAAAGCCGGCACGCTGAAAGCTATGAAATATCTCCACTTCGGGCGGTTCTGCCACAGCGCGAAGATCAGCATCAGCAGTCCGAATTCAAAAAGCGTGTATATGTTGAACGGCCAGTAGTTGTTCCATTTATGCGCTGAAAGCACAACGGAAATCGCTTCAACGACCACCGCCATGGCGATGAGCGTGAGCAACAACTTGAATTCGAGTGAGAGTGACTTACCGAACCAGAGACCGACGAATAGAGGAATGATTCCGGTGAAAGCGGTATAGCGGAGTATCAGGGGAACTTCCGACGAGGAAGAAGGAAAAAAGTACTCAGCCCCGGGAAGCAGGAGTATGCTGACGAAAGCCAGTACGCGGAACAGGATTTGAGAATTGCGCTCGTGTGCCAAAGTTCAACGCTTCCCTCCCGCGGGAGGTCTTTTAAAAGGGTGGATGTGGACGAAACCCGCTCTGTAGTGGCCTGTCAGGCCGCGTCAATGCCGCAATATTGCACCCACACGCGCAATATATTCCTTTCCGGCGCAATCACAAGAATCGGGGTCCGTCGCACATCCACCCGCGCGACCGCCTAGCTGTTCAGTTCGTTGAAGAAACCGCAATACGGCGGACACGGGACCGAGCGCTCGAGTATGAATCCCTCGATCAGATCGTTGCCCGTCGCGTCCACACCCACAAGCACGAGCACCGGACGTCCGTCGTTTTCCTGTCCATAGTAGTAGCGGATCCCGACAACCCCTTCCTGGTCCAGCAACTGCTGCAGCGCTGCCTGGCCGAAGAAGCCGCCCTTTATGGCGTTCTTGCCTGCGCGCTCGCGGAAGTTGCGAGTCAATGCAGCCGCGTCTCCGAGCATGATGTCGTGATCCTCGTTGCCTGTGAACATCGGACGGCGACGCTCACGGATCTCCGGCTTCGCCGGCGCGACGGGGATGTCTACGAAAGACTCAAGAGTCTGGGGGTTGATAGTTGTGGTTTCCATGACGATCTCCTGTAAAAAGCTTGGCGTTGAAAATTCTGTAATCGAAGGTCGGGGTTTGCGATGAGTGCCGATCAACTGTTGAGTTCGTTGAAGAAGCCGCAATATGGCGGACACGGGACCGAACGCTCGAGTATGAAGCCCTCGATCAGGTCGTTGCCCGTCGCGTCCACACCCACAAGCACGAGCACCGGACGGCCGTCGTTTTCCTGGCCGTAGTAGTAACGGATTCCGACTACTCCCTCCTGGTCCAATAGCTGCTGCAATGCGGCCTGTCCGAAAAATCCTCCCTTGATGGCATTTTTGCCTGCGCGCTCGCGGAAATTGCGAGTCAATGACGCGGCATCTCCGAGCATGATGTCGTGATCCTCGTTGCCTGTGAACATCGGACGGCGACGCTCGCGGATTTCCGGTTTGGCCGGCGCAACGGGCACGTCGACGAAAGACTCGAGGGTCTGAAGGTTGATTGTGGTTTCCATAACGACTCCTGTTGAATAGAAAGAATGAATTGAGGATTGATTGTCGGTTTCCAGTTTTCGGATCGCGCGGCAGGCAGCACGGAAGCCCTGCGATTTAAGACTTATTTGTCTTGAATAGAGGCACGAGATCGAGCGGCTGATGCCGATTACACGGTCCGACGGTTAATACGTTGTCAATTGAAGATGTAGAGCACTGAGCTTCGAGCAGGCCGGCAGGCGATTCATGCGTGAGAGCCGATACGCTTTGCGCGAAATGCGCCTGGTTCGAAGAGGCACCTCAGCACCTCATAGTGCGAATGTACATCAAATGCAAGTGGAAGGCAATAATTATTTTACGTTTTTGCAAAAATTTTTTATCTGCCCTGAAATCTGCTTATTACCATGGTATTATTGCTGATAGAGGCATTTTGACGTAGCTTTCGAACATGATGCACGTGAGAGATGATAAAACTGCAGCAATCGACGGCACATGGAAAAGGTTTCTGTCGTAGACGTGTTGCCGGGACCGATCCCGGTTCTCGAGGCACTGCGGGATACATGGAGCAGACGCGAGCTCGTAATTCTGCTGGCCGTCAGGGATATAAAGGTGCGATTCAAACAGACTCTGCTGGGTGTCGCTTGGGCGATCATCAGGCCCGTGGTCGCGACTTTTGTCTTTACATTTATCTTCGAGCGGATCGCCGGACTGTCATCACAGGGAGTGCCGTATCCCCTGCTGGCGCTCAGCGGCGTTCTGGCCTGGAATTTCATGTCCGAGGGCATCAACAGCGGCAGCCACGGGATGCTCAGGCATACAGGACTCATTACCAAGGTCTATTTCCCGAGAGTCATCTTTCCTCTCGCAGGGATGTTGGGAGGACTTGCGGATCTGACGGTTGCCCTGCTCTGCTATGTGGCAATTGCCGCCGCATACGGTTACGCGCCCGGCGCTTCCGTTTTGCTGCTGCCGGCGGCCGCGGCATACGGCCTGGTAACGGCTTTCGGAGTGAGTCTCTGGTTCAGCTCTCTCGGTGTACACTACCGGGACGTGTGGCATGCGCTGCCTTTCGTCTTGCAGATACTATTCTGGATCACGCCTGTCGGGTATGGCGCGCAGATCATACCTGACGAGGTCATGCCGCTTTATTGGTGCAATCCCTTCGTGTCCGTCATCGAACTTTTCCGCTTCACCCTGCTCGACACCCCCTTCCCGCCCGCGCATCTCATGTTGATCTCGGGATGCGCAGGCCTTCTGCTGCTTGTAACCGGACTCCGCTTCTTCCAGTGGGCCGAGACCGCTTTCGCTGATGTGATATGAGCACGCCTGTTATCACTGTCCGCAATCTCGGCAAGCAATATCTTCTCGGGGAAGACGCATACCCGCTCGGCGGACGCACACTGCGGGATACCGCGGGACGGTTTCTCCAAGGCTTTGCCGGTGGAAATAAAGAGAAAGTGCGCGCGCAAGGCGCCATCTGGGCGTTGAAAAATGTGACCCTTGAGATACATGATGGCGAAATACTCGGCATAATCGGGAGGAACGGCGCCGGGAAAAGCACTCTTCTGAAAATTTTATCGCGGATCACGAGGCCCACTCAGGGCGCAGTCCGCGTTGTAGGACGTGTCGCGTCTCTACTCGAGGTGGGCACCGGATTTCACAGGGAACTCACTGGACGTGAAAATATTTTCCTGAACGGCGCGGTTCTGGGAATGAAGCGCTCCGAAATCAAAGCCTGCTTCGACGAAATCGTGGACTTCGCAGGCATCGAACGCTTCTTGGACACGCCCGTCAAGAGATACTCGAGCGGCATGTACCTGCGGCTCGCCTTTTCCGTCGCCGCCCACTTGCAGCCTGACATACTCCTTGTGGACGAGGTGTTAGCCGTCGGCGATGCGGAATTCCAGAACAAATGCCTGAAGAAAATGCATGACGTCGTCCTGGGCGGACGAACGGTGCTTTTCGTAAGCCATAACCTGGCCGCCATAAGCCGTCTGTGTCCTTCGTCGATACTTCTGGAAGAGGGCGGTGTGCGCACGGCCGGCCCGACGGACGACGTCATACGCGCATACCTAGGCGCAATCGATACGGCTAGCGCAGTAGTCAATCTCGAACAAAACAAACAGGAAAAGGGGAACGACGGGACTCGGCCCGTCCGTCTCCGCCGCATCGAACTGGCAAACCCCTACGTCGGAAAATTCGCCGTCAGGTGGCGCGAGCCCTTCAAGTTGAGAATCGAAATCGAGGTCGCTTCAGAAATGAGGCAGGCCGTATTCGAAGTCAGAATCGACGGGTTGAACGGCGGCTCGATACTCTCGACGTACAGCTCCGATCCGGACGATCGTTCATACGACCTCGATTCAGGCCGATATGCCCTCAACCTCAGCATCGAAAATCACCTGCAAGCGGGACGCTATTTCCTCACCGTCGGAGGACATAATTCTATCTCCCGCGAGAGATTCCTCTTCGCTCCGCATGCGGCGGCCTGCGATGTGCTCGATATCCCGTATGAAGCGAAGCGCTATATCGGCAGAGACGTGTGTCTCATAAACGGAGACGCGCTCTGGTCGACTCCGGAGAAGCTGTGATCGGCCCAGGCGGCATCGAGCACCCGATGGTGAGCGTGCTGATGCCCACACGGGACGCGGAGAATTATGTGGGTGACGCGATCCGCAGCATATTGCGCCAATCTTTCACGGATTTCGAATTCATAATAATCGACGACGGTTCGGCGGACCGCACACCGGAAGTGGTTGCCGGATTCGCGGATTCCAGGATCAGTTTCAGGCGCCATGAGTCGTCGAAGGGCATTTCCGCAAGGCGGAACGAGCTGATCTCCCGGGTATCCGGAAAGTACTTCGCATGGATCGACAACGACGACGAGTCTCACCCGCGAAGGCTCGAATTGCAGGTGTCGCTGATGGAGAAGAACCCGTCGGTCGGAGTGTGCGGCACCTGGATGGAAACTTTCGGGGCGGACGCAGGATACATCCACAAGCACGAATCTTCGCATGATGAACTCCGCTGTCAGGTTCTTTTCGAACCGCCTGTTGCCAGTCCTTCGTGCATGTTCCGCACAGAATTATTGAAGAGATATCCTGAACCTTATGATCCTTCGTTCGTGTTTGCGGCGGACTACGATCTGATTGCGCGCCTCATCCGGGCGACGGAATTCGCGAACATTCCCCTCGTGCTACATAGATACAGGCGGCATCCCGGGCAGACTAGCGAGATGCGTCGCGCCGAAATAGGAAAGGAAAGACGGGAAGTGCAACGCGCATGTCTCGATGAACTCGGTATCGATTACGCTCAAAACGACCTGGCTCTGCATGACGCAATCTCGACATGGAAATTCCCCCCCGATGCCGGTTTCGCGGAAGCGGCGCATGATTGGTTCCTGCGCCTGCTCCAGGCCAACGAGTCGCGCGGACCGCTGAATCCAACCGCGTTCCGGCGCGTTCTGGCGCGGCGCTTCTTCGCGATGTCGAGCTTCTTCGCGCCCTCCGGAAACGGCTCGCTCTCGCGATTGAGAGCCCTGCCTTTGCATCGCGAAGCCGATGTCGGGACGAGGGCGAGATTCGTGCAGGCGCTTCGCGGAATTCTGCGCGCAGGCATCCGTTGAATTACTATGAGATCGCGAGACAATCCGGCAAACTCCGGAAAAAGAAACTCGAAGCGCCTGAAAATCGCCGTGTTCGGACGTTATAATGAAGGAGAAATACTCAGCGGACCCGAGAAGGTGGCGAGGCGTGTTTACTCGGAGCTCTCGGCCTGCGACGAAACCGACATGGTGTTCGTGGAGTATTTCTTCGACGGGAAACGATTCGGAATAAAGCGCAAACTCTTAGGATACGAGAGGCTCGACAGCGGCGGAGGCGGCGCGGTTCTGCGCCTCGGTCTGCTGCGGATCCCGTTTTTCCTGATGCGGTTCCGCCCCTCGGTAGCGGCGATCGTCACATTCGAACGCTTCGCCGCGATCGCCCTTCTCTGCTGCGTGCCGGCCGGAATACCTGTCGCATACATCGCCCACGGTATTGTCCGCTTCGAAAACGAGAACTTTCGCAAGGGAATTCCCGCCGGTTTGCGCCGCAGGGATTCGCTGGTCGAACGCCTGCTGTTCAAATATTCGTCCGTCGTCTTCCTCCTCTCCGAACAAAGCCTGCAACTCGCGCGCTCGTTTTACCGGGTACCGGACCATCGCTGCCGCTTCGCCGACAACGGCGTGGACGCGGTATTCGGCGGGATTTCACGAGCGCTGCCCGGAAAGGAACGGCTGTTCACCGCCGTCTTCACCGGAGATCCTTCCAGACCCGAGAAGGGATGGTCTTTTCTCCTGGAAGCTTTATCGCATTTAGAGGCGCCGTTGCGTCTTTTCGTTACGACACTCGGAATGCCGGATGCGACGCTGTCGACGCGCATCGAACTCGTTCAACACCCGCCTATGACTCCCTCCGATCTCGCCGCCGCCTATGCCGAAGCTGACCTTGTGATCTGCTCCGGCTCGTACGAACCGTTCTCGATTGCGACGGCGGAAGCGATGGCCGCGGGCCTCCCCGCCGTGGTCACCAGCACGAGCGGCATCGCGCGTCATATACGCGAAGGATATAATGGCTTCACCGTGGATTACGGCGACTCCCGGAAATTGGCATCGATTATCGATACATTCCGCTCCGATACCGAACTGCTCCGGCGCATGTCGGCGAACGCGCGCCTCATCGGAACCGAGCTTTCGTGGTCCGCGGTCGCCGGACGCTACCTCAAGGAGTTCAAAGAGCTTTCAGAGCGAAAACGAAATGCAGGAAGAAGGGGTCTTAAAAAATGAGACTGCATCAACGTCTTGCCGCCGCCGCGATCCGGCGACTGGGACGCGTTCTCCGGCGCTCCTATCCGCCCGTCAGAGCGCTAAACGCCGAACATGTCAGGCGCTGCCGCGTGGCGGCGGACAGAAGGGAATTGCTCCGTCTGCTGCCGAAAGGCGCGGCCTGCGCGGAATTGGGCATAGAACGCGGCGATTTTTCCGCTGCCATACTTGAAAGCACCGCGCCTTCACGATTGCATCTGGTGGATCTGGCGCCTGAATATATACGCGGCGCGGAAATCCGTTTCGCCGCCGAGATAGCTCTCGGCAGGGTCTCGACTCAAACGGCCGACGCGGCTGACGCGCTCCATTCCTTCCCGGCCGGCTTTTTCGACTGGGTCTACATAGACGCGGATCACACGTACGAGCGGGTGCGCCTCCATCTTGCGGCCGCGCGGCACGCGGTGAAAAAGGACGGCTGTATCGTGCTGAACGATTACACATCGTTCGATCATTTGGGCATGCTGAAATACGGCGTTGTGGAGGCGGTAAATGAGATGTGTCTGGATATGGGATACGAAATCATCGCGCTAGCGCTGGAGCCGAATATGTTCTGCGATGTCGTGCTGGCCCGCACAGGCATATTCCCGGAGGGATTGCTGTGAAAATCCTCCATCTTGCGGATCGCATGGATCGGACGGACGGCAGTTCGCGCCAGGTGTATCTCCTCGCTAAAGAACAGATGTCACGCGGTTTCGATGTTCTGGTGGCGACAGCCGGCGGCGATGCGCTGGATATGCTGACGAGGAATCTGATTCCGCACGAGGTCATACACTGGATCGGGCACGCCGGGCGTTCGGCGCGCGGCTTTCTCAACGGCATCATCGCCCTAAAGCGGCTCTTGAACGCCGTGAATCCCGACATCGTGCACGCGCATCACTTCTATGCGGCCAACCAGGCGTGGTTTGCGGCCAGGAAGTTCCGCGGCCGCCTCTTGCAGACGGTACATGCCTGCATTCCACCGGCCGGACTGCTTCCTCATCATGTCGGCCGCATGCTGATCGCGGTGAGCGAGGCCGTCAAGGATCATATGACGACCTGCGATCCCCGCCTTGCGGGCCGGATCTCTGTGGCGCGATGCGGAGCGGCGTTTCCGGGCCGCGCGGAAGAGGTCCTCGGCAAGCCGCTGTACGCAGGCCTGTTGAAGGCGCGCGAAAGTTCGTCCGTCGTTTCTTTTATTGGCCGCATTACCGAGGCGAAGGGCTGGCGCGTGATGCTGGAGGCATTGGCTGAAGTGATCCGTACCAGGGATAAGGAGCGGGCGGCGGAACCGAAGGAAGGAAAAATCACACTGCTGATAGCAGGCGGCGGGCCCGAGGCCGGGGAGCTCCGACTGCTCGCGGCCGGGCTGGCCGTTGAGACGCTTTTTTTCGGGATAGTGGAGGACACTCAGCCGTTGCTCGAAAAAACGGATGTCCTCGTCGTCCCTTCCCTGCGAATGGAGGGACTGCCGATGCTTCTCATCGAAGCCGGACTGGCCGGGACGGCCGTGATCGCTTCGGCGACCGACGGCATCCCGGAGATTATCGAGGACGGCGTCACAGGCCTGCTCGTTCCACCGGGAGACGCGGCGGCTCTGGCCGGCGCTCTGCGATCGCTGCTCTGCAATCCGCGCCTGCGCGGGCGTCTCGCAGCCGCGCTGCAGGAAAGGGCGGAACGCGATTTCAGTGTCTCGAGAATGACCGACGAAGTGCTGCATGTTTACCGGCGGCTCGCGGGTGGCCGCGAACCGGCGTACTGACGAGGTGGCGGCCGATCAGGTTCCGCTTTCGTATCGGTCTATCATGTCCTGAATCTCCCTGTCGTCCGGCCGGAATTCACAGCTCTCCCGATACCGCCTGAGCGTGTGCAGGGCTTTTTCCCTGTCGCCGTAGACGTCATGATATATCGCGGCCAGATCCGTGAAGGCCTTGCTGAATTCGCAGGGCGCCAGCGACAGCGTGCGCTCCAAAAACACGACGGCCGAGGCGTGATCGCCGGCCCGGGCGTACGCAGTCCCCGCCATGAACGCCAACAGCGGCTCCTCGGTATCGGGAGTCAGCGAGCGGCGCATGATCGCGGCCCTTGTGGCGACGTCCAGGTCGCCCCGCAGATACGAGTAGTAAACGCCGAGCGACGGCCAGTCGTCGATCGCGGTGTCGAATTTCTCCAGCATGCCCCCGGCGATGTCGCCGTGTCCCGCATTGCGCGCCAGCACCAGCGCCGCGACGATGGTTTCGGTCAATCTGTCCGGAGGAATGTGACGGTAGTCGTCCGCGGGGAAGGGTTTCCGCGCGGCGTCCAGCAATTCGTCGAGCAGAGCTTTCCACATCGCGCCTCTGTTCGTCGAGTCCTTGCTTTCCCCCGCGATGCGCATCAGCATCCGGTATCCGTCTCGTCTCAACACGCCCGTTTTCACGCCGCGAAGGGCGGCGTCGAATTCCCTGACCCCGTTTCGCTCGCCCAGATGGAACTGGCGGAGGTTCTCATAGCTGCGGTAACTGTTCCAGGGCAGCACGCTGCCGGCGTACATGTCGGCGAGATCCGAAAAGCGCTCCGCGGAGGCGCGGCCGGCGTTCAGTCCTATCCAGGGCGCGATGTGCCCGGCGGTGAACAGCAGCAGCGCGGGGATCAATAATCCGGCCCGCGTTTGAAGTGTCCGGCCGCCGTTCAGCAGCATGTCCAATCCGAGGAATGCGAACGCAGTAAGCGCCGCCGCCGGGATGTCCCAATCCTGGGCCATGCCGTAACGGGCGTTGCCGCCGAGGGCCAGCAAAAATGCTCCGAAAGCCGCCAGAGCGAAGAAACGGAAGGAAGGCCTTGCCGCGCAGTCCTTCCGGATCGCCGGCGAGAACAGTAAAAAAGGGAACAGGCACCAGACGCCGGCGTTCAGGTAGATCGTGTTGAACAGGTCCGCGATGCGGGCGGCCGAAAATAGGGTGTAAGAAGTGCTTCCCTCACGAATCCCGTTGTTGACGATCGACTCTTCGGACAGCGGGGTCACGAATTCGCGCAGCAAGACCAAAGCGCCGCTCTCGCGCAGAACGAGCAGAGCGGCGAAGCCCGCCGCCGCCAGAGCGGCCGCCTGCCAAGCCCGGCGCGCGGACCTCTTTCCGTCGCGGCCGTCGATGATCAGCAACAGCAGGGCCGGCAGGAAAACTGTCGAGGACAGGCCGAACAACGCGGCCGCCGTCAGTAAAACCGCGGGCGGCCATACGGATCCTCCGTGCCTGTAATAACTCCAGGCCGACAGGAGGAATGCGACGGTGAATCCGTATTGCAGATGGTACAATTCGACGTACCGGAAAAAGAACAGCGTTCCCCCGCAGCCGAGCACGCCCGCCGCGGTCGTGAGCGCCGCCGGCATGCGTTCCTTTCTCAGGAATACGGCCAGCGCCGCCGCGACCACCGCGAGACTCAACGCGCTGAGCCATGCGAAGGGCTCGTACAGAGTCTCGAAATTCGTGTTTCTCACAACAGCATGAAGCGCAACGCCCGTCAGCCATGTGCTGGGCTTGAGAAAAAAATCCGATCCCGCCGGATCCCTGTCGAGGCGCAGCACTTCCGACAGGCACAGCCGCCCGTCGCCGAGCAAGGCGCTGAACACCGGGAACAGCCAGGCCGAGACGCCGATTATCAGCGCGGCCGTGAGCCCCGCCCATATTCCAGCGCCTCCCGGAAACAACTTCTCCGTCCTCCGCAACGCGGCGTCTGCCGGCCCTGCTACCGCCGGAACTAGGAGAAGAAAAGGCGCCGCCAGCAGAATGGGAATGAAGATGCCGTCGTCGATGTATCGGGGGAAATCCACGCCCCAGACGCGGGGAAGCAGACCCGGGAGCAGGACGAACAGCAGACGCGCCGCCGTCGCCGAGGCGGTCAGTATGATCAGCGCCTTCCCGGACGGCGGGAATTTTTCGGATGCGGCGTCCGCGGCCGGGCGGGTTTCCTTTCCGCTCCGGGCCCTCCGCTGTTTGTTATTTTTCATGCCTGTGCCGCTTGGGGGAGTCGTTTCACGGAACTTTTCCGGCTTGACCGCCCGGGGCAAATATAGCAAGGCCGCCGGCACATATCATCGCTTTGCGGCGGCCTCGAAAGAGGACGGCCGCCCTGTCCGGACGGCCGTCTCTCTATGCTCGATACGGTGGGGGAATCAGAGCTTGCTGACGAAATCGTCCAGCACGGTTTTCAGGGACGGTTCGCCGATTTCCTGCAGCTCGTAAGCAACGCGCACAGCGGGCTTCGAAATCTTGATTATGCGCTTGAGATCTATCGGAGTGCCGATTATCACGATGTCGCAAGGCGTCTTGGCTATGGTCGTTTCGAGGTCTTTCACCTGCTTCGCGCCGTAACCCATGGCCGGGAGCAGCACGCCGATCTCCGGATAAATCTCGAAAGTCTTCTTGATGGTTCCGACGGCGTAGGGACGGGGATCGATTATGTCGTCAGCGCCGAATTTCTGCGCCGCTATCATGCCGGCGCCGAATTTCATTTCGCCGTGCGTGAGCGTGGGGCCGTCCTCCACGACCAGCGCCTTCTTGCCCGTTATCATGTCTCCCCGTTCGACGATTATGGGCGAAGCCGCGTCGATGATACGCGCGCGGGGATTGACGGAGCGTATGTTTTCGCGGAGTTCCAGCACCTCGTCGGCGCCGGCCGTGTCGATCTTGTTGATGATGACGACATCGGCGAGTCTGAGATTGGCTTCGCTGGGATAATACCCCAACTCGTCGCCGACGCGGAGCGGATCGGCCACCACAATGTGCATGTCGGGCTTGTAGAACGGCAGATCGTTGTTGCCGCCGTCCCAGAGTATCACGTCGGCTTCCTTCTCCGCCTTCTCGAGTATGGCGGCGTAGTCCACGCCGGAGTAGATCACCGTCCCGCTGACGATATGCGGTTCGTACTCTTCCATTTCCTCGATGGTGCACTCGTGTTTCTTCAGGTCGGCCGTGGAGCCGAAGCGCTGCACTTTCTGCTTGTCGAGATCGCCGTAAGGCATGGGGTGCCGGATGGCCACCACTTTGAGGCCCATTTCCTGGAGTAGCCGCGCGACTTTGCGCGTGGTCTGGCTCTTGCCGCTCCCCGTGCGGACCGCGCAGACCGAGATCACTGGCTTCCTGCTGCGTATCATGGTCGGCTCGGCGCCGAGGAATTTGAAATGCGCGCCGGCGGCCACCGCGCGCATGCCGATGCCCATGACATGGTCGTAATTGACGTCGCTGTAGGCGAACACTACTTCCTGAACGGCGTGCTTCGCGATCCATTTCTCGAGTTCGCGTTCCTCGATGATGGGAATGCCCTTGGGGTACAGCTTGCCGGCCAGCGAGGCGGGATACTTGCGGCCGGCTATGTCCGGTATCTGAGCCGCCGTGAAGGCGATGACGTTATAAAGATGGTTGTCGCGGTAGACGACGTTGAAATTGTGGAAATCGCGGCCGGCGGCCCCTACGATGATCGTGTTGATGCGTGTTGTTTCGGGCATGCATTCCTCGGTTTTATTTGCGGTGATTGTTCGATTTCAGTCTCTTGCCAGCACGACTTCCCGGATGCGCTCCGCCGCCCAGTCGATGTCTTCCTTCGAGATGATCAACGGGGGCGCGAAACGTATCACGTTGTCGTGGGTTTCCTTGCAGAGTATGCCGGCTTTCATGAGGTCCTCGCAGTACGGACGGGCCTGGGTGTCGAGCACGAAGCCGATCCAGAGTCCGCGCCCTCTGACTTCCACCACATGCCTGCTCGGAATCTCACGCAGGCGCTTCATCAGATAGGATCCGAGTTCCGCGGATCTCTCGGGAAGTTTTTCTTCCACCAGAACGGACAACGCGGCACGCGCCACCGCCGCGCCGAGTGGGTTTCCGCCGAAGGTGGAACCGTGATCGCCCGGCTTGAAGACGCCCAGTATCCCGCGGCTCGACAGCACGGCGGATACCGGATAGAATCCTCCTGAAAGCGCCTTGCCGATGATGACCATGTCCGGCCTGATGCCCTCGTATTCGAAGGCGAAAAGACGGCCGCTGCGCCCGAGGCCGGATTGTATCTCGTCGCAGATGAGCAGCACGTTGTTCTGACGGCAGATCTCGGCGGCCTCGCGCAGATAGCCCTCGGGCGGGACGATGATGCCCGCTTCGCCCTGTATCGGCTCCACCAGGAAAGCCGCGGTGTCGGGCGTGACGGCCGCTCGTAGCGCCTCGATGTCGCCGTACTTCACTATGGGGAAACCCGGAGTGAGGGGGCCGAAGGATTCCCTGTACTGGGGCTCGGTGGAAAAGCTGACGATCGTGACAGTGCGCCCGTGGAAATTGTCGGACGCGCAGATGATCTCGGCCTTGCCGTCGGGTATGCCTTTCACGGTGTATCCCCATTTGCGCGCGGCCTTGACCGCGGTTTCCACCGCTTCCGCGCCGGAATTCATGGGCAGCGACATCTCGTAGCCGGTGAGGTCGTGCAGTTGCTTGTACAGGAGCGGCAGCTGGTCGTTGCGGAAAGCGCGGCTCGTCAGCGTGACGTTCTTCGCCTGAGAGACGAAGGCCTCCATGATCTTGGGATGGCAATGACCCTGGTTCACGGCCGAGTATGCGGCGAGGCAGTCCAGATAGCGGTTGCCTTCCACGTCGGTCACCCACGCTCCGCTCGCTTCCCTGATTACCACGTCCAGAGGATGATAGTTGTGCGCGCCGTAAAGATCTTCGAGCGCGATGTAGTCTTGTGTTTTCATTCGTAATCCGTTGATCGTTGTTGTTTTCAGTCTTCGTCGAAAAGCATCGTGAGCAGTGCCATGCGCACGTGCAGCCCGTTGCGCGCCTGGCGGAAATACGCCGCCCGGGGATCGCAGTCAACCGCGGGATCGATCTCCACCGAGCGGGGCAACGGGTGCATCACTATGGCGTCCGGTTTCATGCGGCGGAGAACCCCGGCGTCGATGTCGTATCTGGACGTGTCCAGGTCGCGGCCGCCGAGGCGGTCCCGGTCGATGCGCGTCTGGTATACGACGTCCACCGAGGAAATTGCTCTTTCAGTCGAATTAAGCAGCTCGTAGGACACTTCGCGTTCGTCGAGGTAAGCGAGTATGTCGGGACGCATCTGCATTTCGTCCGGGGCGATGAAGTAGAGCTTCGTGCGCTCGAACTTGGCCAGCAGGTAAGCGAGCGAGCGGGCCGTGCGGCCCCTATCGAGGGCGCCGATCAGAGCCACGGAGAGTCCGTCGAGTTTATTGCATTCGTCGTAGATGGTGTAGAGATCCAGCAGGGCTTGCGTGGGATGCTGGCCTCCGGTTCCGTCGCCCGCGTTCACCACCGGCACAGGCGACACGGCGGCGGCGCGTTTGGCGCCCCCGTCTTCATGATGGCGCAACACTATCGCGTCGCAGTAATTGGCGATGATGCGTATCGTGTCCTCAATCTGCTCGCCCGCTACTTCCGATGAAAACTCGCGGGCCTGCTCGGTGGAGAGCACGCGCCCGCCGAGCCGGCACATCGCCGCCTCGAAGGAGAAACGGGTCCGCGTGGAAGGCCTGTAAAACAGCGTGGCCATTATGCGGTTCTCGTAATCGCGGGTGCCGCCGCGCGCTGCTATCCGCGCCATGGCGCGGGTGCGCTCGAAAAGCTCCATGAGCAACGGCAGCGTGAACTGTTGCGATTCTATTACGTGCGGCAGTTTCATTTCCGGAATCTCCACGTCTTGTCAGGGGTGAATGTGCGTCCCGGCCGCTCCGTCCAGCGCGTCGAGGAGATGTTCGTAGGAGGTGATGATGACCTCCTTTCCGCCTGCGGCCAGGAAGCGCAGGGCTGATTCGACTTTGGGACCCATGCTGCCCGGCGGAAATTGCCCTTCCTCGTAGTGCCTGCGCATCTCCCCGGCCGGAATCCGGTCCAGTCCTCTCTGCGAGGGTTTCTTGAAGTCGAGATACACTTTGTCCGCGTCGGTGCTTATCACGAAAAGGTCCACACCCAATTCGAGCGCGAGAAGCGCGGAGGCGCGGTCCTTGTCTATCACCGCCTCGCAGCCGTCCACGCGGTGGTTTTCCCTCTCGATGACGGGTATGCCGCCTCCGCCCAGGGCGATGACTATCATGCCGAGATCCAGCACGGTCTTTATCACGTCCTTCTCGAAAACGTCCACAGGTTCGGGCGAGGGCACCACGCGTCTCCAGCCGCGCGCGGAATCTTCCACCACGTCCCAGCCGAGCAGCCGCCTTTTCTCCTCGGCGACGCGCTTTGTGTAGAAGGGTCCTATTGGCTTGGTGGGATTCCGGAAGGCCGGATCCAGGGGATCTACGCGCACCTGCGTGAGCACGGTCATGACCGGCGTGTTCAGACCGGCGAGGCGGAGTTCCTCCTCCATTGCGCGTTGCAGCAGATAGCCGATCTCGCTTTGCGTGGTCGCCACACACACGTCGAGCGGATGCGTGTAAACCTCGCCGGCGGCGCGCTCGGACCGCAGCAGGGCGGCGCCCACCTGGGGTCCGTTGCCGTGCGTGATCACGATGCGCCAGCCGCGCTCCACCATGCGGACGATGCTCCGCGCAGTGGCATGGGCGTTTGCGAGCTGTTCGCCGATTATGCCGCGTTCGCCCGCGCGTATGAGGGAATTTCCGCCGATGGCGACGAGCGCCGTGCGGATCTGGGGCGGCATGGCTTACTTCATCAGTTCGTGCATCACTGCTTTCTGCACGTGCAGGCGGTTCTCGGCTTCCTGGAAAACAACCGAATACGGAGCGTCGATGACCTCGTCCGTCACTTCATCGCCGCGATGCGCGGGCAGGCAGTGCATGAATACGGCGTCGCTCTTCGCATGCGACATCAGCTCGGCGTTCACCTGGAAGGGACGGAACACCGATTTGCGCGCCTCTGTCTCCGTTTCCTGACCCATCGAAGCCCAGACGTCGGTGTAAACGGCGTCGGCGCCCCTGACACCCGCTGCCGGGTCGTTCACGACTTCAATGACGGCGCCGGTGCTCTTGCCGTCCTCCGCCGCCTGCTCGTAAGCCGAGGCGTTGGGTTCGTAGCCGCTCGGGCACGCGATCGTGACGTGCGCGCCCAGCCGCGCGCCGGCGAACATCAGCGAATGCGCCACGTTGTTGCCGTCACCCACGTAGGTCAGCTTGCGACCCTTGAGTTCGCCCTTGAGTTCGTACAGCGTGAAGAAGTCCGCCAATGCCTGGCAGGGATGCGAATAGTCGGTGAGACCGTTTATGACCGGCACCGAGGCGTGTTTCGCCATGTCGATCACGATCTGATGCGCGAAGGTGCGGATCATTATGCCCTGCACCATGCGTTCGAGGTTCTTGGCCACGTCGTAAACCGATTCCCGCTTGCCGAGGCTGATTTCGGCCGGCGACAGGTAGAGCGAGTAACCGCCGAGCTGCTGTATGCCGATGTCGAAGGTCGTACGCGTGCGCAGCGAGGGTTTTTCGAAGATCATTGCGAGCGCCTTGCCTTTCAGCGCTTCTGCGTATTTCATGCGGTCGGCTTTCATGCCGGCCGCCAGGCGGAAGAGATCCAGGATTTCCTCGCCTGATACGTCCCTGATGCTCAGGAAGTCTTGTGCTTTCATATTGTCGTGCTCCTCTCGGACCAGTTATTACCGGGTAAAAGATGAAAATGTCATTTGATGTCGAAAAGCGGAACGAGCGCATCCCGCCGCCGCGGCGCGTAAGGCGCGGACGCGGGCTGCGGGGATCAGTGACGTCAGATGGGAGCGTCGGTGCAGTAGTGCTTGAACTGCACGATCTTGCGCGAGCGCGTGGCGCCCCGTCGCAGCGGCGTGCGGACGGCCGCCGGCGGCGGGCTTACTTGCTCCTGTATTTTCGTCCTTATGCTCGTCATTGTGCGTTGTGCCTGGCGTTCAAACCGCCCCATTATTACAAAGATCGGCAAAGCGGAAGCGAGAGGCAAACTTCACGGCACGTTTGAACCGCCATGACACCAGAGCAATATTTTGCGCTCCGCGCAACCACGACACGTTGGTGAATATGGTGAATTCGGTGAATACGGTGAATGGGGTGATTTCGGACATACACCCCCTTTCCACTTCCCCTTTCCCCGTTTTCAACCGCCATAACGCTACTTCCAACGGTCTTGATTTTTCCTGGTGTTTCCTTTTCATCAAGGAAATGAAAGTACAAATGCAAATTTGCAGGCGTCCTCGTGTCGACTTGCATTAGTCCTTTTGCCGGCTTGCACTGTTTTTCCACCAACTCAAGCGTCCTTCGCGACGACCTGCACAGCCACTCGTGACGACTTGCCGGAGTCCTCGCGGCAACCTGCACAGCCACTCGCGCGAACCTCCCTGCACTTAACGCGCGCGGAAGAACACTGGAAGCAGACTTGCCCGCACTTTTACATGCCCGCACGGCATTTGATGTATACTTACAAGCAGCTTTTACTCACTCGCAGACGTCCTCGCGGCAACTTCCTCCGGCACTCGTGACAATTTGCAGGCGTCCTCGTGAAGATCTGCTCAGGCACTCGAGCAATCTTTCCGGCACTTGGCGCCCGCTGACGAACACTCGAAGCACGCTCGCACAGGCGCTTATGAGGATTTGCAGGCGTCCTCGCGGTGACTTGCTCCGGTACTCGTCACAACTTTGCGGCGCCGGATACATGCCGGCTAGCGCATTGGAAGCATACTTGCACTATACGCTCTGGAGCACGGTGCGCAATCGCAACCGACGACCGCGCCTCCCCGGTGTCTTTCCGCTTTCAAGCATACTCATGCCAACCAGTTGCAGCAGATTGAAAGCGATCATTCCGCACAAGAGAAAGACGGTTTTAGGCAAGCGGGATTAGGACTCTACTATGTTATTTCATTATAACCCGGCTCAGGTAAAAGCATCGCACTCGCGGCACGTAAACTGTACCTAAGATGGATTGCCTCAGGAAGCACAAAAAACACAAATATTTTGTGATCTTTTTGCCATTTGTGGCAGATACTACCGTCTATTAATCCTGTCGGATAAATAGGCGCGCGCGAAAAGACGGAGCGACGGATCTTGCTTCCAGACGAAATGATCCCCGCGTTTTTCCACCTCGCTCTCGTCGATCTTCTCGAAACGATGCTTTGCCCCGTTGCGGAGGTCTACGCTTTCTTCGTCCAGATATTTATAAGAGACCGGTTCATTTTTTTCTTTGCGAAGGATGCGGTACTCGATTGGTCCGAGTATCATGCCCTGATTCACAAACCGCTGGAACGATTCGAGTTGAAGATTTATACCCGGGATTGTAAAGGACCATGTTCCGGAAGCGGATGAAAGGAAGATGCCTTCCCTTCAAAAAGGTCATAAATCCGGTACCTCTTGACTTTCTCCTGGGGGGGGGTAAGTTTGCCCAAAATTACTTTCCTTGAGGTTGTCATGAACGGAAATCTCTTACCCGGTGCAGACTGCAGAGTCGATTCCGCGCTCAGTTATTACGATTTGAAGAATATCTGCCCGAAGTCGCCCCTCGAACTCATCTACCACGCATGCATAGGAGAAGTGACAGGCGAACTTGCCTTCAGTACAAGCTGGTATCAGCCGGGCGTGGCTTGGGGCGAGGCATATCCGCTTGTTCATGTGGTCATTTCGCCGGTAGTCGAAGCTCTTGGTACGGACGAAAAGCAGAAGGTTGCTGAAGCATCTCAGTGGAATTTTACACATCTCACCTGGGTTGGCGAGGTCGGAGTACCCTGGCCTATTCAGCGCATGATGTTTCTTCGTGCAGGCAGGGAATGGCGTAACAGGATCACATTCGAAGTGGTCGGCGATTCGCTTGAGAACCTGGAGCTGGGTTTCCTGTACAACGCAGCCACCCGTGGCGACAGCCAGGGAACGATTCCCGTGATCGCATTCCCGAACTACACGGCCTAGACAGGCACTTTTACATTGTATGTTGTTCTTGACAGGCCGGGGCTGTTCAGGATGGGACTATTCGTTTCCAGTATCGGAACAAAGTATATGTACGACATGGAGTGGATTGTTGTATCGTGATTTACAATCCTTTGATTTCTCTACAATACTTCCATAACTATGATCATTTATTGTGTTTCTTTTTATGCATATAATGCTTTGAGGTAAATTCATGAAATATTCAGGCATGCCATGGGATTCTAATGTTCCCAGAAATTGCTACAGACGAATAATTTCATCCTATAAATACTATCCCGGCGATGGTGTGCTTTCTCTCAGCATTCCATCGGCCTGCCTGCAAACAAATCGAATATCCAAGATGATATATAGATGCGATGGGATAAACTACGAAGGCGAGATCGACGACGCCTCTAAGGCGTTGTTCGATAATTTCGTAATCTTCTTCAGGGGACTGCATGACAATTACTGCTTCAAACGTCTTATTGTACCATGTGATTACCAATTGTTTGTTATCTTGAAATGCGCGGGTTGGGATCTAAGAGAACTCATTCTTCGAGTAGGCCGGGATTGCCTCGAATCGAGGGCGGCACTTGATAAATCGAAAATGCCCGGCATAGATAAATCTTTAAATGGCAATAATAGCAAAATAGTTGGAATGTATGAAGATAATAGTAATGTATTAGCGCGAGGATTACACAGGCTGCTTCGTGATATTAATAATTTATTTGGCTATCATGACAAACCCATCCCCCCTTTTGCAATTACATTCGATGAACCGTTATGGGCTGGGAATCGTGAGCAAATACATCCAATCGATTTGAGCGCATTATGGTCGTTCATCATACAAATGAGAGAAATGCATAATCCATATTATTATTCTGATTCTGGCAGTATGACATTGGATATAAGCGACTTTGAGATTCGTAATTATTTGGAATGTTCTGATTATATAGTATATAACAAATATGATATAAACTGGGGATCTTTCGGACACTGGTTTGGCCATACCGAGGATCAGCGGGATGCATGGAAAGCATGGAAAAATGATTATGGAAACAGGATGAGGGGCGCATATATTGATCTTATCAAAGACTCCGGCGAATACAACCAATTATTACCGGCGGCTAATGCCCTTGGTTTAACGGAGATATGGGTGTTTCCCGGAGAAGACGTATGGTGGAGTAAACAGAATAATCCATGCTCGTTGTTTCTGTATTACTGCGCAGAACTTTGTAAACGAGCGCTGAATTACGGATTCTCTCGAGATAAAACTCCGATCGAAGTAAAAAATACAGTGTTCAAGTACTGTAGAAAATATCCGCAGTGTCATTTATGCATTAATGAGGATGACTACTTA
>CAYLZD010000003.1:0-186902 GCA_964388275.1 uncultured Chromatiales bacterium
GAGGGAGCTCCGCTCCCGAACCACAACAACGTTGCGAGGGAGCTTCGCTCCCGAACCACACCACGTTGCGAGGGAGTTCCGCTCCCGAACCACGCCACGTTGTGAGGGAGCACCGCTCACCTTGTTGTGAGGGAGCTCCGCTCCCGAACCACGCCAACGTTGTGAGGGAGCTTCGCTCCCGAACATCACACAGCCGCTCTTGCATTCATTCAATATTACAAGCCGCCTCCTCACTCTGCAACACGCATTCCTTTCGATGCGGCTATGCATTGAAGGGTGGCAGTTCAACCTCAATCTTATCATCCTCACACAATCGTATGAACTGAAACTTCTAAGGATATATCCGTATAACTCAGGGTTTCAATACGGTCACTCCGCTATTCTGCAAAAATCATACTGCATTCCGATCTCGAAATCGACTTCCATCCGCACAATAATGGAAAAATACGGCCTTACGCCGCCTTGCCGTCATCCCACAATAAAACGGAGGCGAGAAACAAATGATGACATGGCCACGTGTTTTCGCTTTCGGCGCTATTGCGGCCGTCGTCGCATATACCGCGGCAGCCCAGACCGGAAGCCTCTCAGGCAGTGTTACGGACTCCGAAACCCGGCAACCGCTGACCGGGGCAACAATGACGCTGCAAAAGAAGGACGGCCCGACCGGCAAAGCGGCGGCCGCGTACGGGACGATTAGCGGACCCGACGGCAGCTACTTTTTCACGGGCGTGCCCGTGGGCGATTACGCGGTCCAGATCACGCATATCGGGTACAAAAAAACCGTCAGGACCGTCGAAGTGAGATCAGGCGAAGAAGTCGTGCTGGATCCCAAACTTGTTTCCGATCCACTCGGTCTCGACGAGGTCGTCGTGACGGGCGCGGCATCGAGAACGGAAAAGAACAGATCCGAGGTCGCGGTTTCAAGTCTGGACGCCGCAGGATGGCTGGAAACGAACACTTACAGGGATATCGGCCAACTGCTCTCAGCCAAGATTCCTGGTGTAAGAATTTCACCCACCTCGGGCAACGCAGGGGGAGACGTGGTGTTTTCCATACGTTCCGGCGCCGGACTGTACGGGAACAGCAGACCTGTGATATTCGTGGACGGCACAAGGATCGCGGACGAACAGCTGGGAGAATTTGTCGGCGGACAATACCTGTCCTCGCTGGCGGACCTGAATCCGGAGGACATAGAAAAAATCGAAGTGCTGAAAGGCCCGGCGTCGGCTGCGCTTTACGGCACATCCGGATCCAACGGCGTGATACTCGTCACCACCCGCAGAGGTCGGCGCGCCGGCTGTTCGTTGCGCTACCTTCTCACTGCCGGTTGGAATGCACAGGCCGTTGAATACGACAGAAACATGGGCCTCACATACCGTGACGCCAATTCCCTTTTCCGCAGCGGACCCATAAGCGAACATACCCTGCAACTCAACGGCGCGAGCGGCGCCGTAGATTACACCGCATCCATCAGCCATCGGGGCGAAGACGGGATACTGCGCAACAGCGATTACGGAGGCAGTTCCGCCAGGGCGGGCGTGAACGCCGCGGTGTCGGATATGCTGCTGCTGCGCGCGAACGCGTGGTACTCGTTTTCCGACGCCCACAGGCCGCTCAACGACAACAATTTGACCGGGATGTTCGGAAACACGCTCATCATGGGACCGGTTGACGCCGGCGCTGCCGGATCGTACTTCTTCGCAGACAGCGCCGCCGTGCAGGCGGTATCCGACCTCACCCGATCGAGGCGCTTCACCGGATCGCTGGAGGCCGTATTCACTCCTCATCCGTCATTCACTATCCGCGGGCTTGCCGGTTACGACGGACTATTCCACAGGACCGAACAGCTTTATCCGGCCGGCAGGATATATCCTGCAATCGGCGTGATGCAGGGTTGGAAAGGCATTGGTGAAAACACTCTCGACCGTTTGAATTTCGACGCGAGCGCCTCATGGAGCTGGTCTCCGGCCGCGGATTTTCAAGCAGTGACAACAGCGGGCGGCCAGGCATTTTCCTCGGCGTCACGCGGTGTGAAGCTTTACAAATCAGAATTTCCTAACTCACTCATCACCAATGTCGGCGCCGGAGCACGGCTGGAGCAGGGCGACGAATATTCCGGCGAAGCCAGGGAAGCCGGTATTTTCGTTCAGCAGGAATTCTCCTGGAAAGAGGCCTGTTTCCTCTCGGCCGGTGTGCGGAACGATTTCGCAAGTTCAATTGGAGAAGAGGCGCCGAGCATATTCTACCCGAGAGCCGGCGCCGCGCTTCGCGTGGACCGGCTCGCCCCACTGCCCGCTTTCCTTCCTTTCATGAAACTGCGGGCCGCATACGGCGAATCCGGAATCCTGCCTGCGCCCATGGATGCCGCCGGGATCCGCTGGGGCGCCATTCCTATGGGAACGGGAACGGGCGCCGGCATTGTATTTGTCGGCAATCCGGCGATTGAGCCCGAACGCGTGCGCGAATTCGAGGCCGGTGTGGAGCTTCAGGCCTGGGACTTCCTGGGCTTTGATTTCACTTGGTACGAGCAGAGATCCTGCAACTCCGTCGTGGCCGTCATGAATCCCCCTTCCACAGGACTGACGGCCACCGCCACGCCTCGCAATGTCGGCGCCATCAGCGGATCGGGTTTCGAGGCGGAAATCAACGCGCGCTTCTTCCGCACAACCGGCGCCCAGCTCGACGCCCGACTGATCTGGAACCACGCTGTGAACGAGGTGAAGGATCTCGGAAACGGCGGGCCGATTGTCGAAGGCGTCAACGCGATTGCACCAGGGATGCCTCGCTTCGCTTTTTACGCATACCCGGTAACCGGCGCCATGTTCGATCAGACGGGCGCGTACGCGGGCCCGGCTATCGATTCGCTCCCACGTTTTCTCGGCACGCCCTTGCCCGAGAATTCCGGCTCCTTCGGCGTGACCCTTCGTCTCTTCAGGGATCTGACCTTCACCGCGCTCGCGGACTTCGCTCTCGGCGGCACGGTGCACAACCGTACACGCGTCTACCAGGCCCTGTACAACAATGACGCCGAGTATAATGAACTGGCCACGCAGCTGGGTCTCGCCGTCGATTACGGCATAGTTCCCGTGCCCGGCGTGTCCGAACTCACAGCCGGATCCGACGCCTACAGGGCTGCAGCCGAGCGTTTCGCCCGTCTCGATCCGACCGTGCCCGGCGCCACGGGGTATTTTGAGTCCTCGGATTATTTCCGCCTGCTGGAACTGGGTCTTCGATATGACTTCACGCGGACTCTCCGGAGCTTGATGACACAGGGCTTCCCCAAACAGCTATCGCTCACACTCTCCGCGCGAAATCTTTTCATGTTCACTAAATACGGTGGACCCGATCCGAACATCGAATCCGCGGGCGGCCGGAGCATTGTGAGGGGCCGGGATTTCCTGACGCTGCAACATCCGCGCGTCTTTACCGCAACTATGAGCATCGGCCTTTAACGGGAGATATGACATGAGACACCTAGCATTTATCGCCGCCGTTCTCCTCGTGATCACCTCCGCGGGGTGCGACCGCTTCGTTCAGGGCATCGACCCGCCGATCGACAACATAGACGACGGTAAACTTGACACCGAGGAACAACTGCCCTTCCTGATAGCGGGCTTGGACGGTGCTTTCGCCAAGGCGTATGGCAGACTGTCGCTGCTCTCAGGCGCGCTCTCGGACGAAATGGAATTCCAATTGAACGTGCCCGGCGCAACTTCGCTCGCGCTCATGCAGATCGATCACGGCTCCATACTGCTCGACAATGATGAGGCCGAGGCCGCAATAGCGCTTCTCGGGCAGTACAGGTATCAGGCGGACGACCTGCTGGCGCGATGCGGGCGGATCACATTTTCGGACACTACGGTCAGAAATGAAGCGTTGTTCTACGGTCTCCTGCACGGAGGCATCTCCAGATATCTGTGGGGGTCGTACTTCGGCCTGTCGGAGGAAAGCGGCGGCGGTGTCATAGACGCCGGGCCTTTCATCCCGACTTCGCAGATGTATCAGCTCGCGCTCGCAAAGCTGAACGAGGCGCTTCCTTACGCGCCCGACCAAGCCCGTAAACACGCGGTCGGAACCCTGATCGCCCGCATACATCTCATCGAGGGACGCTACGGCGAGGCGGAAAATGGCGCACTTCAAGGCCTTGCTGCCGGTGAACATGCGATGTCGGCGGTCTTCGGCCCGGAGGCGCGGAACGACTGGCATGAAAAAGCCGGTCACGGCCGCACACAGCTAGTCGCCGCGCAACGGTTCCGTCTGTACCTCGATGAGGATCCCGCCGAAGCCGCTCGAATTCCGATGGAAACGGTAACGGGCGCCGATCAGACGACGTTATACGAAAGACAGGCAAAATACGCGTCAGAGAGCGCGCCTATCCCCTTTGTAACCTGGCAGGAAAACGAGTTGATACTTGCGGAGACTGCCGTGAGAGCCGGGCGCGCAGCCGAAGCCCTGGGTCGTATTAACGCAGTGCGGGCTTCCCATGGACTCGATCCGCGCATGGATACCGCCTTAGACAGCTTATTCATCGAGCGTGACAAGGAATTGTTCGGCACGGGTCTTCGCCTGCTCGACCAGCGACGATTCGACGCCTGGCATCCGACCCCGGGCGCATGGCGTTACCTGCCGATAACACGCAGCGAGCGGGTTGGGAACGGGAATATTTAGCGTTGAACGGGATACTTGAGACCTTGTACGTGAGACGTAAACGGCGCACTCGCCTGAATCCCGGGGTACTGGATCCAAAGTGCTGGTAATGTGAGCTTGCTATTTGCGGTCTCAAACTGCGCGGATTACACGCGCAGCTGAATTTTATTCGCGGCGTCACTGCACCTTGGCGGTAATAAATGGCGTCCTGGTTCGTCCAGTCCGGGGCCTGCACAGGGTGATCCAGTTTGAGCATAATATTTGATGAATGCGATCACGTCTGAATTTGCATACCACTGAATATGAACTATTTTCGTCTTTGTTTCGGAGTTTTGAGCTTCTCATTATGTCAGATCGATAATGCGGATGAATCACGTTTCAAACTGATAAAAGGAGAATGAAGCTATGAAATTGAGGATCCGTGTTTTCGCCGCAACCGTCATCCCCGCTCTCATTTGTCTCGCGGTCGACACATTGTCGCAACAGCAGGACCAGAGCGGAAGATGGGTCCTGTATAACAGGCACAATTCCGGCCTCGCAACGAACCATGTGGAGGCGCTGGCGCTCGACTCGAGCGGCATAATGTGGATCGGCACGGATGAGGGTCTGTATTCAACCATAGCATGCAAGGACGGCGATCTCCATTTCTGGCCGATGCATCCGATACGGAATATGGCTCTTGACACAGGTTCGGTGATGTGGATGATCGGCTATGATGATTCGGTAAGAACATTTTCCACAATCACCCACGAGATGCGAGCGATGAAGCTCGACTCGAGTATAAAAACCGGAGCCATCTGCGCAGACCGGCACGGCAATGTATGGATAGGCGGATACGACGTATTGTGGGAGTTCCACGGGGAATCTCCGGTTCGCATTCACACGAAGCACAACACGCATTTCATCCGATTCGCCATCGACAGCGGAAGTGTGGACCATTCGTGTCCGATAACCTGTTTGGCCGCAGATATGGATACGATATTGTGGGTCGGAATCAACTGGGGCGGCATTGTGGGACTGAATATACACAGCCTTCAGAAGAATACCTGGCTTACTATTCCGTTTCTACAGAGTCAATCGCAATATTATCTCGCAGTCGACGGTGCAAACATACTGTGGATAGCGCAGAAGGAGTCGAAGATAGCCCGGTACCGCAAGGAGAATCATTATATATCCTTTTACTCATATGCCCACCTCGATAGCGGCGTAGTCAGGCACATTTGTCCTGAGAGGCCGTCGCTTGGATGGCTTGGAATGACAGAGCCGGATCTTGGGATTAATGCATTGATGGCTTTGGATACGAGTACGGAGACCTTTACATCATACGGTCCTCCGGTATCGCCGTTTGAATTCTCGAAAGCTTACAGCATAAAATGCAAGACGAGCAACGGCAACAAATATATCGGAACGGACTCCGGTCTTATAGTCTTCAACGAACACGGAGCTGTTTACGACACTTGCGGAGGCATCGTTGGCGTAGGATCCCTCACGGAGCCGTCATGGAATCCACACGCCTCTCCCAATCCTTTTAAAAACGAAACACACATCTATTTCAGTCTTCAGAATCAGTCATATGTTCAGATAGTCTTCCTCGACGCGCTGGGAAGACGTCTCGGTGTTACGGAACAACGCCTGGAAGCCGGTCCGCATACGATTAAATTCGTGCCGGCCGGCCCGTCTCGCGGAGCTTATTACTATGTCATCAGAGCCGGCGGAAGAACCTCCGCCGGAGCAATGCACCGCGTCGAATAGGAAAGGATAACAGTGTGCGTCGTATTATCCGGAGAGTAATATTGTACGGCATATCAATCAACACGAGGATATTTTCAATGAACAAGAGGACAAGAGGCGCCCTTTCCATTATCGCGGCCGGAATGTGGATAACATCGATCGAATTCCTGCGCAATGAGCTGCTTCTGAAGGAGCACTGGACGGATCATTACGAATCGATGGGCCTTGTTTTTCCGTCCGGGACGGTTAACGGCATAGTATGGACCATATGGGCTTTCGTTTACGCCGGATTGATCCTGGCCGTGTCGAGGAAATTCACGTTCATCCAGACCGGCCTGTTGTGCTGGACGGCCGGCTTTGTGTTGATGTGGCTGGTGATCGGCAACATGCTGGTGCTGCCTTTCGGAATACTATATTACGCCGTGCCGTTCAGCCTGGTGGAAGCTTTCGCTGCCGTATGGTTGGTGAACCTCATATCTCCACCATCCTCAGAGGCTAAATGAAACTCTCCGACACAGCAGAGACGACTGTCCTTTATTACGGAGGTATGCGGCGCTGGCGAGCAGCCCGGCGCATCGAGGCGGAAGTGAGCGTGACAGGACTGGCCTTTGTATTGAAAGCGAGGCCGTATTTCTGAAGAGCGAAGCTTGAG
Source organism: uncultured Chromatiales bacterium (assembly GCA_964388275.1). GTDB lineage: Bacteria > Bacteroidota > Ignavibacteria > SZUA-365 > SZUA-365 > JARYLZ01. The sequence goes on from CAYLZD010000003.1 coordinate 7,031, forward strand.
CTCGATGTTCATCGACCGCCATGCAAACTGGCACCGATTGGAAGAAATCCGTCCCTTTCGGGTGTACTCTTCGGCATGGACGTCAGACTCGAGGACGAGCAGCGGATACCCTTCCGGGCACGGAATAATGCCAGGCAGTACTTCCCGTCCATCAGGAGGCATCTGTTCTGGGACGACCTGGACATGGCGTCTTTCGCCAATTATGCCTTCTGGAACTACTTCACACTTCCAGCGTTGCTGTTGTGCGAGGATGTAGCATGGACGGAAAAGTCGCCCGGTGTGCTGGATGCTGTATTTCCTGACCACATCCCCACGCACAGCAGGAGGCAGAGGTTTACTTTCGATAAGGAGAGCGGGCGGCTCATGCAACAGGACTATACCGTGGAAATTATCAGCAGCCTCGCCACGGCCGCTCAAGTGATAGAAGAACACGCGTCTTCGGACGGACTCGTTTATCCATCAAGGCGCAAGGTCACACCCCGCCGCCGGAGCGGAACACCAGCATCCGCGCCTCTACTGATCGACATACGGGTGCATGATTACCGGATGTATTGAAAGGATCGGACGAAGGACGGTGTTTTGGCAAATGACGCCTGGAATTCGGGAAAACAACCGAAGCGCTGGCCGCAGCGGTGGAGAGCGCCCGGTTCAGCGGCGCGATATGTCATCCGCGTTCCGTCAGCCCGAGCGCCGGCCGTCGCAGCGGGTGCTTGAGAAATGCGGACTTGAGGGTCCGAAGAGTCCGTCGCGCGTGTTGTCATTCCCAAGCTGCGGTCCGGGGTTGAGCAGAATGCATTCGAATATGCTCTTGAGTTGTGATGTTTTGTGTCCTCCGATGCCCCTGTTCGTTGCGGCCGCAGGCATATCAATCACACTCAGAGACTGAATCCTGTATTACGCGCCGAAGTTCAGCAGGGATATCGCGTCGTATCGCCGCCGACTTTGCCTCTGTGCCTCACATCCCTATCCTTCGTCATCCAGTCCATCCGCTTCCGAAGGAAGTCCCGCCGGCAGCCGGTCTGTGCTGGACCCCAGTTCATCCGGCATACCGAGACACCCTGCGCCCGCGGCAGCTATGACACGCACACAGATTTCTACGAGCGCAATCGGTACTTTCACATGATACGCGGCGACGGCCGAGATAACCGCAAGGCCGAGCCAGAGCACGGCGATGGCAAGGATATGTTCCATGATGAGAAATCCTGTTTATTGGCCGTTGGTGACGGTAATTGCATTGAAAAACCCGCTTTGCAGCGGGTTGCATTTTATTCAGCTGTGCCCCTGCCGCTGCGAAGGTTTTGCGGTAGGAATCATCAGCCATTTCCTGTCAGCTAAACCGGGGAAATCCATCCCCTTGACGGAACGTAAAAGATCCGTCGGTAAGCAAAGATCAAAGATGATGAGAATGTGCGGCGAGGAAATCTCACCGGTTAAGAATTGAAGTGCTTGACAGAATCCTCTCGCTATCCGACAATGTGATTTCCGCATGCTTTTGTTTCCGGATGCGCCATGTTTGCCACGGGGCGGAAACCAACACACTTTATTACTTCTTGATGGATTCTGGGGACATTTTTACGGCGCTTTTTCATTTAGATGCTTACGTTTGTGCCGTATGAAACGGCGCTGCGCGGGGCGGCTTCCTTTCACGGTTCCGCCCAGACTCAAGTACAAGGAAGATTGAAATGTGTGAAGCGTGTACTATCGGACCTTTTGCGTTCAACCCGGACGGCGGTTAGCGGGATGAGTGCGCATGAATTGTTCGAAGCGGCATGTATACTGCTTGCCGTTGCATCCGCAGCTCCTCTGCTGGGCGCATGGATGGCGCGCGTATTCGAAGGCGCGTCACCGAGAGGAATACGATTGCTTTCGAAGATTGAGTGTTCAGTATGCGTTTTCGCCCGTATCGATGCGAGTAAGTCCATGTCTTGGCGTCAATATGCCGCGGCCACGCTGCTATTCAACGGTGCGGGATTGATTCTTCTCTGGCTGACACTGATTCTGCAGAAGCATCTGCCTTTCAATCACGCGAACATCCCGGGAATGGATCCTCTTGTCGCATTGAATGCGGCGGTCAGTTTTGTTACGAATACCAATTGGCAGGCGTATGCCGGGGAGACGGACGCCAGTCCCGGAGCGCAGATGCTCGGCTTCGCTGTACAGAACTTCTGCAGCGCCGCCACCGGTCTGGCTGTTTCCGTCGCCGTAATTCGCGGGATCCGCGGGCGCGCTACGGACGGTCTCGGGAACTTCTGGTCGGATATAATCCGCTCAATCCTGTTCATCCTTCTTCCGCTGAGCATGCTTTTTTCCATCCTCCTTATGAACGAGGGTGTAGTACAGACGCTCGGTGCGCCCATCGAAGCGACGGGAATCGACGGCAAGCACCTGCTTATTCCATCAGGTCCCGTCGCATCGCAGGTGGCGATCAAGCAATTAGGATCCAACGGCGGCGGGTACTTCAACGCGAACAGCGCCCATCCGTTTGAAAATCCGACGGCGGCGTCGAATGCGACGGAACTGTTCGCCATGCTGCTGATTCCGGCCGCCTGCCCGTTCATGTACGGCCGCATGATCGGATCGAAGGCCGATGGACGCGCGTTGTTTTCTGCGATGGCCGTACTGTTGATCGCCGGCGCGGCGGTCGCCGTTGCAGCGGAAAGCTCTATCAATCCCTCCTTGGGCGGCATTTCATTTATGGAAGGCAAGGAGATGCGCTTCGGTCCCGTGATGTCATCCCTTTGGGCGGTGTTCACGACGGCTACCTCGAACGGGTCCGTCAGCGCGATGCATTCGAGTCTATCACCGCTGAGCTCGCTGACCGCGCTCGGCAATATGCTGCTGGGAGAGGTGGCGTTCGGCGGTGTCGGCTCTGGGTTGTACGGCATGCTGCTGTTCGCAATACTGACCGTATTCATCTGCGGTCTCATGGCGGGGCGGACGCCCGAACTGCGCGGCAGGAAGATCGAAGCGCGCGAGGTGAAACTTGCGATCATCGCAGCGCTGCTTCCGGGCATGGCCGCTCTCCTCGGCACGGCGCTGACCGTCGGTACGGAAGCAGGCAGGGCAACTCTGTCGGCGGCGGGTCCGCATGGTCTGGCCGAGGCGATCTACTCGTACGCATCCATGTCGAACAACAACGGAAGCGCGTTCGCCGGAATAGCCGCGTCTTCACCGATGCACCTGCTGCTCGGCGCGATGTTCATGCTCCTAGGGCGTTTCGCCGTAATCGTTCCCGTGCTGGCCATAGCCGGAGGTTTGGAAGAGAAGAAGATCATGGCAGCGGGAGCGGGCGCTTTTACGACGCATGGCTTCCTCTTCATCACTTTGCTGGTGGCGGTAATACTGGCGGTCGGCGCGCTGACATTCTTCCCCGCGCTGACACTTGGACCGGTGCTCGAGCACTTCCTCATGCTGAGAGGAGCCGTGCTGCCATGAAGAGCATCGGAACGAAAGCCGCTATAGCCTTCGATCGCCGCGCCATCATCGATGCATTGTGGGAGGCATTAAGGAAGCTTCATCCTCGGACGCAACTGCGGAATCCGGTGATGTTCATCGTTTACTGCGGCGCATCGGCCGTGCTGGTCCGAGTCGCGGCTGATATCGGCACGGGGACCCCCTCCGGATTCAACATTCAGATTCTACTTTGGCTGCTCTTCACTCTGCTTTTCGCGAACCTCGCAGAGGCGCTGGCAGAGGGGAGAGGGAAGGCGCAGGCAGCGGAGTTGAGGCGAGCCCGCACCGACACGATCGGACGCCGACTGGCAGATGGCATGGAAAAACCGGTCCCGGCGGCTGTTCTGCAGGTCGGAGACCTGGTCGTCTGCGAAAGCGGCGACATCATCCCTGCCGATGGAGAAATCATCGAGGGCATCGCGAGCGTGGACGAATCGGCTGTGACCGGGGAATCCGCACCCGTGCTACGCGAGAGCGGCGGCGACCGCAGCGCTGTGACCGGCGGGACGCGCGTTCTGAGCGATCGGATCGTGGTGCGCATCACCGCCGAAGCCGGCAACACGTTTCTCGACCGCATGATTTCGCTCATAGAGGGCGCGAGGCGCCGGCGAACGCCGAACGAGCGCGCTCTTTCCATACTGCTAGTCGGACTGTCCGTCGTGTTCATGGCTGTCACAGCGACCTTGTGGCCTCTTGCCGAATACTCGTTCGCTTCGGCGAACGGCGAAACCGGCGAGCCTGCGATGGTGACGGTGACAGTGTTCGTCTCTCTGCTGGTTTGTCTGATCCCCACGACGATCGGAGGCCTGCTGAGCGCCATTGGCATCAGCGGAATTGACCGCCTGACAAGAAGGAACGTCATCGCGATCAGCGGGCGCGCGGTGGAGGCGGCGGGAGACATTGACGTACTGCTGCTCGACAAGACCGGCACAATCACGCTGGGCAACAGGGAGGCGCAAGATCTGATAGAGGCGCCTGGAGTCGATCTCGAACACCTGGCGGATGCCGCGCAACTAGCCTCTCTCTCCGATGAGACGCCGGAAGGTCGCTCTGTTGTTATTCTCGCCAAGGATTTGTTCGGGCTTCGAGGGCGAGAGGTGGCCGGCTCGGGTGCGGTGTTCCATTCATTCAGCGCGGAAACGAGGATGAGCGGCGTGGACATGCAACCGACGAGCGGCCGGCCCGCCCGCTGCATACGCAAGGGCTCCGTGGAGGCGGTTCGGGGGCATGTACGCCGGTTCGGGGGCGGATTTCCGCCGGAACTCGAGCGCGCGGCCGAACGGATAGCTCAACTGGGGGGAACGCCGCTCGCAGTATCGGAAAACGGTCGCGTTCTGGGTCTGATACATCTGAAAGACACTGTCAAGGGAGGTATACAGGAACGATTCGCCCGATTGCATGCGATGGGAATCCGAACGGTAATGGTAACCGGCGATAATCCGCTGACGGCTGCATCGATCGCAGCGGAGGCGGGCATTGACGAATTCCTCGCGCAGGCCACACCTGAGGATAAACTTCGAAAAATCCGTGAGGAGCAGGCAAACGGTCATATGGTGGCGATGACGGGCGACGGAACGAATGACGCTCCCGCGCTCGCTCAGGCGGATGTCGGAGTGGCGATGAACACAGGCACGCAGGCGGCGCGTGAAGCGGGAAACATGGTGGATCTCGATAGCAATCCCACGAAGCTTATAGACATCGTGAAGACCGGCAAGGAACTGCTTCTCACACGCGGCGCCTTGACGACTTTCAGCATAGCGAACGACGTCGCAAAGTACTTTGCCATACTGCCGGCGCTTCTGGCTCCCCTGTACGCGAAACCGGACGCAGCCGGACCTTTGGCCGCTCTCGATATCATGAACTTCTCCTCGCCGGAGAGCGCGATACTGAGCGCCGTGATTTACAATGCTCTCATCATCGTCGCGCTCATTCCGCTTGCGCTTCACGGCGTACAATTCCGCGCAGTGGATGCCGCGGCGCTGCTCAGGCGGAACGTATTTGTGTTCGGACTGGGCGGCCTCGCAGCGCCGTTTCTCGGAATGAAAATAATCGATCTTCTCCTGGACATTCTGCATATTGCCTGAGTTGGAATAATGAAAAATCCCAGAGCGGCAATGATACTGAATGCCATCTCGTTGCTAGGATTCTGTACGATCCTCTGCGGCATCCTTTATCCGATCGGTCTCGCGGTCATGGCACGCATGGTGTTCCCCTTTCGATCCACAGGGAGTCTGCTATATCGTCACGGAGTCTGCGCCGGTTCGCTTATGCTGGCGCAGCACAGCAACGATCCCCGTTTCTTCGCTTCGAGACCATCCGCGACACCGGGATTTTCGAGCCGGTCCGGAGGCAGCAACCTCGGGCCGCTCAGTTCCGCATTGCGCGACTCCATCGTGCAGCGGACATCATATTGGATTCGCAGCGTTCCCGGGGTCAGATCCGGAACCGTTCCCTTGGATCTGCTCACGACATCCGGCAGCGGTTTCGATCCCCATATCAGTCTCGACGCCGCGCTGTTCCAGCTGCCACGGGTTGCGGGAGCCCGCGGATACTCGGAAGCGCGCGAGCAGGAATTGGTGGATCTTATCCGCAATCTTGCCAAGCAAGGTGCGACTTCCTCTTCAGGAAAACCGATAGTGAATGTGCTCGAGCTGAACCTTCTTCTCGATTCCTGCAACATGTTTCAGGTGCGCCCATGAACGACCGTGAGAGAATCGATCCCGATGCGCTGCTCCATGCCGTGCAGCGCGAGGTCGATACTTCATCGCGCGGGCGCTTGCGTCTTTTTTTCGGCATGGCGCCGGGTGTCGGTAAAACTTACGCCATGCTGGAGGCTGCTCAAGAGAAAGCGCGTGAAGGCGCCGATGTGGTCATCGGCTGCGTGGAGACGCACGGCCGGGAGGAGACAAATCTCCTCCTGGCCGGTTTGTCCGTAATCCCCAAGCGCACACTGGCATATCGTGAAACTGCGATTTTCGAGTTGGACGTCGATGCCATACTCGCGCGCCGACCCGGCATTGTTCTCGTCGATGAGCTCGCTCACACAAACGCCCCGGGCTCACGCCACGAGAAGCGCTGGCAGGACGTCGAGGAACTCCTGACCAGCGGCATAGACGTCTACAGCACGCTCAATGTTCAGCATCTTGAGAGCTGCAGCGAGGCGATACGCGAAATAACTGGCGTCACAGTGCGCGAACGAGTGCCCGACGGCTTCCTTGACGGCGTGGAAGTGATCGAGGTCGTCGACCTCGCTCCGGAGGATCTGCTGCGTCGACTGGCGGAAGGCAAGGTCTATCACGGCGACATGGCGGAGAGGGCGGCGGCTCGATTCTTCCGCATGGAGAACCTCATCGCGCTTCGCGAAATGGCCCTTCGCATCACGGCGGACCGGGTTGACAGGCAACTCAGGCAATTCGTGCGTGTGAACAGCATGGAGGGGGCGTGGAAGGCCGCGCACCGCCTTCTCGTCGCAGTCGGTCCCAGTCCGCATTCGGCATCCCTCATCCGTTGGACCCGCTCGCTCGCCTCGGCCCTTGAAGCCACGTGGATGGCCGTGAGCGTCCTGCCGATGCACGGAAGGGATGATCAGGACGCAAGCGGGATCGAAAAAAACCTCTCCCTTGCTCGCGCACTGGGAGCGGAAACAATCGTGATGTCGGACGAGGACGTCGTGTCGGGAATACTGCACGTCGCACGGCAGCAGCATATCACGCAGATCGTCATCGGCAAGGCGCCCGCCTCGCTGTGGGACCGGATCACGGGCGGGTCTTTCGTCGACCGTCTCATTCGCGAGAGCGGCACCATCGATGTGCACACCGTGCGCGTGGATGACAGCCCGCCCGCAAAGACAGGCGTGCGGCGCGGCTTGAGACTGACTTCCCGGCCGGAGGAGTACCTGGTGGCCCTATCGGCGGTAATGCTTATTCCTCTTCTGGGATACGTTCTATTTCCTCAAATGGGGCATCTCTCGGTTGCGCTGCTGCAGCTGATGGTGGTCTTTGGACTCGCAGTATTCCTCGGTCGTGGTCCCATAATCACGGCAGCGGCAGCCGGCGCGGTGATATGGGAATTCTTTTTCCTACCGCCGTTCCTTTCGGTATACATCTCACGGACGGAGGATGTTCTGATTTTCCTGTTATTCCTTCTAGCCGCCGCCGTGATGGGCACCCTCACAGCCAGGATACGTGCTCAAGAAAGAGCCGCCCGGCTTCGAGAGGATCGGATCGCTTCTTTCTACTCATTTCTAAAGGAAGCCGCCGAAGCTGCGGATGATTTAGATGTAGCCCGAAAGTCAATGGCGTTGCTCGGCACGCTATTTTCGGCTGAAGTGACTATTCTTCTTGCCGGCGATCGGGATGCGCTTCATGAGACGCCTGGAGGAAATTTAATTTTGACGGACAAGGAGTACGCGATTGCGGAATGGTCATTCAGGAACCGGAAGCCGGCCGGCCGAGGCACGGGCACGCTTCAATCCACACGAGTCGCATTCACGCCTTTACTGGCGCCCGGCGGTCCGTTGGGCGTGGTCGGGCTGCGCAGGTCGGACAACCGCCGTCTGCTGCTGGACGAGAAGCAGTACTACGAATCCTTTCTCGGCCAGATCGCGGCCGGCATCGAGCGGAAACGGCTGGAAGCCCGGGTGCGGTCGGCGTTTTTCGCGGAGGAATCCCAACGTCTGCAGAAAACCATGCTGAATTCCATCTCCCACGAGCTGCGCACGCCGCTGTCGGCCATTATCAGCGCTGCGACCGCGCTGTCGGAGGATATAGTCAGTCCGGATCCGCTGTTCCGGTCCGGAATGGCCGTCGAGATACTGTCCGCGGCCGAACGACTGAACCAGGTAGTGGAGAATCTGCTCGACATGTCCCGGATCGAATCGGGCCGCTTGGTACTCACACCGGAATGGACGGACGTCGCCGATATTATAGGAGCGGCTTTACGGCGCTTTCGCACGCGCAGCGAAGCGGAATCGTTGAAGGTCGACATAAGAGGACAGTTGCCTTTGCTGCGCATCGATGCGGCACTGATAGAACAGGCACTGGTAAATGTCCTGAACAATGCTCTGGCGTATGCGCCTCGCGGCACACCTATCTCGATCCGTGCGGAAGCGGATGGCGCTTCATCAAGCGTAAGGATCACGGTGCTCGACCAAGGTCCCGGCTTCGCGGAAGAGACGTTGCCGCACCTGTTCAAGAAGTTCTACCGAGTCCCGGGCACCGCGGCCGGAGGCATCGGGCTCGGACTGTCCATTGCGAAAGGATTCCTTGAAGCGCATTACGGAAAAATCACGGCGGAAAACGCGCCCGGCGGCGGTGCCTGCCTGACCCTCACTCTCCCGATCATGGAAACGCCGTCTGTGGCGCCGGAGTAGGAATGAACGAAAACGCGGCCTTGCTGCTTATCGTCGACGATGAAACCCAGATTCGACGCCTGCTCGAAATGGCCCTCCGCAACGGCGGCTACCGCGTCTCCGCCGCCGAGGATGGAGCCTCGGCGCTGCTGCGCGCGGTAATGGACAGGCCGGACCTCATTCTTTTGGACCTCGGTCTGCCTGACATGGATGGGGCGGAGGTGCTGCACCGTATCCGTGAATGGAGTTCCGTTCCGGTAATAATACTCACAGTCCGCGACGACGACAGCGAAAAGATTGCGCTTCTCGATGGCGGCGCCGACGACTACCTGACGAAGCCGTTCAGCACAGGAGAGCTGCTTGCCCGTATCAGAAGCGCTCTGCGACGCGCCGTGCGCAGAGGTGATGAGCCGTCTGTATACGAGCACGGGCCGTTAAGTGTGGATCTGGCGCGCAGGATCGTGACGCTCGAAGGAGAAGAAGTGCGGCTTACGGCCACCGAATACAGGATGCTTCAACTCTTCGTGAAAAATGCCGGCAAAGTGCTTACGCACAGGCAGATTCTCAAAGAAGTTTGGGGACCGCATCTGTTAGACGAAACACAGTATCTGAGAGTCTACATGGCGCAGCTGAGGCGAAAACTCCGCGACGATCCGACGCACCCTCGTTTCTTTATAACTGAACCGGGGGTGGGATACAGGATGTTGACTGATGAAAATTGAAGAATTCAATTTATTACCACGTGGCCGCTTCGTTGCAGCCGTCCGGCGTAGCCGCTAGGCGTCAACCCCGGGCTCGACTGATGGAAGCCCTCCATGATAGGATGAACAGAAAGGGACACCCAGTTCACCGTTCACCGTTTACCGTTCCCCTTTTCCCTTTCGCCTATCCACTTGCCCCTTACTTCATCCGAAATTCCCCGCCGGTATTCCTCTCTGCTCTCATCCTCGTCCTTGCCGCTCCGAGTGTGTCGCCTGCCGACAGATACGCATCCAGCAGATTCTTGTAAACCGCCGGATATCGCAGGGAATCGAGCATCAACGCCTTTTCATAATGCTCGATCGCTTCACCGTATCGTTGGTTAAGAGCGCATAATCTGCCCACGAGGTCTAAGAACGCCGGCTCCTTGGTATCATCATCGATTCCGGTCAATGCCATGTTCAAACGTTCCTCGAGTGCGAGCTGTTCGTTTTCCACGGCTTCGACCAGCTTAACTTCCTTCCAACGTCCGCCGAACGCATTCAAGAATTCGATTTTGTAATTAGCGAAAAGATCTTCTCCGCCCTTCTGCCGGGCCAGCAGCAGCGCCTTCGTGGCAATTCCCCTGAGTTCATCATTGTCGGCGATCAGTTCCGCCTTCGTCAGAACGCGATCCAGCAACCAGGCGAGGTTGCTCCTGAACGAGTCCTTTTCCTCCAGGTGTTCCAGCTCCGTTGCGAACATTCTGTAGACTTCCGGATCGGCGCTTTTAAGGTCGATCATCCGCTTGTTGACCTCAATCGCCCTGTCCCGTCGTCCGGTTGAAAGGTGGTATTTCCACACGTTCAGAAAACCGTGATATGTGTCATTCATCTCCAGCTTGTGCATGTCGCGGATCGCAAGATTCATAACCCTGTCCGCGGAGGCGCGAGCGTCGGTCAGATGACTGATCCATGCGGCTGCGGCCGTTGCATTGACAATCAACAGGGCAAACATAATGAATGTTTTTTCCGGAGCGCCGAGCCGCCGGCTGCTGTCGCAGGCGAGCAATACGCCGAATACGATACCCAGACAGGCGATTGATGCCAGATCCCAATCCCTCGCCCATCCCAATGTGCTGTCGGCGATTAACAGATACCCGAAAGAGGAGACGGTCGACGCTGCGGCCAACAGCATCTTCGGAGAATCGCCCGGCTTCGGCTTCAGTATTTCCGCTCCGAATGCCGGTATGAATACCAGAAGACCTCCCGTACAGAGGAACAAAGCATTCGCGACGTCGATCAGATGTCCGGCCGTGAACAGGGGCTCGTTCGCATACCGGAACAACATCGGTATCCTATCGCTGCCGAGATAGGATTCCTGCAGGACGTATGCTCCCGCGACCGATACCAAGCATGCCCCGATAAATATCAACAACAGTCCGGCCGGGCCCTGCTCTTTTTCCTTTCCACCTCTTCCGGAAACGAGCGCGAGCGCGAGCAGAGGCAGGTATATAAGCGAAGTTATTCCGAATAGAACGGAAGCGAGAAAGGCGGAGAGCGGCATATATGGCTTTACCGTTCCGGAAGCATGCTCCTTGAGCAGAATGAAGAACATCAGCAGGAACGCATACTGGAGCGCATACAGTTCGACGTAGCCGAACAACAATCCGAATCCCACTCCGGAGATTAGCGCGGCATCGAACAGAGTGGATTGTATGTCGCGACGCCCGCGGCGGTAGGCGACGAGAGATATGATCAGAACAGCGATTCCGGCGAATCCCAATATCCTATACGGGGTGAAGAAACTTTCGGGCGAGGATAACTGAACGATCCATTTGACCATGTAACCTGTCAAGATGCTCGTCGGTTTCACGAGGCTCGTCGAGCCGGAGGGATCAGCCAGTATTCTGCCGATTTCCGAGAGATAAATCGATCCGTCCCCGTAGAGGGCATGCTCAACCGGATGTAAAACGATAACCGACGCCGCGAGCAGCAGCAGAATCAACGGCGCATGCCGAAGGCCGCCTTCCGTCCCGGATTTCGCCGGCCAGCTCGACACCATCCTTTGAAAAGCGCGTATGAAGAGCAAGAACGGCAATGCAATCAGCATCACCGAAAGAGGGCTGTCGAAGCGCCAAATATCGAGTCCCCACAGATTCCCGCCCGTCGCCTGCGGCATCAAACCCGCTATCGCCCGCGACAGCAGAATCACGAGCAGCGCGTACATGAACGGTCTCAATCGCGACGCGTCCGTCTTCCCGGCATGTTTTGAGACGCTTCGCTTTTTCTTCAATGCTGTTGGACGTTAGACTGGAAACGGTCCCCGAAATCACATCACTCATCACTGCTCACTCATCATCCTCCTCCCACTCCCCGAAATCCGTATCCAGCAGCTGCGCCAATTCCTCGTCCGACGGGCCGCGTATGTCCTCTTCTTCCTTCACGTCTTCCTGTGCCAACTTCTTTTTCCGCTTCGCCACCGCCTTGGCCACGGACAACGGATCAGTGAAGAGGTATACAGGGACCTCCATTTTCTTTTTTGCCGGAGTTTTAGATAACGCAAACATCTTGTCCTGAATATCGGCGCTGATGTATTCCTCGCCGCACTGGCTGCAAACGCCCGCGGGCACATCCTCGAACACCACCAGGGAATCGCCGATCCAGAGTTCCATTCTCACGTGCCGTTCGTCCACCGAACTTCCGCAGTAAGAGCAGGATGAGTAACGTCGTGTCATTTCGCGCCTCCCTTCTTGAGCTTGGGTTTATCGGTGTGACGATTGAACAATCCCACGATGCGCACCGCCGTTCCGTCTGGGCATTGCACGCACACGAGGTCCCACTCCCTGTCTCCGGAACGGGTTCCGAACGCGCAGGCGTAATCCGGGTATGCCAGGACGTCTTCGCATTTCAATTCGGACTCCGACAGGGACCTGACCAGCAAGTTCAACGCATGCCCGTCCCTGGTCAGGCGTTTGAATATGCGCCTGGGAAGTTCAACAGCGCCTTGAGCCGCCAGGCGGCGCACTCGGGCTTCATTCATTGGCATTCTCCGATCATCTGTGACGTGTCATTCTTCGAGTGATGCTCGCGTTTATGGCGGCTCCGCGCAGGCGTTTCAGAGATTTCCGCGTCTGGCCTGCTCGCGCTCTATGCTCTCGAAAAGAGCCTTGAAATTGCCCTTGCCGAAGCTCTCGCCGCCTTTTCTCTGTATCACCTCGAAGAACAGGGTGGGCCTGTCCTCCACAGGTTTCGTGAAAATCTGAAGCATGTATCCCTTGTCGTCGCGGTCGACGAGTATGCCGAGTGACGCGAGTTCTTCGATGGATTCGTCAATCGGTCCCACGCGTTCCGCAAGGGTTTCGTAGTAGGACGCGGGCGTGTCGAGAAAGGCCACCCCGCGTTTCCGCAGTTCGCGCACTGTGGCGGCTATGTCGTCGGTGAGCATGGCAATGTGCTGAACGCCGGGGCCGTTGTGGAAGTCGATGTATTCCTCTATCTGGGATTTTTTCAGGCCTTCCGCCGGCTCGTTGATAGGCAGCTTGATCCACTTGCTGTCGTTGGCGACCACCGTTGAACGCAGCGAGGAGTATTCCGTCGAAATATCCTTGTCGTCGAAGGAGACGAAGCGCTTGAAACCGAACACGTCGTCGTAAAACCGGACCAGCCCTTCCATCCCTCCCCAGTCCATGTTAGCGACGAGATGGTCGATGTATTTCAGCCCGGAGGACACGGCCACGGCGTCGGGCGGCATGGGCGAGAAACCGGGGAGAAACGGTCCGGTGTAATCCGACTTCTCGACGAAGGTGTGTATGGTGTCGCCGTAAGCTTCGATCGAAGCAAGTTTCGCGCTCCCGAATTCGTCCTCCATGATGCGTGGTTCCTCGACGCTCCGGGCGCCCCGCTCGACCGCGCTCTTCCAGGCGGCTGCGGCATCATGACACTCGAACGCCACATCGCGCACACTGTCGCCGTGCCGTGCGAGAAAGGGAGTGATGACCGCGTCTTCCTTGAGCGGCGTGGTGAGGAGCAGGCGTATGCGGTCCTGCCGGAGCGCGTACGAGACCCGGGATTTGACTCCTGTTTCCGGCCCGCGATATCCGACCAGCGAGAAACCGAAGGCGGCCCTGTAAAAGTAGGCGGACTGCTTGGCGTTTCCGCAGAAGATTTCCGCGTGATGTATGGCGCGCAGCGGCAGTTGTTCCTGAACCGCGGCATTATTTGCTTTATCCATCGCTTGTTCCTCTGATGATAATTTCGGTGGATGTGTCCGGCTGATCGGATCACGCAAGCCGCTCGGCGTTGCTATGCAATCTCCCGGTGTCAGCTTTCCGGATACGGGGCAAAATACGAATTGCCGCCAAAATAATCCCGCGCGCGCGACGGCTTCACCATGCGGCGCGAATTGCGCGGTCAGCGGATTACCGGTCGCCGCGGTGCTGCGTCCAGCGCTCCCACAAGTCTCTCGTGGCTTCCAGATCGCGGGCATTGTATTCGGCGATTTCCCGGTAGCGGCCCGAGCGGTGCATCTCGGCCACGTCGAGACCGTTCACACCCTGTCTTTTAGGACTTGTAATTCCGAATCCCAGGCAGATGAAGTCGAGGCTGAATTTCCGGAAAGAGCCGAAGAAGGAGAGCTGTTCCAGCAGATCGTAATGTTCCCTCGAGTCGAAGCGCGGCGGCATGAGATTTTTCGTGGCCTTGATTCCCAGCATGGCCGATCTGATATGCAGAAAAGGAGCGTCGAAACCCCGGCCGTTGAAGGTGATCACCTGCTTGTATTCGGCCGCCTTCTGCCAGAATCGCTCGAGTATCCGAATTTCCGTCCCCGGCACGAAACGCAGGTTGCCGTCCTCGCTGATCCATTCGGCCGTACCTTCAGGCGCCTGCACGTAAACACCGCCCTGCTTTGTGTCGGGATCGAGCAGACCTATGCACACGATCTCCGCTGTATATGGGTAGAGGCTGACTTTAAGCTTTTCCTGCTCGATTTCCTCTTCCGAAGCCGCAAATTTCAGCAGATACTCCTGCTGTTTGGCGTCGAGCGTATCGAAAGGCTGACCGGCCGTTTCTATGTCGATAATGAGTCTGGCCTTCATCGGTTTCTCCATTGTTTATTTCCCTTCGCTTCCAGGATTTGCGGGAGATTGTACGCTCGAAGACCGCCGCCGGTTCCCTTGCCGCAAACGCGTCTGAAACGGCGGGGAATCGCTGAATCCGCTGCGAGGACTCCCGGATCAGGATGATTATTGCGGTTTATCCGCATCGCGGACGCCCGGACCTCGAAGCCACGTCTCCGCAATCTGCACCGCGTTGGTGGCGGCGCCTTTTCTGAGATTGTCGGACACAATCCAGAGTGACAGCCCGTTTTCCACGCTCTCGTCCCTGCGAAGCCGCCCGACGAATACTTCGTCCCTGTCCGCAGCATCGGAGGCGAGGGGATACACGGCGGCGGCGGGATCGTCTCGGAGAATGACTCCGGGCGCCGCCGCGATCATCGCACGCGCATCATCCATGTTGAACTGCCGCTCGAACTGCACATTCACCGCTTCGCTGTGACAATACATCACCGGAATGCGCACACAGGTAGGTGAAACCTGTATGTCATGGTCGCCGAGGATCTTGCGTGTCTCTTCGACCATTTTTCTTTCTTCGCGGGAGTATCCGTCCTCGCCGAAGGGCGCGATATGAGGAAGGGCGTTCGATGCGATGGGATGAGGAAATGCGGGATCGGCCGTTTCGGCGCCCGCGGTTTCGCTCTCGAGCTGCAGCATGCCGCGCCTGCCCGCGCCGCTCACCGCCTGATAGGTGGCGACCACGATGCGCCGTATCCTGAAGGCGTCGTGCAGCGGCTTCAGTGGCAGAAGCATCTGTATGGTGGAGCAGTTCGGATTGGCGATGATGCGGGATCCGCCGAACACGGCCGCCGGATTGATTTCCGGTATCACCAGCGGCACGTCATCCGTCATGCGGAATTCGCTGCTGTTGTCGATGACGATCGCCGCATGTCCGGCCGCTACCGGCGCCCATTCCCTACTGACTTGTCCGCCTGCGGCGAAGAACGTGACGCTGCCCGGAATGAAACACCTCGCATCGAGTTTCACTGCCTTGAATGTGTCGCGCCCGAAACGCAGTTCGGTTCCTGCGGAGCGGCTGCCGGCGACGGCCAGCAGTCGGCCGATCGGAAATCTCCTTTCCTCCATCACCTGCAGAATCTTGCGGCCCACGAGTCCCGTGGCGCCTACGACCACTACGTCATGCCGTTTCATGCTTCACGTGCCTCGAATTCTCAATTTTCATCGGAAAGTCACAGTATATGCCGTCAGCCGTCGGCGCGGTTTCCCCAGGTTGCGCTCGCAGCCGCGGGGGCTCAGAAATCGGCTCCTATCGAGAAGTAGTAAGTCGGCGGCGTGAAGCCCGCGCCCCTGTAGGCCCAGCCGATGTCGAAGCGCAATGGAAAGCCCAGAAACCACATCCTGGCGCCCACGCCCGTGCCGATCAGCAAATCGCGGTTGATAATGCCGCCGTCCTCGCCTCGCTCGAATCCCTTGAAATCCTCAACACGATCGGTGGCGGCTCCGATATCGAGGAATACAGCCGTATTGACGGATTGCAGCAGATACGGCAGCACTCCCCCGAGGAAATACTTGACCAGAGGGAAACGCAGCTCCGCGTTGCCGAGCGCGGCCTTGCTCGCGATCCGGGCGGTGTAATTGTAACCGCGCAGGGGCAGGAGCGGCGTCAGGAAAGCGAAATCCTCAGCGCTTTCTATGGGAATGCGGCCGCTTTCAAAGCGCCTGTTGATCCAGTTTTCCGTTCCTCCGATGAAGAACTTCTGCGGATCCCGGCCGAGGCTCGCGCCGACTGCGCCGCGCAGGACGAAGGAAAAATCCTCCCAGAACTTGAAATACGTGCGGAAGTCGCCCATGAGAGACACGAATTGCAGCGAATTCCCGCCCAATCCGGGGCTGCCGTTGACGCGGAATTCGTAGCGCGAACCGCGCACGGGCGACCACATGCCGGGCAGAGTGTTGTCGTGCACGTAGGCGAGTTCCGGAACCAGCAAAAAACGCTGTGTTATGGGTATGTCCGCTGTCTCGAGGTTTTCCTTCGAGATGTTCATCGCGCTTAAGCCAATTTCGATTCTGTTGAAACGATCCAGGGGGTAGGACGCGCTGATGAGACCGCCGTACTGGGCGTAGCGATAAAGGTCGTCGCGGACGAACGCGGTTGCGGAATCCAACGGGTAGAGCGTGGGAGTGTATAGGAAACGCGCCGTCTGATAGCCGAGGAAGCCCCAGTCGATCCGGCCTGAGAGGTAATAGTAAGCGAGAGCGAGATCGCTGTTCTTCAGTTCGCCGTTGAAATTTCCCTGCAGGATTATCTGATGATTGCCCAGCATGTCGCTGAAAGCGATTGTCGCCATTCCGAGAACACCGTAGAACGTATTGTAGCCGCCGTTGCCGTAAACGAAGTCGGGTGAGAAGCTGATCTTGTACCTGTTCGCGATAAAGGCGCCGTTCTCATCCACATTGTCCTTCGGGGCCATGCGCTCGGCTTTGCTCTTGGGCGCTCGCGGCGCTTCGCCCTGCCGGAACAGGAGGCGCCCGTCGGCCATGCTCACCGAATCCCTCGTCCCGCCCTCGTCCGCCTGAAGACCGAGGGAAACCGAGATGTCGTCGCCGTAGGCCTTGACATCCACCGGCTCGGCGGACACAGTCGTCGCCTTCACGGTGTCGGAAAGGCCTTCCGCCGCCGCGGGACGGCGGCCGCGCTCCAGCCGGAGGAGAAATTCCGTCGGTCCGGGAGCGGTGCGGGGCAAGTCGAAAGGCGATCGCAGCAGGAATATGTCGAAACCGGCCTCGTACATCGACGAAAACGCGAGCTTGCTCCCGTCCTTCGAAAGTGAAAGCTGATAAATGCCGCTCATGGAATTCGATATCGGATACTCCTCTCCGGTATCGAGACGATGCGTGTAAATGTTGTTGATTCCCGTGCGGTCTGAAATGAAGAGCAGCGTGTTGCCGTCCGGACCGGCCGCGGGCGAAGATTCGTCACCGTCGGGCGTGTCGGTCAGGCGGCGAATGTTCCCTGTTTCCGCGTCCAGCGAGTAAAGATCCATCTGCGAATAGTCGTGACCGAACATGTCGAAATCCCCGGGAATGTCCTCCTTTTTCAGATAGGAATCCCTGTCCGATGCGAAGTAAACAGTCCGGCCGTCCGGCGACCATGCGGGGTCGGCGTCGCTGAATATATCGTTCGTCAGATTTCGGGCGCTGCGCTCTTTCAGATCGTATATCCAGATATCCGACTGCCTCGAGTTGTTTCCGACGAAAGCGATTTTGTCACCCTTCGGCGACCAATCGACTGAAAATATGCCTTCGGCGCTCACTGGCAACTGAGTCCGAGCGCCGCTTTCGGCGTCGATGATGAAGATCGCGTCGCCCGCGCCGGCTTTCACCGCCATGGCTATGGATCTCCCGTCAGGCGACCAGGTTATTCCCGGCGTGAGAAGATGAAGTTCCTCGAAGTCCGACGTGTTCTGGCCCGTGACGAGACGCCGGACACCGCCGCCGTCGTTGGCCGACATAATGTAGACGCTGTAGTAGTCGTCGCGTTCCGAGATGAAGGCCACCTTGTCTCCCGCCGGGGAAATCGCGGGACTGGTGTTGTAGAAGTTCTTGAGCTTCGTGTGGTTCGTGAGGCGCTTCGCGTAATTCTCGAGCATGACCCGTTTGGCCACGTCGGGATAATAAAGGACTTTCTGTTCCTTTTGCCAGCGTTCGGAAAGCTCTTCGAGCGTGAGCCCGACAGCCGCCTTGAATCCTTGATCCACGCTGCGCGTCGATCTTATGCGCGTCAGGATTTCGCCGACCTTGCGCGGTCCGTACTTCTCGGCTATATGCCACCAGACCGACTGCCCGCCTCTGTAAGCGAAATAACCTCCGAGATACGGGATCGGCGGCAGATAATTGCTTGTAACGGCATCGCGCAAAAACATGTCGGAATTCTTGTCCCACCCGCCGTGGGCCAAGTATTCGCAGATGCCCTCGTTGAACCACAGAGGCAGCTGCAGCCGTATGTTGTTCTCGATTATGGATTGTATGGATCCGCCGTAAAACATCTCGTTGATCACCGCGTGCACGAGTTCGTGATGAATGACGTGGCGGAACATCTTGTACGATCCCTCGAAAGGTATCACCACGCGGTTTTTGAACAGCTCTGTGACGCCGCCGATGCCTTCTTCCAGATACACGGAGACCACGTTGGTCTGCTGGAAATCGTTGTGGGAATTGTAAACGATTATCGGTATGCGGTTCGATATCCTGTACCTGAACACGTCCTGTATCCTGACCAGGGCGTCCTCCGCGGCTCTCGCCGTGAAATCCGCGATGTATTCACCTCCATCGGTGAAATACACGTCGAAATGGTCCGACTGGATGTAGAACCAGGCGAAATTCTTGTATTGTACCTTGTTCTTGCCGAAATACTGAGCGGCTGCATCAGCTTGCAGGAAAAACAGCAGTATTGCGGCGCTCAATAACCTTTTGTTCAGAAAGTATTTTCTCATGCAATGTTTTCAGCCGTGTATGCCCTTCCTCGGGGAATCGACCGAAAACATAACTATACATGGGTGTTGAAACAAGGGAGAAACTCATCCTCGAAATTTCCCGGTTCTCACCAGCCGCGGTAAGTGGTCGTGCTTTCTCCCCCCGCGGAAACTGCGACGACAACGGCCGCATCCGGACACCCGTAAGGCACTCCGATGATCGTGCAGATTTCGCTCTCGCATCGCACCGTGAAATCTCCGTTCGGCTCTTCGTCCCTCGAGTATCCGAGTGCGGACAAGGATATGCCGTCATAACTTCCACCGCCGCCGCCGAACATGCGTGGTTTCAAATAATAACCGCGCGCTTCCGAAGCCAGGCGCAGGCAATCCTGGGTGATCGCATCCTTCAAAGCGCAGTCGCTGCTTCTGCCCGCCGCATTCACAGCCACACCCAGAGTTATCCCGATTATCAGTATCCCGAAAGCGATGATCAATGTTTGCTGTGTTCCCATGATTCCACCTCGTTTGATTATGCGGTTTGATGAAATTTTGTCAAAGCGGTTACGCCCCTCATTGCACATATTTCATGCCATGGCGAGTGGCAGTCCCATACCCCGAATTTCTTTGAAATTCCAGCACTTTGCTCTGCCAAATCGAGTGCGTTCTCAAAAAAATGAACAAAAACGATGGGCTTGTTCAGAAACCAAACAATCGATCGTGTAATTCCGCCGCTGCTTATTATGGCCGGAAATCGGTTTTCATGTAATTAATCTGAAAGCGCTTTGCATGATTCGCTCTGTGTGAAGCCCTCTTCACAATTCGACTCTTGGGAAGGAAGGAATGGTTTGCTAGATTTGAGAAAGATCACAGTAACATTCCCGTACAGCGTATGTCGACCCCATCCAAAACCAGGCGATTCGCCGCACTACTGATCTGGCTTTCGCTTTCGATTTTCGCCGTAATTCTGATCGCTTTGCCGGCAGCCGGTCTGGTCGGAATGGAGTCCGCGGGAGGCGGCATGGTCGGAATCGGTCTGCTGATACTGGTCATCGCACCCGTTCTGTCGTATTACTTTGGGGGAAGAATTCGAATCGCCGAGGAAATAAGGTCCGGGAAATCGCCTCTCGCCAGATGGACATATTCATCGGAAGCGGCGAGGAAAGAGAAACCGGCCGGCAATGCAACGACAATCATCAGCGTCGACGGCATCCTGATCGGAGAAACTCTGCACACCTGGAGACTGGGGACCGGAAAGCTCGAGAAGGTGGAAACATCGAGTGAAGAGGACAAACAGTTTCTGAATTTCACCTACAGCATGCATGCGCGATACGCCAGGCAATATGAAACCGTCCGCGTTCCGGTTCCTCAGGGAAAAGCCGCCGAAGCCGATCGGATAGTTGCATTTTTCAATGGCGACGCCGAGGCGGAGCGCCGTTTTCGTTCGGCAGCCAGAGAAATGGGAATGGCGTGGGAAACGAAGCGGCGCAAGTTGCCCTTCGCGATGAGATGGATTTTCATGCCTCTCGCGGCAGTCTTGCTCTGCTACGCAGCTTATCTCACTATCGCCTGGTATTCCGATTCCGCAGGCGCGGATCCGACCTTCAGACCCGGAACAGAAGACGCCTGGCGCATGGAAATCAGTCCGGACGGATCACTCGTCGCTTTCGCGGCGCTTCCCGTCAAGGGCATTTCCGATAATTCCATTCATATACACCGTTCCTCGGACGGTTCGGAGCTGCCTGCGCTGAACACAAGCGGCGGCGAGGTCCTGACCATGTCTTTCTCGCCGGACAACCGGAAGCTTGCACTGGCAGGCACAGAAGGAATTTCGATTTACGACTCGCGCTCCGGAGCCCTTTCGCGTGCGATTAAAATCGACGCATTGGTAAAAGCGGGCGACATAGCATCAATCAAATCACTCAAAGATCTGGCCGACATCGAAATCATGATGCCGCCTCGCAATCTCGTCTTCTCGGGAGACGGAGAGTATCTGGCCGGTTACGGCGCCGGCATTCAGATGTGGCGGGTTTCCACGGGAGAGCGTCTGTGCAAGCTGACGATAAGGCGCGGGCGGACTATCGGCTCCGTTGCTTTCACTTCAGGCGGTGACTTGTTGTTAGCGGAATTCGGCAGCGACACGTTCGGAGTCAGAAATGTCACTCCCGTTGATACGGGTTTTCTGTGGAGCAAGTCTATTTCCGAAATCGGCGCCGGGGAGGGCGGCGGCGGTATCTCCGCTCTTCATTTCGCGCAGAACGCCTCGGTACTCGTGCTCCTTTCGGGGTCTCAAATCAGGGTGCTCGATGTCGGAAGTGGAGCGGTTCTCGGCAAATCGACCATCAAGGACGGCGAGTCGTTTTCAGGCCCGACCGCCCTGTTTTCAGGCTATCTGCTCTGCTCGCCTTCGCCGAAACAACTCCGCGTTTATGAAGTGAAGACAGGACGCAAAATTATCGATGCTACTGGAGACGAGATGGTCCAGGGCGCGGTGTCACACGACGGCGCTCTGTGCGCGGTGGAAGACAAAGGCGACATTCGCGTGTACGAGCTGCCCGGAGGCGCCGAGCGTGCAGTATTCCGCCACCGGAACGGCTTGCTGCCTAACGACCGGCTGGTCAGAGACCTTCGTTTCACACCCGACGGGAAGCGATTGATCAGTCTTGGCAGATATGCGAGAGTCTGGAGACTTGACGCGAACAGCGAGCAATCATGAAATTCAGAAGCCGCATTCGGCGCCTCCTGCTGAGCGTATCGTTCGTCTTCCCACTCTGCGCAGCGCAACCGTTCGCTCAATTTCACGCCGGGGGCGATGACACTCGGAGATTTGAAGGACGCTGCGAATACATCATCTCCCATTTCGACACGGCGGCCTCCCCCGGGATATACGGCGC
The DNA here is from genome assembly GCA_964388275.1 of uncultured Chromatiales bacterium. GTDB lineage: Bacteria > Bacteroidota > Ignavibacteria > SZUA-365 > SZUA-365 > JARYLZ01. The sequence continues at coordinate 28,952 of CAYLZD010000003.1, forward strand.
CGCCGTTCGTTATGCCCGCGGACGCGACCTCCGAGCCGCCGACAGCATCCTTCTGAATTCCGACCATCTGCGGCGCCCGCGCGGAGACATGTTCTGGATGTTTCCCGTGATCGGAACATACCTGCACGGCAAGGGGAAAATGTCCGCCGAGGCCGAAAAAGCCGTCCGCAACGCCTGGAAGACATACTGGCCTTACCGTGGCGACACCGAGAACCACTGGTGCCTTTATTATTCCTGCCTGCTGCTTGCTGCCGAGCAATGGCCCGGACTTCCGGGTCCGGAATGGTTCAATGGACGAACCTCCGAAGATAATTTCTCCGAGGCCAGGGAATATCTGCTTCATTGGATGGAGCTAACCACCACAAAGGGTCAGGGTGAGTTCGACTCGCCGACCTATCTGCCCGAGTACCTTATTCCCATGATTCTGCTCGGACAATTCGCGCTAGACGGCGATATCCGGACGCGCGCATCGATGATGACGGACTATCTGCTCGCGGATTTCGCTGTGGACCACCTGGACGGCATGTATATAGGAGGGCTGTCTCGCGAGGGCGCCCGATCGGTTTACACTCCCCGCAGCGCGCCAGCCTCGGAATTCGCCTGGCTGTATTTCGGGTCCGGTGATCCAGTGCAGTCGAGTTGGTGCCTGTTGCCGGCGCTGTCGTCGTACAGACTGCCCGGCATCATCATGCGCATCGCCACCGACCGTTCCGTACCCTATGTGAACCGAGAGCGCAAGCGTGTGCGCAATATCATCAGACACGGATCGGAACTCAATCCTCCGGTGTGGAAGTATTCCTATGTCACAAGGGAATACGGCCTCAGCTCGTTGCAGGGCGGCGTGCTGCAGCCGATACAGCAGCACACATGGAGCGTCCGTTTCCGAGGCGCAAAGCCGCACTCGACGATTTTCGGACTGCATCCATGGTGGTCGGGCCGGGAACTCTCGATGTTCTTTCCCGAACAGGAGAAAGTCCTCATAGCCGACGTTGCCCGCTCCAAGGGCACATACAACCGGGAAGACAAATGGACCGGCAGTTCGCCGTACGAGCGGACCTTTCAGCACCGGAACACACTGATCGTCCTTTTCGACATAGCCAACGACGCGGTATCCGGACACGTCGATCTTTTTTTCCCGTCGACTCTGGATGAGCGCATCCTCGATCCAGGCGGCTGGATCTTTTGCAGAGCCGGCGATGCCTGCGTCGGCGTCTTTCCCCTGCGCGACGGGGAATGGATGCTGCTCGCCGAGGATGAGGGCAATCACCGCTTCCGCAGCCATGAGCGGCGCAACGGCTGGGTGGTGGAAGTCCGCTCGATCGAGGAAGCGGAAAGCTTCGATAAATTCATGGAGCGCTGCCGCGCCCGCAGGCCCGCCCTAGCGGACAACGGCCCGGTCGGCGTCTCCTACACGACGATAGACGGCGACAGGATGGACTTCGCATTCCCGGACGACCGTCGCTTGAACGGCGCCGCCGTCGATCTGACGAAGACCCCGCTTTTCGACAGCCCGTTCCTGGAGGCGGAAACCGGTTCCGGAAAACTCCTGATCAAGCACGGGAAACACAGCCGCCTGCTGGATTTCAGGAAGGGAGAAGCCTCGGACCTGTACACACCGGATCAATGGAAAAAATGAAAACCGGGAAATCCGGCGCTCGGAACCGCAAATCCGGCCCCGTGTATCATATCGTGTCCCATACGCACTGGGACCGCGAGTGGTACCTGTCCTTCGAAAGCTTCAGGGCGCGCCTGGCCGGCATGATGGACGACCTCATCGATCTGCTGGAGCGGTGTCCCGACTTCGCATCCTTCACGCTCGACGGGCAATCGGTGATATTGGAGGACTATCTCGCCGTCAGGCCGGAGCAGGAAAGCAGAATCCGCCGCCTGGCGCAGGCAGGCCGTCTTTTCGCCGGTCCGTGGTACGTCCTGCCCGACGAGTTTCTCGTGAGCGGCGAAGCTCTGCTACGCAATCTCCTCATAGGCCGTTCGGTGGCCCGGCGCTACGGCGCCGGAATGGATGTCGGCTACATACCGGACTCCTTCGGCCATGCGGCCATGATGCCTTCAATACTGCGCGGTTTCGGAATGGAAAGCGCCATCGTGTACCGGGGCTTCGGAGGCGAAAAAGAGCATGCGACATCCGAATATCTGTGGCGCGCGCCCGACGGAGCGACGGTCCTCATGGAGCATCTGCATCGCCACGGCTACAGCGGCGCGTATTTCCACGGCGATGACATTGAGACGGCCGCTGAACGCTTCGAACGCATGCGCGCCGAGGTGGATGCGAGGGCGACGACTCCGCACCGCCTGCTGCTCAGCGGCGGTGACCACTTCGAAGCGGATCCTTCACTGCCCGGGACTCTGGAAGCGCTGCGCCGCTGCAGCGGCGTTGAAATACTTCACAGCTCGCTTCCGGCCTTCATGGACTCGCTTGCAGCATCCGTTCCACGCGATCTTCCCGTCGTGGAAGGCGAACTCCGCTCCGGTTACCGCTATGCCTTCGTAATGCACGGAGGCGTGTACTCGGCCAGAATGCCGTTGAAACAGGAAAACCACGTCTGCGAGAAGCTGCTGGAGCGCTACGCGGAGCCCCTTCATCTTCATGCCGTTTTGCTCGGCATGCCGCCGCAATCGCATCTGCTCGAGCACGCATGGAAAACCCTGCTGCAGAATCATCCCCACGACAGCATCTGCGGCTGCAGCATAGATGATGCCCATCGCGACATGGAAAGCCGCTTCAGGGCGGTCCGAGACGTCGGGAATTTCATAATCGAACGAGCGCTCGACCGGCTCCTGCCTGAAACAGGCGACGCCTCCTCGGATGACGCCTCCATCGCGCTTTACAATCCGAGTCCGTTTCGACGCGGCGGCACGGCCGAAGCCGAGATACATTTCCATCTGCGTGACGTGGCAGTCGGCATAAATCCCGACTACGCGCCCGAAGCGCCTGCAGCGCCCCCGGACGCCTTCGCGCTGCTCGATGAAGCGGGGCGCGAAATGCCGTTCCAGATCATCCGGCGGGAAGACAGGCACGACATACGATATTCCGGACATGCATATCCGAAGCAAACGTTTGCGAAAGTGTATTCGATCCGGTTTCACGCTGGCGAACTTCCTCCCGCGGGCTTCGCGCGTTTCAAGGTGGAAGCCAGACCGTCCTTCACAAGGCACGGGGCTCGCGTGCGCGCCGGGAAGTTCTGGATAGAGAACGAGCATCTCAGAGCCGAAGTCCGCGCGAACGGAACCGTGGATCTGTGCGACAAGTCGCGAAACGTGTGGCATCGGAAACTGCATGTATTGGAGGACGGCGGCGACGCCGGCGACGAATACACTTGGTCGCCCCCGGCTCGGGACAGGATGACTCGCAGCGAGACCTGCAAAGCCCGCGTCTCCGTGATTGAGCGCGGTCCGGTGAGCGCAACCCTGCGGGTGGAATTCGCGCTGCGAATCCCGGCCGAGAGTTCGCCGGCGGCGAGGTCGAGACGCTCGATCGCGCTGCCGGTCAGGACGGATATCCGTCTCGACGCGGGCGGCCGTGTCCTGATCTTCGAGACGACAGTCGACAACCGCGCGAAGGACCACCGCCTCCGCGCGATGTTTTCCACCGGCATCCGGACCAGAAGCGCCTTGGTCGACTCGGCATTCACCGTACTCGAGCGCGAAGCCAAGGACTTCGACCCGGCCTCATACCCGATAGAGCATCCGCCGCGCACGGCGCCGCTGGCGAATTTCGTCACCCTGCGTGATGAACAGAACGGCTTGACTTTGCTCAGCGCCGGCTTGCCGGAATACGAAGTCGCTTGCGACGGTTCAGGGCGCCTGTGGTTGACGCTTCTTCGCTGCGTGGGGCAGCTCGGCGCCGACGGGCTTTTAACACGTCCAGGCGGCAAGGGCGGCTGGCACAACGAGACACCGGAGGCCCAACTGCAGGGCGGGCACGTGTTCCGCTACGCGCTCTTCCCTCACTCGGCAGCGGACACGGCCGGGATGGAAAGCATCATCGAAGAGAACGAACGTTTCCAGTTGCCTTTCCATGCGATTAGAAGAAAATGCATCCCTCCCCTGCCGGAACCGCCGTCTCTTCTCGAGATGCCGCCCTCCGTGGCGCCGAGCGCCTTCAAGTTGAGCGAAGACGGGAAGGCCGCGATAATCCGATTCTGGAATCCATCCGCTCACCCGCGCGCGCTGAGGATTTCTGTCCATGCGCCGTATCGAAGCGCCGGAGAAGCGCAACTGGATGAAAGGCCGCTGGGCGGCGATGCGATCGACGGGAGCGAGATCGTTTTGCGCGGTCACGGACTTAAAACTTTCAGATACGAGTTGTTCCGGGATCGGACGCCTGCCGGTTGAACCGCGCATCCTTCATTCACCTACATGAAGTTGAATTTTCCATGCCATCACTGACAACTCTTCTGAAAAACAGCAAGGCCATCCGTTTCGATCCGGCGGGACCTGAAGTCCTGAAGACCGTAGCGGACGAGCTCCGCTTGGATTTCGCTCCCGCCGCGGCCATCGAACCCGGCACGGACGGCAGCAGCGGAGGCGTCATCCGGCTGTCGATAGACCCGGCGCCGCCTTCCAACGGCGGAGGCCGCATGCGGATCAGGGCGTCCGAGGCAGGCGATCTCGAATTGTCGGTCACCGACGCCAGGCACCTGTATTTTCTTTTTACCATCCTGAGCAAGGACTACCGGAATCGAGACAGCGAGGACTTCCGCCGGGGAGTCGAACTTGAAACGGCCTTCCCCGTGCTGAGGCCGTCTTTCGACCTGTTCCTGACCCAGTGGGGCCGCGCTCAGTCGGGTCTGGACCGAGAAGAGCTCATCCGTACGCTGGCGGCGTCCGGTTTCACGCATGCCGAGGTCAACGGTCTCGCGGCGCCGCATTCATCGGAGCCGGGAGTGGAGGGCGAGGTTTATCCGCTCTTCTACACATACTGCCCCGCGCTGGACCAGTTCACATCGAGCCGACTGAACTCCGGCGCATATTCGGAAGAGTATCTCTCCGGCAACATGGCGGCCATGCTGGAAAACGTCCGTCTCGCAACGAAATACGGCTTGGCGCAGACGCTCACATGCTTCGAGCCGCGTTCCGTGCCGGATTCGCTGCTCCAACGCCATCCCATGCTGAGGGGCGCGAGGGTGGACCATCCTTTGAGAAGCTTCCACCCCCGCTATAATCTGTCCATTTCGCATCCGGTCGTGCGGGAACATTACGCCGAGCTTGTCGAGAACCTGCTGACAGCGGCGCCGGGCATAGAACTGCTTTCGATATGGTCGAATGACAGCGGCGCCGGTTTCGAATACACAAACTCTCTGTACGTGGGAAGAAACGGCGGCGGTTACGTGATAAGGGAATGGAAAGGCGGGAAGGAAATCGCCGAAGCGGCCGCGCTCAACATACTGCGTTTCATGCGGCTGCTGCGGGACAGCGGCCGGCGTATTAATCCCCGCTTCCGCACGGCCCTGCGGCTCGAGCCGTTCTGGGCGGAAATCGAAAATCTGCGTCCGGGCTTCGAGGACGGAATCGACGTGGAGGTCTCTTCCATGCTGACCAGCGGATGGCGTCTTGCCTACGAACATCCCCGCTACCGGGAAGTGCCGGAAGTGCAGCTCACAGCCCTGCACAACCGCTTCCGCGCGGACGAAGCGCCGCATATCATGGACCTCCGAAGCCGCGGCGCAGATGCGCATGTGTTCTTCGCGCCCGGAACGCTTAACAATCACGAGCCCCTCACGGGCATCCCCTTTCCCCGCCTTGTCCATGAGAAGCTCATGGATCTCCACGCAGCCGGCGTACGCAACGCCGCCTGTCTCGGCGGGTTGGCGCCGCCCTCGCTCGCGAAGCGGGACATAAACCGCGAAGTGATCCGGGCTTTCCAGGCCCAGCCGGACATGCGGCTCGAAATACTGCTGAAAAACCGCGCGGCGGAATGGGCCGGAGAAGCGAACGCCTCCGCGGTGATTTCGATATGGAACGGGGCGGACTCGGCGGTCCGGTCCTTCCCTGTGCCGATCTGGATATATTCGGCCTGGGGAGTCTGGTACCGGATGCTTGTGCGCCCCCTTGTACCGGACATCGAGGCGATTCCTCCCGAACAGCGCCGTTACTGCGAAGATCACATGCTCGCCACCGCGCACAACCGCGCACTGGTGGACCTGCGCTACGACGTGGGCTTCGAACTCAGCGATCCGACTCACGCGCGCTGGTGCTTCGATACCATGAACCGCGAACTCTTCCCCGTCATCGACGGAGCGCTCGCCGGCGCCGGCGCGCTCGTTTCGTCGGCCGCAGGGGAATTCGAGGCGTTCGCAATTGACCTGCGCGACCGGCTCACGGCACTGCGCTGCTGGTTCCGCAATCAGCGCAACGCCGCCGGGTGGGTTGCCGGCGTGCACGGCCGTCTGGAAGCATCGAGCGAAGACGAAAAACTGCGCTGCAGCGAAATGCTGAGCGAAATTGTGACCGATGAAATTGAAAATACACGCGCATTGCATAGATTGTGGAATAATTCAAACCGCGACTGGATGATGATATCAGGCGCAGGAGAATCCACTTTCATGTACTCGGAGAATTTCGGCGAACTGCTGGAACAGAAAATCAGACTAATGACCGGACGCGAAAACGATATCCCGCGCATCGATCCCGATTTTCAGTGGCGTGTGCCGGGATTCACTCTTTGAGAGCAACCGGATAACCGAAAGACGACAGATGAATTACCGAGACACGGTTCTACCCCGGATTAACGGACCGCGACTGCTGGTCTACGCCGGCCTGGCTTCCCTGACCCTCTTCATGCTGTCATGTTCGGACGACGGTCCAACGCAACCGGCGTACGAATTCGCCGATCTCGAGTACAGGATATTTCAGCTCGTCAATCTCCACCGCGACACCGTCTCGCTCGGCGCTCTCGACATGAGCGACGTGATAACGGAGCAGGCGCGGAATCACAGCAAGAACATGGCGGCAGGCGCCGTTCCATTCGGCCACGACGGTTTCGAAACCCGGGTATCCGTCATTTCACAGAAAATCCGCTTGTCCAAGGCGGGAGAGAACGTTGTTGCTGGAACCGGCTTATCGAACAGCGGCGAAACAGCCGTCAAGCTGTGGCTCAACAGCCCGGGACACAGAGCCAACATCGAGGGGGATTTCAATCTTACGGGAGTGGGCGCGGCGAAGAGCGCGAGCGGGAGCCTGTTTATCACCCAGATCTTCGTGAAATCCCAATGACGACGAAACCGGGGATGGAGGACCTCTTCCAATCAACACGCGCAATAAGGATACAGTAATCGGAAATCCACGATGAAACGAGACAGAATCATAGACCTGCTCCGGCGGGATAAAGCGGGTGACTTCGCAACGATACGCGGCTGGGTGCGCACCAAGAGGGATTCGAAGGAAATCGTTTTCCTGAACATCAACGACGGCAGCAACCTCTCCGGCATGCAGGCGGTGCTTCCGCCGAACCTCGAAAACATCGAGGAAGCCCGCAGGCTCACAACCGGCGCATCCGTTGCCGTCGGGGGCAAGCTCGTCGAATCCCCGGGCGGCAAGCAACGCTACGAGATACAGGCGGTGGAATTGCGTGTAATCGGAACGTCGGATCCGGAATCATATCCGATACAGAAGAAGCGGATGACGCTCGAGTACCTGCGCGACATCGCCCATCTCCGGCCGCGCACAAACACTTTCGGAGCGGTATTCCGGATAAGGCACGCGGCCGCCTTCGCGATACACCGTTTCTTTCACGAACGCGGATTCTTGTGGATACACACGCCCATCATCACGGCGGCCGACGCGGAAGGCGCGGGCGAACTTTTCCGCGTAACCACGCTCGATCCCGCCGATCCACCCAGAACCGGGGACGGCGGCGTGGACTACTCGGAGGACTTCTTCGGACGCGAATCCTTCCTCACGGTGTCCGGTCAGCTCTCGGTGGAGAACTACTGCTCCGCTCTCGGAAACGTCTACACATTCGGTCCCACTTTCAGGGCGGAAAACTCCAACACCTCACGCCACCTTGCGGAATTCTGGATGATCGAACCCGAGATGGCCTTCGCCGACATACACGACAACATGGACTTGGCCGAGGATTTTCTCAAGTACGTGATACGCCATACGCTGGAGCACAACCGCGAGGACCTGGATTTCCTCGCCGGCATGTACGACGAGGAACTCGTTGCGCGTCTGGAGCGGATCGTGTCCTCCACTTTCGAACGCATCACCTACACACAGGCCGTCGAGATACTCGAAAGCTCGGGGAAGACTTTCCAGTATCCCGCGCGCTGGGGCATCGATCTGCAGACCGAGCATGAGCGATATCTCTGCGAAGATCACTTCAAGGATCCCGTCATCGTCATCGACTACCCGAAAGAAATCAAGGCGTTCTACATGAAACAGAACGACGACGGAAGAACTGTCAGGGCGATGGACATACTCGTGCCGGGAGTCGGCGAGATAGTCGGCGGCTCTCAGAGAGAGGACGATCCGGTCAAGCTAACTGCGCGCATGAAGGAGCTGGGCATGAACACGGATACTTACTGGTGGTATCTCGATCTCCGCCGTTTCGGAACACACCCTCACTGCGGTTTCGGACTCGGCTTCGAACGCCTTGTGCAATTCGTGACCGGAATGTCCAACATACGCGACGTCATACCCTTCCCGCGCACTCCGAAGAGCGCCGACTTCTGAAGGGCCGAAACCGAATGAATCTCGCGGACATACCCATCGGCGATAACGCGCCCGACATCGTGCGGGCGGTGATAGAGATACCCCAGAAAAGCCGCAACAAATATCTATACGACCTGGATCTGGAGGTATTCCGTCTCAAGAGAGTGCTCCATTCCGCCGTTCAGTATCCCGCTGCATACGGCTTCATACCGCAGACGCGCTGGGACGATGATGAGCCTCTCGATGTGCTGGTGCTCTGCGACGACCTGCTCTCGCCCGGCGTCCTGCTCAATGTCAGGCCTATCGGACTTCTCGCGATTCAGGACGAGGAGATCACCGACAGCAAAGTGCTCGCCGTGCCGGTGGGCGATCCTCGTTACTCGGAAGTCTCGAACCTCACCGACATAGCTGCGCACAGATTGAGGGAAATCGAGCATTTCTTCGAAAACTACAAGCAGCTCGAGGGCAAGACAGTGAGGAGTTACGGTTGGAGCCCCTGCCTTTTCGCGCGTCATGCAATAATGCGCGGAAGATCGCTCTATGAAGCGTATAAAAAGTGAGGTCAATCCCCCGCGCGCGCGGCGGATTGAACCGAATCGAGGAAGGCCGGCGCTTGGTCCAAGTCTGACGCGCGGCAATTCCGCCTTGTGCTCGAGGAACAAATACAGCGCTGCGGCGTACAACACCGGAAGCCCGAACGGGAAATTCGAACCATCAGGAGCATGACCATATGGAAGCAGTGACATCCGACAAACTCTCGAAGGTCTATTCGCCGGGATCCCGAACCAAGAGTGTCACTGCGCTGTCCGACTTCTCGCTCAGCGTGCACAAGGGGGAGATATTCGGTCTTCTGGGACCGAACGGCGCAGGCAAAACCACGTTCATCAAGCTGCTTTTGTCTATCGTATTCCCCACTTCCGGCAGCGCCGGAATACTCGGCAAGCCCCTTGGAGACGTGGCCGTCAAAGCGAGAATCGGCTACCTTCCGGAGAATCATCGTTATCCTGCGTACTTGAGCGGCGAACAGGCGCTGAGTTTCTTCGGAAATCTCGGCAATCTCTCCGGTTCAGCGTTGCGGAGAAGCATCGACACTACGCTGGATCTGGTCGACATGAAGCAATGGCGGAAAATGAAAATCCGCAAATTCTCGAAAGGAATGATGCAGCGGTTGGGCCTTGCGCAGGCGTTGATCAACAACCCGGATTTGCTCGTCCTCGACGAGCCGACCGACGGCGTGGATCCGCTCGGGCGAAAGGCCATACGCGATCTTCTCCTGCAGCTGAAGGAACAGGGCAAGACCATATTTCTCAACTCACATCTTCTTTCGGAAGTCGAATTGGTCTGCGACCGCGTCGCGATATTGAACAAAGGCAAGCTCCTGCGGCTCGGGAGCGTTAGGGAGCTTACGGAAAGCGAACACGTCTATTCGATCACACTGGCCGAAACTCCTCCGGAGTCCCTCAGAGTGGAATGGGAGGCCACCAGAGCGCCGGTCCAGATCGACGGGAGGACCCTGACACTGTCCGCGACCGATCTTCCATACCTGAACGGCCTGCTCGACCGCCTCCGCTCTCAGGGGTGTCTGATCGAAACAATCACACGGAAGAGAAACACGCTGGAGGATCTGTTCCTTCAGGTCGTCTCCAAGGAGGCGCAATGAAACTCACGGCATTGATTCTCGATACCCTGCGCAGCAGGATGAAGACCATAGTCGTCTTCATGTCCATTTCGGCGTTTTTCCTTGTTATGGCAACGATAGCCGCTCTGTTGATCGATCCGGTGTCATTCCTGCCGAAAACGCAGCCGGGCGTCGCCGGCGCCCCGGGTCCCGGCCTCGACATCTCCACTGTGCCGAAGATAACCGCGGTTTTTCTGTCCGGTTTGTCCGGTTTCGTGCATTTTGCCGCATTGCTGCTCTCGGTCTTCGCAACGGCGGGTGTGCTGCCGGCTACACTGGAGCGCGGCGCAATCGATCTGTTCCTCTCGAAACCGGTCTCTCGGAACACCCTGCTGGCCGGGCGTTTTCTGGGCAGCACAACCCTAGTATTGCTGAACACTGCTTTCTTCATTCTCGGCATGTGGTTGATCGCCGGCATCAAGACCGGGTACTGGAACGCTGCTTTTCTCACGGTGATTCCCACCGTGACACTTGCCTTTGCGGTGATTTACGCGGCCATGACCGCCCTCGGTATAAGCACGAAAAGCTCCGCAGCCACCATAATCATCGTGTTTCTGCATATGTACATACTCGCGCCCGTGCTGGCGGCGCGTGAGCATACAATCTTTGAACTTATCACCGATCCAACCGCGCAGTGGGTGATAAACGCCGTTTACTATATTCTCCCGAAACCTGGACAAATAGGAGAAACGGCTTCAACCCTGATTCTGGGAATCGGGACGGACTGGATGCCTCTCTGGAGCAGCATCGTTTTCGGGGCGGCGATGTATGTGCTGTCCATGCTGCTGTTGAGAAAAAAGGACTTCTGAACCGGCATGCCTGAAAATGGCCTGCAAACGCATAATACTTGCTTGCGAGTCATATTTACATTAAATTGGATATGTCGTTGCCAGTGACGTGATACCCAATTCATCCAGGTGATTCCCATCTTCCATTGACCAACCGGACGCATCGTACCGCATCGCGCGGAGGTTTGGGAAACAGGAGGAACCGTTCGCGTCGTTACCCATCGTTTTACAGGAGGTGCCATGGAAAGCGGCAGAGTCAAGTGGTTTAACAATGCCAAGGGCTTCGGCTTCATCGAGAGGCCCGGCTCCGGTGATGTTTTCGTGCATTATCGCTCGATTATCGGCGATGGTTACAAAAAGCTTCGTTCCGGAGAGGAAGTGACGTTTGAAATCGAGGACAGTCCGAAAGGACTGCAGGCGGTGAACGTCAGGCATATGCAACCCGATAGCTGACCTGAGACTCGCATCGCGGAGGGTGCGCGAGCCGCCGCGTTACGAGCAATCCCGTGCCTCTCCCGGCTATTACCGGGAGAGGTTTTTTTCTTTACTCTTTCAGCCGTACATTTTCACCCGAAGCCGATTCCCGAAATATCAAATGCTTTCGACGCTGCCGAACCGTCTGTCCCTGCTCCGAATCCTGCTGTCGCCGGTATTCCTGGTATTTTTCATCTCCTCGAATCCGCTGTTGCGCCAGCTATCAGTTGTGGTCTTTTTCCTCGCGGCTCTCACCGATTGGTATGACGGGATAATCGCTCGGCGGAGCAACACCGTAACGTCGATAGGCAAGTTTCTTGACCCGCTGGCCGATAAATTCCTGACCTCTGCGGCTTTTCTCGCGTTCGCGGCCATTGATTACGCGCCTTGGTGGATGGTTTGGACAATCATAATCAGAGACATCGTCATAACGGTTCTGCGATCCGTCGCGGAATCCAGAAACGCGCATATAGTTACATCCAAAACGGCGCAGGTGAAGACATTCATTCAGATGGCGGTTCTGTATTACCTGATGCTGCTTGTTGTGAGCCGTGAAGTGGCCTGGTTGCGGGCCGCCTTCGCCGCGGAGATCGACATGCTGCTGCACCCGGCCTTGGTGTACTGGGCGATGTTCGCTCTGACGGCTTTTACAGTTTTCACCGGACTTCAGTACTTGTATGACAACCGAACCTTCATCGGGGGATTGTTTGGAAGCCCGCGACGCGCAACGGACTGAAAAACCGCCGCCGTTTGTCGTCCGGCTGCTGGCAGGCGGATGCTTCACGGGCTACGCGCCGGTGGCATCTGGCACGGTCGGCTCCGCTCTTGCAGTTGCGATCTTCTGGCTGGTCCCCGGGATGGATGCCTGGCAGGTTCTCCTGCCCGTCTCGCTTCTGAGTCTCGCTGCAGGCATGCCTCTGGCCGCTCGCATGGAAAGGTATTACGGCGAGGATCCGTCCGAGGTGGTCCTGGATGAGATGTCCGGGATGTGGATCGCCCTGCTTTTCGTCCCGAAAATCTGGTACCTTGTGCTGGCGTCTTTCCTGTTGTTCCGTTTCTTCGACATTGTTAAGCCGCCGCCTGCAAGGCAATTCGACCGCATGAAAGGAGGATTCGGCATCATGATGGACGACGCGGCGGCGGGCGTTTACGCGAACCTTGCGGTACAGATCATCGGACTTGCGATATGACGGTCGCGGACGGCCCTCGGCGATCGATCGATTTTTTGAATCATCAATAATTCAGGAAACAGAAACATGACTCGAATAATGACCGCGGTGCTGATCATACTATTGGGGGTTCCGGGACTCGCCCAGCAGGAAGATGACTGGGATGACTTCGAGGAATTGCCGGAGACAGAGACATCGGGCGGCGGAGTTCTGGGCTTCGGGGGAGGCATCTCGGGAACATGGCATTTCATGGATATCGGAATCCTGAATAGCGAACTCCAATTGAAAGGCTTTCCCGCGCTGCCGACCGAAGGCATGTTCATGTTCGGAGGCCACGGGTACATCTATATAGTCGTCGTGCCCAATCTCCGCGTCGGCGGCATCGGAGCGGCGGGGAGCTTCTCCGCTACCGAGACTAGCAACCTCATTTACAGATCCGTCGAGCTTTCCACCGGTTTCGGAGGCGCCACGATAGAGTACGTTTTCCCGTTCAAGCGTTTCCAGATCGCCGTCGGCGGCATGCTCGGAGGCGGAAGCCACACATTGACTCTCACACGCACACCCGATGCGGACAAGTCCTGGCCGCTTCTTCCCAGTTCCGGCAGCACGCGAGATAAATACAGCAACGCCTTCTTCGCATGGCAACCGCAGCTCACGCTGGAATATATGATTCATCCCCTCGCGATGCTCAGCTTATCCGGAGGATATTTCGGCACAAGCGGGAATAAATGGGAATTAAACGACCATTTCGATGTCGCTGATGTGCCGGATTTCAAGCTCGGCAAAGCTTACGTCCGTCTCGCGTTGACGGTCGGGCTTTTCATGCCGGAATAACGACGCTGCCGCACAGCCTGTCGCTGATAAACATCCACCAATAAATAGGAGGCATGCTTGAAAAACATCGAAATGTCCGTTTCGGAAAATCGTCTCACGATAGTCGTGAACCTCGACAGGGAATTCGGAAAGTCTTCGTCGGGAAAAAGCATTGTCATCGCCACCACGGAAGGCAACATCTCCATTCCGGGCGCCGAGGACAAGAAAATCGGATTGAATGTTTATAAAAAGGCGCCGCCGGCCACGGACTGAACGCGGGATACCAGCCGTACCCGCTGAATCCGCAGGTCGCGGCGATGCGACGCCCGGGGATTGTTGTTTCCTCCGGCTTGGGATTCGCGACGCGCTTACCTCCGCGGTTCGATATCCTTGAGAACGTCCTCGACCAATCCCGCGGACCATTCCCAGCTCTGCCCGGAGACCAGCGAACGCCTCCATTCCCTTTTTTCGGGCGTGTCTGAAGAGAGTTCTTCCTCCACGGCGTTGATGAACTCGTCTATCGAACGCGCCGCCCGGGCGCTTGGCAACGCCCGTTCCACCTCTATGATGTATGAGCTGACGACCGGCTTGCCCATCGCATAGTACTCGCGAAATTTCACGGGCGCGCTGTACTTCACCCACTCGCTCTGAACCCACGGGATGACGGCCGCGTCGAAGTGTATTCCGTATCGCGGTATCTCCTCGATAGGGATGTAGCCGAGAAAATGGATGTTGCCGTGCCGGTCGACGGTTTCTATGTCGTACATCGGTTTTCCGATGAACACGAGCGACCAATCGGGATGAGCCCGAGCCATCCGGCTGATCAATTCCTGATCCTGCAGCACCTCCAGCGATCCCCAGTATCCGACGATGGGACGCGGTATGTTCCGCATCGGCTCGGGAAGCGGAGTTCTCTTGCCGTCAAGTCCAATGCTGAGAAAGCCATCGGCCACGCCGTGCGGCACATAATAGACGCCCTGCCTCTCCGGCGAGAGATCCGCCTGCATTCCGATCGAGGCGCAGATCACCGCGTCCGCATTGCGGAACATCGCGTCGTGATGTTCCTGAACGTCGGAGAAACTCATCCGGTCGTAATAAGCGAGGAAGTTATCCTGTATATAATACACGGCGCCGGAGTGCGGGATACGGTCGAGCAGCAGAGCCGCGGTGGGCAGTCCCGCCCAGAACAGCGGCCTGCGTATGCCGAGCACGCGGAGCAGAAGACGCACCTGCGCCGTGAGAAGCAGCACGTTGAACCGGGCGACGAAGTTCACCGACCATAACGGAAGGACGATCGGAGTCAGCACCCATATCCCCTCGGATTTACGCAACCAGCGGGCTAGACTTCTGAACTTCAATCCGATGCGACGGAATACCCGTGGTGTCGAGAGGCTCGGCATGCCAATGCCGATGGAATTGACGAACAGGATACGCCTGCCCCGAGCCGCAAGCCGACGCATCCACTGCTTTTCGGTGTATGGATTATGCACCCACCAGTCATTTCCCGCAAAACAGACAATATCGAGGGCGCGCCCGCCCTGATCTCGCGATGCCGCCCACGCAACATTATTTTTCCGCTGTTTCATTCCTTTTGACCATCCGGCGCCGATAAAGGCGGCGACTCATGCAAAATACGACGCAGCGGGCCATTTCGAGCAATAATGCCGGCGGAAAGCGGCGATTCAAAATGCCGGCGCCGCGGCGGGGCGGCCGGTCGGCTTAAGCGCCCGAGGAGGATTCCGCGCGCCTGCATCTGCCGCGCAGGTATCCGCAGAGAAGCGCGGCTTCCTTTATCAAGATGAGAAAAAACGCCGCGACCGCAGTTACCTGATTCCTATGCGACCACCTGTATAATCGATACAGGCGAGCGGCATAAACGGCCGCGAGCGCGGCGGCCGCCGCGAACCACAGAGGATCGTGCGCGATACCTGCCGCGGCGAGGCCCGATGCGGCGGCGAATTTCAGGGATATTTTCTGATAAAACGATCCTTTGTTCCGGGCTTCTCCATCGCCGACGCCGTACAGAAAATGCTGTTTTATGTATGCGCGCAGCGCCCCCCTGGGACGCCAGTCCACCCGGGCGCCTCGGTCGAGAAATATATCATGGCCGTTGCGCTTCAGGGCCAGGCAGAACTCCGTATCCTCTCCCGCGAAAGTAAGGCGCTCGGGATATCCTCCGGCGTCCTTCCAGGCCTGTTTCTTGAAAGCCATGGAACGGCTGGAAGGCAGAAATACTTCCGGAGGAATGTCGGCGACGTCCATCTCGGCGGCAGCGGCCATCCTCTCGAAGGGTGTCTCGGCACAGTACCGGTATCCGCCGCCCACCGCGGAAATTCCTCCGTCGCCCAGGAGCGGCGCGGTGATGCGGCGGAGCCAGTCATCGTCGAGCACGCAGCCGGCGTCGCTGACCGCAACCACGTCGCAGGCGGCCGCCTCGATGGCAGCGTTGCGTCCTGCGGCGATGTTGGAACCGGGCTTCCGGATCAGGACAACGCCAAACGGCCCCTGTAGACGTTTGGATATCTCGGCCACGGTGCCGTCCTTCGAGCCGCCGTCACAGATGACGATCTCGTACGGCAGTGCGGTCTGGCGTTCCACCGAATCCAGAAAACGGCCGATGTTCGAGGCCTCGTTCAGCGTGGTAATCGCCAGAGAAACGGGAATTGCATCAGCCATCGCTGTCCTCGAGTCCGTGGATCAGGACCCGCCGGTCCGTCCAGCCGGCACGAATCCCAGCGCTGCATGAGCGTACGCGATAAGTCCGGTGCAGCGGATCGCTTCGCAGGCGATTGTCGTAGCAGCGGCGCCGTGCGCTCCGTAAGACGGGATGAGAATGGAGTTGAGCGCGAGATTCAAAGCCAGACAGGCGACGCTGACCGCCACGATACCCCATACCTTGTCCGCGGCGACAAGCAGATCGCTGACAACCTGATAAAAGTATAGAATCGGAATGTACCAGATCAGTATGCGGAGCACCGAGCCGGCGGGCGCGTATTCGCCTCCGAACAGCAGGGTGACGATCTGCGGAGCAAATACGGCCACAGTCGCCGCGACGATCGCGCCTGTGGCGCTCAACCATCGCATCGCGGATCGAACCATGGAAAACGCGGCGCCGCGGTCCTCGCGCACCATGCGGGATAGAACCGGAAACACCGCGGTGGCGGTCATCATGGAAAGTACCGTCATCGGATAAGTCAGGCGCGCAGCCGCCGTGTATATGCCCAGAGTGAAACCGTCCGAGAGCCATTCGAGCAGCACCACGTCGACCCTCGTCAGGATGACGTAGGTTCCCACGTGCAGAGTGAAAGGAACTCCGCGCTTCAACATGGACAAAGCCCGCGCCGTTTCAGGACGAAAGCGTATGTCGGGAAACAGCCGAAGGGCCGGATAGCCGAACAGCAGCAGGCGCGCAATACCCGCGGCCGCTGATACGCCGGCCAGCTCGACTATGCCTCCGCCCGTGAGCATGACGGCGGCCATGCCGGCAACAATGACCAAGGTGAGGATGACTTCGAGCGCTGCGACGCGCTTCATGCGCTCGCGTCCGATCAGAGCCGCATAAAAGGCCGAACTGATTCCGCCAACGAGCATTCCCGCTCCGGCCAGCACGATGGCAGAAGTCACTCTCGATTCGTATGCGAACAGGATAGCCGTTACAACCGCCGCGGCGAAAAGCAGAAGGTTCGCGACCGCAAGCAGCCATAGATATGAGGAGATCAATGCCGCGGGCTTGTCATGCTCCTGGTTCATGTCCCTGATCACCAGATTCGAGATGCCGAGATCGGTGAAAGCCGAGAACATTGCAATGAAGTTCAATACGAGCGCGTAGAGGCCCTGTTCCCTCACCCCGAGATATCTCGCCAGCAAGATGGACAGGGCCAAGGAAACCACGCGGTAGAATATCTGCGCCGCCGTAAGAGCCGAGATGTTCGCCGATATCTTCAACCAGAGCGCGCGCATGTCGATCGCCTGAGCGCGCAGGCGTCCGGTTTCGATCTTGGCGTCCGTCATCGGGCCGGCTCCGGACCGCGGACAACGCACAGACAGCCGAAGAATATGCCGAGGATCAGCTTGAGCTTTACAAAATAGACGTAGTTCGGCAGAAAGACGATCAGCCCGGTGACGACCGCGGCCATTGCTATCCGCAGGGCAACGTCATCGCTTCGTTTGAAAATGCGGACGGCATCGGCGACGAAACGCGCATAGGATGCGTATATCACGATGGTGCCGATGATTCCGACTTTTAGAAGGAAATACAACGCGTCAACGTGAGCGCTCGTGTGAATTCCTCGGATGGATTCCATGATGTCGAAAGCGGATCTGTCCAACGGCATGTGCGCAGCGGTTTCCGACCACGGCGCTCCCCACCCCAGGCCGTGCAGCCATGCGCCCGAACGCGTGAGGACTTCGCTGATGTTCATGAACTCCAGAATGCGCTGGCCCATAGAGCGGTCCTCGTACACCGTGACGGCGTCCACCCAATTGAAGGCGGTGCCGAGCATGGTCGAGATCAGCTCTCTATGCGCTTCTGTCAGCGCCAGGAAATAAAAGGCCAGAGCGCCCGAAACAACCGCGAAGAGCGGTGGCAGCACATGCGCGGGACGAATGGATCCGCGCATCGACAGCGCGAGCACAATGAAGGCCGCTGTCGTCGTCAGGTACACGGCCCTTCCGAGAGATCCTATAAGCCACATGCTCCAGTATGCGAGCAGAACAATCAACAGCGCCTTGACGCAAGGTCGCGCGTCCTTTGCGAGCGCCAGGGCGGCGAATACGGCCAGCAGAGGGAGGGCCATCATCGATACGTCCGCGCCGAGGGCCGGTCTGTAGAAATCGAAACCGTAAAACAGGCCCTTCCCCGCCGCCAGTCTTCCGAGGAAAAGTAGCGACTTCAGGCTGAATACACCCAGTAAAACCGCGAGCAACCGGACCACATCATCCCGGTTCTCCAGCGTCCTCGATGCAATGAAATACCATGCCAGGATGTAAAGTATGTCCCTGGCTTCCCATGAAAAATGGCCGAAAGACAAGGCGTTGAACATTCCCTGCAGGGCGCCGAATGCGTAAACGGCCAGTATGGGTATGAAATAGCGATCCATTCCGCGCCATGGGGACACATCGCCGTACCGCCAGGCCGTCCATGCCCTTATCGCGGCCGGGGCGAAGAAAAGAAGAGTCACGGCATCGATTATGTTCACGCCGAAAATTCTCAATGCCAGCACAGACGAATCGATGCCGCTCTCGAAAAAGGCTTCGGTGCTGCCGAGTTCGAATTCCTCGGCCATCACTATACCGGCGACGGCAAGGTACAGCGCTGCTTTGGGATGCGTAACGAGCAGCCATATCATCACCGGCAAGACCGCCAATGCCGCGGCATGCAGGGGATGAGCGATGATTCTTTCCCCGAAAACAACGCAGATCAGAGTCAATGCCGCGACGAACGACGCTTCCACCGCGAGGTTGCGGCCGGCCGGATATGCCGTCGACGCAGCGTGAGCGGCGTCCCTCATGCCCTGCCCGTTCGGAGACGTCCGACCGTCTCGCGACCGGCCACGAGCAGTATCGACGCCGCGAGGGCGAGCGCGAAGGAAATCAGCATCCACTGCAGCCTGCGCGGCGCCGCGCGCTCCCAAGCCGGAACTGCGGGATCCAGGACCTGAACGGTGGGAAGATCCCTCGCTTCCTGCACGCGCTCCTTGTAATACTGCTTGTTGAGATAAGCGTTGACTTCCTCAAGAAGCTTCACCCGCCGCAATAATGTGGCGAGGTCGCGGGCGACCTGAGGAAGCCGCGCGAAAGCCAGCACGAAATCCTCGTCACGGCCGTCCCCTTTCGCCAGTTGATCATACTGTTTCTGCAGTTCCCTGACCGCTGACTCGAGATCCTGCACAGTCCTGCTGGCAGGCGTCATGTCCCGGCGCGCCGCAGCCAGGTCGCCTTCGGCCTGTGCGAGCCACAGCTTCAATGTGCCCGCAGTAGTGACGAGCGCATCGAGCTGTTTGTCCACCATCAACGCCTTGTTTCGTTCCTGATATGCCACCAACTCGCTATATGCCGCGGCCAGGTCGGCGGAAGTACGTTCGATCTGCTCCTGTATGAACAGCCGCGAATTTTTGGCGGCCGACACCAGTTTCTCCCGGTTGACGAAATCCAAATATCTGACATAGGCGTTCGCAATGTCGGCGGCCCGCTGCTTGATGCTGTCTATCTCGCGCTGCGACGGCAGGTGCGAAGTCTTGAGCGACACCGTAACGGCCACCATGCCGTCCTTGGTAGCGTCGATGACGGTCGCCTCTTTCAGCGGTCTCGCGGCGAGCCGCCAAGGCCGGTCGTCAGATATGCCGAAGAAGCGGTTCAGGTCATATAATCGGATCAGCGAATCCGATACAGTACGGCTCGACAGAATCTTTACGAAGATGTCGGAGGATTTGCCTCCGAAACCGAGCGTGGCGCCGAGATCGAGCATGTCCGCGGCGCCGCCTGAGGCGAGCATGTCGGCGATGCCCATGTTTCTGTCGTCTTTCCTCGGAGGGAGTATGGTCACGGTGGAACTGTAGGTGTGCGGCATGACGAAAGCGTAAGCGGTCACCAGCACGGTGACCGATATCGTCACGCGGACAATGGTCATGCGATTGCTCCACAGCAGCTTCCGGAAAGCGGCTAGTCCGTCGGCGGCTGCCGTCCGGGAAGCGTCGGTTCTTGCCGGATTATTCTGATTATCCATCAGTTATTCAGGTTCGAGACTGCGATGACTATGCCCACTATGCCTGCGATCTGGCTGAGCACCGCGAGTGTTGTGAGAGCCACTTCCCAGAATTTCGTCTTCTGGTCCTCCGGAACCCAGATGGTATCTCCGGGTTCGAGCCGGTATTGATCTTCGCTTTCAGCGTCGACGAACTCTCCCGTGCGGCCTTTGACCACGCGCACATCGCCGTCGTCGGCTCTCCATCCGAAACCGTTGCATGCGTCGACGTATTTCCTGTAGTCCCAGTCCTTCCTGAAAATCACGTTTCCGGGATTATTGATGCGGCCCATCACGCGGATGAAGTTCTTCTGCACCGGTATCTCGATAACGTCCTTGTCGTGCAGGACTACATCCTCGCGCTGGTCGGAGTCGATGAACAGCTTTCTGAAATCGACGACGATTTGCCCCACGCGTTCCCTCGATCGATCCTTGAAGTACTCGTACTCGTCTTCGCGCATGTCGGCAGCGGGTATTTTGGAAAGGCGATCGAATTCCTTGTCCCGCTCCGTCTCGTCCGGCGCCCTTGTGACGGTCGCTTCTTCGAGTGACGCCTCGTCCGTGAATCCCCCGGCCCTCATGATGATATCCGACAGCCTGGTGACTCCGAGTTCGATCGTATACGTGCCCGGAAAGCGCACTTCGCCCTTCAGAACCACCAGTCGGTGATAGCGGAATTTCGAGTACGCCCTGACGAACACCATGTCGCCAGGCTCCATCGGTATGTCCGCGCTCCTGTCGGCAGGATATGCGCTCAGATTGAGATGAATCGTACGAGTGGTCGTGTGATCAGGCAGGAACCGGACCACCTGCACGCTGTCGAGAAACACAGAGGATCTGAATCCGCCGGCCAGACGTAGGTAATCGAAGAGTCTTTCGCCCGGCAGCCAGTCGAGATGACCTTCATAATTGACAGCCCCGAATACGCCGACGCGCTCGTCGATGCGGGGGAAATGCACGACGTCCCCTCCCATGAGGAACGGATTCCGAGAAACGTCTCCGTTTCGGAGGAAGGCGAGCAGATCCGCAGCATACGTCGAGTCGCCGCGACGCACGGTAATGCCTCGCAGTGCAGTCGTGTCGCGGACCGGGCCGCCGGCGAGCGCAAGCGCTTCCGAGACTCTTCCGGTCGCGGGCAGGGTGATGACGCCAGGTTCGCGCACGGCCCCGGTCACCGACACTTTGATCCCCCTGGCCCTGACAAGACTCAAGGTCAGTTCCGCGTTTCTGAAATTCCTCCTTATGAGCGCGCCGATTATTTCACGCGCTTCGGCAAGCGTCCGGTCGGCGACATCGACTTCGCCGATCATCGGAATGATCACTCTTCCGTTGGAGCTGACCGTCACATCATAAGAGTAAAACCGCTCGGCGAACACGGAAATGTTGAGCAGGTCATTCGGGCCGACGATATATCGGCTTTCATCGACCGACAGTTCGACCACATGAGCCGGTTGTTCAACCGATACGGATCCGCTCCGGGATTTTTCCTCCGGTTTGCGTTCCGACGGCGGGAGGATCTGAGCGGAAGTCCCCGCTAACGAGATGAAAAGAAAAAATACCGTCGCGCCGGCTCTCAAGCCGTGTGCTCCGGTGTTCGATCGATTCTTGCTTGCGGCCGGTCTGCTTCGTACGAGATGGGAGTATTTTCGCAAGAAAGTTGACGCTGCTTCCTGAATCAGTGTACCGAGGGCGGGACTCGAACCCGCACGGATTTTTCCAAATCCAAAGGATTTTAAGTCCTTCGCGTCTACCACTTCCGCCACCCCGGCATCCGAGGAAAAACAAACGGATTTGAGGCGACGATCGGATTCGAACCGATGCATAGCGCTTTTGCAGAGCGCCCCCTTAGCCACTTGGGTACGTCGCCATCGGCCAAGAAATATAGATAATGAATGATGCAAAACCAAGACGTTGTTTGTCGGGTTGTTGGATCCTGAATAAGAAAACGTCAAGTCGAAACGTGGGTTGCTCCGCCTCTCCGCGCACGTTCGTCCGCCAGCGACGTCCGAAAATACTCCGCCGTGCGCTCGAGTCCTTCTCGTCGGGGAACCGAAGGCGCCCATCCCAGGAGCGACTGCGCCAGTGATATGTCGGGCCGGCGGACTTTCGGGTCGTCAACAGGCAACGGCTCGAAAACTATCTCGACCGAAGCCCCCAGCACATCTATCACTTCGCGCGCGAGTTGGAGCATAGAGAGTTCGTCGGGATTACCGATGTTAACCGGAAGCGCGTAGTCGGAAAGCAACAGCCGGAATATGCCGTCCACGAGATCCGAAACATAGCAGACGCTGCGGGTTTGCGAACCGTCTCCGAAAACAGTCACCGGTTCTCCCCGTATGGCTTGCGACATGAAGGCGGGAATCGCGCGACCATCGTTGGTCCTCATACGTTCGCCGTAAGTGTTAAAAATCCTAACGATGCGCGTGTCCACATTGTGATGATTGTGATAGGCCATTGTGATCGCCTCGGCGAAACGCTTCGCCTCGTCGTAGACGCCTCTGGGCCCTATCGGATTCACGTTGCCCCAGTACGTTTCCACCTGAGGGTGGAGCTCCGGATCGCCGTAAACCTCCGACGTGGATGCAAGCAGGAAACGGGCGTTTTTGGCTTTGGCCAATCCGAGCGCCTTGTGCGTCCCGAGTGAGCCGACTTTCAACGTCTGTATCGGAAGCTTCAGGTAGTCGATCGGGCTGGCCGGAGAGGCGAAATGCAGTATGTAGTCGAGCCCTCCTTCCACATACACGTACTCGGTGACGTCGTGCTTGATGAAGCGGAAACCGGGCGATCCGAACATGCTGGCGATATTGTCCATGTTCCCGGTTATGAGATTGTCCATGCATATGACGTCATGTCCTTCGTGAAGGAGGCGTTCGCACAGATGGCTGCCGAGGAATCCGGCCCCTCCAGTGATCAGTGTGCGCGGCATGCTCAGGAGTCCTTTGCGGCCGCCGCGGCCGCGCGCGCGCGCCAACTTGATATTTCTGCGTCGAGACTCGGATCTCCAGGTTTGGCCTTCTGGTATGCCTGAAGCAGTTCAATGCCGCGCTCGTATTGTCCCGTCTGATAATAAAGGTTGTACAGGATGGAGAACGGATTCTGGTCCTGCGATTCGCCTCTGAAAAAGCGGTCGACGTCCGGTTTCAGGAGTCTCTCGACTGACGCGGTGTGCTCGCGGGCCTTTTCATTGTCCTGTATCACGAAATACGACAGAGCCCTCTGCATCTGCATTTCGTTGCTCCATTCGTGGTAGGCCTCGGGAATGATTTTATCCATTTCTTCCATCACTTCGCTGCCGCGTTTGGAATCGCCTAGATCCTGGTACATGGCCTTCGCGAGCTCCATGTAGAGAAGACGGAAACTGTAAATCATTCTCGTGCTGGCTTCGTCGAGATTGATCGACGGATTGTTGAGTTCGCGGAACATGAAGCCGAAAGCGCGGTTGCTGTCCGGAACGCTGCGCGTCTTCATGAGATGACGCTCCGTCGCGGCCGTGTTTATGGGCGGATAGTATCGGTAGTTCTGCATCTGGAGCCGGAATGGAGTGACCCGGCCAGCGAGACCCTCGACCACGAGATAACCGTCGAGTCCGAGACGATCCGAGGGCGCGGTGCTGAGCGCGAAGTATATCGGCCTGTCGTTGATGTGGTTCTTCACGATCTCGCGGATCATTATTTCCTGACCGATGAGCATCGATGTGCCGTAACGATCCTTGCGCGTAGCGGGCACCTCCCAGGCGAAGGCTTCCGGAACCTGCTGTCCCCGGAGGGCGGCCACGCCGCTCATCCAGGACGCGTCATAACTATTCCTGTCTATCGGAATGTTTAACGTCTGGGTTTCCCACGCCTCGGCCATGAGTCTGTCCAGTTCCCCGTCCGTATAGTTGATTTTGACGGTTTTAGCGCCGTAAGGCCGCTCGTTCTTGAGCTGCTTCATGTACCAGTTGGTGTTTACGAGACTCAGATTCACCACTCGGATGTCGCGCCGTACGCCGCCCACATACTGCAGATACCAGACGGGGAAAGTGTCATTGTCGCCGCCGGTGAAGAGTATCGCGTCCTGATCACAGGATTGCAGAAGGTTGTAAGCGTAATCCCACGCCACGTAGTTGAAATGGCGGTTGTGGGTCTGATAGTTTTGACGCAGCATATTGCCCGGCGCCGCAATCATGATCAGGCCGGCCAGACCGAATCCGATCGTTTCCTTCAACGCGAAACGGTCCTTCAGCATCTCCCAAAGCCCGTACACTCCCAATCCCGTCCAGATCGCGAAGACGTAGAACGAGCCGACGAAGAAGTAGTCGCGCTCGCGCGGTTGCGAGTCGGCCATATTGAAGTAGATCACCAATCCCACTCCCATGATGAGAAACAGGGCCGTCATCGCGATGAAGGTCCGCATGTCCTTCCTGAAATGGTAGAACATGCCCAGCAGACCGAGCAGCAGCGGAATGCCGTAATAACGGTTGGGATATCCGCTGCTTTCAGACCAGTCGCCTTCCACGCCGGCCACATCCACGGGAGCACCCTGGACGTCCCCCGCCCTGCCGACGAAATTCCATCCGAAGTATCGGAGATACATTTCCCACAGCTGGTATTTCAGGAAGTAATGCGTGTCGCTGGAGTACTTGGCGTAGTTGCGCATTATGTTTTCGTCGGGATTCCAGCGGCGCGGAAAATACTTCTTCGCCCTGGTGTCTATATTTCCCACCGCATTGTCGTAATTGTGGCCGCGCAACAGCGGATAATCCCCGTATTGCTCGCGGTTCAAATAGCTGTAGAATTTGTCCAGATCAGTCGGCGCGTTCTCGTTCAGCGCCGGCGACTGGTTCGAACGTATAAGCACGAGCGAGTAAGTCGAATATCCGAGCGCTACCAGCAAAAGCCCTAAAATTCCCATTCTGAAATGGGGATTGAGGTTTTTTGATGCGACAATTGCTATGAGAGCCACGACGAGCAGAATCACGAAATACAATCCGATGGTCCCTGACAGCAGATTAGGCAGCAGCTTCACCACGCCCGGATATACAAGGTAAAACGCGACCAGGGACAACAAGACACCCAGGAGCACCGTGATAAGAGTCACTCTCTCGGCATCCCTGTCCCTGAAATAAATGATGATGAAGACGAAGAAAAGGGAAAGAACGGCGAGCAAATGAGCGCCTATGCTGAGGCCCATCATGTATGCGATGAGGAGCAGCGAGCGTTCGGAGTCGAACACTCCGGCATGTGCGTACCATTCGAGGGAAATCCACACAGTTATCGAAATGAAGAACATTCCGATGCCGTACACTTCCGCTTCGCTCGCGTTGAACCAGAATGTGTCGCTGAAGGAAAAAATGAGCGCTCCCGTCGCTGCCGCGAGTATCATCATAATTCCAGCCGCGTTGCTCTTCGGCTCTCCGTTCCAAAGCCGGAGCAAACGGATCGACACGAGGTACACGAACAACACCGTCAGAGAACTCGAGAACGCGGATGCGAGGTTGACTCGGAAACCGACGTCTCCGATCGGCAAATGCGAAAGCACATTGCCGATCAACTGGAAAGTAGGCGCTCCGGGCGGATGGGGTATTCCCATCGTAACGGCCGCTGTGATGAACTCGCCGCAATCCCAGAAGGAAAGTGTCGGCGCGACGGTCAGCAGGTACACCACCGAGGAGATCGCAAACACTATGAATGCGGATACGCGGTGCAGGAGATTGAAGTTCATGACGACTCTCGGTTATTGTTGATTGTCTCTGTTGCTTTCAATGATTCGTCGAGCAAGGCATCGCGCTTCCTGCGCACGTCGGCGGCGTTCGGGAAAAGACGTTCCAACTCCCGGAGAAGGTCCAACGCATCGTCGCGGCGTCCCTGCATCATCGCAATGTCGAGCAGATAACGGTAAGGGCTCTGCAGACCCGCCGCGTTGCGCGGCCCCTGGCGGATTTCGCGCTTGAGACGCTTCTCCACATCCATGAATATGCGCGCGGCGGCTTTCCTGTCGCCCGCTTTGTGGTATAACACCCCCAGATCGAAAGCTTCCCGCGCATCCATGGGAAACGAGCGCAACGGGAACGCTCTTTCCATCGCCGACAACGCCCTGGCCGCGGCTTCGGCGTCTCCCGCCACCCGGGTTTCATAATCGGCCAGCCGTAGAAACAGCGCTCTTTGCCATCGCAAATTCTCCCTCGACTCGGGAGGGAGGTAGCCGCCGGCGCCGGCGGCATGCGTGAGCAAGAGTCCTCTTTCGGGAGACCTGCGCGGGGCATCCACCCTGTTCAGCGCCGTTTCCCGCAACGAGCTGCGTCTGATCGCACCCGCGCCCGGAGACCGCACGGGTGTCAGCCGAAACACCGCTCCGTCCAACCTCATGAAGTCCTGCAGACTTCCCGGTATGCCGTCCATGCACTCCGGTGTAAAATGCAGAGGACGATGCCAAGCGGCCGCCGCAATTATATCATTCAGGAACACGTCCCTCCAAGGCCTGAAATATCTGACGAGCTCGCCGGAACCGTCGAGAGCCACCGGATGAGAGGCCTGCGCGGAGTATATCATGGCCGAACCACGCCGCAAGCGGGCGAGCGAATCAGCTGCGGCGCGCGGTGCGCCCTCGAGCGTCTCGCTGACGAAAGTGCGCATCGTGTCTCGTCCTACCGGAATCCTCAATTCGCGTCGATCCGAAATCCAGCCTGTCTTCAGTATGGCGGCTCTTCCCATCGCCGGAAGTTGCGACAGCTCCTCCATTGTGAAGGAAGTCGGCACGGGCTTCCCCGACCTGCCTGGTGAAACCGATTGCATCGAGTGCCAGGACGCGCCCAGCAGTCCGAGATTCACCAGTCGCACGTCGCGTCTTATTCGGTTCGCTTCCTGAAGATACAGGAGCGGCCAGTAATCGTTGTCGCCCTGAGTAAAAAGGACGGCCCCCTGCTCGCAACCTTGCAATTTGTTGTACGCGGCGTCCCTCGCGCTGTAATCGCGGCTCCTATCATGTTCGTACGCATTCGCGGCGAACATCCGGCCCGGAGCCGCGTAAAAAGCGGCGAGAAGAACGAATACCGCGGCGGCGGGCTTTCCGCCGAAACGGCGCGCGAAAGCTCTCGCCAGACAGCCGGCCGCCGTGCCGATCCAGATCGACATCACCATCAGTACCGGTATGACGGCTCTATCCTCCTCGCGCTCCATCGGCATTTCCGGGTTACGGGCGAAGGTCAACCCGACGCTCATAGTGACGAATACGAGAAGCAGAAAGAATCCGCCCGGAAAATGCAGGCGCAAATGCTGGAACATGCCTCCCAGGGCCAGCAGAAGAGGCAAGGCGTAATAAACATTCGGGTATGCGGCGGAAGCGCCTCCATCGAGGGATTCGACTGCCCGGGCGCCGCCGAACAGCACGGCGGGCGAGCCGTTGTCGTCGCCGGCGCGGCCTGAGAAATTCCATAGCACGTATCGTATGAAACCGCGATTGAGTTGCTGATCCAAGAAGATCTCCGCATCCGAGTCCTCTCCGACCGACTGCATGCCGGACGGGTTCCGGCCGCGTACGAACACCGACGAACCGCGGCTGAAATCGCCCTCGGCGAGATACGCCGAATACGAGGCCTCCGCTCCCGCAGCGCCGATGTTCAGCGCAGGATCCTGGGCCGCGCGGATAGGGATCACCGCATTCAGCGATGTCCCGGCCAGATACAGCGCGACCGCAAGTGAACACGTCGCCGCGACGCTGCTTCGTGTGACCCGGGAGATAATCCCCCCGAGCGCAAGCAGGATCGTGATCGCGGCAACTATGAGAAGAAGCAGGGAGATCCCGGCGGGATAACCTCCGAACAAAGAGGCCGCGGCTGACGGTGCGGCGATTAGCGCTCCGTAATACATCAATACGAAAAGTCCGGCCGTCATCAGCCCCGTCTGCGCGAATCCCCGCATCCCCCGGCCGAAAATCGCTCCTCCGACGAGCATTCCCGCGGGAATTGCGAGCAGAATCAGATCCCGCGAAACCGCGGTGGCCAGCCCGAAGAGAAAGGCAAGCATCATCAGGCGGCGCGCATCGCCTCGCGCCGTCGCCGAGCGCCGCCACAGCATTGCGACGAAAATTATTAGGGCGGCCGTCAGCGCGGAAGGCGCGCCGATGCCCGTCTCAACGGCCGCGCTCCAGAACGTGTCCGCGAAAGCCAGAGATAAACCGGCAATGAGCGCCCCGCCTGAAGCCGCAAAGGCTCCGACGCGGGTCTTGATCCATTCGCCGAACAGCGAGCGCAGAATTTCGAATGCAATTCGGCACACCAGCAACACGGTGGTCGAAGCAAACAGGGCGGACAGCATGTTCAACCGGCGCGCGGTGTCTCCCAGATCGGGAATCAACGCCGCAATGCGAGCCGTCAGCAGATACAAGGGAGCGCCCGGAGATCGCGGAATCCCGAAAGTCGCCGCGGCAGCGGCATATTCTCCGCTTTCCCACCAGGATACTGACGGGAAAGCGGTCGCCGCATAGATCGCGAAAGCCGCGACACCGGCGACCGCCGATGTCAAGACCTCAGGACGGCGTGTCGGAATCATCCTCATCCGCCGCCTGAACGCGGTCCGGCCGGTCTCATCGCAGGGTTATTCATTCAAATGTCGACCACGCTTACGTGTCCATGCCCCTGATCAGACCGGCTCCGACGTCTTGCTTCTCCGCCTGTATAAAATGCCCAGCGGAATTATGACGCAGTAGCCTACAGCTAGAATTATCGGCGCGACCGTCACTGAGAGTGGACTGATGTCGTCTCCCATCGACATGACGATGTAACCCAGAAGCACTACGAGAACGCCCCCGAGCATGATGATGTAGTTGATGCGCTGTGGAAGCTCCAGTTCCGAAATAAACGCCTTCCGCTTCAGCTTTTTTTTGTTTTTTCCGGCGGCGATTTTTGCCATGCGTTCTCCTTGTCGAGCGTTTTATTGTTTTGTTCTGAGCACTGAATAGTCATTTCCGCTTTTCAAGACGGCCATCGTGAAGATGATATATGGCGTCCGCTCGCCCGGCCAATCCCTCGTCATGAGTTACAATCACGAAAGTGCGCCCGTGTTCGCGCGAAAGCTTCCAGAGCAGGTCGTGCAGGGATGCCGCGTTTTCGGCGTCCAGATTTCCGGACGGTTCGTCCGCAAGAACCACAGCAGGTCCGTTGGCAAGAGCCCTGGCGACCGCGATCCTCTGTTGCTCGCCGCCGGAGAGCTCCGAAGGCCGGGCATCGGCCCGGTGCAGCACGCCGACCCGGGAGATAAGCTCGCGTGAACGGCCCTCGGCTTCAGCGCGGCCTGCGCCGGCTATCAGCATGGGCATGGACACGTTCTCGACAGCCGTGAACTCGGGAAGCAGATGATGAAACTGGAAAACGAAGCCGATTTTACCGTTACGGAAAGCTGCAAGTTGGGCATCCTTCAGAGTGAACATGTCCTCGCCGGCTACTCGAACTTCGCCGGAAGTCGGCTTGTCCAGAGCGCCGATGATATGGAGGAGCGTGCTTTTACCTGCGCCTGAAGCGCCGATTATCGCAGCGATTTCTCCTTCGCGCACCTTCATCGATACGCCTCGCAAGACTTCGAGACCGGCGGATCCTGTCTGATACGACTTGTGTACGTTGCGGATATCGACAATGGGAGAGGACATCGAAATAGCGTCAAACTATAAAGATAGCCTGATTTCCGGCCATTAAGCAAACCATAATCACCGCCCTGCTATTCCCATCTGACGGCATCGATGATTTCGACATTTCCCGCCCTTCCGGCCGGATACCACGCGGCAAGCAGACAAAGAGCGAACGTGGCGACAGCAATTATGGCTATGTCCGGCAAACGCGGATCGACGGGAAGAGCCGGTATGATGAAGGCGGCATCGAGTTTCAACAGTCCGAAATTGTGCTGCAGCCAACATACGATCAGGCCCAGCGTTGTTCCTGCAACCACACCGGTCACGCCTATCCAGAAACCCTGCAACAGGAAGATCCGCCGTATCCGAGCAGCCGATACTCCCATGGTCCGGAGAATGCCGATATCGCGCCTTTTCTCCAAAACAAGCATCGTCAACGAGGCGAGTATGTTGAAGACGGCCACGGCGATAATCACGCCCAGCAACACGAACGCGCTCCAACGTTCAATGCGCATCACCGAATACAAGTCCTTGTGCAGATCGTACCATGTGAGGATGTTCCAGCCGGCGCCGATTTCCGCTGAGAGTCGGTTCTTGACTTCATTGCTGTAGTCTATGTCGGCCAATTTGATCTCAAAGCCGGCGGCATCCTCGTCGGCGTGGAAAAACTCGACCGCAGCCGCCAACGGCAGGAAAACGACCCCCGCATCCACTTTCTTGTTCTTCGAATCATAAATGCCCGCAACCGGACAGTAAAAAATGGTGGGCGTCACATACTGCGTCAACATGCTCTGCATCCCCGCCGGACTTACAAGCTCCAGCGTATCCCCTTCCAGCAGTCTCAACTTGTCGGCAAGCGTGATGCCGACAAGTATCGCGAACGGCGATTCATGAGACGCTCTGCCCATGACGATCGCGGATCTAATGCCGGATACATCGTCTACGGTGGCCGCTTCGTACCCCTTGACCTGCACGAAACCGGTATATCCTTTTGAAATCGCCATGGCTTTCCGCTCGATGACACGCGTGCGTCCGATCACCCGTTTTTCCGCCGCGAGTATGCTGTCGATTCGAGCCGCCGGAATCCCATCCTTTCTCGGCGTCTTCTCTATCCTGATATGCGGGTCGACCTTCAGCATGATCT
Source organism: uncultured Chromatiales bacterium (assembly GCA_964388275.1). Lineage (GTDB taxonomy): Bacteria > Bacteroidota > Ignavibacteria > SZUA-365 > SZUA-365 > JARYLZ01. The sequence continues at coordinate 60,033 of CAYLZD010000003.1, forward strand.
CCGTCACAAGGCCTCCGAAGCCGTTGAATACCGACATCACGACCACCAGCGCGGCGACTCCGAAGGCGATTCCCATCGTCGCGAGCAGCGCTATGATGTTGATGAAGCTGAAACGCTTTTTTCCGAGCAGGTATCTGCGGGCGATGAATCTCTCGATGGACATGCTGAACGCTCAATGGAAGCGGATTGAGGCGACCGGATTCAATCGCGAAGCCAGCCACGCCGGCGCCGTGGCGGACAGAATGGACAGCGCCGTCGCCGCCAGCATCGGGATAGCGAAACTCTCGACGGACAGGCGTATCGGAACGGTCGTCATGTAGTAGACATCGGGCGGAAGACTGAAGAACCGGAATTCCGCCTGCGCGGCCAGCAGGCCCAGAGCCGCCAACGAACCGAGGGCGGCGCCCGCAAGCCCGACGATGGCGCCCTGGAATAGGTATATGCCCCGGATCGAACGCCTCGATGCTCCCAGGGCCAGCAGTATCCCTATCGACGAGGTCTTTTCAATGACGAACAGGAGCAGAGTCGAGATTACATTGAACGCAGAGATCAGAATGAGAGATCCGACGACTATCGGCACCAGATCCTTCTGGAGGTCGATCCATACAAACAGATTCCTGTATATGTCGAACACCGATCTCACGTCGAACGGATAGCCGAGCGCTACCGCCGCCCTTCCGGCCACCGCGTTAACATCGGCGGGATCGCTGCACCGGACATCGTACCCGTTCAAAACCGCCGGAGAGTCGAACAGGCGCTGCGCCGTCTGGATGGAAGTGAAGATCATGAGATCGTCGAAGTACTCGGCCATCCCTGTTTCATAAAGCCCACGGATTACGCATTGAACTTTGGGGGCGGCAAGGGCGTCTTCGGGTTCCTTCATTCCGAGCAGGAGAATACGATCACCGACGCCAAGACCGAGCCGTTGAGCCAGGCGTTCGCCCATCACGACGGACGGACGCCGGTCGGGATGCCGCCATTGCCACACTCCCTGTTTGATCCTCCTCTGCAGCCCGCCGGCTTCGGTCACGCCTTTCACAAGAACCCCGTCTATGTCATCCCGTGTTATGACCACCGCTTCACGCTGCAAGAAAGGCGACGCGGAGGTGACGCCGCCCACGGCTTTGAGTCTCTCCAGACGCGCGTGATCCTCGGCGACGACGGCATTGCCGAAGGTTCCGACCTGTATATGACCCGACACGCCTGTGATCACTGAACGAAGTTCGCGTTCGAAGCCGTCGAGTATGCAGAAGGTGATGATAAGGGCCGCTGTTCCGACGGCGACGCTGCCGACAGCGGTCATCGTCATGAACGAAAGGAAACGCGACAGCGACCGTGCCCTCATGCTCCGGAATGCCACCTGTGCCGAAAAACCCATCAGGGTATCATCCTCCCGCCGGCAGCCGGATTATTCAGGCATCGCAGCGACGGCGCTGCCGAAGGTGAGCAGATACGGTTTAATGAAGGCATCCAGAGCTCCGTCCATTACTCCTTGAACGTCGCTGCTCTCGGCGCCGGTGCGGTGATCCTTGACCATAGTGTAAGGTTGAAACACATACGAGCGGATCTGGCTGCCCCATTCGATCCTTTTTTTCGAGTCCTCTATCGCGGCAAGCCGCGAGGCCTCCTTCTCGCGCTCTATCTGGTAAAGTCTGGACTGCAGAAGCTTCATAGCTGTCGCGCGATTCTGATGCTGCGACCTCTCCTGCTGGCAGGCCACCACGATCCCCGTCGGAACATGCGTTATTCGAACCGCTGTCTCCACCTTATTGACGTTCTGGCCGCCCTTGCCGCCGCTGCGGAAAGTATCCACTTTGAGATCCGCCGGGTTTATCTCGATCACGATGTCGTCATCCACTTCAGGATACACGAACACCGAGGCAAAGGATGTGTGGCGCCGTTTATTGGCGTCGAAAGGTGAAATGCGCACAAGCCGATGGACGCCTATCTCGGATTTGAGAGAGCCGAAGGCGTAAGAACCCTTGACCTCCATCGTGGCGCTTTTTATTCCCGCTCCCTCGCCCTCCAATTCGTCTATCAAATCGACGGAATAACCCCGCCGCTCGCAGAAACGCAGGTACATGCGCCGCAGCATATCCGCCCAATCCTGTGATTCGGTGCCGCCGGCCCCCGAGTGAATGGTCAGAATCGCGTTGCGCTGATCATCAGGTCCTGAAAGCATGTTTTTAAACTCCAAGTCGGAAAGCCGGCTCAGAGTTTCGCGGAATTCTCGTTCGAGTTCCTCGGCGATGGCGGTATCGGCGGTCTCTTCAGCCAGTTCTATCAGCGTTTCATAATCCGATGCGCTGCGGTCCACCGCTTCCCAGAGTTCCACCCATTCTCGGCGCAAGGCGATTTCCCGCATGGTTTTCTGAGCGGCGATATTGTCGTCCCAGAAACCCGGTTGATGCGTCTGCCGCTCGAATTCCTCTATTTCGGCGATTTTCCGACCGATGTCAAAGATACCCCCGGAGTGCATTGACGCGCTCGCGGATATCCCGGGATCGGGTTGAGTGCTCTTCAAACATGATATTCCTCTCGGTGTCAGGTGAAATAATACGGCGACAGCGTTGAGCGCCGCCGCCCGCGACGGCGGGCGATCGGCCGTTGAAACTGCACATATTCGATCAGCGGCGCCGGAAGCGCAATAATACGCGGGGCGGGCGCCGGGTTGAAATTTAGAAACAGGACCAGCACGAAGACGGCAAGCGCCCTTCGAATCGACAGAGGGGCGTCACTGCGGCGCATCGCGTCCCTCCTCATGCCAGCGCTCGTAAGCTGCAATAATATCCTTCACGAGTTTATGGCGAACGACATCGCCCTTGTCGAGATACACGAAAGAGACGCCCTCAACGCCCTTCAGGACATCCTGTATCTCAACCAGCCCGGAAACGGTCCGGCTCGGCAGGTCTATCTGCGTGATGTCGCCCGTGACGATCGCCCGGGAGTTTCCACCCATTCTCGTCAGGAACATCTTCATCTGCATTCCGGTGGCGTTCTGGGCTTCGTCCAGGATTATGAACGCGTTGTTCAACGTGCGGCCTCTCATGTAGGCCAGAGGGACTATCTCGATAGTCCGGCGCTCGAGAGACGTCTTGAGTTTGTCGGCCGGTAGCATGTCGTCCAGCGCGTCATAAAGCGGTCTGAGATAGGGATCCACCTTTTCCCTCAAATCCCCCGGAAGGAATCCGAGGCTCTCCCCTGCCTCCACAGCCGGCCTCGCCAGGACGATTTTTCCCACTTCGTGACGGCGCAGTGCCGCCACGGCCGATGCAACCGCCAAATAGGTTTTGCCTGTGCCGGCGGGACCGATCGCGAAAACGATGTCGTTGGTCCTAACCGCTTTCATGTATCCGATCTGCCCGGCGGTCCTGGCCTTGATGTAGTCCTGTTTGGCATAAAGGACCACATTATCCACATCTTCGGGCTGGATCTCCAGGGCGCTGCCGTTGGCTATGATGTCCATAACAGTCAGGACGTCGCGCTCGGTGAGCCGGTCCGTTTTGTTTACGACGAACATCAGTTCCTTCAGGATTTTTTCCGCATTGTCCACTGAAACTTCGTCGCCCCGGAGCAGCGCCGTTTCGCCCCTGGCTGTGATGCGAACATCCAGCCTCTGTTCTATCAAGCGGAGATGCGCATCGTTGACGCCGAAAAGAAGCTGCGGATTGTTCGAGGTAAGTTTGACTCGTCGCTCTATTATTTCCACTGTGTCGCCGATTTGCCCGGGTGTCAATTAAGGGTAGAAAAAACCCTTACATTCCACGAATGTAAGGGTTTTTTCGAAATTCGTTCAACAGGACGCGGGATCGCCGCTTGCGGCCTATTTGTTGACGTTTTCAGGCGCTTTTTTCTCGTCGGTCATCCCGCCTGTCGCGGCCGCGGCTTCGCGTTTCTGCCTGTAATACTTGCGCGCGGCGCTTTCCTCTTCAGGGGTCAGCGGCGCAGGCGCCGGAATTTTCAGAACCTGTCCGGGGTAGATGAGATCCGGGTTCCTGATCTGATCCCTGTTCTTCTGCCAGATTTTCGGCCAGCGGAAAGCATCTCCATAGATATCCGGCTTCTTTGCAATGTTCCAGAGACAGTCGCGGTCCTTGGACCAAGTGCCGACGGTGTAAGTTTTCTCAGCTCTGGAGAGCGTGTCGCGCAGCACCTTGATGTTCTCTCCGATGCGCTGCACTCTGTCGTAGAATGCAGGAAGGAGGCTGATCTTGTTTCCTGCGAGAGCCGAGTATTCGCGCTCCGCTTCGTCGACTTCCGATTTGCGCGCGAGAAGATCCATGGGTGAAAGCCGCAGAAGTTCGTTGATGTTGTTTTCCAGCCTGCGGAGCCTGGCTTCGTAGGCTTCCACGTCGGCTCTTGTTGCGCCGACCAGCGCGTAGAGTTCGTCGATGCAGCGCTCGTGATCGGACTGTTTCTGTGCGAGCAATCTGTTTTTCTCGGCGAGCTGTGCATCGAGGGTGGATTCCTGTCTTTTGAGTTCGCCCGCTCGCTGTTCGAGTTGACGGATTTTCTCGACGGCCTGCTCCTCCGTCATCCGATCGTCCTGCGCGAAGGCGTTCGGAGCGCATGCAATAAGCAAAGCGCCCAATATTATAGCGGCGAATGCGATGTGTCGTGTCATGATATGTTCTCCTCGGATTGGTTTAGCCGTTCCGTGTTTCCGCTCAATTGCCTTTCCAGTTCGAAAGACGCTGTTTGACCAGCTCCTTGTCTTTCGCGCACTGGTCCAGCTTGGCTTCCGTCGCGGAAATCTGACGGTCGACGGAACCGATCTGGGACTGTTTGTTCTGGATTGACGATTCGAGCGAACTGATTTCGCGCTCGAGCTGCCGGATTCTATCCAGTTGCTCCTGGGTGGCATATGAAGTGCAACCCGACAACATGATGCCTCCGGCGAACGCGGCGATCGCCAGCAACAGTACCACTTGGCTGCGGAGTTTCTTCATTTTGTTTCTCCTTGAAAGTGGTCAATTAAAGTAGAAGATGAGATTCGTCATATAAATCAAATCAGTTCAATTATAAGAAGATTCCGACGGATAGTCAAGAAAAATCGGATAACTTAAAAAAAACAACGATTCAAAACCTTGAGTTTCATTCAGAATGGCCGTTTTCTTCGTGATATCTAATGCTCGCAAGCAAATCATCCACTTCGGCATGACTTTCGGTTTTCATCAGTGCCATCCTGTAGTGCTTTCCGTTCTTTATCGAATGGAAATAGCCGCTGTAATGCTTGCGCATCTCCAGAACAGCCCGGCGCTCTCCCTTGTATTGGACCGCGAGACGCAGATGTCGCATGGCGGTGGCGATTCTTTCTCCGATATCCGGCGGAGGCGGCAGGACTCCAGTATCGAGCAATTGGCGGGCTTCCCTGAAAATCCAGGGAGCTGCGATCGCGCCGCGGGCGATCATGACGGCATCGCATCCGGTCTCGTCGAACGCTCTCTTCGCGTCGGCCGCGTTCAGCACGTCGCCGTTGAGTATGACCGGAATGCTCACCGCCTTTTTCACCCGGGGTATCCAGCTCCAATCCGCCGCACCCGAGTGCCCCTGGTCGCGTGTACGGCAATGCACGGTCAGCGCTCTGATCCCGGCATCCTCCAGCATTTGCGCTATCTCGACGATTTTTATGCTCCCGGAGTCCCAGCCGAGACGTGTTTTTAGCGTAACCGGTATCCGAATGCGCTTGACTATCGCGCTTGCCATGCTCGCCAACCGCGCCGGCTCTCTCAACAGCCCCGCACCGGCGCCGCGCATGGCGATGTCTTTCACCCAGCAACCGGCGTTGATGTCCAGCAGCTCGGGTCCGGCTTCTTCGGCGAGGACCGCCGCCGCCAGCATCGTTCCGAGATCGCCGCCGTATATCTGAACGCCGACAGGACGCTCGTCCGGGTGCAGGCGCAATTTCAAGCGCGCCTTCGTCGGTTTGTTGCTGCGGACCAGTCCGTCGGCATTCACGAACTCGGTGTACACCATGTCCGCCCCGAAGCTCTTGCATATCAGACGGAACGAAATATCCGTCACGTCTTCCATCGGGGCCAGGAACAGGCCTCCTTGCACGCCGAGCTGTTCAAACAGTTGCATGCGCCTGTCTTCCGCACGCTACGCGTTCGTATATCGCCGCGGTTTTCAGTGCTGTGTTCTTCCATGAGAACCTCCCGGCTTGCGCGGCGCCGAGCTTCGAGAGCCGCGCTCTGAGCTCGTGATCGCTGAAGAGTCGGGTCAGGGTTTCGGCGAACACGCTCTGGTCCTCCGGATCGATCATAAGGGCCGCCTCGCCGGCCACCTCGGGCAGGGACGCCCTGTTCGAACACAACACTGGAGTCCCGTGCGTCATCGCATCCAGAACGGGGAATCCGAAGCCCTCGTACAGGGAGGGCAACACGAGCGCCAGAGCGTGCGTGTAGAGCGCGGAGAGCTCGGTTTCGTCCACGTACCCGGTCAGATGCACTCTCCCCCGGGCGCCCGAAGCGCTCATGCGCTCGGATAACTCGTAGCGCGGATCGGGATTTCCCGTGATGACAAGGTCGGGAAACGCCTCCCCCGACTGCAGCGCGGCCCGGGAGTAGGCGTCCAACAGCAATGAAAGGCCCTTGTACGGCTCCATCCTGCCCACGAACAGGAAGTAACCCGACGCTTTGAAAAGATCCGAGAATCGCGGTGGAAATCCGAGTTCCGACTTCCGCAAAGACGCCGCAAGAGGCGCCACATCCACCCGCGCGGCGTCGATGCGCGCCAGACGCTGCATTTCCATTCTGCTGAACTCCGAATCCGTGATCACGGCAGCCGCGTGTCGGACTGAAAGCCGCAGAGCCGCGCGGAACATTCCCGGCAGCATGGTCTTCTTCGACCGGGCCAGCAGCCTCGGGTACGCGAGCGGTACCACGTCATGAATAGTGATGACCACAGGCGTCGAACGCATAAACAAAGGGGCCAGGAAATCCGGAGTGTGAAAAACGTCGTACGACCCGCCGCCTACCAATCGAGGGATTTCGAGTTGATGAGACGGCGAGTACAACGAGCCCTCCGCCACTCCGGACACGGCCCGTTCCACGTCTTCGGGTTCTCGCGCCTCCGAAACCTTCGAGCCCGCGTATATGTGCAGTCTCACCGCGTCCGGACAGTGCGCCAGCAGCGCCTCGCACAACCGAATCGAATAACCGCCGATGCCGGAACGCCGCGGCGTGATGGCGTGCCCGTCGAAAACGACCCGCAGGCGCCCGTCAATCATCACCGATATTACGGATCAGTATGTCGGCTATCCTTTCGGACGCCCTGCCGTCGCCGTACGGATTGCCGGCGTCGGTCATCCGGGCTCTCGCCTCCTCGTTATCGAGAAGTTCCGAAACGGCCGTTGTGATTCGTTCCCTGTCCGTGCCGACAAGGCGCGATACGCCCGCGGCGATGCCCTCGGGACGCTCGGTGACATCTCTCATCACGAGCACCGGCTTCTTCAAGGAAGGCCCTTCCTCCTGTATGCCGCCGGAATCCGTCAGGAGGAGCACGCTTCGCTCCATCAACAGCAGCAGTTGCTCGTATCTGACCGGATCGATCAAGTGTATTCTCGGGAATCCGGCAAGGAAGCGTCGGACCGTTTCCCGGACGTTCGGATTGGGATGCACCGGATAAACGATATGCGCGTCCGGATACCGCCGGATGATGTCGGTCATGGCAAGACACATGCGCTCGAAAGGCGCCCCGAAGCTTTCGCGCCTGTGCGCCGTGACGGTGATAGCCCGGAGCGATCCTTCGAGCAGACCTTCCGAGAAAGCTTCCGGCAAACCGGCATCCGTCAGCAAAGCCAGCCGTTCTGCCCCGCCCATCCGGCCCAGTATCTTCAATCCCAGGTACAATGCGTCAACCACCGTGTTTCCGGTGACGAACACCTTGCTTCCATCATGGCCTTCCCTGCGCAGGTTCCCGGCCGCGGTCTCCGTGGGCGCGAAGTGATAATCCGTCAGGACGGAACACAGGGCTCGGTTCATCTCTTCGGGAAACGGGCTGAATTTGTCGAACGACCTCAACCCCGCTTCCACATGGGCCACAGTGACACGGCTGTAATATGCCGCGAGGGCCGATGCGAAAACGGTGGTCGTGTCGCCCTGCACGAGCAGCACGTCGGGCTTGACGTCCTCCAGCACGGTCTTGAGTTTCGTCAGCACGGCCGTTGTGACGTACTCGAGGGACTGGTTGCGCATCATCACGTCCAGGTCGACATCCTCGCGTATCCCGAAAAACGAGGTGACCTGGCGCAGCATTTCCCTGTGCTGCGAAGTCAGGCACACCGTTACACGAAAATCGTCGGGCGCGCTCAGGAAACGCTTTATTACGGGCGCTAATTTTATGGCTTCAGGTCGGGTGCCGAAAACGAACAGGGCGTGAACCATGATGTTGTGTTATGCGATGATTGATGCGCGGTCACCGGATCGACGGCGCTTTGCCGTCCGGTCAATATAGGCGTCCAGCCGGGGAATCCGAATCGGCGCGGAGCAGCTCGCCTATCCGGAAGCGGAGTTCGTCGATTTCCTTTTCAATGTTGCCGCGCAAGGACTCCGCGGAATACCGGTGCTGCCACTTGCGAAACGCCAGTCGAGTGGCAAGGCTCGCGTAAATACGGCGATCGATGGATGGAGGCAGCCAGCCGAGAATCTTGCGCCTGCTGCTGTATGGAAGATATTGCACGTGAATCTGCGGTATGAGTCCCCTTTCGGCTTCTCCCAGGAGTTCGTGCAGAATTATTCGATTCTCCATGACGAGGGAAATCTGCATCACTACCAATATCACCAGCAGACCGGCGCCGATGAACAAGCCCTCCATCATCGAGAGTCCGGCGCCGGCCTGTGTGGTCCAGTAATTCCATGCCATGTGTATTCCCACGGCCGCCGAGATACCGGCCGCAAGCAGGGGCGCCCGTGCCGGGCGGTAGCGGTATTTGGACAATCCGACAGCCATGCCGAATACGCCAGTTGCCATGGCGTGCATCACGGCGGTGTACAGGGTACGCAACATCACCCGCTGCACCCATTCGTCCGCGGATCTCGCGGTGAGGAAATAAAGGAAGTTCTCCGTCATGCCGAAACCCAGGCCAATAGCCATCCCATAGACGACGCCGTCGGTGATATTGTCGAATCGCTTGTCCCTCGCAGTCCAGATCAGAAATAGCCCCTTGGCGACTTCCTCTATGGCGGGCGCTATGTAGACCGTCCTTTCGAAAGCTTCGGCTGCAAACAGTTCCGCCGTGTATCGGCTCGCGAATATGCCGAATATCACGGCTCCGACTGCGCCCCAGATGAAATTCAGGAGAAGGAGTCCAACCGGCTCGCGGTCGTAACGGTCAAGCGACCATACCGCCCAGAGATAGAGCAGTATCGGGACTATGGCGAAAATCAGCGATGCGACTGCCTGCATGACAGATATGGACCGGATTTTCCGTTATTCAGTCGGGATGGACTCATGCCGGACAGTTGCTTCCGTTACGCGCCCGCGCTGTCACCTTGCGGCGCCGCGGAATTCAACAGCGCGGCGACTTTCATCCTCAGTTCGTCGATTTCGGCGTCCCAAAGCGCGCGTCGGCTTCCTTCGAGACATCTGGCCTGTGATTTCCTGAATGCCAGTCGGGTCACTGTTTTCAGGTACATCTTGCGATCGACCTCCATCGGCAGCCATCCGCGTATTCCGCGCCTCCCCGTGAACGGGATGAAATTGATGTGAGCATCAGGGATCAGTCCCGAATCCGCCTCCTCCTGAAGTTCCTTGCGCAGCATCCTGCTCTCGAAACCGAGGGAGATCTGCATTACCGCGAGTATGACGACGACGCTGAGAGCGATGAAGAGCAGGCCGAGTCCGGCCGCCGCCGGATCATCGGCGCTCACGGCGAAATTCCAGAAAGAGTGCATCCCGACGGCGAGCGCCAGACCCAGAAGCAGGAGGGGAAACCGCGAAGCGCGGGCCCGGAACTTCACCCATCCGGCGAAAGCGCCGACAATACCAGTGGCCATCGCGTGCATGACCGCCGAGAAAAGCGTCCGTACCACAACCACGACCAGCCATTCTCCCATCGTGGAAGCGGAGAGGAAGTAGAGGAAATTTTCGGTCATTCCGAATCCGAGACCGACGGCCATTCCGTAGACAAGACCGTCGGTGACATTGTCGAAGTGCCTGCTCCGAACTGTGTAAATGAGGAACAACGCCTTGGCGGGCTCTTCCACGACCGGCGCAAGTATGACGGCATCCAGGAATTCGCCCATATCCAGAGCGATAGATCCGACGATGCTGGCGATGACGGCAAGTATGACGGCGCCGAATCCGCCCCAGAGAAAATTGGCGGCCAGCAATCCGACCGGCTCGCGGTCGTAGCGGTCCATAAGCCAGATCAACCAGAGATAGGCGACCATCGGTAATACTGCGAAAAGAAGTGACAGTAATGCGAGCATCGAAGTCCGTCGTCGGTTTTTTGAGCGCCTGTGGTAAAAATATAAGCAAACCTGTCCGGATTCGGGAAACCGCCTGGCAACGGTACCGTCGCCCCGGGCATTTCAGGCCTGTGCGTCCTCCAGCGGGGTGAAGCGGGCGCGGATGATGCGGCGTCCGTCCACATCCAGAATATCGATGCGGAATCCGTGCCAGTCGGTTCCGTCTGCCTTCTCCGGTATCCTGCCCATCAGGCTTGTAATGAAACCCCCGATTGTGTCGTACTCGCCGCTTTCAGGAATTGTTATGGGAAACAGCGAATTGAAATCGGAAATCGTCAGGCGACCCTCGACCTCGACGACGCCCCCCGGAAACATGTCCCAATATCGCGCGTCTTCGTCGTATTCGTCATGAATGTCACCCACGATTTCTTCGAGAATGTCTTCCAGTGTGATCAGTCCCTCGGTGCCGCCGAATTCATCCACCACCACGGCAAGGTGTATGCGTTTCCGCTGGAATTCCCTCAACAGATCTGATATCGGCTTGGTGTCGGGTACCACGAAGGGCGGACGGATGATGTCGTCGAGTATGATCAGGTCCTTGTGCTCAATAAGACTGACTACATCCTTGGCATAGATCACACCGACGATATTGTCGAGGGATCCCTTGTAAACCGGCATCCGCGTGTAACCGTCGAGCACGACTTGCTCGAGAATCGCCTCGGGCGCGTTATCGTATTCGACCGCGGTTATTTCCTTTCGCGGGATCATGATTTCGCGTGCGGTCTTGTCGGTAAAACGGAAAATGCTCTCGATCAGCTCATGTTCCGTCTTGTCGACCAGTCCCGAACGAGTGCTCTCCTCAATTATGTCCATCAGTTCTTCTTCGGACATGACCGCGTCCGCGAATTGAGCCGATATTCCGATGGGCCTCAGAATGAGATTGGCGATGGAAGTGATGGCTCTTGCCGGCAGCGTTTGAATGCGCGAGAGCAACAGGAGAAAACCGGCTGTCTTGAGAACCAGATGCTCGGCGCGATGTGTGCCGACAGCTCTGGCCGCAAGCGAGACAAGCGCCACGAACACGACACCGACGGAAAGGGAAGTCAAGATGACGACGATTGTTCTGTTGGCGGCCGGCGCCCACGTGATCGGGCCGTTTTCGGGGACGAAGGCGAGATTCAGGGAAAAGTAATGAGCCGTGATGACCGACACCGCTATCAGTATCAACATAGAGGATATGTGTGCCGCGCCGCGCACACGCTCGATACGCGATTTCAGGTCGAGACAAATTTCGGCCCGCCGGGAGTTGTTTTCGGCGAGTTCCTCCAGGCGCACACGCGCAACCGTCTCCAGCGCATGGAGGGAGGCTTCCGCGGCCATTGCCGCGAGCAAACCTGCCAGGACTATCGCAGCGTCAATAATCGGATCGCCGATCACGGGTACATTCCCGATTGGTCGGCCCCCCCGCGACAATTCCCCGGCGCGGGGAGGAGGCCGGCTGTCAGGAGGCGCCGAGGCTCTGTACGAGCTTTGCGAGTCTGGACTTCCTGTTGGCCGCCGTGTTCTTGTGTATCACGCCTTTCAAGGCGATGCGATCGAGAAATGACGCAACCTTCCTGTAAGCTTCTCCGGCTTGTCCCGGATCCTTCGTCTCGCGCAATTCCTTGATGAGATTCTTCATTCGCGTCTTGTACATCCGATTCCGCGCCCGCTTTCGGGAAGCGGTGCGAACGCGTTTCTCAGCTGACTTATGTTGTGGCATACAACTCCTGTATGAAAGAAAACAAACACTAATATACGTACGCGACATAATTTCCGCAATCATGCCGGATGCACCGGCTGCGCCACAGGCCCGGATAATTCCTCCGGCCGCCGAATGAGGAAATCGGAAGCATGCACCATTTATCCGCGTTATTTCATCGACGCCGATTTTTGCAGTGCGAACCGGCTTTGGTAGATTGCCGCAGGCATTGTTGGAAATGAATCCTGTCAACCAAGCAGACTGATATGATAAACACCCCAAAAGGACTTCGACTGCACATCGGCATTTTTGGTCGGCGGAACGTCGGGAAATCATCTGTTCTGAACGCTCTGACGCGCCAGACGGTATCGATAGTGTCTGAAATCGCCGGGACAACCACCGACCCGGTCGAAAAGGCAATGGAGCTTCTTCCTCTCGGACCGGTGCTGTTCGTCGACACCGCGGGCGTGGACGACGTGGGCGCCCTGGGCGCAAAGCGTGTCGAGAAGACCCGCGGCGTTATCGACCGAATCGACCTCGCAATTCTCGTAACCGACGACTGGCAGGATTTCGAGACCGAATTGCTCGATTTGTTCCGCAAGCGCAACATCCCTGTTGTCGCCGCGGCGAACAAGGCCGATCTTCGCGCCGGTGAGGAACTCGAGAAATCAATATCCTCGGCGGGCGTCGAGCACGTGATCCGGGTTTCCACACTCTCCGGGGAGGGAGTCCCAGACCTGCGTCAGGCCGTTATAGCATCGGCGCCCGATTCCTACATAAACTCGCCGTCGATAATCGGAGATCTGGTATCCGCGGGGGATCTGATAGTGCTGGTCACTCCGATCGACATAGAAGCGCCGAAAGGCCGCCTTATTCTGCCGCAGGTGCAGACTCTACGGGAAATTCTCGACTGCCACGGCTACGCGCTGGTGGTGAAGGAAAGTGAATTGCCGGAAGCATTGGCGGGGCTTGCCCGTCCGCCCGCGCTGGTAGTCACCGACAGCCAGGCATTCCGGAAGGTATCCGCCGATGTGCCGGAACATATCCCTCTGACAGGCTTCTCAATCCTGTACTCGCGTTTCAAGGGCGATCTGGCAACAGCCGTGGAAGGGGCGGCGCATATAGACAAGCTGCTTCCCGGAGATCGTGTGCTCATCGCCGAAGCCTGCACGCATCATCCCACGGGCGAAGACATAGGAAGAGTGAAAATCCCACGATGGCTGGAACAGAGAGTCGGCGGCCCATTGCATGCCGATGTGTTTGCGGGCCACGAATTCCCTCCCGATATCGGCTCCTACAAACTGATCATCCACTGCGGAGCCTGCGTGCTCACACGCCGCCACATGTTGAGCCGCATCGAGAAGGCTCGTGATGCCGGCGTCCCTCTCACCAATTACGGCCTGGCAATAGCCTGGAGTCTGGGAATGTTCGAAAGAGCGCTTTCACCCTTCCCTGCCGTGCTCGAATTATTTAGGAACTCGCACAGCTCAGGCTCCAGAATCGGTTGATCCGACGGCGGAAAGGAAAGCGTCCGACCGTCGGCATCCCCTGCGCCGCAGGGATTTTTCGGGACCGGAAGGAAAAATACTTACGATATTTGCGAGGAATAATCAAAATCGTATATTCGAGGCACGGTTTCCCGCTCAGCGACGACGACGTAACCACGGAAAGGCAAGTGGAGGGAAGCCCGTTTCCGGTCCGGTTGCAGTCCTTGAAACATGGACCAGGCGACGAAAGAAGCAGTCCACAACAACCAATCAGATATCCATTCGGAGGAATGATGAACCAATTCAATGAACTCGTGGCGCTTGTTCAGAGCTTCGAGAAGGACTTCGAGAAATTTTTCGTAAAGGGGAACAAATCGGCCGGCACACGGGTGCGCAAGCACATGAACGAATTGAAACGCAAGGCTCAGGAAGTCCGTAACGCGGTGCAGCAGCTCAAAAAGTCCGAGGAAGGCGGCGGCGCGGTTCCGCAGTAAGCACGTACTCGGCAGAGCTGTCCTGCCCCGATTGATCGACAGGCCCAAGCATTCGGGCTTTTTCATAAGGCAACATCCGGTCGAGCCGGGGTTGCTTTTTATTTGATTCCCTCGAAGACGCAAGAGCCGCGGAGGCAGTGCAGGAGTCCATGATGACATCTCTACCGCTCAACTCTTCGATTCTTTCGGTCATTTCAGCGGTATTATGCCTGTCATGTCGTTCCGACGGCATCGACCGGCATGACGGAACAAGCGCGGCGGACGCCGGTTACTTGCGAGTACACAGCGCGGCAGTCGTCGCGGACGGGCACAACGATGCGTTAGGACGCATTGTCTCAGGCGAAGATTTTCTGAACAGAAGCGACCGCGGGCACTCCGACCTCGTTCGTTTCCGCGAGGGCGGGGTGGACGCGCAAGTATTCGCGATCTGGGTGCATCCGTCCACCGCCGATCCGTACGGACGGGCTCTTGCGATGCTCGAATCGCTGCATGTACTCGACCGCCGTGCGGGAACGGCGCTGCGGGTCGTGCGAAACAGGAGTGAAATGGACTCCGCCTTTTCCGAGGGTTCCCTGGCCGCGATCGCAGGACTGGAGGGCGGGCATGTAATCGGAAATTCGCGCAACAAAATCATCGAACTGTATCGCAGAGGATTGAGGTGTTTCGGTCTGACCTGGAACAACAGCACTTCGTGGGCGTCTTCGTCGCGGGATGAAACCCGGAACCGGAAAGGCGGGTTGACGGTGTTGGGAAAGAGTTTCATCCGCCTTATGGACAGTCTTGGCATCATCATCGACATATCGCACCTCGGGGCGCGTTCGGTGAACGACGTGCTGGCGGCGTCGCGCAATCCGGTGATCGCTTCGCACTCCTGCTGCGCCGCGCTACGGCCGCATGATCGGAATCTGACAGACGAGCAGCTCCGTTCCGTTGCACGGAAAGGCGGTGTCGTCATGATCAACTTCGTGCCCTCTTTCCTGCGCGCCAGTATTCCTCGCGACGCGGCCGCCCGCAGCGGCGCATATCGGAAGCGCCTGCGCTCCATCGGCGCATCGGGCGGACTGCGGGATTCCGCGGCTCTCGCCGCCCGCGACCGGATCATAGCCGAGGCGAGACGCGCAGGTCTGGCCACAATCCTCGATGTCGCAGATCATATCGATCACGCGGTGCGGATCGCAGGCATCGATCATGTGGGACTGGGATCCGATTTCGACGGAATCGACTACGGTCCGGTCGGTCTCGGCGACGCGGCCGATTATCCGTATCTGACGCGCGAACTACTGAACAGGGGTTACAGCGAGGCCGCGATCAGGAAAATTCTGGGAGGCAATTTCACCGCCCTGTTCCGAAAAATATGCAGATAAACGGATCAGTGATTCCCGGATGAGCGCGCAAGACCGCGGCGGAGCGCCGCGCAGCCCGTTTCTCGACTTGACATCGGGTGCGCTATCATTTTTCATGGAAAATCATCATTTTACCGTATTGTGTCTGCCGGCAATGAATCCCGGTTTACAAATTCGTAATCCACAAGCACCACGGGACATCAAATGAAAATCCACGAGTACCAAGGCAAGGAAATCCTCAGATCCTTCAACGTGCCGACGCCCGCGGGGCATGTGGCGTTCACGCCGGAAGAAGCCGTCTCCGCGGCCCAGCGCCTCGGCGGCTCCGTATGGGTTGTCAAAGCCCAGATCCATGCAGGCGGCCGGGGCAAGGGTGATCTCTATCATCCCGAGACGCGCGAACTTCTCATGAAAGGCGGCGTGAAAGTAGCCAAATCCCTCGATGAAGTCAGGGACTACTCTTCAAAAATGCTCGGCAATCTATTGGTCACGGTTCAGACGGGCCGGGATGGAAAAATTGTGCGCCGTGTCTTGATCGAGGAAGGCGTGAAAATCGAAAAGGAGTTTTATGCGGGCATGCTGCTCGACCGGGCGCGTTCCCGCACAGTCATGATGGTCTCGACCGAAGGAGGGATGGAAATCGAAAAGGTAGCTGCTGAATCACCGGAGAAAATCATAACCGTGGCGATAGATCCGGACACCGGTTTCCAGGCATTTCACGCAAGGCGACTGTCTTTCGGACTCGGCCTTAAAGGTGAGGCATTCAAGAACGGCATCAAGTTCTTCCACGCCCTCGCAAACGCCTATGAAGCTACAGACGCCTCTCTTTTCGAGATAAATCCATTGGTGTTGACGTCCGACGCCGCGGTCCTGGCTCTCGACGCCAAGGTCAACATAGACGACAACGCTCTGTACAGACAGAAGGAGATTGTGAAACTGCGCGACCTTGACGAAGAAGCGCCGCTTGAAATAGAAGCGTCAAAATATGATCTCAACTATATAAAACTGGACGGCAACGTCGGTTGCATGGTAAACGGGGCGGGTCTGGCGATGGCCACCATGGATATCATCAAGCTGGCAGGCGGAGAACCGGCGAACTTCCTCGACGTCGGTGGCGGCGCAAGCGCCGAAACGGTGGAAAACGGCTTCCGTATCATACTCGGCGATCCGCACGTGCGCGCGATTTTGATAAACATCTTCGGCGGCATCGTCCGCTGCGACCGCATAGCCAACGGCGTTGTCCAGGCCGCGAAAAACATCGACATCCACGTTCCCATTGTGATCCGCCTCGCGGGAACTAATGCCGAAGAGGCGGCGGAAATCCTTGAGAATTCCGGCATAGACTTCAGCGTAGCTTCCTCCCTCAAAGAAGCCGCGGAAAAGGTCACTAAGGCCATCGCCTGACCCGGGAACACCGGATCCGCGTGTGCGCGAAATTAGTCCATTCGAGTGATTCGCGCGGAGTTTTTGCAGCCGCCGGTATTGCCCTCGCAACCGGATCATATGCATTTTTTTCATAAACCGTGACCTTGGCTCTTGAAAGCATCCCGCTTTTCAATTAAAATGGACAAATGAAAGCCGCATCCATCCACATCAAAGAAACGCCTTGAAATCCCTCGCCGCGATATCAGCACTGCTTCTAATTCCGTTCTGCGCCTCGCTCGCGCAACCCCATCCTTGGACGCGCGTCTATCAGAGCGAATCGGATACCACTTTATACGGCGTGCATGTGAAGGACGCCATGAATGCAATAGTCGTCGGCGACACAGGCGTAGTCAAACGCACCAGCGACGGCGGCGCGACATGGACGATCGTACCGAGCGGCACCCGTCACCGTCTTTACAGAATCCGTTTCATGAATCCTACGGACGGTTACATAGTCGGCGGAGAGGTCGGCGCCAGAGACGCCATACTCTTGAAAAGCACCGACGGAGGCGACTCTTGGGTGGAAGTAGACACGAAGGGCGACAGAACACTCTTCGATGTCTGGTTTCACAACCGTGACACGGGGATTGTTGTCGGACAGGCCGGGGTGATGAGGGCCACGGTTGACGGAGGCAAAACCTGGACTTCAGTCGACGCAGGGTTCGGACAGAACAACATCTATTCGATAGATTTTCCCGACAGGAGGATCGGATACATCTGCGGAAACGTGGGCAAGGTGGCCAGAAGCTCCAACGGCGGCGCTTCATGGCGGGAGCAAACGAGCGGCAGCAATTCGAGTCTTTTCTCGATTTCCTTCGGCGACCCGTACAACGGAACGATAGTGGGCGACGGCGGCGTGATACTGCACACGAGCAACGGCGGTTCGAAATGGGAAACGCAATACGCGGAATTCCCGATCTCCAGTTCCCTGCTCGAAGTGCTTCACCTCGACGTCAACACCGCATACGCTTGCGGCTGGTTTGGCATCATCATCGGCACTACCGACGCCGGAACGACGTGGAAAATGCAGGAGTGGAGCGGGACCGAAATAGTGGAATCGCTTCACTTCTCGGACAGTCGAAACGGGTATGCTGTCGGCTGGAACGGAACGATTCTGAGAACTGTGAACGGCGGAGGTATCGCCGCCGGAGAAGAGCCGCCGTCGCCCGCCCGCGCCTCCGGAATAACCGCGTATCCCAATCCGGTATCGGCGCGAGCACAGCCGTTCCTGAACGTGGAATTTTCCACCGGATCGCCAGGCCGCGCCCGCTTAACCCTCCATGACGCTCTGGGTAGGATTTGCGCAACGGTGGTCGACGACGTTCTTCCCCGCGGACGACACGCATCAGTCGTCGGAATCGCGAATCTCGCGCCCGGCGTCTACTACCTGCGTACCGCCGGCGATGCCTCTCCCGGCCGGCCGGTCGTGGTCGTCAGGTGATATTACCGAGCGAAGGAACGATGAACGGGTTCGCGGCAAGGATACCACCGCTCGGAACGTTCGTCGCTCATGCAGCGTCGGTGGAATACGCGTCAACTCCGCTTAAAGACGCCCACCAGCCAATCCGCTGTCTTATCGAGCGCCTGCCCGAACTCGGATGTGATGCCCTCGAACGGGTGTGTAACACCGAAAGTGTGACCTGTTTCCGGGATCAGGCACAGCTCGGTTTCGGATTTATCCGCCGCGGAATACAGCCGTCCGGCTTCCTCGACCGGCACTGAAACATCCTTTTCCCCATGAACGATGAGAAGGGGTATGCGCAGGCGCGCGGCCGCGCCTTCCACATCGAAACGCGAGGGATCGCTTTCGTAATCCTCCAGCGCCTCGATGCCCAGCCGCATAACCTGGCCGGTTCTCTGGTTGACTATCTGCAGGAAACCCCTTTCCCTCCATTCGGCCTTGGCATGAGGACCCCATCTGTCGAAGGTGGATACAGCAGCCCAGGTGGCCACAGCGCGCACCCTGGCGTCGGCAGCGGCTTGCAGCAGCGCTATGCCGCCTCCTCGCGAATGGCCGAGCAGAGCTATTCGGCTCCGATCAGCGGACGGAGGCAGCAATCCTCCCGCCGCAACTGCATCCAGCAAGTCTCCGAGGTCGCTCAGCTCGCGTGAGAGCGTGTTCCGGCGGAAGCTGTCGAGACGTGTGAACTCCAGAGGATCTTCCCCTATCCCGTTCAGCGAGAAGTTGAATCGCACGGTCACGAAGCCGCAGGAAGCGAATTTTTCTGCTGCCGCGGGGAAGAAACCCCAATCCTTGAAACCCTTGAAACCGTGACAGATCACGAGCACAGGCGGCTTTTCCACAGGGTGCGGTAGATGGATGTCCCCCTGCAGAGAATCACCGAAGCGGTTCTCGAGAACGAATGGGATTGCGGCCCTGGGCGCAGTCAGCATCTGACCGCGTTCACCATCCGAGCACATATGCAAACAGGAGGGGCGCCACGATGGTCGCGTCTGATTCGATAATGAACTTCGGCGTATCCTTGCCCAGTTTGCCCCAGGTGATTTTCTCGTTCGGAACTGCGCCCGAATAGGAACCGTAGCTTGTGGTCGAGTCGCTTATCTGGCAGAAATAGCCCCAGAGCGGAACATTGGTTCTGCGCAGGTCCTGATGAAGCATGGGAACCACGCAGATCGGAAAATCACCCGCTATGCCGCCTCCGATCTGAAAGAATCCGATAGAGGAGTCCTCTGACGTGCGGGTGTACCAATCCGCCAGTTCGGTCATGTATTCGATCCCTGTGCGGACGGTATGAACATTTTTTATATCGCCCTCGATGCAGTGCGCGGCGTACATGTTGCCGAGCGTGGCGTCCTCCCAGCCGGGCACGAACATCGGCAGGTTCTTCTCCGCGGCGGCGACCATCCAGCTGTCTCTCGGATCAATCTGGCGGTGCTGTTCAAGCGCTCCGGAACGTATGACGCGGTACATGAATTCATGCGGGAAACGCCTCTCGCCCGCCTTGTCGGCGGCGACCCATTCGGCCAGAACGGCGCTTTCAAGCCGGCGCATCGCTTCCTCTTCGGGAATGCAGGTATCTGTCACGCGGTTCAGATGCCGCTCCAGCAGCGACTGCTCGTCGGAGGGTGTCAAATCCCGGTAATCAGGCAAACGCACGTAGTGATCGTGCGCGACGAGGTTGAATAGATCCTCCTCGAGGTTCGCGCCGGTGCATGTGATGGCATGGACCTTGTCCCGCCTTATCATTTCGGCAAGAGAAAGTCCCAATTCGGCCGTGCTCATGGCGCCCGCCATGGTGAGGAACATTTTGCCCCCGGATTCGAGATGGGCTTTATAGGCCTCGGCGGCGTCGATGAGAGCCGCGGCGTTGAAATGACGGTAATGATGCTTGATGAAATCCGTGACGGGCGAGTTTGACATGGCGCTTCGGGGCATTATTTCTGATGTTTGATATCCGAGGGCAAGGATAGGTTTTCCATCGATGAATGTCAAGCGGGCGACAGGCCGGGAGAGCGTAGATGAAATCGATACGAACCATCCGGAGGGCCGTCACCTCATGATTCCTGTTCAAGGCCGGTGGATGTCGAAAAAGCATGGCATCGAGGCGCCTTTCACCGTCGCGAGCAGAATCAGCGCGAGTTCGCGGAAATGATAATCTCCCCATTGCGACGACTCGCCGTACGGCGCGTCGGAACCAGCGGGAATATGATCCCAGCCGTTCGGTCGATGATATACGGAATGAAGCAGCAGTCCCTGATGAGAAGGGTCCGTCGACAGATACGGTTCGTTGAATATTGTGCGGGCGATCGTCAGCCCCGCCTGCCTGTAGACGGCGGCGTCGTCGCGCGCTCCGCACATGTCGAGATGCGAGGCCAGGCGCAGAAGGCCCTGAGCGGCGATGGCCGCCGCCGAACTGTCCACCGGTTCCAAGCCGTTGAAAGGCGCCGCGGGCTTTTCGAGATAATCGCCGAGCAGCCGCAATCCCGGAGCGCCGGTGTCCCAGTAAGGCACCCCGTCCGCCGGTGTATTCCGGATATAGAAATCCGCAACTGCCCGGGCAGCTGTTTCAAGAAGCCGCAGGACGCGATTCTTGTCCATATCCACAGGGAATTCCGACTCATCCGCCGAGAAGAGAAATTCCAGTTGTTCGGCGAAACCGCACACGGCCCAGGCCAGGCCGCGGGTCCAGGTGGAAAACGGCGAGTACCCCTGCTGTGTGGAAGGACAGCGGAAACTTCCGTCCCGCACGTTGAACACCGCTTCGTGCGCAACACGGCCGGATTCGTCGTAGACGTCGCGCCCCTCCCCGTAATACACATTCCAGCGCGACGTGCTCACCGCGTGCCTGAGCAGCCGGTGCAGCAGGGCGATTCTCGAATCGCTCTCGCCGATCAGATGCTGGCCGAGACGATGAGCCAGCGCGAGCGAGCGCAGCGTCCTCATCGTGTCGATGAACAGCGAGTGCGGTCCGTTGAACGAGTGGATGTAGCCGCCGGTTCCTCCCAGCGGCGTCCATCGGGCGGCCTGCACCGCCCCGCTTATCCGCAAAGCCTGGACACATTCTCCTCGCAAGCCCGTCGAGTCTTCGATGCGCCCGGCTGCGATCAATCGCAGAAGATTTCCGTACGTGCTGACAATCTGGAATCCGTGGTCGTGAATGCCCGCGTTGGTCAAATGCGGAGGCATGCGGTTCCTGATTCCCTCGAGTGCTGATTCCAGAAAATGCCGCTCGCCGGTTGCCTCGAATTGAAGCAGAGCAGAGCCGAAATGGAAACCCAGCGTCCACTCCGTCCATCCGCGGTTCCGCCAGGCGCCTTTCACGGTTATAACGGGCGCGCCTGCGGCGAAATCCCAGGTGTCGAAAGCGGCGCGGATTTTTCCGGCTGAGACCGTGAAAACCTTTTCGGCGGCAGCCGCGAGTCCTGAAGCTCGCAGTCCGTGATCGATTCGAATCACGCAGACGTCTCCGGCATGTCTCCATCGACGCCGCCGGACTTCTCGGGCCGGAGAAGTTTAGCATACAATTGGTCCCGCGGCACACAACCGGTCGGAAACTGGCCGAGTTCGTTATCCTTCCGGCGCATCAGGTCGCTGCAGAAACTCACCGCCAGGCAGACGCACCCTGCCCGCATCGCGCCGGTTTTCAAAACGTCGCGCGCGAAATCCGGATACGCCAGCGCGCCGCGGCCGACTGCCGCTATCGTGACCCGCCCGCGCCGTATGTTGGATTCGGCTGCATGCGCCAGCCAGCGTTGCAGCCAGGAGTAACCAGTGCCCACCACGGCAAGATCGGGGAAATGCTTCTGGATGGCCGCCGTCGCCCGAAAATGCCTGTCAACTCCGACAAGCGGATGCTCGGGCGCTTCATAACTCCCCACGGACGGACGCTCGTAAGGCCGACCGATATGGGGGTTCCAATACGGGCTTCCCAGAGAAACATTCAGAAGGCTTACGCCGCATCCGACAAGCATGCGCACAAGATCGAGCGGCTCGCGCAAATCCATCCTGAGCGGATCCTCCGGATCGTTGCCGAAACCGTGTTCGTAAGGAAGCTGTATGGCGGCCGGCGTCCCGGCGCCGCTCCTCGGATCGCTTGAGAAGGGTATGCCGTCGTAGGCGTTAATGCGCGAAGCGAGAATGAGCCGCCCGCCCGTCCTGTCGGCGATTTTGCCGAGCGCGTTCCTGGCGAAACGCGTGCGGTTCTCGAAGCAGCCGCCGTATGGACCGGGACGATTGCGCGCGCCGAGGAGTTCGTGCAGAAGATAAGAATGGCATTGCTTCAAGTCCACGAAGTCGAAACCTGCCCGTTCCGCCAGAGCCGCCGCCTCGGCGTACGCGTCCTCCAGACGCTCGAGATAGTCGTCGGTCACCGCGGGCCAGTTCCTGTCGACCGTCTTTCCCGCGGCGCGGTCAATGAAAGTGCGCTGATCCACTACCGGGTTGTGCGCCGCTATCATGGGCTTTTGGAAACTGTAACGGCCCGAATGAGTCAATTGCAGACCGATCAGGAGACCGCGATCGTCGCCCATCATCTCGCGATGCGCGATTCGGGCTTCCCTGACGAGTTTTTCGAACCGGCCGAGATTCTTCACGGTTATCCACAGTTGCCTGGGATTTGCGCGTCCTTCGGGCACTACGGCGGTGGCTTCGCCCCAAATCAGGGCAGCGCCTCCGGCGCCGAAACGCCGCCAGCGGCGGAAAGTGAGTTCGTCCGGCGTTCCGTCGAGCGTGCCGTCGCAGCCTTCCATCGGGTGAATGCCGAGGCGGTTCGCGAGCAGCCTGCTCCCAATCCGGAGCGGACGGGCTACGGCTTCAACCGGTTCTTCGAGCGTGATATCGACACCGAGCGAAGCAACGTCGCCGCGCAGTTCTTCTATGGATCTGTATTTGAAATAGCGCACGGTTTCCCGACGGACGAATCAGACGAGGAGGACGCCTTCTATCTGCAGCAGCAGCTTCTTCCGCTCTATGCCGCCGCCGAAACCGGTCAAAGCGCCCTTCTCTCCTATGACGCGATGACACGGGACCACTATCGGAAGCGGGTTGCGGCCGAGGGCGCCTCCGACCGCCCTTGCTGACTCCGGATTGCCCAGCATTGCGGCGACGGCTTTGTAAGTCGTGGTAGTCCCGTACGGTATTGTGCGGAGAGCCGTCCACACCTGCAGTTGAAACTGGGTTCCGAGGAGCGTGAGCTTCAAGGTGAAACGCCTCAAGCCGCCGGAGAAATATTGATCCAGTTCCCTGCGGGCTTTGTCGTGTTCGCCGTCAGCCTGTTTGATTTCATACCCGCTGAAGTTGCGCGCGAGAAATTGATCGATCTCCCGCTGTATCCGGTCCGTGTCGAAGCCGATGAAGCAAAAAACTTCCCCTCTGCTCAACAGGTGCAGCCGCCCGACGGGAGAATCGTGCCGCGACAGAGTTATTCGATTTTCGGATGTTCGGGTTTTTTTTGCGGTCATGACCTGTCCCGCTGACGTGGACAGTGGAGGCATAACGAAAGAATCTACGCGATTTTTCCGCCATCAGCAAAGGCGGCTTCATTGAAGCCGCGGCGTGCTGCTTCCCTCTCCCGCCGGTTTTTCAGACAAGCGGAAAGGGCTTATTTTCCCGCATCACAAGGCCGTTTCCGTCCATCCATGAAGAAAGCACTGATATTGCGCCTGAGTTCGATAGGCGACGTCGTACTCACGACTCCTTTCCTCCGGGCATTGAAAAGGGCCCGGCCGGAGTGGGAAATCCATGTTGCGGTCAGGCGCGAATACGCCGATCTTCTGCGCTATCACCCGGCCGTAAGCCGCCTGCACGAGATCGATGTGTCCGCCGGTGTGCGCGGATTGCTCGAAGCCAATCGCCTCTTCCGTTCCTCGGGTTATGATAAGGTTTACGATCTCCACAACACGCCCCGGACGCGTTTGCTGCGCCTCGGAGCGGCACCCGATCTGCGAGTCGTGCGCAAGCGGAGTCTGCGCCGTTTCCTTCTGGTGCGCTGCGGTGTGCCGATCCGGGGAAACACGGTTCCCGTCGCGGAGCGCTATATTGAAACCGCCCGCGCCGACGGCGCCGTACCTGACCGTGAGGGGCCTGAACTGTATTTCCCCGGCGAAATATGGGATGGGATAACAAAACGCATTGCGTCATTCCTGAAAGGCCGCAGCATACCCTTGCTGGCTATTTGTCCGGGCGCCCGGCACGAAACCAAGCGATGGCCTGTCGAGCATTTCATCGCTTTGCGGGATCTAGTCCTGCGGGAGACGAACGCGGGCATATTGCTGCTAGGCGGTCCTTCCGACTCGGAGAGAGCCGAAGCTCTCTCGGCCGCAGTCGAAGACAGAGTGCTGAACCTCTGTGCCTCGGCATCATTGCCGGAAAGCGCGGCGGCGATGGACCACTGCTCAGCCGTGTTGAGCAACGACAGCGGTCTCATGCACATGGCCTGCGCGCGCGGGATACCTGTCGTCGCGTTGTTCGGTTGCACATCCAGAGAGTTCGGCTTCTTCCCCTATAACAGCGCATCCAGGGTTCACGAGATACATGGCCTGACATGCCGGCCCTGCACACATATCGGATTGCCTCGGTGTCCGGAAGAGCATTTCCGCTGCATGCGGGAAATAACTCCGGAATCGGTGTTCATGTCCCTTTCTGAGCATCTTGGCGCTTAGCGACGACGCGCGCGTTCTCCCGGCAGCGCATGCCGCAACGCTGGGCGATCGAGAGCGTCATCGCCTTTCAGCGCCTGCTCACGGCGCTCTATCTTTGTTGCTCATTCCAATATTTGCTAGCTTTCGGCGTTGACAACACAAGGCGGCACAAGCCGCTGCCTGAACGTATTCCCCACTAACAGGACCGGAGTACCTGCCATGAAGATCAGGAAGGAAGACGCCCTTGAATACCACAGCATGGGACGAAAGGGCAAAATTGAAGTCATTACGACCAAACCTTGCGTGACTCAACGCGACCTGTCCCTCGCCTATACGCCCGGCGTCGCGGAACCCTGCCGCGAGATACACAAGGACGACGACAAGGTCTTCGAGTATACCGCCAAGGGAAATCTCGTGGCCGTTATCTCCAACGGAACTGCGGTGCTCGGCCTCGGCGACATCGGTCCTCACGCCGGCAAGCCGGTCATGGAGGGCAAGGGCGTGCTGTTCAAAACCTTCGCTGATATTGACGTCTTCGATATAGAACTGTGCTCCAAGGATGTACAGGAGGTGATCCGCGTCTGCCAGTTGCTGGAACCGACTTTCGGAGGCATAAATCTTGAGGATATCAAGGGTCCCGAATGCTTCTACATCGAGGAGGAGCTGAAGCGCACGATGAAGATCCCGGTTTTTCACGACGACCAGCATGGGACCGCCATAATCAGCGGCGCCGCGCTGCTCAACGCCGTAGAGCTGGCAGGCAAGAAGATTGACGAAGTCAAGGTTGTGTTCAACGGCGCGGGTGCGTCCGGCATTGCCTGCGCGAAGTTCCATATCAGTCTCGGCGTGAAGAAGGAGAACGTGACGCTCTGCGACACGAAGGGAGTGATTTACAAGGGCCGCACTGAACACATGAACGAGTTCAAGGAGTTTTTCGCGACGGATACGACGGCCCGCACGCTGGCTGATGCGCTGGTTGGCGCCGACGTGTTCGTGGGGCTTTCGTCCGGCAATGTGGTATCGCAGGACATGGTGCGCAGCATGGCGCCGAATCCCGTCATTTTCGCGATGGCGAATCCGGATCCTGAAATCACTTACGAGGACGCGGTGGCGGCGAGACCCGACATCATCATTGCCACAGGCCGTTCCGATTATCCGAACCAGGTCAACAACGTGCTGGGATTTCCGTTCATTTTCCGCGGAGCGCTCGACGTCGGCGCGACGGCGATCAACGAGGAGATGAAAAAGGCGGCTTCGCTGGCTCTTGCCCGGCTGGCGCGCGAGGAAGTGCCCGAGACGGTCAAGCGGGCATACAGCGTGACGGACATGAGTTTCGGCCGCGAGTACATCATACCCAAACCTTTCGATCCGCGCGTTCTCACCTGGGTTGCGCCGGCAGTGGCACAGGCGGCAATGGACACCGGCGTCGCCCGCAAGCCCATCCACGACCTGGACGATTACCGCCATCGCCTCGACATACGCATGGGCCGCGCTCAGGTGATAATGACGCCGATCTACGAAAAGGCAAACCGCAATCCGGGCCGCATAGTCCTTCCGGAGGGAGACCAGCCGAGGATCATTCACGCGGCTCAGCTGGCCGTTGATGAAGGCATCGCAAAACCGATACTGCTTGGCAACCATGAATCCATTAAGACGATCGCAGACGAGCACGGATACGATCTCACCGGGATCGAAATAGTCGATCCGCGCACATCGGAGAAAACGGAATCGTACATCCGTGAATATCATACGCTGCGGAACAGAAAAGGCATCACGCTCTACTACGCCCGGCAGCACTTGCGCAACATGAAGAATTACTTCGGCGCGATGATGGTCCACATGGGCGACGCCGAAGGAATGGTCTCCGGCTACACGTCGCATTATCCGGACACCATCCGCCCCGCGCTGGAGATTATCGGCCGCGATCCGCGATACAGCCGTGTATCGGGCTTGTACATCCTGTCCTTTAAAAAGCAGGCGTATTTCCTCGCTGACACGACTGTCAACATCGATCCTTCGGCTGAGATTCTCGCCGACATCACGTGCCAGGCGGCGGAGTTCACGGCGAATTTCGACATAAAGCCGCGGGTCGCGCTGCTCTCTTTCAGCAATTTCGGGAGCAATCTCGAGGCTTCCCCTCTGAAGGTGCGCGAGGCCCTCGAGATCGTGAAGCGGCGGATGCCCGATCTGATGGTGGACGGCGAAATGCAGGCCGACACGGCTGTGGTCCCGGAGATCATCAACGAGACCTTCCCGTTCTGCACGTTGAAAGGCGGCGCGAATGTATTGATATTCCCCGATCTTAATTCAGGCAACATATCCTACAAACTGCTGAGCAGGATCGGCGGCGCCAAACCGATCGGACCGATTCTGCTCGGCATGTCGAAGCCCGTGCACGTCCTGCAGCGTGGCGCGGACGCGCAAGAGATTCTCGACATGGTCGCAATCACCGTGGTAGACGCGATAAGCAAGCGCGCGTGACACGCAGGCAGCCCCGCTGATCCTGCTTCCGCCATGACGCCGCTTTTTTCGAGTTGATCGCGGAAGGCAGATCTCACATCCTGAAATATTGAAAGCGCGCCGGCCTAGACGATCGCAGGCCGGCGCGCTTTCAAATGTTATGCCGGGGGCAGTCGCTACCGCGAAAAATGCGAAGCCGTGAACGGATACCGCATAGTCGCTGAGGACGGAATAAAAAACCTCATGGATTTCACATCACCCCGAACATGGACAAGCCGAATATGCCAACGATTATGCTGGTCAGAATCGCCCCGATGACGAAATAGACAAGTATCAGCACAACAGCCGTCACTATCATATAGACCACAACTTTATCCTGCGGCGTCTTCTTCACAACCGGAAATCCCAGATATAGCAGATAAATGCTGTACAAGCCGAAGAGAGTCCCGAGTACCGCGATCGGCGGAAATATCGCCAGTATGCCTCCCAGCCATGAAGGTGTGTAGGCATAGGCGACCAGTTGGAAACTGCGGCCGAAGTCTTTTTCAGAGCCGAAAGACGGCGCCAGAAGATCCACCACAAGGGCGGTGACGAAGACTCCAACAATTGTGAGAATCAGGTTCTGCAAACCGAATGCAATCCCAGCGCTGAGTCCTTTGAAGAAGGCCATACCGAAAAGCCAGTATCCTATGAAGGCAGCAGCCGCGGAAATCAAAGCGAGCGGCAGGACATAACCTGTGGTTATGCTGCCGACGTCGGGTGTTTCCTCGGCGATAACCGGCCACTCGTTTTTCGGGGCCGTGATGATGTTTTTAGCACGATCGATCAGGTTCATCGTTTCTCCTGTATTTGAAGGATAGGATGTGAATGCTTGATTGGAGTCGAGAGTCCGCAACTGCGCGCAATACCCCTGTCGCGGAGATATGCCGACCTTGTCGCTGTGCGGATGATCGGAATTTGACTCTTTTATCGGGAAAATGCAATAGCCGGCCTGCAGTACGTCAAAACGGACGACGGCGCCCCGCATGAAACCGGGCGCCGTCGCAGAATCCCGCATATTCGAGGAATCAGATCTTCTCAGACACCAGTTTCGCCTGAGTGAACAGCAGCAGATAGTCGCGTCCTCCGGCCTTGGAATCGGTGCCGCTCATGTTGAAACCGCCGAAGGGATGCACACCGACCAGAGCGCCGGTGCATTTCCGGTTGAAGTACAGATTTCCGACATGAAAATCCCGCCTTGCGATTTCGAGGTGTTCGCGCTTGGGCGAATACACCGCGCCTGTCAGGCCATACCTTGTGTTGTTCGCGATTTCAAGCGCGTGCTTGAAATCCCTCGCCTTTATGACGGCCAGCACGGGTCCGAAAATTTCCTCCTGAGAAATGGTATCCATCGGCTTCACGTTAGTGATAATGGTCGGCTGCACAAACCAGCCCGGACCTTCGGCGCGCGCTCCGCCCACGACCGCCTTGCCTTTTTCCCTTTTCGCAGTATCGATGTATTTGAGTATCGAGTTCATGGACTGCTGGTTGACGACTGGACCCATGTAGACATTCTGTCCGGGATCTCCCACTTCGAGTTTCTTTCCCTCTTCTACCAGCTTTTCGACGAAACTGTCGTATATGGCCGCGTGCACGATAACGCGGCTGCAGGCCGAGCATTTCTGCCCCTGGAAGCCGAATGCCGAGGCCAGCGTCCCCTTGACTGCGTCGTCCACATCGACGCCCTCGTCGACGACGATGGAGTCCTTCCCGCCCATTTCAGCGATCACGCGCTTGATCCAGATCTGGCCGGGCGCATTCTTCGCGGCGACTTCGTTTATATGCAGACCCACCTCCATGGAGCCGGTGAAGGCGATGAAGCGGATTTTCGGGTGAGCAACGAGGTAATCGCCCACCGAAGCGCCGGGTCCGGGAATGAAGTTCACGACACCGGCCGGCAGTCCGGCTTCCGCGAGTATTTCCATCAGCAGCCATGCCATCATCGGGGCATCCGACGAAGGTTTCAGAAGCACGGTATTGCCCGCAACGAGCGAAGCGGTGGTCATGCCCGCCATTATCGCGAACGGGAAATTCCAGGGAGGAATTACCAAGCCGACGCCGAGCGGGATATAGGTAAGCGCGTTCTTCTCGCCGGGGTAAGGGATCAGCGGCTGAGGAGCGGCGAGACGCAGCATTTCGCGGCCGTAGAATTCCAGAAAATCGATGGCTTCGGCGGTATCCGCATCGGCTTCCGTGTAGTTCTTGCCGACTTCCTTTATCATCCATGCATTGATCTCGAAACGTCTGCGGCGCATGATCCGGGCGGCTTTGAAAAGAAATGCTGCGCGTTCCTTGGGAGCGACGTTCTTCCAGACTTCGAAGGTCTTGAGGGCGGTTTTCAGCGCCTTCTCCGCGAGCGCGGTGTCCGCTTTGCTGAATCTGCCGATCACCTCGCCGGTCCGGCCCGGATTTATCGAGATGATCTCGTTTGCAGTGCGAACTTTTCCGCCGCCTATGATAAGAGGATACGATTTTCCGAGTTTTGACTGGACCAGCTTCAGGGCTGCTTGCTGCTTTTTGAGGTTTGCGGGTTTCGTGAAATCGGTTATCGCTTCGTTGCGGAATTCTGTCGGCATAAAAACCTCGAGTGATTGTGGTGCGATTATTTTTTTACTGGTCGGGTGGAACGCCCGCCGCGACCGGGATGCTCCCGGTTTCAAAGGCGGAGCTTTATGCGGAGTTGCCCGTCTATTATGATTGAAGCCACGCTGTCGAGTTTGGAAATGACGCCGTCGAGACGGCGTGCCAGGGTGGTGTCGCTCACCAGTTTGCGGAAGGCGCCCTGGCTGTCGCGCAATTCCTTGACGATGATGTGAACATCGGCCAGCAGGGTGTCGGCTCTGCCTGCGATTCGTTCCGCCTGGTCGATTCCTCTGTTCAGGCGCGGGCTCAATTCTGCGAGCATTTCGTCACCACGCAGGGAGAGACGCGTCAGTGTGGCCGATATCTCGTTTATGTTCGCCTTGTTGGCGTCGGTCAAATCGCGCATCGTTCGCGCCACGACGCGCAGGTGCTCCAGGGTTTCCCTCGCAGCGTCCGCAAGCTCTTTATCCCCGAGCAGGGAGTTGGCGTTGTCGAGCAGCGCCGCGGTTTTGTCAGCGAGTGTGTCCACGCGTCCCCGCAAGCTTCCCAGCATGCCGAGGGCGCCGGCGATGTCGGGATCGACAATGCCGCGGAGTTCTCGCGACGGATCGTGTAACTTCGGACCGATCCCCTGCCTGATCTCGATTTTCTTGCCGCCCATCAACTCGAGCATTTGAATGACCGGCGAGGCGTCCTCGGCGAGTTTGTATCGCTCATCTATATCGGCCGTTACCAGCACGCCGGCGCCGTCCACTATGACTTCGCGCACCTTGCCGGCTTTTACGCCGTTTATCGTGACCGGATCGCCCGACTGCAGTCCCGCGCTGTTTTCGAATCTCATTTTCAATGCTTCCGTCTCATCGGAAAGCGTCCAATCTTTCAGGAGGAAAAATCCGATAAGAAGCAGCAACGCACCGAGCAGAACTGTCATACCGACACGGAATTCACTTTTTCGCTGATCTTTCACGATTTGTCCTCATATGAGCATGATCTCCGGGCGGGGCGCATCGCGATCCGTACGCCTTACGGCCCTTGACTGCGGACGGCGGAATCGATAGTCGTGCGCTATATCCGAGCGGCCGGCTGTCCGTGGCCGACCTATCGATACAAAGGTAGCAAAGCGCGCGGGAAGCTCAAATCCGACCGACGGCGGGCGAATCGCGTCAGGCGTCCTCCGGGCCGGAAAACAGGGCATCGAGAGGATTCGACGCCGGCCTGGGACGGAGAGCGTACGTTTCGTGAAGTTCCATCAATCTTCCTTTCGCGAGCTGATCGAGTTCCTCGTCATCTTTGTCCCGTTTCGCGAGCTTCTCGAAATCCCGGCGGTCGGCCGGAATCATTCGCGCCTCGTGTGCGCGCAGATCGGACACCATGCGATGCTGCTCCACGAAAGTCATAGCAACATGGTCGCGAGCCATAAGCATATCCTCCTGTTGATTGTGTATCGGTAGCGCGTCCGCTGTCAGGATGAATTGAGTCGCGGATCGAACGCGTCCCTCAAGCCGTCGCCCAGCAGGTTGAAGCACACTACTGTGGCTATGATTGCCAGTCCGGGGAAGGACGAGATCCACCAGGCGCGCGCGAGGTGATCCTTGCCTTCGAAGATGATGCTCCCCCAGCTCGCGGTCGGCTGCTGCACACCGAGGTTCAGGAAACTCAGAGCCGCTTCTATCAGTATCATGCCGCCGATTCGCAGTGTGGCGTTCACGATGACAGGCGTCAGAACATTCGGAAGGATGTGACGGAAGATGATCCTCGCATGACCGAAGCCCGCCGCCTGGGCAGCCATAACGAAATCGAGTTCACGCACGGATAGCACGTCCCCCCTGACGAGCCTGGCGACGCCCATCCACGAGGTGAAACCGAGAACGAGCACGATCACCATAATACGCGGGATCGCGACGTCGTCAAGCACGGCGACCACAATCAAAATCAGGAATAGTGACGGAAAAGCGAGGAGCACATCCACCGTCCGCATGAGCAAGGTGTCGGCCATCCGGCCGAAATACCCGGAAACCAGGCCTATGAGCACTCCGAGGGTTATGGACAGCAACACCGCCACGAAACCGATGGACAGTGAAATCCGCGATCCGTACATCAAGCGTGAAAACACATCCCTGCCGTAGCTGTCCGTGCCGAGAATGAACGTGCGCTGCGTCTTGAATTGTTTCGCTTCAGCCCCCGCCAGAAGGGCGATCGGGATGTGAATGAGTTCATCTCCCTGAGTCGCGACCACATCCGCTTCCTCCACATGCCAGCCGTCGACAAACATGAGCCGGCGTATGGGATCTTCGAGCAAGGCATTGTTCAATATGAGCAGGCGTTTCAAAGCCGGCTCATGACGGTCATGGACACGATCGAGAGCGGGACTGACCGACCCGCCTCGAGGCCTGTCGAATACGAGCGCCGTGAGCCGTGTGAGCGGCGGTTTGTACTGAGTGACCACGCCGTCCTGGAAGCTGTTGGGATTGTAAGGCGACAGGAGCGGGGTCAGCAGGGCGATCGCATACAACACGAACAGCAGCATCCCCCCCCAGCGTGAAACCGGATTCGCGCGCAGCCGCCTCATTGCTACGGTCCATTCGCTCCCGCTCTCTCCGTCCCTCTCCGATCTCAGGGCCGCCGCGCTGCGCTTCGAAGCAAAAATCAGCGCGAACGGCAAAGCGACCGCCGTGATCGAAGCCAGCCAGAAATCAGTCACATCAAGGCTGAATATGACCGAAGAATCGCGCGTGTCGACAATGGCGAGCCAAAGCGACAACAAAAGGGAATAAAGGCTCCGGAATATGGAAATGGCATGCGCCGCGATCACGATCAGGGCGAGGGCGAAAAACGCCAGGAACACGCTTCCCGCGGCGCGATCCCCGAGCCGGAAAAGAGTAATCCCCGGTATGATATCGGCGATTCCCGCCGCTCCGGCGCCGTGCTTCGCTCTCATCTGTCCCCGCCCAATCTGATGCGCGGATCGAACACCGCGTATAATGTGTCGGCAAGCAGATTGCCCATCACAACCATCACGCCTGAAATCATCGTGCTGCCGATGATGACCGGATAGTCTCGCATGAAAATCGCGTCGACTGTGATCTTTCCCATGCCCGGCCAGGCGAAAACAGTCTCGACAATGACGGCGCCGCCCAACAGGAACGGGAAGGAGAGTCCGAAGAGAGTGATGATGGGCAGCATCGCGTTTTTAAGAGCATGTTTTCCAATCACCACGATTTCGCTCAGCCCCTTCGCCCTCGCCGCTCGTATATAGTCCTGATGAATGACGTCCAGCATGCTTCCTCTTACGTATCTCGCCGTCGCAGCTGCCGAAGCGACTCCGAGCACGGCGACAGGCAGAACCATGTGATGCAGGACGTCCAGAATGTAGCTGTACCAGGGCAGGTAATCGGCGAGAGGAGATTTCATTCCCGATGCCGGGAAAATCGGCACAGCGAGCGAGAGAGTCAGAATCAGCATCAGGCCGAGCCAGAATTCGGGTATTGAATACACAAACAGCGCCGCGGCATTCACGCCGCGGTCGAAGCGTGTTCCTCTTTTCAAAGCGGTCGCAACGCCGATCGCGATGCCCAGCAGAAAGTTCACAAGCAAGGCGGCGCCCGCGAGAAGCAATGTTCGCGGAATCGCCTCGAACAGAATGCGGGAAACCGGCGCATGCTTGGCGAAGGAAATTCCAAAGTCCCCTTTTGCCGCGTTCATGAGCCAGCGCGCATACTGAATGTGTATCGGCTGGTCCAGACCGAGTGTCGCCCGCAAATGTTCAGCGTAAGCGGGGTCCGTATCGCGGTCGATATAGAGCGACGTAGGATCGCCGGGCGCCATCCTGACGATCAGGAAAGTCGCGGTCAGCAGTCCCAGTATCAAAGGGACCGCGTAGGCGAGACGTTTCAGCAGGTACCGAAGCACGGGCCGTTTCCCCTTGCGACGGCGCCGGGCCGGATCAGTTCATTGACATCGAGGAGCGAGGGTCGCCTATCTTCCAGTTCCCGATGCCTTCCAAGATTCCCATGGTGCTGATGTTCGTCTGTTTCAACCGCCTGTTCACCGCCACGACGTCCTTGATCCAGTACATGAAGGTAAAGGGTTGCGACTGATGCAAAATCGCCTGGATTTCCTTCCAATACCTGGCCGCCTCCTGTTCGTTGGGAGCGACTTTTCCGAGTTTCAGCAGAGTTGCCACCCGGGCGTTCTGGAAGCCGGCCGTGTTGAACGGATTGCTGATGTCGCCCCACCTGTCCGACGGATCGATGGCGAGACTGACGTTGAAACCGCCGAACATGGCGTCGAATTCCTTCTTCCGCACGCGCTCATAGAGCACGGTCGGTTCAAGAGGAGTGAGATTGACGATGATGCCCAGTTGCTTGAGATTTTCCTGCACAACAGTTGCGGCATAAAGACGGCGGGAGTTGCCGGCCCCGTAGAGCAATTGAAACTCGAAACGGGTTCCCTGCCTATCGAGCACGCCGTCGCCGTCGGTGTCCCGCCAGCCGGCTTCGTTGAGAAGTTTGCGCGCGCGGTCCGGATCGTAAGGGTACGGCCTCAAATCGTAATTTATGGCCCAGCGGAAAAGGGGAGAGAAATCGGACACGGCCAGCTCTCCGTAAGCGCCGAGCCGCGAGTCCAGTATCGCCTTCCTGTTGATGCCGTAGGTAAGGGCCTGACGAACTCGCTGGTCGCCGAACATCCGGTGCGGAAGGAGCGTCTTTCCGCCCGACTTGTTGTACTCAGCGAAATCGATGTTCGCCCATGCGATATAATCGTACTGGCGAGGGGGAAGGGTCTCCAGCCTGATGTCCTTGTAGCTGTCCTGCAATTCCTTGATGTCCTCGAGGTACACCGGCCACATGAGGTCTATCGTTCCCTTTTTCAACTCGGTTAACCGTGTTGTGGATTCCTGTATGATGCGGAACACAATGCGTTCGAGTCTGGAGGGTCCGGGGAAGGTGCACTTCAGGTTCGAAGCGAGAACGATGTCCTGGTGCGGCACCCATTTCTCGAATTTGAAAGGCCCTGCGCTGAGCGGCTTGGAATTGGCGGGATGCGTTCGGATGGAAGCCCTGTCCACATCTTTGAAAATATGCTTCGGTATCGGCGGGATGGTGAGATGGAATAGCTGCTCGGGATAGGTCGTCGAGAAATGGAAAATCATCGTGGTGTCGTCGAGGATCTCAATGCTCTTGTCGACATCGAAATTGCCGTCCGTGGAGATCATGTTGTCGACGTAGTAACGGTTCGGACTCGCGACCAACGGATCTCCCACCAGGGAGTAGGTGAATTTGATGTCCTCGGGCGAGAGCAGGACGCCGTTCTCCCAACGAACGTCATTCCTTATGACCAGCTTCACATCAAGGCCTTTGTTTAGGAATTCCCACCGGCGCACCAGCGCGGGTTGATAGATCAGCTTGCCCTGTATCATGTCGAAGGTCAGCTCGAACATCTGCGGATACAGGGCATACTGCACTTCGGAGGAAATAGCCGAGCTGGTGATCACAGGATTGAAGCTTTCAATATCGCCTGTAAGAGCCACAACGGCGGTGTTCTCCATACCGGCGGGGCCGGATTTCCCGCATGAAAGGCTCAATATGCTGAGCAGTGCGAACACCGGTAATAATCGCGCGGACATGACTGCCTCCTGAGAAGGTAGGGTGTTGGATCCTTGACTTTTTGAGCGAGACGCGCGGAACGCGTCTCCTTAAAGATTCGTAAAAGAACATTGAAAAGCAACTCCGGACGTCGCATCGCGGGCTGAACGGCTTCTCTCGCCGCCATTGCGGCCTGTCGCCCCGGACTACTCGAAATCGTGCTCCAGCCAGTCGATCATGGGATCTGAAGATTCGTCTGCATCAGCCTTTTTCTCAAGAAGTTCCTGGAGTCGCCTGGAAAACAACTGCGCCGAGTCGTGCCCGTAATGCTTGAGAAGGTAATTCAGGGCTATTACCTCCGTTATTACTGTGACGTTCTTTCCGGGGAAAATGGGAAGCCTAACTCTGGGCACCGACACGCCGAGTATCGAAAGTTCCTCCGCATCCAGTCCCGTGCGAGTGTAATCGGTCACGTCGTTCCACTCCTCGAGCTGCACGATGATCTCGATGCGCTTCTGAAAACGGATGGACCTGATGCCGAAAATGCTCTGTATGTCGATCAATCCCAGACCGCGGACCTCCATGAAATGCTTGACGAGGGAGCTTCCCGATCCCATCAGTATCCCCTCTCCCTTGCGGATCGCCATCACCACGTCGTCGGCCACCAGCCGGTGTCCTCTCTCCACGAGGTCCAGGGCTATCTCGCTCTTTCCGATGCCTGAACGGCCGATGAACAACACCCCGATGCCGTATACATCGACGAATGCTCCGTGGACAATGGTCTTGGGGGCGAACTGGTCGTCCAGGAAATCCCCGAGAAAATAGACGGCCTTGGTCGTCTCATGCCTGGTCGTGAACACCGGCACCTGGTTTTCGGTGGCGATGGCGAGAAGGTCATCGTCGAGGGTGTTGCCGGCCGTCACGACCATGCAAGGCAAGGGAAAGGCCAGCAGGCGTTGAAAAGCGCTGGTCCTGCGAGCGGGTTTTCGTGAGCGCAGGTAGTTGATCTCGGTGTTTCCCAGCACCTGGACCCTGTGATACGTGTACAATTTCACGTAGCCCGCCAGCGCGAGTCCGGGACGGTGCAGATTCTTGTCCGTAATTTCACGTTCGCTTTTTTCCAGCCCGTTCGCTGATTTCAACGACAGTCTAGTGCGGTTTTTTTCGTACAGCGTCCTGACGGTTATGCTTTTCTTCGTCGCTTCCTTCAGATCGGAAAACGGATTCTCTGAGTTGTATTTCATTTGCGCTTCTTCTTTTTATGAGAAGGGCGGACCTTACGGCCCGCCCGAAAAAAGTGAGCACCGGCAAGCGGGCGTCTCTTCAGGCTCCCCTGCGTTTGCCCTTGTATTTAAGGAGTTGCCGCTCCAATTTAAGCACGGCGTTGTCTATGGACTTGTAGAAGTTGTCGGATTTCTCGATGGCGACGAGATTCGCGCCGAAAACCGACAGGTTGATCTCCGCGATCTTAACGGAGTCCTTCACTTTCTCGAATCGAAGAATCACGTTGCCGGTCACGATGCCGTCATAGTACTTTTTGAGCGTGGAAACCTGTGAGAGAGCGTACTCCTTCAGGCCGTCGTGAGCTTTGAAATGGCGCGCTGTGAATTGTACGTTCATGGCGTGACTCCTTCCTTGTAACGGGGAATAATATATGAACGCGGGTGGGCTGCCTCGTACACCCGTTTGAGATGTTCGGTTGAAACATGCGTATATATCTGCGTCGTGGAAAGACTCTCGTGACCCAGCAGTTCCCTGACGGCCTCCAGATCCGCCCCCCTGTCGAGCATATGCGTGGCGAAAGTGTGCCGCAACACATGAGGACTGCATTTCACCTGGCCTTCGATGCCCGAGAGCATTTTCGTGACGATCGAGTGGACACCGCGGGCGGACAGTCTTCCGCCCCTCACGTTCAGGAACACCGCCGACTCGTCTCTGGTTTTGCCTTGCGCGTCGAATCTGCGGTGGACGGCCTCCCGCCAATTATCGAGAGCCGCGCGGGCCTGCGCGCCGATCGGAACAATTCTCTCCTTGCGGCGTTTTCCGAGGACCCTGATCATTCCGCCCGGCAGATTGACGGCGTCCCAGTTCAAGGCCACCAGTTCTGCGAGTCGTATCCCGGCGCCGTAGAAAACCTCGAGCAAGGCCGCGGCTCTGGCGCCATCGAAGGACGACTTGTCGGGCAGGTCCAGCAAGTCCGCCAAAGCCCTCTGCTCAACATAAGCGGGCAGTGTCCGCTCCAGCTTCAGGGATCGGATATGCTCGGCCGGATTAGTCCGCATATGTCCTCTCAGCACGGAAAAAGCGAAGCAGGAACGGAGTGCGGCGAGTTTTCTGGACACGGTTCTGCGTGAGTATCCGTCGTCTATCAAGCGCGCCAGATACTCCCGGATCGTATCGCGATCCACTCCGTCCGCGTCCACTTCTTCAATGGAGAACGACGTCTTCAGCCATTCCGAGAAATGCCGCAGGTCGGCGCCATAAGACCTCAGAGTATGCGGCGAGGCGTTTCTCTCCGCGGACAGGTATTCAAGAAAGAGCGCGATGATCGCCCGCATTCGCATCCGGATCAGGCTGCAACAAACATCGGGTCAAAGGGTTCAAGGTCGAGCGTAAAGTCCTCCTTGCATTTCGGACACTTAAGGTACTCGCCTTTTTTCTGCGTGAACTTATGAAGAAGATAATCATTTTTACATTTGGGACAAGGCGTGGCCTTGAGCCGTTCCCAGGAGACGAAATCACACTCCGGATACCGTGTGCACCCATAGAAGGTCCTTTTCGTTTTCGATGTCCGCGCCGCGATCTCGCCTTCTCCGCAGCGTGGACAGCGTATCCCGAGTGTGACAGGCCGGGTGAATCTGCATTCCGGATAATTCGAACAACCGATGAATTTGCCGTAGCGGCTCTGTTTGAGAAGCAGTGGGTGGCCGCAGGACGGGCATTTTTCGTCGATTTTCATTTTCTCCGCATCCTCGGGCAGCGGTTTGGCGTTGCGGCATTCAGGATACCCGCTGCAAGCCAGGAACTTGCCGTTGCGCCCCCAACGGATGATCATGGGCCGGCCGCATTTATCGCACTTGTCATCGGTCTGTTCCATCAAACGGGCTTTCTCGGGCGACACGCTGCCCAGAAGTTCGATAAAAGGCCCGTAAAAGTCGTTCAGCACTTTCAGATAGGTGGCCTCTCCCGACGCGATCGTATCCAGCTCCAGTTCCATTTGCGCCGTGAACGCGGCGTTGAAAAGCGAAGAGAAATACTGTTGAAGCAGCTTGTTGACGTCCATTCCGAGCGTCGTGGCATACAGGCGCCGCTCTTTCTGCTCCACGTATCCCCTCTCCTGAACGGTGCTGACAATCAGCGCGTAGGTGCTCGGACGTCCGATTCCCTGCGCCTCCAATTCGCGGACCAGGCTGCTTTCGGTAAAGCGGGGCGGCGGCTTGGTGAAATGCTGGTGCTGGTCGAGAGACCTGGGCTTGACGGAATCACCCGCCGACAGCCCTTCCGGGAAATCGGAAAACTCCTCGTCCGCATCGCCGTTCTGCGATTCCGGCTCGAAGTCGTCATACACCTGGAGGAAGCCTCTGTATGTGTAAACTGACCCGACGCTGCGAAACTGGTACGGCCCGCCTTCGACCAGCACCGTGGTCTGCTGCATGCGCGCCGCCTCCATTTGGCTTGCCACGAAGCGTTTCCAGACCAACTCGTAGAGCGCGTACTGTTCGGCCGTCAGGTATTTTTTCACCTTCCGCGGAGTATTCTCCATGGACGTAGGCCTGATGGCCTCGTGGGCATCCTGAGCCGATGCCTTGACGCGGAAGACGCGGGGTTCCGCCGGCAGCGCTTCCTTGCCGTACCGGCTCAGGATATGCTCCCTGACGGCATCCAGCGCTTCCTTGCTCACGCGTGTCGAATCGGTGCGCATGTATGTGATCAATCCGGCCGATCCCTCATCACCGAGTTCGACGCCTTCGTATAACTGCTGAGCGACAATCATCGTCCGCTTCGCCGAGAAACGGAGTCTGTTCGACGCTTCCTGCTGCATTGTACTCGTAATGAAGGCCGCCGGGGGAGTTCGGGATATTTCCCTTTTCTGAATGTCGGATATGGCGTATTGTTCCCGCTTCAGGAGATCGAGCAGCGAGTCGGCAGCCTCACGGTCCGGGATTTCCGGGTCCTTGCCGTCGATCTTCACCAGTTTCGCGTGGAATTGCCCGTCCTCGGGTTTCTCGAACTCTCCTGTGATGGA
Source organism: uncultured Chromatiales bacterium (assembly GCA_964388275.1). GTDB lineage: Bacteria > Bacteroidota > Ignavibacteria > SZUA-365 > SZUA-365 > JARYLZ01. The sequence goes on from CAYLZD010000003.1 coordinate 99,948, forward strand.
CCAGTATTCCCGCACGACAAAGGACTTTATCTCCTCCTCCCTCTCGCAGATGAAGCGCAGCGCCACCGATTGCACACGCCCGGCCGAGAGCCCCTTGTAGATCGTCTTCCAGAGAAATGGACTGACTTTATATCCCACCAGACGGTCCATCACTCGGCGAGCTTGCTGCGCCAGGACCATCCGTTCGTCGATTCGCCTCGGATTGGACATGGCCTCGCGGACGCCCGTTTTGGTGATCTCCGTGAAGAGGATCCGATGGATCGGCTTGCCGGCTTCCTTCAGGGAGATCTCCTTCGCGATATGATGGGCGATGGCCTCGCCCTCGCGGTCGGGGTCGGTTGCGATATATATGGAGGAGGCGCTGCGCGCCCTGGTTTGAAGATTCTTGATTACCTGGGTTTTGCCTCGTATCGTCACATAACGCGGTTCGAAGTCATTCTCGACATCGACTCCAAGGTCGTTCGATGGAAGATTCTTGATATGACCGACCGTCGCCTCGACTATATAGTCTTTGCCAAGATACTTATTGATTGTCTTCGCTTTGGAAGGAGATTCGACGATTACTAATGAATGTGCCATGCTGTAGGTTTCGGTGCTCGTTCTTCAGAGAACGCCGGACCCGGGAGGTTCGGGTCCGCGAATAGTCCCTTTGTGAACGTGTTGCGGGTCTGCGCCCGTCAGTGAATAGTATCCTTGCTGTTGAGCATCAGCCTGCTGCCCACCCGGTCGGAATCATCATAGTCGAACATGATGGAAGCGGCGATGGTTTTCATCTCCGGCACGCCGACGCTGCCGAAGCCGGCCATCATAATGCGATCGATGGCCAGTTCCACCTCCATGTCGTCCAGCAGGCCCAATTCGCGCAATTGTATCAGATAACCGTGCGCGTCCGGAGTGATGACCCCCCGTTCGGAGTCGTGCAGTATTCGATGAGAATGATCCGAAAATATCTTTTCCTCGGACAGGAGGTTCTCGCCGAGGTTTATTTTGTCGAACAGCCAGCTGAAAGCCGTGCTGATCTCGTTGTCCGTGTATCCATGCTCGGACAATATGCTGAGATCGATCTCGCCGAGGCGTTTGTCATGCCTCATTTCATGGATGAGAAATACGATTATTTCAACGATTTTTTCCTGCATTTCGGTTTTTCTTCAATCATTCTCCCGGAAAATGTAGACTATCCGCAAAGCAATGTCAAGTCAGCTTCGCGTCCTCAGCTTCCGAAAAGCAATTTGCAGGTATTTGTCTTCCTTATCCTTCATGGCTTTACGCTCGAGAGGAGTGGCGTCAGAATAACCGCATGCGTGCAACGCCCCGTGTATGGCCAGCCGCATGAACTCCTCGACCACAGGCGCCCTGTATTCCCTTGCCTGCTCACGCGCCGCGTCTGCGCTGATGTAGATCTCGGCCTCGATCTCGCCCGGTTCGCCGAGCGGAAACGTGATAACATCCGTGTCCTCGTCGCTTCCGAGATACTCTCTGTGGAGACGGCGCAATTCGCTTCCTTCGACCACGACGATGCCGACACGGGCGCGCTTTGCGCCTTCGCCCGACAGCGCTGTTTTGCAGGCCTTTTCGAGCGCGACCCGGCCTATTCGTCCCGTCGGCGCCGCGAAGGCAACCGTCACCTTCACGGTTTGGTCGCCTGAGGGAGCTCGCCTTCGTCCTCTTCCGGCAGAATCAACTCGGTCAGAGATAAAGCGACTCCTGACATCATCACCTCCGGTCCGAGAGTCGTGAAATCGCCGGACAGGAGCGAACGATCCACGTTCGCATACAGCGAGCATCCGCCGTCCCGCTCAACGATCAGTCCGGAGACTTTCCCGCCGGCTTCCGCTACGAAGGTGACTTCGCCCAGCAATTCGCTGATTACCACGCCCGAGCAGTGCTGGAGCTGGAGGTTGGCGCTCGGAGTGTATAAACAGACCAGGGCGCCGGTAGCCGGCCCTATCGGTATTTCCGGATAGATTTCCAGCGACATTTGCCGCGTCGGCTCCGTTCCGGCGATATCATATCTGAAATGATTCGCCTCGCTGCGGGGTTCGACTCCGAGCACAACCCCGATAAGCGAGAGTTGCTCCTGCGAAATCGGCCCGTTCATTGTCTCTCCGTTGTCTGATACATGGGACGAATATAGTGAAATTCGCCGCAACAGCTCAATCGATCGCGGACGCAGCGCCGCGGGAGCGCGCCTTGCCAGCAGGCGCAACTTTCCCGCGTCGCCGTCGCGGCGTATATTGTTTCTCGATTTGAATTCACACCGGAAATCAATGATGAAACAGCACGAAATCAGAGTCCGTTTCGCTCCCAGTCCGACCGGTTATCTCCACATAGGGGGGCTCAGAACCGCGCTGTATAACTATCTCCTGGCCAGACGCTACGGAGGAACGTTCATACTTCGCATTGAAGACACGGACAGGACGAGGTTCGTCGAAGGCGCCGCCGACGGTCTGATGGATACATTGCGCTGGTCCGGGCTGCATTGGGATGAGGGGCCCGACTCGGGCGGCCCATTCGCGCCTTACGTTCAATCCGAGCGAACGGATCTATACCGTGAATACGCTCGGCTGCTGCTGGCGCAAGGCCATGCTTACCGCTGCTTCTGCGCGCCGGCCGAACTCGAGGAACAGAGGGCGCGCCAGATCGAAGCCAAAATCCCTCCCATGTACGACCGCCGCTGCCGCTCCATAAGAAGCGACGAAGCCGATTCGCGAGAGTCCTCCGGCGAGCCGTTCACCGTGCGCCTCAAAGTCCCGCTTACCGGCGAAACGGAGTTTCAGGACGCGGTTCGGGGCGGGATTCGGGTTTCCAACGGCGTAATAGACGATCAGGTACTCCTAAAATCGGACGGCTTTCCCACGTATCATCTGGCCAACGTCGTGGACGACCATCTTATGCGCGTCAGCGACGTGGTGCGGGGCGAGGAATGGCTGCCTTCGACGGCCAAGCACTTGCTGCTGTACCGGGCATTCGGGTGGACGCCGCCGAACTTCGCGCATTTGCCGCTGCTGCTGAATGCGGATCGAAGCAAGTTGAGCAAACGGCAGGGCGACGTGGCAGTCGAGGAGTACAGAGCGGCGGGCTATCTGCCGGAGGCGCTGATAAACTTCGTCGCCTTGCTCGGCTGGAACATACCCGGCGACAGGGAGATGTTCTCGCTGCCGGAGCTCGAGAAACTTTTTTCACTGGACAGAGTGGGAAAGGCGGGCGCGGTATTCGACATCGCCAAGCTCCGCTGGTTCAACGGCCGCTATTTCCGTCAGCTGAACGCGGAACAGCGTCTGCGCCTCTGCCTCCCGCACCTGCGCGATGCGGGCGTGGACACCTCGGACGAAAAAAGAATCGGAGCGATAATAGATGCCGTCGGGACACATCTGCAACTGCCCTCCGACATCGTGGAACAGAGCGGAATATTCTTCGCGGATGACGTCGCCCCCGATTCCGAGGAAGCGCGCGAAGCTTTGCGCGGGGAGGGCGCGGCCGCCGTTCTCGAGGCGTTCGCCGCCGGCATACGGGGAGCCGCCGAATGGCACAGATCCAGCATCAAGGAGATGATCGCCGCCGCGCAGGTTTCCACCGGCGTCAAAGGCAAGTCGCTGTTCATGCCGATCCGCGTCGCCTTGACCGGACGAATCCACGGCCCGGAGCTGCCGGTCGTGGCGGAATTGCTCGGGCGAGCGGTGTGCGAGATGCGAATACGCGCCGCGATGAAATGATGCCGATGCGGCCCGGTGTCTCGGTCATACTCGTTCACTACGGCGACCCGGAGCAGACCTACACCGTCCTCCGCCTTTTCAGGGACGGCGGTTTCAAAGAGATGCTGGAGGTGATCGTCGTCGACAACGGCGGTCACACTCGGCTCGATCCGCAGAAGGAATTCGCCGGAGCGATACTGGTAACCCCGGAGAACAACACCGGCTATGCGGCCGCCTGCAACCTGGGCGCCGGGGCGGCATCGTGCCGGCATCTGCTGTTCCTGAACAACGACATCATGTTCGACGGAGACTTCATCGGACCCCTTCTGCAAGCATGCGAAGAAGACCGGAGCATCGGATTGGCGGGGCCTCGGCTATCCTGGCAGGACGGATCTTTTCAACCGTCGTGGATCGACTTTCCCGGGATTCTTTCCGAATTCCGCGAGCGCCGCATCCGGAGGCAGGCCCGAAGGCGAAAAGGCGGCGCCTGGATGAAACGCAGCCGCGAGTCGGAGAGATCGCGCGATGTCGACTCACTCGCCGGCGCGGCCATGTTCTTCACCAGGGAAGCTTTCGACGCGGTAGGCGGATTCGATGCCGGATACAGCTTCTATTTCGAGGACGTCGACATTTGCAGGCGTCTGCACAGTTCCGGCTACCGAGTACGGTACGTGCCCGAATCGCGTCTGACGCATTTCGGTGGCGGTTCGCAAGACGGCGGGAATCCGGTCATAGCGCGCGCATACCGCGAAGGACAATTGCGTTATTATGCGCGTCACAAGTCCGAAATTTCCTTTCAACTGATTAAGCTGTATCTTTTGTTGAAATTTGTTTTGATGAGACGCCCCGAGCCCGAATCGAGCAGCATAGCACAAATCCTCATGCAGACAGCCAAAGCCGCTCGGCGAAGAGAATTGCGCGGCGGTATCTGAATAATGCGAGACGCCGACGGACTGATATTATTCGATCCAGGACTCCCGGAACGGGACGACTCGGAAACGCGGGACACGACGTCCGGCGGGACGCGACTGCGGGAACTGCATTCCGCGCTGGTGTTCGATGCTTCCTGCCGGCTTCGCGACATAACCTTCGCGTCCTCGGCGGCATACATCGCCGATAAAGGCATTGAAGACAGGATTCGCGCGAAATGCCCTTCTTTTCGCGTCGAGCCGCAGTCTGAAGGCGCTGTCTCACTGCGTCTGCACAGCGCCATGGAGGAGCAGTTCAACCGCGGAATCAGACGTCTGGTGCTGCTGTTTCCCTCGGCCGCGACAATTTCGCTGCGCACGATAAAGACCGCCTTTTCGCTCCTGGACGCCTTCGACGACGCCCTCATACTCGGGCCGGCAACCGGAGGAAATCTCTACGCGCTCGGTTTGCGACACCCGAACCCCGATCTATGCGCCTCATACGAAGGATCCGAATCGGGGCGCCTCGAGCGCATGCTCAAGGCAGTATCCCACAGCGAGAGCGCCGTGTACCTGCTCCCGCCGAGGTATGACGCCTGCAGCGGGGATATTGCGCGGCTGACCGCCGATGCGGATTCGGCGGAAGGCCTTTTTCCCGGTATCAAATCCTGGCTTGCCGCTCAGACCTCGTCTCAACCGGCCCGACCGGACAACGCAAAGCAATGAAATGAATATCGGTTTCATCGGAGGCAGTTTCAATCCGCCTCATATAGGACATCTGGTCATGGCCGAACGCGCGCGGGACGAGCTGAAACTGGACCGGGTGCTCTTTATTCCCGCATGGCGTTCGCCTTTCAAGAACGGGATGGAAACCCCGGATGCGGCGTTAAGACTCGAAATGACGGCGCTGGCCGTCGGCGACAATCCCGCCTTCGGGGTCGAGCCGTTCGAAGCCGAAAAACCCCGCATCTCCTGGACGATCGATACCGTGCGCCATCTCAAGTCCGCTTCTCCGAACGACAGATTCACAATGGTTCTGGGCGCCGACGCCTTTCAGGATATGCCGCTCTGGAAAGAGCCCGACGAGATACTTTCCTCTGTGCGCGTGGCCGTTGCCGGACGTCCCGGCAGCGGCCTGGATATGGCCAGTCACCCTTACGCGGACAGCGCGAGAATTATCGAAATGCCGATGCTCGACATATCCTCCAGCGACATCAGAAGACGCGTTGCGGAGGGCCGTTCGATCAGATATCTGGTTCCCTGGACCGTTCACACTTTCATATACTCCCGCAACCTGTACGCAGCTTCGACGCGGCCGTGAATCCGCGCCGGTGTCACGCCGCCTCCGGGCGCGGGAGTCGGTCTCAGCCCAGCATGCCGTTTTCCCGATACCAGCCGATGGTTCGAGCGAAAGCTTCATCCAATGTATGCCTCTCGCCGAACCCCAAGTCTCGCCTCGCTTTTGCCGCGTCGCAAACCCAATACCGCCGAGTGAGATCCCTCGCCTTCTCGATATTCAAAGTGGCCGCCTTACCGCGTACTGCGGCGATGGTTTGGGCCACCCCCGCGACCGCGTAAACCACGGCATGCGGAATGCGCAGCGTCAGATACTTCCGTCCCAGCGCCTTCCCTGTGATGGCCGCGATTTCAGGCCAGGAGTACAAGCGCTCGCTGGCGATGAAATAGGTCTGCCCGACCGACGCAGGATGCCGCGCGGCCTTGATGATGCCGTCGACCAGATCCGCGGAATAAATCAGGTTCAGGCGCTTGTCCTGAAAACCGATAATGGAATTCAGGCCCCGGGAAACGGTCTTGAAATAGACCAGTATCTCGGTATCCCTCGGTCCGAACACCGCGGGCGGGCGGACTATGGTGGAAGGGATGCTCCCGTTGAAGGACGCCACGAGTTTTTCGGCGGCGAGCTTGGAACGTCCGTAGGCGGTGATCGGCCGGCAGGGGGATTCCTCCGTCACGGGTGCCTCCGGCGATTCCGCGGGACCTGCGGCAGTCTGGCTGCTTACGAACAGAAAGCGGCGAATGTCCGGCGCCACCCGCGCGGCCGCCTCCAGCATGCGGCGGGTGGAGGTTTCGTTCGCCTCGAAATACTCCTGCTCCGAACGCGCCTTGACGAGGCCGGCGATGTGATAGATTTCATCCGCGCCGGCGAGGAAACGGTCGAGTGATGCCGCGTCCCTGATATCGCCCTGGACTAGTTCCACAGGTTTGTCCTTCAACCAGCGCAAATTGCTCGTGGGACGAATCAGCGCGCGGACGTCTGTTCCTTCGGCTATAAGATAATCCGCCAGATGGCTGCCGATGAAACCGGTCGCGCCGGTTATGCATGCTAACATGATTTTGATTCCCGATAATATGACATTAAGACATAGGTATTTATTGCATTTCCGATCACACAAAAGTATATTGAAATTTGGTTTCCGCTCAAAACGCGGATTTTGCACGAACAGGCGGATGCCTCCCTCACGATAGATAATCAACTGAAATTACGGGCGTTCGGGGTTTATAACGCAGCAAGGAGAATTTAGTGGACTTATTCGACAAATGCCGGGCTTTTACCCGCGCCGACGAGGTCAAAGCCAGGGGTTATTACCCGTACTTCCGGGCCATAGAGGAAAATGAAGGGCCGGTTGTTTCGATTGAAGGCCGAAAAATCATAATGGCCGGATCAAACAATTATCTCGGCCTGACGGCGCACCCCAGGGTCAAGGAGGCGAGCCTCGACGCCATCAAACGTTACGGAACCGGCTGTTCCGGTTCCCGCTACCTGACCGGCACACTGAGCCTGCATAACGAATTCGAGGAACGACTCGCCGCCTTTCTCGGCAAAGAAGCCTGTCTGCTCTTCTCAACCGGATACCAGACAGCCCAGGGCGTCATTTTCACTCTCGTGCAGAGAGGCGAATTCGTAGTGTCGGACAAGGACAACCACGCTTGCATACAAGCGGGCAACCTCATGGCAAAGGGCGCATACGCCACCTTCCTGCGTTACCGGCACAACGACATGCAGGATCTCGAAAACGTGCTCGCCTCGCTTCCTGACGGTAAAAGCGCTCTTGTGGTATCGGACGGCGTATTCAGCACGACGGGAGAGGTGGTGGATCTGCCCGCCCTGGTCGCAGCGGCCAAGAAATTCCACGCCCGCATACTCATCGACGACGCGCATGCCGTCGGCATCATCGGAAAAGGCGGCCGAGGAACGGCCAGCGAATTCGGCCTGGTGGACGAGGTGGATCTGACCATGGGGACTTTCAGCAAAACTTTCGCGAGTCTCGGCGGATTCGTGGTCGGAGATGTCCCGGTGATAAACTACGTCAAGCATCACTCCCCGGCCCTCATCTTCAGCGCGAGCCCAACTCCGGCCAGCGTGGCGGCGGCCCTGGCCGCGCTTGATATTCTCGAAGAGGAACCGGACCTGGTGGACCGCATCATCGCCAACGCGCAGTACATGCGAGAGGGATTCAACCGCCTGGGTTTCCGGGTGATTCCCGGCCGAACCGGCGTGGTGCCCGTTATCATCGGCGACGACGAGACGACCTTCGTGTTCTGGCGTGAATTATTCGACGCGGGTGTATTCGTCAACGCTTTCATCAGCCCCGCCGTGCCTCAAGGCCTGCAGATGCTGCGCACCAGCTACATGGCCACGCACGAAAAAGAGCATCTGGACCGAATACTTGAAATCAGCGCAGAAATAGGGCATAAACTCGGAGTAATCTCCTGACCGGCTGAGCGCAATGGCCACCACAATTCATCCCATCAGCACACGGCGGGACCGTGAACGCTTTATCAAGCTCCAATGGAACTTTTATAACGGAGATCCCAATTGGACGGCGCCTCTTCTCTACGACAGGCGGAAGATTCTGGATCCCGAAAAAAATCCATTTTTCAGACACGGGCTGGCGCAACTTTACATCGCTGAAAAGAACGGAAAGCCGGCAGGCCGGATAGCAGCGATAATCAACGAGAATCACAACATCGTTCATGCGGACAAAGTCGGCTTTTTCGGCTTCTTCGAATGCATCGACGACCAGGAGGTCGCTGACGCCCTCTTCGCCGAGGCGGGCAAATGGCTGAAGGCACACGGCAAGGACGTCATGCGAGGCCCGATGAATCCCTCGGTGAACGATGACATTGGGATGCTGGTGAAAGGATTCGAACAGCCTGCCGTGATCCTCATGCCCTACAATCCCGATTACTACCCGGGATTGGTCGAGAACAACGGCTTTGCAAAGGCAAAGGACCTTTTCGCATACCGGCTGCGGCACGCGACCGTCATGACGCCCAAACTCATGCGGGTTCAGCAGGCGGTGCGCGAGAGACACGGCATCACAATCCGCGATTTCGATTTTTCCCGCATTCGCGACGAGATCAAGATCGTGAAGGATCTCTACAACAGGGGGTGGGAAAAAAACTGGGGAGCGGTGGCGCTCGACGACGCCGAACTGGATGCGCTGGCCGGAGATCTTAAGATGGCTCTGTCCGGTTTCCATGAATTCGCTTTCTTCTGCTGCCATCACGAGGAACCGGTGGGTTTCGCTCTTACCCTGCCCGATATCAATCAGATCCTGATACACAACCGCCGCGGCCGCTTGCTGCCCGGCCTCTGGAGATTGAAAACCCGGCGGAAGCTCGTGACGCAGATGCGAATCATGGTTCTGGGCTTGCTTCCGGAACATCGAGGCCTGGGATATGACTCCGTGATGTACTTCGAGATAATCGACCGGGCCGACAAGCGGGGCGTTCATACCGGAGAGGCATCATGGGTGCTCGAAGACAACACCATGATGAACCGCGCCGCGAAGCTCATGAACGCCGACGCATACAAGACCTACCGGATTTACGACAAGTCCATCTGACGTCCTCCCCGATGAGCGTAACCCGCGAGGAAGTCCGACATATAGCAGCTCTGGCCCGCCTGGAACTCGCTCCTTCCGAGGTCGAGGAAATGACCGAGCAGTTGAACAGAATTCTCGAGTACGTCGACCTGCTGAAGGAAGCGGACACGGAAGGTGTAGAACCCATGACACGAATCACGAGCGGCGACCCAGTTTATCGCGAGGACGAAGCAGTACCCGGACTCAACGCCGCCGAAGCCCTGCTCAACGCCCCGTCCGCAAACGAAGGTTACTTCACCGTCCCCAAAGTCCTGGGAGGACGTCAACCCTGACAAGCCGACGATGACGCCGGAAACAAGAACGGTAATCATTATCCCGGCGCGATACTCCTCGACTCGCTTTCCGGGCAAGCCCCTGGCGCGGATCGCCGGCAAACCGATGATCAAGTTCGTCTGCGAGCGCTGCGCCGCGGCAGCGGCCGACGCGGTGCTGGTCGCCACGGATGACGAACGGATCGCCGCTGTTGTCCGGGATTTCGGTGTAGAAGCCCTGATGACGCCGGCCGGCTTCGAATCCGGTACCGAGCGGGTCGCCTGGGCCGCCGGACAAATCGCAGCGGATATCATCGTCAACGTGCAGGGCGACGAACCCCTGATCGCTCCCGCGACCATCGATGCCGTGACAGGAATTTTGCTGCGGGCCGCCGACGCCGACATCGCGACCGCGGTCGCGCAGTCGGACGACCGCGCCTCCTTCGCCGATCCTAATGTGGTGAAAGCGGCCATCACAGCCGACGGGAGAGCCCTCTATTTTTCCCGGGCGCCCATTCCGCATCGGCGGGACGGCGCAGGCGCTTTCAGCTTCCACCGCCACATAGGCATCTATGCGTTCCGGCGGGAGTCGCTTGCCCGCTTCGCGTCCTTGCCCCAAAGCCATCTCGAACAAACCGAGCGCCTCGAGCAATTAAGAGCTCTGGAAGCCGGCATGGTGATCAAAGCCGCAACGGTATCGGAAATTTCGATTTCCGTGGACCGGCCTTCGGACATCGCTTTGGTGGAAGCAGCATTGGAACGACACGCCCGTTCCGCCGGTTAAGGTATCATGGCGAAACAGGACGGGAAAAACAGAGCATCAACGAAACGCAGGCGAACCGTCTCGATCATAACGCTCGGTTGCTCCAAGAATGTTGTCGACTCCGAGGTCCTGCTGAGGCAGATCGAGGCCAACAGGCTGGTTATCGCCGACGATCCGAACAACACCGATACGCTCATCGTCAATACCTGCGGTTTCATCGATGCGGCGAAGGAGGAATCGATCGGAGTCATACTGCAAGCAGCGGAACGCAAAAAGCTCGGCAAATTGAGGCGCCTCATCGTCGCCGGCTGCCTATCCGAACGATACCGCAGCGAACTCGAAAAAGAGATTCCGGAAGTCGACGGGTTTTTCGGTGTGACGGACTTCGGACGGATTCTCGAAATGCTCGGCGGCAGTTACAGAACTGAGCTGCTCGGCGAACGTCGCCTTTCCACACCTTCGCATTTCGCATGGCTGAAAATATCCGAGGGCTGCGGCAATCCGTGTTCCTTCTGCGCCATCCCTCTGATGCGGGGCGGACTTGCATCCCGCCTGCCCGGCGACATACTGGCGGAGGCGCGCCTTCTGGCCCGGCAGGGAGTCCGCGAGGTCGCGCTCATTGCGCAGGACACGACGGCCTACGGATTGGATCTTTTCGGCGAGCGGCGCCTTGCCCGGCTGCTGGAAGATCTCGTTAAAACAGACGGTCTCGACTGGATTCGTCTCATGTACGCTTATCCGGCAAAGTTTCCCGCGGAAGTGCTGGATGTGATGAGGGAACACGCATCCATCTGCAGATACATCGATATCCCGGTTCAGCACAGTTCCGACTCCGTTCTTCGTTCCATGCGCCGAGGGATTACACGGGCGGCCACGCTTGAACTGCTTCGGCGGATACGCGAGAAAGTCCCGGGCGTCGCCTTGCGCACATCGCTTATCGTCGGCTATCCCGGCGAAACGGAACGTGACTTCGAGGACTTGTGCGGCTTCGTGAGGGAATTGCGTTTCGAGCGGCTCGGCGTCTTTGCGTATTCCTCCGAGGAAGGCACCCCCGCCGCGGAACTGGGCGATCCCCTGCCTCCCGCCGAGAAGGAGGCACGCAGAAGCGTCATTATGGACATTCAATCGGAAATCTCCCTCGCGCGCAACCGTTCGCTTATAGGCGCGACGCTCAAGGTGCTGATCGATCGAATCGAAGACGGCATGGCGGTCGGACGAACCGAGCATGACGCTCCGGAGATCGACAACGAAACTCACGTACCGCTGGAATCTTTTTCGACGCGCCCGTTGCCCGGGACTTTTCTTTCAGTTAGAATTGTTGGAGCAGACGAACACGACCTGTTCGGAACAAACGCGGAGTAACCAATGCGCCTTTCATCCGACATCTGCAAAGCGTGGGCGCTGTTGCTTGCCCTGATACCGGCCTCTCTCCAGGGACAAGTGGAACAACAGCGGCCGGCCGTCCCCGGCAGATCACAACCGTTCTACTTCGATGCCATGAATTTCGCCCAGTTCGACGAGTACGGCCTGTCGAGCAGGATCGACATTTATGTGCAGATTCCCTTCGACCTGATCACTTTCGTGAGGACCTCCGACGGATATGTGGGAGCGTACACCATAACGGCGGTTGTGAGCGATGAAGAAGGCAAACGCCTGCGGGAGGAGACCTGGACGCGAAAAGTCGAGCGCAGCACGTTCGAAGGCGCTACCAATCCCAACACCAGCGATCTGACTCTGCGATCGATATCGCTGGAGCCGGGACCGGCGATCGTCGAGATATACTACGAAGACAAGGAATCGTCCAAGGAGTACAGACTCTCGCGCAGAATCGACGTGAGAAAGTTCGACCGCAACCTGCTCGGGATCAGCGATCTCATGCTGGTTTCGAAAATCGAGGAGATGGAAGGCAAACGGAGGATATCGCCTCATGTCAATCCCAATGTCGCCATGCTCAGCGACGGCGTTTCCGTGTTTTACGAGATATACAATCCCTTCCTGCTCGGCGAACTGGAGGTGACGCACAGAATCACGAAAAAGCAGCAGGTCGTGATGGAAAAACGCGAGCGGCAGTCGGTGCGTCGGGGCCTCAATACCTTCGTCACGAAGATAGGATTACAGGAAATGGGCATCGGGGCCTTCGATCTCGAACTTACGGCCGCGGTGCCGGGGGATTCGACGGGCGGCACGGTTTCGGTAAAAGCGACTCGTCCTTTCATCGTGGAATGGCTCAGCGGCGGCGCTCCGCTTTCCATCACCGACCTGGACGAAGCCATAGAGCAGCTCAGGTATTTCGCGAAGAGCGGCGAGCTGTCATACATCCGCGAACCGCAGGATGAGAAGGAACGCCGCCGGCGTTTCGAGGAATTCTGGGAAAGGAACAATCCCGCGCCCGGCTCATCCACCAACAGGGCAATGGTCGAATACTACACCCGTATCGCCTATGCCAACGCGAACTTCGGCCATTACATCGCCGGGTGGAAAACCGACCGGGGAATGGTCTATATCATTTACGGCCCTCCGAATACCGTAGACAGGCATCCGCTGGACGTGGAATCCAAACCCTACGAAATCTGGGAATACTATGAGCTGAACAGGCGCTTCGTCTTCGTGGACGAGAGCGGATTCGGAGATTATCGGCTGTTGTATCCCATATGGGACGACAGGAACAGGATCAGGTGACGTGAGGCGGGTTAACGGCGCACAGTTTCGCGGTTTTCCTGTTCCTTGTACTGCAGCTGATACAGCCGGAAATAGATGCCGCCCAGTTCCAGCAGCTCCTGATGCGTGCCCTGCTCCCGTATGCGGCCTTTATGCATGACCAGTATCTTGTCCGCGTTGCGTATCGTCGAGAGCCTGTGCGCGATGACTATGGAGGTGCGTCCTCTCAGCATACGCTCGATCGCCCGTTGAATCAACTGCTCGGATTCGGTGTCTATGCTCGATGTCGCCTCGTCGAGTATCAGAATCTCGGGATCGTAAGCCAGTGCCCGGGCAAAAGCCAGCAGTTGCTTCTGCCCGACCGATAGTGTCGCGCCCCTCTCCTTGACTTCCGTCGCATAGCCGCCGGGGAGGCGTTCGATGAAGCCGTCCGCGCCCGCCAACGCCGCAACCTCGCGCACCCGCTCCATGCCGATGCTTTCATCGCCCAGTGTAATATTGTCCGCGATGTTGCCTGAGAACAGGAACACATCCTGCAGCACCACGCCGATATGCCTCCGCAGTTCCGGCGTCGGAATCTCCCGGATGTCGCGCCCGCCGATGTATATTGCTCCCGCCTTTATGTCGTAGAGACGGCCCAGCAGGCTGATTATCGTGGTTTTCCCGGCGCCCGTGGCGCCCACAATGGCGACGGTCGATCCGCGTTTGATCGTGAACGAGACGTCGCGGAGCACGTAGTCGTCTCCGTTATACGCGAAATTCACGTTTCGGAATTCCACGTCGCCGTCGAGAGCGGAGAGCTTCGAGCCCGGCGCCGGTTCCGGCAGCACGGCTTCGTCGTCGATCAGCTTGAAAATCCTCTCGGAAGACGCCATTGCGCTTTGCATGATGTTGTATTTCTCTGAGAGGTCGCGCACCGGCCTGAAAAACATTTCCGTGTATTGGATGAAGCTGATCAGGGTTCCAAGCGTCATCAAACCCGAGAGAATGTTCTGCCCGGCGTACCAGATTATCAGGGCGACGGCGAGCGAACTCAGGAAATCGACCGTCGGAAAGAAAACCGCGTAATAGAACACCGACTTGACATTGGCTTCGGTGTGCGCCCTGTTGATGTCTTCGTGAGCGGCTGTCTCAGCCTGCTCCCTGCCGAAAAGTTGCACCGTGCTCATGCCCGAAACCCGTTCCTGCGTGAAGCTGTTGAGGCGCGCGACCTCGAAACGGATGTCGCGGTACGTCTCCCGCACCCTCTTCCTGAAAAGAAAGGTTGCATAGACCAGCAGCGGAAGCACGCTCAAAGTCACCAGGGCCAGCCCCCAGTCGATCATGAACATGAAGATGACGATCCAGATGATGATGAAAACGTCCGCGAATACCGTGACGAGGCCCGATGAGAACATTTCGTTCAGGACCTCCACATCCCCTGTTACTCTTGTGACCAGGCGGCCCACGGGATTCCTGTCGAAAAACGAGAGCGACATCCGCTGCAGCTTGCGGTATATCTGCATCCTGATGTCGAAAATCGTGTGCTGGCCGATCCATTGAGTGAAATAGGTCATCACATACTGCACTATTCCCTGCAGCAGCAGCGAACCGAGCAGCAGGACGGCGATGAGCAACAAGCCGTTCGAATCCTTGTTCGCGATATGCTCATCCACCGCTATCCGCGTCAGGTAAGGTCGCAAGGGGCCGAGCGCCGAAATCAGGACAGTCAGGAGTATAGCTCCGGCTATGTGAAAGCGGTACGGTTTCGAATAAGTCAACAGCCGCCTCATCAAGCGGCCGTCGTATGCTTTGCCGAGAATTTCGTCTTCTTGCATATGCTGGATGTCCTCGCGGCGCCTGCCGCATCACAACAAAACAATATATTGAAACGGATGGTTCAATCCGTTAGACGTTGGACGCAAGAACGATCCGTCGGGCGAAAGACCTCAACCAGCGCCCCTTCCCCCTTCACTCTTCACTCTTCACCCTTCACCCTTCACCCTTCACGCCGGAAAAACGTCAAAAGTCAGCCACGCGTAATACCGGTCAAAGCCCGCTCACCTCGCCAGCACTATTCTCCTGGTCCTTACCTCCGTCCCCGCCGTAACGACACAAGTATAGATACCGGCCGGAAGATCCCGGGCGAAAAACACGGTTGAATGAACGCCGGCTGTCAGAACCCCATCATGTAACACAGCGGTTTCGCGCCCGGCCTCGTCCATTATCCGCACCTTCACGTGCCGATCCGACGGCAGCGTGAATGATATCGTCGAGGACGCATTGAACGGATTAGGATAGTTCGCGAGCAATCCGAAGCCCTCAGCCCCGGGCCGCATCATCACGAGCACTTCCTGAGAATGTTCGCAGGCGCCGTCCCTATAGACGATTCTCAGGCGGTACCGGCATTCCGCCGCCTTCCGGGGTTCTCCGTCGATGAAAGCGTAGTCCCTCGCGAGATCCGACGATCCGCCGGCGTCCACAGCGCCGATGTACTCCCAATCACCCGTCGTCCGGCGCTGCACCTCGAAGCGCAGAGTGTTCAGCTCGGAGGCGGTCTTCCACGCCAGATGCACGGCGTCGCCGCGCAAGTGAGCTGTGAACGCCGTCAGTTCGACCGGCAGGGGATTCGTGGCGTCGGTGAGAGCGAAGTCGGAAAACGATGTCAAGCCGGTCATCGTGACCGTCTTGTTGGAAGTGTTCGCGGCCGACGCCGACAGGTAACTCCATATGCCGCCGTCGCGTTTTGCGAGCCGGATGCTGGATTCCGACGAAATGGTCCCCAGCCAGGCGGGCGAATAACCGAAAGTGATGTCGTACGTGTATCCGCTGCCGCCCGTGGCCGTCACGGCCGCGTAGGCGTTGCTGTATTTGCCCGCGAGCGGTGCGGGAGGATTGTCGCCCGAGTAGTAGCGGAAATCGACCGATGCGGGCACGGTTCCTCCCGAGCCCCAGCTGATGACGGCGAGATTCTGACCGGCGAAGCTGAACACTGTGGCGCCGTTGGCGGCCGGCGCGCCGGTGACCGCGGCTGACGGCGGTGTTGTGGACGTCGTGAATTCATCGGCGCCGATGTCGACGGCCATGCCCTGCGTCACCGACCTCACACCGCTGCTGTGGAAGTCGTCCGCCGTGGAGTCGGCCGCGGGTCCGGCTATTCCCTTTCCGTTGACGGTCCAGCAGACCGCATTCGTCGAATCTATCATGAGATCACCGTCGGCGGCGTCGCGGAACAGGCTCGACGGGGAAATGGAAGCGGCCGGGAGATACAGGCTGTAGGAATCCCCGGCGCTGTTCGATTTGAACAATTCGAAACCGTAGACCGAGTTGTTGTATGCCGCCACGGCCGACGTGTCCGGCGACACGTGGAAATTGAAGTCGGAATTCCATGCGCCGGCCACCGTGCTTCCGCAAGCCAGATGGACTCCGTTGCCCGTTCTCGCGTTGAAGTAGATGTTGTTGGCGTGTCTCACCGCGGTCGCGGCGGTGCGCGCGTAACCGTGCGAATTCGCCGCCGTAGTCCCGTTCGTTCCGGAGATCAGGCAGGTGTTGTGAAAATACCCGTTCGAGTAGACCGCGCCTCCGTCGTCCCAGATTCCCCGGACGACGGTGCCGTTCGAATACGGGGAGTTGCTGAGCGCCGCAGTATTGTTGGAGACCGTCCAATTGCCCGCGTTCACGTGAAGGCCGACGACATAGCCGGCGCCTCCGCTGCTGTTGGTCAGACCGCTTATCGAATTGCGCGATATCGAGCCGGAGGAGGAAGCGCCTGAGACCACTATGCCCTGGCAGTAAGTGGATATGACGCCCGGGCTGCCGCCGCCGCTGTTGCTCAGACGCGCGATGCGGTTCCCCTCGATAACCTGCCCTGAATTGATCGAACTCGACATTATCCCGAACATGGCGCCGTTGGTGATCGTCGTGGACGCCGATGCGGAGGATAGATCCATGACGGTATTGTTCGACATGTTGACCGGACCACCCCCGTGCAATATCCCGCCCATGATGTGCGCGCCGCTGTTCGTCGCCGTGACGTTCGCCACAACGTTGTTGCGGATGTTCACGGCGCCCGGCGCCAGGGAGTGAATGCCGATCAACGAGCCGGATTGCGACGTGACGATGCTGTTGGACCTGGAAGGATCGCCGATCACGTTGCCCGTCACCGTTCCGATGTCGGCCATGCCGCCGTTGACGTATATTCCGTAGAAGAGCCCGGTGCCGCTCGTGCTGGTAAACGTCATGTTCCTGATGATATTGCCCTGTATGGATGTGGGAGACGCCGGTCCGACCGTCGCCGCGATGCCGTAACAATTTGACGAGCCGCTGTTCGTCATGGGCGCTCCGGTGCAGTAGCGGGCTGTGCCGCCAATGTAATTGCCGGATATGAGGTTCGAGTGCGAAACGGCCTGCGGAACGAAATAGATGTGGAATATGCCCGTAGTCAGCGGGGATCCGCTGTTGTTGTAGAAATGGTTGTCCGTGATGGACCAGCCCTCGCCGTTGCCGGCATTGTACACGTTGACGCCGTGCGTGGTGTAATTGAAGAAATCATTGTCCGCGATCACGTTCCCCGAGTTGTATGCGCCCGAGGATCCCAGGGCGAAGAACATTACCGTGGGCGAGCTCGCCGAGTCCGACCTGTTTCTGATCTCGTTTTCCTTTATCACGATGCCGTCGTTGCCGCTGGCGATCCCGGGACCGATCCTCAGCAGTCCGCAGGAAGCGCCGCCCGCCGCGGTCGTGTTATTGCCCTCGATAATGCAATTCCGGATTGTATCCGCAAGCGCATCGGACTGGAAGGTCACAACGCTGTTGGCCGTCGATGCATTGACCATGCGAAGGTATCTGCCGCTTCCGTTCCAGCGGCCGTCGAAAGTGACCCCGTCCGCGCCCTCGATGCGTAACATTCCGGCGCCGCTCCTGGAGAACAGCGTCCGAACGAGGTTTGTATCCGGCGCGATGCGGACGCCGAACACGGAATTGGGCGGATCCACGGCGATCTGGTTGAGTCCGTAAGTCCCGTCCTCGTATACGCTGTCCGTTATCAGCACCGTCACGTCACCCACGAGCGTCCGGGAGTTCAGTCCCATGAAGAAACCGCCCGCGCCTGTAAGGGATGGGAAGGAGCCCGGCACTTTGTACGTGCCCGCCATGCCTCCGGCTATCATGTAGGAATTAACTGTCCCCGTGACCGGGAAGGCCGCCGCAGTCAAGGCGACGCTGGCCGGTGACGACGCGAACAGTCCATGCGCGATACCGATATTGGGAGTGCTCCACCTGTCCTGCGCGGTTATGAAGTAGAATATCGTATCACCGGAGATCACGCTCTGTCCGGGCAGCAGCGAATAATCGATAGTGAAATCGAATGGAGAGGTCGTTCCGTTGGCTTCCACCCATTTCCAGCCCTGAGTCGCGCTGGTGTTGCCGTTCCACTCGTTGTAAAGGACGCCCTTCTTGTAGTACAGCCTGGGCCGTGTGCCGGTGGAGCTGTCCACACCGTGCACGTCGTTTATCGAGACATTCGGGAACGACCTCGATGCTCCGGCCGTCCCGGCGCCCGGCGGCAGGTAGCGAATCGTCGGCCCCGTCAGATCCGCGGCGGTGAAGTTCCCTTCATCCGCGCCGATGTCGGGCGCGAGCCCCGCGCCCGCGTAAGCGACTTCGCCGTGTCTCGGATTCCCGTCGATATCGTCGATGACGGCGGCCGGCGCCGTGACCCTCTCCGCCCCGCTTTCACACTGCGTCGCCGAGGCGGAGGCGATGTGCAGATCGTAAGGGGACAAAGTGGTGTTCACGAAGGGAACGTTCTCGGTCACCGACTGCTGATCGCGCGCCGGTCCGACCCTCGCCTTGAACTGGGCCAGGGTTTGGTCGGCGTTCGTGCCGTCGAAGTAAATGAGACGGTTGGCGGACGGAGCGCCTGCATGGAAGCAGTTGTTGTTCGACGCGCTGGAGTAAGTGCCGAGGGCGGTGGAACTGCGAAGGTACACCACCGTGTTGGCCGATGTCGAGCCCCCGCCGGGGACGGATGCATTGACCAGTATGTTGTTTCGCATTTCGGTGGTCGAGGCCGAATTCGCGAACACCGCAGCCGAACCGAAGGACGCGCTGCTGCTGACGGCGTCCAGGTACACGGTGTTGTAAACGATGTTGACGGTGCCCGCAGTCGCGGTAACCGCATTCCAGATGCCGGCTACTGAAGGCGACACGCCTCCCGAAGCGCCGCTCGGCGAAGAAAGCCCGGAGATGAAGTTATTTGCGAGCGTTGTGAGGTTGGCGGCGCCCACATAGATGCCGCGCACCGTGCCGGATTGGGAGGAGACGCCTGCAATTATGTTTTTCCTGACGTCATGCGTCAGCGACGTGCCCGTGTATATCCCGTAAACAGTCCCGGATCCGCCCGTGGATCTCAAATTGCGTATCGTATTCCCCGATGTCGTGCAGGATGCGGTGGTGGTGGTGTTGTGATAGATGCCGTATGCCGTGCTCGATCCGCTGGTAATCAGCGAATCCAGCGTGTTTCCCGTGAATGCCGAAGTCGTGGTGACGGACGAACTCATGTAGATACCGTAAAGCGTGCTCGAGCAGACGCATCGCGAGATCGTGTTTCCACCGACAACCATGGACGCCGGGGTTGCGGAACTGTAGATGCCGTAGAATACCCCGGAGGCGCCGCAGTTCGTGATCTCATTATCCGATATCGTGACCGTGTTGCCCGACGCGGTGGAGCCCGATGTGTTGTAGACGGCGTATACCCCGGAGGAGCCCGTAAGCGTGATCGTGTTTCCGGAGACGTTGCTGGTGGCGCTGCTCGCGGTCGCCGTGTAGACGCCGTAAAGGGAGTTCGTCGTGCCCGCGCCGCCCGAGATGAGGTTGTTTGCGATGATCAATTCGTTCTGGTACGCCGTGTAGATACCGTACGCCGCGCTGGAAGACCCGCCGAAATCCTCTATAACGTTGCCGCCGCTGAAGCCGATGTCGTTCCCCTGATCGTATAGAGTGTAGGGCGCGGATGCGGAGTATCCCTCCGCCCTGATGCCGGTGTAGGCGCCGCGTATCGTATCGTTGTAGATGCGGCAGTTGTTATGAGCTTCGGTCGGCGAGGTTATCGTCAACGCGCCGGTGGACGTGGCCAGGTGGTTCCCGATTTTCACGCCGACTGTCGCGGTGTTGCTTTTCTGCAGGGTGACGGCGCAATTCCTGACGACCGCCTGCCTGCAGCCGTCGTAGACGGCCGCTGCGCTTTTCTTGACCAGGGCGTACCCCCACTCCATTTGAGCCGTTGTGTTGGTGTTCGACGGATTATCCCTGACGTCGATGCCGTCGAAGGTGATGTAATCCGTGCCCGTGATCACGATGATGCCGTCCGTGGTTCCGCTGCCGGCGCCGGAGGTGATCAGAGGATTCGCTCCGCCGCCCGACTTCTGAAAAACGATCGGAGCGGCGGCCGAGCTTGTCGTCGTGGTTATGCGCCCCGCCGTCGCGCTGCTGAATGTTTCCGCGTGTCCGGCCGCTACGTTGAAGGTCACTCCTCCCGGTCCCACTCCGTTCAGATTGAGATCCGCGATCGCCGCCTCGATGCCGGCATAATTGCCGGGAATGCTTTTGACACCGGACAGTTGAGCGTTCAGCGGGCCCGCAAGGCAGCACAAGAGCGCCGCCGCCGGGATGAAACGCAGCAGACCTATGTTCAGACGACACATGACAACCTCGCTTGTGTTACAGTCCGTTAGCTTTATGGAAATATAAGAAATGCCGCATACACATTCACCGGCGCCGGAAACACGGCGAATTGACCTTATTGTCTTTTAAGTGTTCACCGGACGGCCGGCTTGGAAGCATTCGTTGCCTCGAAATTGTGGTCATCCAAAATCCATTGCTGTCCAAATCTGCGCCAGCAGTGCATTCTCACCGGTCCCTACGAACGTCTTGATCTTCAAATGCTGTTTGAGCGTTTTAATGGGAGCTATCTTATTGATTTTCCGAATGAGAAAGTGGGCATTTTTTCAGACGGAGAACGGGCACTTGAAGCAGACTTGCGCGGTACTTCATGTAAACAGGCAAGCGTCATCGCGCCGGCTTGTACGGTCACTCGTGCAACTTGCACAAGTCCTCGTGACGACTTACACAAGTCCTCGTGACGACTTGCACAAGTCCTCGTGACGACTTGCACAAGTCCTTTGACGACTTGCACCGCTTTTCCGCCGCGTGCAACGCCCTTCGTTACGACCTGCTCAGGCGCTCGTGACAACTTGCAGGCGTACTCGTGACGACCCGCACGGCCACTCGCGCATACTTCCCGGCCCTTTATGCGCGCCGACGAGCACCGGAAGCAGACTTGCACGCACTTTTTCATGCTCGTACGGCACTTGATAAATGCTTGCTAACAGCTTTTGCTCGCTTGCAGGCGTCCTCGCGGCGGCTTGCACAGCCACTCGCGCAAACTTGATAGAGTCCTCGTGAAAACCTGCACAGGTGCTCGCGTAAGTTTCCCGGCACTTTATGCGCGCTGACGAGCACCGGAAGCAGACTTGCACGCACTTTTTCATGCTCGTACGGCACTTGATAAATGCTTGCTAACAGCTTTTGCTCGCTTGCAGGCGTCCTCGCGGCGGCCTCCACAGGCACTAGCGCAAACTGAAGGAGTCCTCGTGAATACTTGCACGGGTATCGCGTAAACTTCACGGCACTTTTTGCGCGCCGACGAACACTCGACGGCAGGTTTAAGGCAGATAGTCCGTTTGGAGGATAATTCTCTGCTCGGCTTTTTGAGTTTTCAGGCATGATCATCAGCTTGATCAAAGGAAGACGGGAGGGGTGATGTAACGTGCCCCTCCCGATCATTCCGACGAGCCGGGGTATTCCCGGCAGGTTGGTCTCCACCAGAGCCTGCGTCCGCTTTCACCGATTCAGAAACAAGCGAAGAAGCGACGGAGAATCCGCACGGGAAGTTCACATATCAGCGCGGATTTCATGCGCCTAACGATCTGGAATTTTTCGGCAACCGGCCGGAAATGCGGTATCCGTCGTTTGGGCCGCCGCTGTCAGTTCTTCGGCCTGTACGCCGCCTTCTTCCTCCGGTCCAGCCGGTGCAGGAAATCCTTGTGGAAATGGGGGCAGTCGTAGCAAATGCCGTTGTGCGGCACAGGATGAAGGCAGCGCCCGTCTGGCAGCGTCAGTTCCGTGGCGCCCGTCAGCAGGCACGGCACAATACGGAGCGATGTATCCGATATATCCCGCCGCCGCGCGATGAGCACCACGTGGTTCGCGAAATTCGGAAACATGCGGGCGAGCGCGGTCTGGAAGAAGCGCAGTCCGGGCAGCTTGAAACATGCGCCGGTGCGCTTTTCGATTTCAAACCACGGTTCAAGAAGCTGTATGAGCGACTTCGGCGAATAATGCGCCACATGCCCGAAGGAGTTGAACTCGATCGTGGAAACGAAACCCTCCTCACCCACTTTCCGGAACAGCTTGTCCGTTCCGAACAGCGTCGCCAGGCGGTTGCCGAGACAGAAGATGTTCGGCGTCGTGATCACAAGCAGGCCTCCCGGCTTGAGTACGCGCGCGATCTCCGAAATCATTATCTGAGGGAAGGTGATGTGTTCGATCACCTCTGTAAAGGCGACTACGTCGAAGATGCCGTCCCCGAGCGGCATGCGGCGGATCTCTTCGGAAGTATCGGCAAGAGTGTGAAGATTGAAGAGGTGCTTCCGCACGTCGTCCGGAAAGCGGTCGAGTATGGATTGCAGATAATCCACAACGTGCAATTCCAACGCAATGCCCCGTCCCCGGGCGAAGGTCCGGATATGCGACACCAGCTCGCCCGTGCCCGGGCCTATGTCGGCAATCGACATACCGGGCCGTAGAAGCGGTTCCAGGAGCCGCTTGACGACCTCTATGTTCTCGCCGGCGTCGTACTTAGCCTGCAGACGCCTTCTTAATCCACCCGACATGCGCCGTTAATAGTTCTTGCTCTTGAGAAGCGCCTCGCTCTTCATTTCGTATGTCAGACCCATCAACGTGGCGTTGATCCTCACTTTGAAACGAACCGGACCGACTCCCTTGGCCATCCATATTTCCTGGCTCATGGAACTCCCCGTGCTGTCGGAGGATTCCGCCCTTACTAGGATGCAGTCCTTGAAAGTGCCTGCGGGAGTTACAACTGTCTCGGACAGGGAAACTATCCTCGACGGCGTCGGTTCCTGATCGTCGCCGCTCATCCAGGTGGTCCCGACGGCCAGCGGAGCTTTGAGGATCGTATCGACCTCTGCCTTCGACAGAGGCGTGCGGTATGAAAGGTAAACCTTGTCGTCGGCGAACATATACGCATCCGAAGTATCGGTGTCCGCTCCATCCACGTTTATGGTGATGAAATGCATCGCGTTGCGGCCGTCGAAAGCCGTCGCGGTGCCGCCCGTTCCGATCGTGGTCATCAAAATGAAGTTCGTATCGGCCGGAGCGCCTGTGCGCGTCATGATGCTCTGCCCTTCGAGTGTCAGCTGCTTTCCCGCGCCGCCGGGTACCATGTAATCCGAGGGGATTCCCGGACCGGCAGCAGGATTGTTCGGAGTGTCGTCGTCCTTGCTGCAGGACATGAATGTAACACCCATGAGAAGGATAGCTATTGTGATCTTGCGTGCCGGCATCTTTTCTCCAATGTTTTGGGATTGCTGATGATGTGTCGCCGTTTCGACATTATTTTTAAATATACGGAATTCAGTGCGAATTGACCACATCTGGAATGGTCTTTCGCCGGGGACGAGACGGATTGGGCTGCAAGCGGGATATTTTGCCGTATGGGTACAAGTACCGATGCGCGGCGTTTCCCGGTTGTTTTGATTTGTATCAAGACAAAATAGACGGCTGTTCCGACGGAATGATTTCAAGAATTCCCCGACTCAATCGTAAAAGCAGCCCCAAATCCTTAACAACAATCTCCCGGAGCCGCCATGAAAAGATCCTCTCTTCTACTCCTCTTCCTTGCGCTTTCCCCGTTTCTTGCGGCGCAAAATCCCAAAATGCTGATGGATATCCGATCCGGCAGCGCGGAATCAATAGGTGGTATCATGTCCGTTTCCTCCGCGATATTCAACGGAGCGCTGTATTTCGTGGCCGATGACGGCATTCACGGCCGTGAGCTCTGGAAAACCGACGGCACAAGCTCCGGAACGTCCTTGGTCCGCGATTTCTGGAGCGGCAGCCAGAGCGGTATTACGGGTCCCGGCTACGCATACGTCTATTCATGCAACGGTTCTCTTTACATGGGCGCTGACGATGGCACAACAGGATACGAACCATACAGGACATCCGATCCGGCGGATCCGTTCATGCTCGTGAAGAACATATTTCCTGACGGTAAAAAGGGCACTGAAAGCTCCTCGCCGCGCTATTTCACCGAATGCGGTGGAATGACATGGTTTTCGGCGGCGATCTCAAAGAAAAAAGTGAAAGACCCGTACCTCAACGGAAACGTTTTCATCACGGCGTATCGTTACGAGCTCCACCGCAGCGACGGAACAACCGCCGGTACTACAATGGTGAAGAGCCTGGCGCCGGCCAACTATGACGGCACTAATCCCAGACGGGTGAGTGCCTGGGGCAATGTGCTCTACTATGTCGCCAATGTGGACGGCTATGGCGGCAATCGGCTATGCAGAAGCGATGGCACGGATGCCGGCACCTATCTGGTCAGCAGTGCTGTTACCATGCGGACCGATCCATACTTCTGGGGGTATAATTTCCCTGTTGTCAACAACGCTTTATACTTCGTCGGTACGGACGATGCGAACGGATACGAGCTCTGGAGGACTGACGGCACGGCGAACGGTACAATCATGTTCAAGGACATCAATCCCAATGGTGATTCATTTCCGCTCTTCTTCACCGAATTCAACGGCAAGGTCTATTTCACGGCGGATGACGGCGTGAACGGCAGGGAATTGTGGGTCAGCGACTTGACGGCGAACGGGACAGTCATGCTGAAGGACATACTCACGGGCGGCGGATCCTCATCGCCGAGTTGGCTTACGGTCTTCAACGGCGCCCTGTATTTCATGGCGGCAGGAGAGGACGGCAGGCGGCAGCTCTGGATCAGCGACGGCACGGCCAACGGAACGCAGAAATTGCTGACCATAAATCACTACGGTGATTGCGAGCCGCTTTACACCGGTTACGGCGGCGGATATTACGACTATCTGCATTTTCCCATCGTCGGAGATCGCTTCTATTTCTATGCCGATGACGGAACGCACGGCATCGAGCTGTGGAGCTGCGACGGCACGGCCGTCGGCACCGCGATGGTGAAGGATGCGAATCCCGGCGGCGGAGGACTCGAGATCCGTTCGCTCGTCGCGGTAGACGGCAAAATCGTTTATACCGCCGTGCTGCCCGCCTACGGACGCGAGCCGTGGGCATACGATCCGGCGCAGCCGGTTTCGAAGGGAACAGCCGCGGCCGCCGCGCCTTCAGCATGGGCCTTGCATCAGAACCACCCGAATCCCTTCGGCGAACGGACCCTTATCACCGTGAACGCGCCTGAAGACGCATACATGATCCTGCGAATATACGACGCTCTCGGCAGGGAGCTCGCGACGCTTGCGGACGGTTGGACTACCGCCGGAAGCCGTTCATTTTCATGGGACGCCTCCGCATTTCCGCCGGGCATGTACATCTGCCGGCTCGACGCGGCGGGGCGCATTATCACGCGGACAATGCTGCTCGGCAGATAACACGGGAGAAACGAAAGCGCGGGAGAGAGTGGCTTTTCTCCCGCGCCTGTCGTATAATCAATCAACTGCTGATTAATGTGGAGAGCACGGATCATGTTTCCGAAATGGAAGTCATTTTCCAGCGCAACAGCGTCACTGCACGCTTGTGTACGTAAGGATAAGCCCGCCGAGCACGCGGATAGAAACGGATAATCTCGAAGACTACCCGCGAAACACACGAAAGATGCGAAACAGAGTAAATACAAACCCGTTCGAATCACGGGACAACCCTCTCCCGGCATGGGAACGGACTGCCGTTGGCCCGTCCAGCGCAATCCCGCGCGTCCGTCTGAGAACGAATCCTTTCACTTTTCACCTTTCACTTTTCACCTTTCCCCGTTAAGCACCTGGGGGCAATCATGCATACACCACTACTCCGCTACCTCCCCATCGCTCTCATCCTGCTCGCGCAATCAGCGGTAGCTTCCACGCCCGCCGGGCGTGACCGCACCGCGGTCGCGGGACGCAATTCTATCTCAACTTCCCGGCCTGTTGTGCGGATCTCCGCTCCCCTGAAGCAGCTGCTCGATGAGCGCTCGCTGCTTCCCGGGAATACAACCGGCGCCGGGCGCGAGGACGGGAAAAATCTGCTCGCGGACTCGAAGTCCTCTCTGCGGATAATACCCAACCGCGGGCAGGTCGCTGACACCGAAGGCAAGGTCAGGCCGGATGTGCTCTACACAGTGGATGCCCCCGGGGCGATGCTGTATTTCAGGCGCGAGGGCGTGAGCTATGTGTTCTCGAAACACGAGCCCGGCAATCAAGGAATGGAAGACAGGGAGGCTTTCATGCAGGGCGCCGTTCCGAACCACGAAATACACGAAACTACACTGTACCGCATGGACGTGCTTTTCGAGGGCGCAAATCCCTTCCCGCGCATCGGCGCCGCCGAGGCGCTCGACGGTGTGTCGCACTATTACTACGCTCACTGCCCTGACGGCGTCACGCATGTCCCGGCTTACGGTCGCATCACCTACGAGGACATTTACCGGAACATAGACCTAGTATATTTTTCCTCAGGCGGGCGCATGAAATACGAGTTCATAGTGCATCCGGGCGGCGAGGTATCCGACATACGGCTGCGCTTCCGCGGCGCCGGGGACATGTATCTGGATGAGCGCGGAGACCTTCACGCCGTCACACCGCTCGGAGAACTGACGGAGCAGGCGCCGGTATCGTATCAGGAGGGCGGCAGGAGTGTGGCATCCGATTTTTTGTTGATGGATGAAACAATCCGATTCAATGTGGGAGCTTACGATCGTGCCGCCGATCTGATCATCGATCCTTGGGCGACGTATGTAGGAGGGAATGATTCGGACTACCCGTCTTCGATCACTATCGACAATAACGGGAATTCAGTTTTTACCGGATACACAAGTAGCCAAAACTTCCCGGTACAGTCGGCCATGCAGGCGACGTTCGGGGGAGGTGATGATGCATTCGTAATGAAATTTTCGAGCTCCTGCTCGCTGTCATGGAGCACCTTCTGGGGTGGAAGCGCTACTGATAGGGGCCGGTATGTGGCTTGTGACTTATCCGGCAACTATTACATAACAGGTGTAACGGGTAGCACCAATCTTCCGATGCAGAACGCCCTTCAACCGACAATCGCAGGGGGCTATGACGCTTACATTCTCAAGCTCAATTCCGCGGGGATCCGTCAAATGGCGACATATTTCGGCGGCAGCGGAGATGAAAGCGGCTCTTACGATTATGGGATCGCGGTGAACGCCAACGGATCGGTGTATTTTGCCATGCTGACTGAAAGCACGAACATCCCGGTTTCGAACGCTCATCAAACTGCAAATGCCGGCGGAGCGGACTATTTCCTTGCGTGTTTCACGCAAAGTCCGACCTCGATGTTGTCCGTATCCTGGGCTACATATTTCGGCGGGACCGGATTCGAATACGGAGCGTCGCTGTCACTGGATCAGTATGGAAATTGTATAATTGCCGGATATACTGCGAGTACGAATTTTCCGCTGCTCAATGCCGTTCAAAATGCATATGGAGGCGGGGGAAACGATGCGATACTTGCAAAATTCAGCGGCAGCGGGACTCTGCTGTGGTCTACATATTTTGGAGGTTCGAACTATGACGGCTTTAACGGGGTAATCACAGATGGTTCCGGAAATATTTGGACCGCCGGATCTACATACAGTGCCAATTTTCCGACTTTGAATCCCATACAGAGCACATTCGGCGGGGGGACCTCTGACGATGCCATGATTGTGAAATTCAGTGCCGCGGGGACGCTTCTCATGTCCACATTTTACGGAGCGGGAAGTGCAGAACGCGCAATGGATGTAGCTCTCGGCGCAAACGGCCAGATCCTGGTCGGAGGCCAAGCCGGCGCAGGTTTCCCCTTGCTCAATCCGGTGCAGTCCGCGTACGGTGGCGGAAGCCGCGATGCCTTCGTTCTCGTCCTTTCGAGTTCCGGAACTCAGTTATCCGCCACTTATTACGGTGGTTCTGATCAAGATTACTGCCGGGGAATAGCCGGCGATAACACCGGCAATGTGTACTTTGTCGGAGGCACCTCAAGCACGAATTTTCCCCTGCTCAATGCCTGGCAAACCCAGTATGGCGGTGGTAACCAAGACGGATTTTTCGTCTTACTCGGAGCTTCGTCCACATTTTCGACTTCCCCTCTTTCTTCCACGCAATACTGCTCCGGAGACCATGTTACCGTCAACTTCACTTCCAATGCGACATTCAATTCATCCAACGTATTTACCGCGCAGCTCTCAGGACCCACCGGCTCCTTCACGACGCCTGTCGCTATCGGCACCGAGCCGGGAAATACACCGGGACCAATCTATTGCACTATACCTTCCAATACGCCTTCAGGCAACGGGTACAGGATCCGCGTCGTCTCCTCCAGTCCATCGATGACGGCTTCCGACAACGGACAGAATCTGACCATTATGCCGACACCGGTCGCCGCCATCATTCCCCCGACACCGCAGCAGATATGCCCGAACGGAAGCGTGGTGCTGACATCCTCGCCGGCGAGTTTCTACCAGTGGTTCAGGGATGGAACGCCCATCAGCGGCGCCACGGCACAAGCGTATACAGTGACGCAGGAGGGCCAGTACCGCGTCCGCGTCTACAATTCACCCGCATGCCCGGACACTTCTGCGGCTGTCATGGTAAGCTACGCTCCTTCAGACACCACTCATCTTCGCTGGACGGCTTCGCTCTCCCGCGACTGGTCAACGCCCGGCAACTGGAATCATCCCTGCGCCGTGCCCGATGACGGCGACACCGTGGTGATCGCCGGAACGGCCGAGCCGCCGCTCTCCATACCCCGGCTGCGGCTGTCCATGCTCGAACTCGACCGGCAGGGAGTCATCGCGCTTGCGGACTCTCTCATCATAACGGATGCGCTCGTCCTGAACAACGGCATACTCGACCTCGCGGGGCATCACCTGCGCGTCGCCGCGACGGGTGAAATCCGCGGAGGCGGCGCGTCGAGCTTCGTGGCGGTGAGAGACTCGGGCACACTGTCCGTTGGAGGCATAGGACCCGCCAAGGGCGCCGTTCGCTTCCCCGTGGGTCCCGTTACCACGATTTATTCCCCTCTCACACTGTACAATAGCGGCGTCGCCGATGATTTCCGCGTCGGAGTGCGTGAAGGCCTGCACCGCGGCGGGCTTTGGGGACCGGGAATCACGAGCAACGCGGTGCATATGACCTGGGTCGTTGAAGAGTCGCAACCGGGCGGCAGTGATGCGGAGCTGACTCTGCAGTGGAACGGCGCCAACGAACTCGCGGGCTTCAACCGGCAGCGCTGCATGATTGCGCGTCACGGCGCTTCAGGTTGGCTGTATCTGCAACCCCCTGCCGCGGCCTCGGGTTCGAATCCCTACACGCGCACGGTGACGGGTTTAACGGCCTTCTCACCTTTCTCGGTCGGCGACAGCGCGGCGAATCTGCCGCTGCGCCTCGCCTCTTTCTCTGCTTCAGCCGCGGGGAGCACGGTGATACTTCGCTGGGAGACAAGCGCTGAATCGAACTGCCACGGATTTCAGCTGCAATGGAAGCTCAACCATCCCGGATCGCAGTGGAGCACCTTCGGCTTCGTGCCCTGTCGAAACGCGCAAGGACACGGCTACTCATTCACCGACCCGCATGCCGGGGATGCCCGGTCGGACGAGTTGTGCTACCGGCTTCTCATGCTCGATTCTGACGGCTCGGCCTCTTCATCGCCCGAACTCACGGTGCGCATGGACCGGGCGCCGCTTGCCTTCGCATTGGGAGAGCCATACCCTCAGCCGGCCGCGGGTGCGGTCACCATACCGTTCACGCTCGACGAGCCGAGCGGCATCACGCTTGCCATATTCACCGCGACAGGCAGTCGCGCGCATACCGTGTTCGAGGGACACCGTTTCGAGCGCGGCACGCACGCCGTCACCGCAGCACTCGCCGGGCTCCCGGCGGGAGTCTACCTGATGGAGCTGCGCTCCCCTGCCGCGGCGCGGACTGCTGTGCTGCTGCTGAGTCGTTGATATACGCCCGCGGAGCACACGGATAGAAAACGGATAAGCTCGGAAATTGCCTGCGAAACATGCGAAACAGATTAAATCAAAACTCGCTCGACTCACAATGTAGCCGACTCCCGGGATGGGATAGAGCGGCCGCCGAACTGTCCGACGAAGTCCCTCATCCAGCGGGACGCTGTCGGAAGGCGGCCGGGTGAGGGCGAGCACTCCTTGACACAGGCCCCGCCATGAAAACTCTATCGCTGGCGATCATACTTGCGTTCACTGCAATCAGCGTTTCAGCGCAAAAATCGACACTCGACAGCCTATGCGCCGATATCGACGCCCGCAGCGACGACACGCTTAAAGTCGAGGCGTACCTGTCTCTATCCAAACCCTATGTGTACCGGGGCGATGCGCTCGCGTTCGGAATAGTTACCAAAGCGCACGATTTGTCGATTCGACTGAATTATCCTGTGGGGATAACGAAGTCGCTCACCGCCTTCAGTCTGGCAAGTCGACATTCGGGGAGTCTTCAGGCAGCTCTGGACTACGGCCGCCGGGCGTATCAGACTGCGCTGGGAATCCCGCTTCAGCGCTACCGCGCAAACGCGCTGAATGCAATGAGCATTGCGCTTGGTGATCTCGGACGTCTTGAGGAAACCAAGGAGCACTGCAGAGAAGCGCTGGCTGCCGCGCGCTCGATCGGCGATTTACATATAGAGAGCACGGTCCTGAATACTCTGGGCAGGGCTTATACAATACAGGGGAAACACGATGCGGCGATGGAGATATTCGATCAAGCAATAAGGTTAGCCGACAAAATAGGGGATAACAGTCTTGTTGCAGGAATCTGCTCTAATATAGGAAACGTGCAGACCACAACAGACCGCAAGCTCGCTTATTATGAAAGAGCGTTGCAGTATTTCGAGAAAAAGGGCGACAAACATGAAATGTCACAGATACTCAACAACATCGCAACGGCATTCATCGATATACAGAAATATCATGAAGCTTTCGCGGCCGCGAAGCGCGGATATAACATGGCGGAAGAACTCGGCAATCATCGTTCGCTCGGAGTATTGTGCAACACGATCGGCAGCTTGTACAGGGCGACCGGCGATTATCAAACCGCGTTGAAGTGGTTTCGAAGAAGCATCGAAAACGCGGAGAAAACCGGTGAGCCGATATTCCTGGCAACCTCGCTCTTAAATATAGCCAGGACGCTGTGCTGTGACGGAAACGCCGCCGATGACGACATCACGATCGATTACGCCCTGCGTGCCGTGGATATTGGGATGCAGACACGCGACTTGGAGAAGCTTGTGCAGGCATACAGGCATCTTGCATCCGTTTACACAAATAGAGGAGATTTTCAGAACGCTTTACGATACATAAGACTATACGCAGACAGCCACGACAGTCTCACCGAACAGCGGAACAACGCGATCATCAACGAACTCTCGATCCGCTATGAAACAGACAGGCGCGAGCGCGAATTCACGGAACTCAAGAGCAGTCATCGCATACAGCAGCTCGAACTCGAAAGGCGGGCGCTGGAAGCGGGGCGGATCCTTCAACATGCCCGGCTGCTGGCTCAACAGAACGCCATCAAGGATCTCGAGATCGAGAGCCGTTCGCGTCTTCTGGACCGCAACCTCATCGACGCCGAACGGCGGAAAAAACACATCGCGCTTCTCTCGAGCGACAGGGCGCTGCAGGCCTCGCTTGCCGATCGCGCCGCCTGGCAGCGCAACAGCGCGGTCGGCGCCTTCCTTTTTCTCGCGGCTCTGTCGCTGCTCGGCTACAGGCGGGTGCACGAGAAGCGCAGGGCCGCGGCGCTGAGGGCCGAAGCGGCGGAATACAAGAGCCGCGCGGCCGAACTCGAGACGGAAGCCGAGAAAGCCCGTTCAGCCGCGCTCGCGGCCGAGGCGGAGCGCCGCGAGAAGGAGCAGCAAAAACTCTTCTCAACACGGCTGCTTGGAGCACAGGAGCGCGAACGAAAACGCATCGCGAGCGAATTGCACGACGGACTGGGACAGAGTCTGCTGCTGATCAGCCATCGCGCGCAACTGGCTCTCGCAAGGTCCGGCGAGCATAACACCGAGATCCGGTCGATACTCGATATCGCCTCCGAGACGCTGCGGGACGTGAGGCGCATGTCGCGCGACCTGCGCCCGCTGCAACTCGAGCGCGTGGGGTTGACTGCCACGCTGCGCGGCATGCTCGATGCGATGTCGGAAGGAAGCCCCATTCAATGGTGTACGCGAATTGATCAACTCGACGATGGACTGCGAGAGGGCATGGACATCTCCATCTTCCGCATAGTTCAGGAAGGACTCAGCAATATTCTCCGACACGCGCATGCGCGCAGAGTGGAGCTGGACCTTCGCCGCGAGAACGGCCGTGTGCATATTCGCATGGCTGATGACGGAATCGGCTTCGATCAGTCCTCGGGCGCCGCGGGTCTCGGCCTGCGCAGCATCGCCGAGCGTGTGCAGGAGATGGGCGGCAGCTTCAGCGTCGATTCGGCGCCGGGCAATGGAACATGCCTGACGGCCGAGATACCTGTGTCTCGCGAGATCGACAGGTCCTGAAAATAAACGCGAAACATGCGAATTTTAGATCGAACCCTGTCCCCTTTTTCCCTGACACCTGGCGGCATAATTCATGGCAACAACATTTGCGGATCTGATAACGGTCGTCATCGCCGATGATCACCCGATTGTACGCGCCGGTTTGAAGAGCATGATCGAAGACGCGCGGGATATCCGCGTTATCGGGGAGGCGGGGGACGGCGAAGAAGCGCTGGCGTTAATACTCGAGTTGAAACCTCACGTGGCCGTGCTGGATATAGAGATGCCGCAAATGAACGGACTCGATGTGCTTCGCGCAGTCCGTGCGCGGGAAATCCCCGCTTTGTGCATCATACTCACCTTGTTCGACGATAAGGAAATGTTCAACCGTGCCGTGGATCTGGGCGCCGCCGGATATATACTGAAGGAAAGCGCTCCGGCGGATATTGTCCGCGGAATACGACGTGTCGCCGAGGGTGACCTTTTCCTCGGAGCAAGCTCGTCCGCACATTCCTCTACCGCGACAGCGGGCCGCGGCAATGCCGTCGTCGCGATCGAGCGCCTGACTACCGCGGAGCGGCACATACTCCGGATGATAGCCGACGACCGTTCGACCAAGGAAATCGCAACCGAACTCCGCATAAGCAAACGCACCGTCGACCATCACCGCGCGAACATCTGCTCGAAACTCGGCATCAACGGCAATTTCGCTCTCATCCGCTTTGCCGTCGAGCATCAACGGATATGTTGATGCACGACGCTTTACATCGTTTCAGTTTCAGCTTTCTTATCCCCGCTTTTCAACCACCAGATGCCCGGACCTGAAAAACAGTTTCCTCAACCATCCCTCGCGCCCCGGAAAAGCGCACCCGCGCGACTTGTAGAAAAGCATCACATCGAACGGATCGATGGATGCGCAGGCGTCGGAGTCGGAGTCCAGAAATCGCTCGTAATTGGCGTTGATCCTTCTGTAGCGCAAAGGAAGAGGTCCGTCGTGGAAAATGCTCGCCGCCAGCCGCCACAGCCGTCGCGGAAAAATTACCAGCGCCCTCGTGAGCGGAAATTCCAGCACGGGCAGGAGAGTCCTCACAATTTTCCATCCCAAGGTCAGTTCCGCGCCGCGGCGCGCGCGCAGTCCCTGCGGCGCCCAGCGCCGCACATACCAGGAAGGGAGGAGGAACATCGCGCCGCCGGGTTGCAGCACTCGAAGGATTTCCTCGAGCATGAGACCGGGATCGTGCACGTGCTCGAGCGTGTGCAAAGTCAGCACCGCTCCAAATGAACCGTCCGCGAACGGCAGGGCGGTAGCGGACGCCGCCGCGTAGGGCTTGCGCAGATACGCCGCGCAGCGAGCGCTGATATCTATGCCTGTGTATTCGTCCGCGCAGTCCTGATAAGGCGCGTAACCGCAGCCCACTTCGAGCAGCCGTCCATCTCCAAAGTCGGATAAAAACCTCTCCACGGCCGTCCTTTCCCACTCCTCGCGGCCCTCGAGCGCGGCGCCCTCCGGCTCCTTCCCCGCCTCGTATACCTCATCGTAAAACCTCCTCGCCTCAACAGGAATTCTCATTCCCATAACCACACTCTTCACTCTTCACTCTTCACTCTTCACTTCAACACGGAGAACGTCCCAACATGCTCCTGCGACTCTCCGTCGCGCAACAGAATCAACTTGAACAGGTAGGTCCCGTTGGCCAGTTCCGCGCCATCGGCGTCCCTCCCGTCCCACGGTATGCGGTTGAATCCTATGCGCACCTCTCCACCACCCGCTTCCACCTCGCGGATAAGACGGCCGGCTGCGGTGTATATTTTCACGACAGCCCTGTCGGGATATCGCGAGCCCATCGCCCGGAAAGTGAAATCCATCGCTCCGCGAGTCGGCGAAGGATACGGGTACACGTTGTCCATGCCGTTCTCGTTCGTGACGTAAAAGCGCACCTGATACGGAATGCTGTCGGCCTTGTTCCCGCTCGCGTCCGCCCCGCTCACCGCAAGGTTGTGAAGCATCGAGCCCGAACGCGCGGGAGTGAGGTCCGGAGTAAATCGGATTGACGCTTTCTCCGTTCCCGCCGGCGGGAAGACATATGAAAGTTCCGGATTGCCCGTCAACCAGACACGGCGGCCGTCGAGAAAGATCTGTATGCTCGATGTGTCCTGCAGCGGCAGAGGGCTGTCGTCCTTGAGCGTGATATCGATGACTGGCCGCGGCGCGACATGATCGTTGTCGGCTATGCGGATGCCGTCGAAGCGAACGTCGAGTTCGGGCCGCGATCCGTCGCCCTGAACGTGAAAATCACCCGTCCAGGCATTGTTCCCGGCATAATACTCCACCATGCTCCGGTCATCGCCGGCTTTCAACTCCCAGCTTCCGGCGCCGCGAAGCCCCGCCGTGGGCAGCGACAGCGTAACTTCGGCGTATTTTCCGCGTCCCGCCGGGATGGAACTCACCGTTGCGGAAATTCTCCTTCCTTCCTCCCCGGGAACAATGAGGGCGACCGGAACATCGAGCGCATCCTTTCGTCCCGCGTTGTAAACCTCCGCTTCGATTTCCAGAGGAGCGCCCTCGGCAATCTCCTCTTCGCTCACGCGCACCGTCCGGCTCGTAATCCCGAGTTCCGGAAAAGCGGAAGCAAAATCGAGCTCCCAACTCGCGAGGGAAAGGATACCGGTCCGGTTTTCATCCAGCAGAACCGCGGCGAGACGCAGCCACGGGTATCGATCAGCCGGAATAGCGGATAGATCGATCGGAATTCCGGGCTGCACCGAGGCGCGTCGCGTCAGGAGGGTGTCGCCGGCGGGAGTCGCGCCGTAAACTTCTATGTCCACCCGGGCGCCGGCCGCGGAAATTCCGTCCCACGTCACCCGGCCCCAGCCGCCGGCCGGTCCGATGCGCGCCGTCAGCATACGGCCATCGCCGGCTTTGACGGCGATCTCCTTTTCGGCCTTGGCCGTTCCGTAGCGCGACCACTGCTCGATGGAGGCGACGGGCGCCTCCCTGCTGCCGACGAAGGCGTAGGAATCCTGGAAGCCGACGCTGTCTATGAGGCGGGCGCCGTAAGCCGCCAATGCCGAACGAAGCGAGCTGGTAATATTGGTCCCGCCCGGTATCACCGGCGGATACCCGTTTGCATCATCCTTCACGGCTACGGCGATAATGCTGTTGCCCGGCAGGGAATTCAGAAAACCGGCCATCGCGTCCGCGGTCGCCGCATCGACGTAGGTGTCGAAAACCGCCGTGTCGGTAACCGCGCCGGAAACGCCGTCCATGGCGATCACGTTGAAGCCCCGCTTGTCCGGAGCGTGATCAATCCCGCCGACCCGGAGTACCGCGGTGATTATCTCAACCTGGTTGGCGCCGGCCGAAAGGGCTTCCACACCTAGCATCTCGGCGCCGAGGACGCAGCCCGCGCCCGTGGGAATCACACGAGCGAGATCGTTGCGTGCATACTGCGCGGAATCGCTCTGCCTCCATACTTCACCGCTTTGAACCGCGTGACTGGAATGAAAAGCCCGCTCCGCGGACCAGGATTCCGCGCCCTGACCGGTCGTCAGCCGCGCCCTCCAATACAGAGGCGAAGGCAATCCCGCCGGCAAGATCCAGTCCAGCCACGTGAATGCCGGTCCGGCTTCGGCGCGAAGGCCCTCGATCACCGAAGCGAATCCCGGATCGGAGGAGATCTCGACTTCCACGGCCGGATCGGCCGCTTCGTCGGGCATGCGCGAGGGATTCGCGACGAGAAATACAACGGTGTCCCCGGGCGCGGCGCGCAGCGCAGCGTTTTCGAGCGGGAAAATCTGCCGTATACCTCGCGGGAGAACCGTACGCCTGATCGTCGCGCTGTTGTTCGCAGCCATATCTCCGGAGGGCAATCCCCGGGGGCCGAGCGCAACGGTTATATCGACCGTGCCCACTACGTCACGAAAAACATAAGGCCATTCAATGCTCTGATTGAGCAGAAAGGGAGGAATCCGCCGCGCTTCCTCGTAAATCGACGCGCCTTGCTGGGAAATTACCAGACGCACATCCAAGCTGTCCTCCAGACAGCGTCCGTAATTCCTGATCACGGCTCGGACAGTCGCCGGCGCCAGCTGTGTCGGCGACACCGGGTCGGTGCTGAGGTCGGCGGCTTCCACCGCGGGCTCCGCCGACGGCGGAAGGGGTATGCGCGTGGCGGGATCGCCGAGAATGATGTATTGGTGCACTGTGCTGCGCGTAAAATTGGATCCGGTTCCGGTCGAGGAAATCAGTTTCAACTTGCCGTAAGTGGACAGTTCCCCGAAAGTGCGCACATTTTTCGCGATCGCGCCTTCCATGAGACCTTCGCTCAGAATATTGTCGTGTCCGATCTCCCCAAGTCCGGAGGTGCCGTAAGAGGCGATCGCTCCGTTGTCCGCCGCCATCGCAAATTTTTCGTTCAGTCCGGTTTCGTGCGGCTCGGCAAAATGCGCCGTATTGCAGGACATGGTCAGGAAAAACGGGTACTTGCCTTTAAGAGTGAACAGTTCAGGCCTGTCGATGCCTACATCGATAATACGCGTGCCTCCGTGCCCGATGAAAAAGAACCATGCGACGCCCCGATCGGCTTCGGCGACCAGCGTGTCCAAGTCGTCGTAGCTGACCGGAAGTTCCGGCGAGCGCTTCACTATCACCCTCGGATCAAAGCAGTTAGGTGTCATCCATTTCGAAACGAAGTGTTCGACAGGCGGTTTCAGATAGAAATCCTGTTCGATGACGCTCTTGCCGCCTACCGAGAACAGGAACCTGTTGTTGGACGCCGAGGGAGGCAGGGATTCGTATTCGATTATTTTGTCGACCACTCCGTCCGCATCGGCGGCCGTCTCCGCCGGTATTCTGCCGATGCTCATCCACGGTGTAACGTCGAGACTGTCGTCGCCGAACATGACGAACCAATTGTCGCTCACTGGATTGCCGTAGGTAGGCACGAAATCCGTCTTGACTGACGACGGCGCAAGACGCTTCGGATCCCAGGACGCGTCACCGAACAGCAGGGCGAAACGCGGTTTGGGTTCAGATGAGTTGATCCAGCAGTAACGCAGCATTTCCTTTATCGCCCGGGGATGCTTCAAACCGTGATTGAACACGTCGTACACGTCCTCCACGGACGCGACAAACACCCGGTGACCGTCGACGCTTTGCCTGTAAGCGGCCAGACGACGAGCCGCCGCGTCGAAATCGGTATGAGTTATGACGATGTAATCGCGATCGAGCGCGTCGGTTTTGAGATCCGGAGGCGAGACCAACTTGAATCCGGCAGGTTCCGCGGCCGATTGCGGCTGGTAAAAGAAATACTTGTCGTTTTCATTGACCGCCGCAGAGGCGGCATAGGATGCCCCTCCGCCGGAAACGGCCAAACCGGTGAGGAATGTGGTATCGGAAAGGTTGAGCGCCGTGATATCCGGCGTTTCGAAATCAGCGACTTCCACACGCTTCGCCGCGCCCGAGGTGTCGCCGTCGGCGGCGCCGTCAAGCAGCAGGCGTCCGCCGCGCGCGCGAAGCTGCGCGTTGGACGAGAGCTCCGCCCAGTTCACGTACATTCGTTCTATCGTACAGGTCGGATTGGCCGGGGGACATTCCACGATCTGCGCATTCAGGAATACCAGACGGTTCCCGCCGTCCCTTAAAAGACCGTCCGGAATTTCCACTGTCCGCTCGCTGATCGCATAGTCCCGTATGTCGTATTCCGTCAGGACGACGTCGTTGAGGGATACTCGCACCCGCACGGGATCGCGCGAGGAATGTTTCACCTGAAAGCTGAGCGATGCCGGCCCGGGAGCGGGAGCGCGCAAGCTGAATGGCATCTCGAGACTGTCCTTTTTCAGCAGATAGCGCCACATCCACGTCTTGCCGGGCAAGTACTCGGTGGTGTTGCCGTCGGATTCGTCATGATCGCCGAAATGGAAGTAATGGTCCTCCTCAAGCCGCAGGCGCTCGCGGTGCGACGTCATGGGCGGCTCGGCATGCGGCGTGCCGTCGGCGGGGCGAAAGCGCAGGCCGTTCCCGTCCCCCCAGCTCAGAAAAAACGCCTGTTCATCGGACCAGAAATCGAAATACTCGCCCCGTTCGCCCTCGCGTCTCGGCGCAAAAAATTCGATTGCATCGCCTTCGTCGAAGACGCCATCCTCTTCGCCGCGCACAAGCAGAGGATGCTCCCGTCCCATGAAGAACAGCTTGAAGCCGCGTGGATCCAGCCCATCGACGGAAATCCCCGCGTCTGTCAGATTTTTCCTCGTCAAGCGGTGAATTCCTTCTTCACGAGTCAGGATTTTTAGATAATGGGACGTTGCGTTCAGCATTGAAGGTGCAACAGCCGGGACGCCGGGGATTTTCCATGCAGCGGCATCCGCCCCGTTGATGAATGAGGCAAAGGCGGGGTCCGAGCCAGGCGGCGGTGCTGCCGCGGCCGCCGGTATGCCCGTGATCCGCACGTCGAAAGTTATCGAGCGCAGCCAGAAGAGTTCCCCGCTGCCGGTATCGCGGCGCGCCGGCCACAGATCCACTGATTGCTCCGTGATGCCTTTGTAGGTTCTCTTCGCTCCCACGGCGAGCTGCGATCGAGCGCCGCCGGAGGAAACGTCCCCGATGGCGGAAGAGCCGGAAGAAAAAATGCCGAGTTTCGCACCGTCTTGCAGCTCTTCGGAAGAGAGCACGGAAACCGACAGTCCTCCACCGTGCGGCAAGGCGAAGACAAAACGTTTGAGCGGCATGGATGCGGCGCCGAGCGCGGGCACGGAAACATATCCCGGCATCGACACGACGGAGTAAGGCCGCTCTTCGATGGGCGGCAGCACATGCGGTTCGCTGTTCTTCACGCTCACCCGCCAGTGATCCCCGCTCAGCCGCTCGATGCTGAACGGCGACTCCTGACTTCTCGCGCCGGCGACAGGCAGAAACATGGCGAGAAGCATGCTTCGAAAAGCGCGATTTCGTAGAATGCGACGCAGGATGCTCACTATGTCCGCTCCGATCCCCTCTCAGCAAACCGCGCCGAGCACGTCCAGGTAGCGGCCGGCGAGAACATCGAGATTGTAATGCTCGCGCACATAGCCGTATGCGCTTTCGCCCATTCGCTTGCGCAGCGCTGTGTCGTCTCTCAACCGCCTGATCGCCGAGGCCAACATATCGGCGTTTTCGGGTTCAACGGCTATCCCCGCGCCGGCTTCATCCAGAATTCTTCTGGATTCACCTTCCACACCGAGCACGATCGGCTTGCCGACCCCCATGATCTCGAACATCTTGGACGGAATGACGGATTTGAACAACTCTGCCTTTCTGAGCATCACAACAGACAGGTCTATCTCGTTGAGCATTTCCGAGATGACCTCCCTGGACTGCCTGCCGAGAAACAGAATGTTCGGAGCGCCGCCGGCGTATCGAAGCAGCCTGTCTTTCGCGGCGCCCTCGCCGACCATGATGAACTGTATTCCCGAGTCACCGCGAAAACGACCGGCCGCGTCGATGAAGGTCTCGAGGCCGTGAGCCAATCCATGCGTTCCGATGTACGCCACGAGAAACTTGTCCTTCATCGGGCCGTTGAAATGCGCGCGGCCGTTCGGACGACGTTCGAACAGATCGGCGCTGACTCCGTTTGTAATCACGTGGATCTTCTCGGGAGGAACGGACTTGCGCAGCAGATGCTCCCCGAACGCCGGGCTCGCGATTACTATGCGATCCGCCCGGCCGTACATGTAGCGCTCGATTTTGCGGAGAAATTCCATCGAACGCCTGCTCGCGTCGATGCGCACCGCCTTTATGGCATCGGGCCACAAGTCCCGGACCTCGAGCACCAGGGGCACTTTGCGCAGGCTTTTAACGAAAGTGCCGCTGACTCCGGCGAAAAACTGCGGAGTGGTCGCAATGCACACGTCCACGCCGCGCAACTTTTCACTCGCCAGCGCCGCCGAAAAACCGAATGACAGATAATTGATGCTCCGTCGCACCTTCCGGGCATTCGGAGTCACGAAGACCCAGGTTCTGTATACGTCGATGCCGTCAATTATCTCGTGACGCAGCAATTCCTTATGGTAGCCTGGATACACAATTCCGTGCGGATGGTTGGGAATACCGCAGATCACGGAGACCGTGTGGCCCATCTTCACCCAGCGACGGCTGAATTCATAAGCCCTGGCTGCCGGAGCGCCCATTTCGGGAGGGAAATATTGGCAAATGTAGAGTATATGCAACGCGACGTTACCGGACTGATCCCAGAGTCGGCAAATATTATGAAATCTGCACTTTTTCGATGTTCCAATCAAGCGATTTCACCGTGACCGGAAAATGCCTGACAATAATCCTTTCCGGGGCAGACGCTTATTGCCCGTCGCGCCGGAGAATGGATTCGTCTCAAAATCCGTTTCCGGGACCTTACAGAGCCGATTCCAGCGATATTTCCCTTCCGTCTGGAAGTCTGTACCGCAGTTCCCTCGTTCCGGATATCGGAAGCAGTTCTGGAGGCGTGCCGGCGAAAACAATGCTGTAAGCCGAAACGCAGGGAAATGTCCTGTGCGCGTGAAATACTACCGTTTTCCTGCTACGGCGCGATCCGAAGGCAGGGTAGAAATCCGTGTCGAATACGCGGGTATTCTCATCGGTCGCCGGATGCAGCCGCGCATGTCCGCCGCCGGGTGAAGCGATCGCCAGACCGGCTTTCTCTCGTTTGACGGTCACGCCCGGATGGAAATGAATTATGTTCTCGATGAGATGCCGGCCCTCTCCATGCAGCACGTCCGCCACGCATATCCATTCGCCCCCGACCATCATGAATCTTTCATGATACATGTGCCGGCCTATTCCGGTGTACCCGTCGTGAGCGGCATGAAAGATCGTTATCCCGCTTTCGATCCTGAGCTCGCAGATCAGCGAGGATGCGCGCCGCCCCACGCGGAAACTCTTCCAAACCTCGGACTGATCCTCGGTGTCAATACGGACCGTGCTGTGAGCGGCGGTGGAACGGCAATATGATCGCTCCGGAGACTCGCGATAATGGTAGACCCCGGTATCCGATATCAACCTGTGCCCCAGCAACGACACTTCATAGGCCAAACTGTCGCAGTGAGCATGGCCCGGCTGATAGTCCGGCCCCACCATGCCGCCGTCGAAAATCACGAACAGGTCCGCCGTCCTGTGCTTAAGGAGTCCTGATACCGATTTTATGTCGGGCGGACCGCCGCTTGAACTCGGCCGGATTTCGCCGCGCTCCCCGGTGCGCGTCAAGAGTCCGCCCCGCGCGACGACCTCGGCGGGAGGGATTCCGAACTCGATCACCGAATCGTTGAAGAGCGGAATGCCGCCGTCCGGATGGAGTATCCCGCCGAGGAACCCGGTCATTCTCGCCGCCGCATCGAGAAGGAAATCCGGCGCCTGCAGCCCGGCCGCCTCAAGCCCTTCAACCAGATCGAGCATGTCGGACGTCATCACCGTGTGATACATGGGTGTGCGCTCGAAATGCATGCCGTCGAGCAGCACCTGCTCCTTGAGTTCGCGCTCCAGGAGTTTCATCCCCTTTTTCAAGGCCCGCGCGCCGACCCGGCCGCGGAGAAACAGTCCGGCTTGAATGAGGGCCTTGATGTTCTTGAGGAAATGATTCGCCATGGTGCCGCGCTCGAGGTTGCGGAGAAGAACTCTCGTCATCTGCTCGATCGACGCGGCGAGACGATTCAGGGCGCCTTCGTCATCGTATTGCCGCGAAGGTTCAAGCAGCGGAAATATCCGTATCCAGGAGTCTATCCTGAGTGACAGCACATAAGGATGCCACGCCCAGACGCGGGCGCCGCGCGCGCCGAGCGGATGATCCCGCATCCATTCATCGAGAAAGTCGATCGCCTGCCGGGGCGTCGCTGCGCCGCTTTCTATCAGATCCTGCAGATAGTCGTGATACCCGTAATGGAAACGCCATAGAAGCGGTTTACGCTCGATCGCGGCCAGTCTTTCGATACGTCCGCCGGGCAGTGTTTCGGCGTCGTTGAGAAAGGTGAAAGTTCCGGACGTCAGGTCGATGCGTTCGGCATG
The DNA here is from genome assembly GCA_964388275.1 of uncultured Chromatiales bacterium. GTDB lineage: Bacteria > Bacteroidota > Ignavibacteria > SZUA-365 > SZUA-365 > JARYLZ01. The sequence goes on from CAYLZD010000003.1 coordinate 142,963, forward strand.
GAGGCGGGACGAAGGCGGCGGTTGTACGGCAAAGTCGGGAATCCCGGAGGGTAACGCGAAGAAGCGCGTCGAGAATCGTGATTTTTCCAGGAGTCCGATGACGCCCGCCTTGACCTCTCTGTGAATGCGCCAGTAAATCATGGACGCGCGCAGATGCGTGAGGGACCTGATATATATGCCGATTTTCCGGGACAGTGTCATGAATGCAGCGCAGGCGATTTGTCCGTGTCAAGGAACACTTGGCAGCGCGGACGGATCCGGGATGGGGGGAGGGTTCCAGGAACCTATGAAAGCGCGATGCCACAATTCGAGACTGAGAAGCAGCCAGAGCTTCATGGAATTATCCGCTTCGCCTTTGTCGTTTTCGCTGAGAAGCCGGGACAATTCCTTCTTCTCCAAGATCCCGTCAAGCGACGAGGTGGAGGAGAACAGTGTGTCGCACAGGAAATCGCGCTGCGTATCGCGCATCCATCCACGCACGGGGGGGCTGTATCCTGTCTTCTTTCTCGCAAGTATTTCGGGAGGAAAGGAGTCCTTATACGCCCTGCGGAGTATCGACTTGCGGGTCAGGCGACGCAGCTTGTCGCCCGGCGGAAGTGCCAATGCGAATTCGACCAGGCGGTGATCGAGAAAAGGAACCCGCATTTCAACCGCATTGGCCATGGAAGTCTTGTCCATGTTCTCGAGATTCAGGCATGGCAGGAAAGCGCGCAGGTCTGTTATCAGCATCCTGTCGAGGACCGGCGCCTTCGCGCTGCGTTCCAGCAGGGAGCGGTGGCAGGCGTAGAGATCCTCGGGAGGCGCGACTCCGGAAGCCGGATTCAGAAGCTGGAGCTGCTCTTCGTGTCCGATGTAGGTGGACAATCCGAAAAAGTTCTCCGGAAACGGGCGGTAGACATTGGAAAGCAGTATCTCCGCCCTGCGGGTGCGGCGCAGCGACAGCGCGCCGGCTCTGCGCAGGCGTCTGATTCCGTTTCTCAGGGAAGAGAACACCGGCGAACCCACGCCGCTCAACCGCCTGCCGTACAGCGCGGCCGGATAGCGGGGATAACCCGCGAGAATCTCGTCCGCGCCCATGCCCGATAACAGGACGGTGAGCGAGGATTTGGCCGCTTTCGTCAGCGCAAGATTGGTGATGACTGTCGGATCGCCCAGCGGCTCGTCGAGGTGCCAGATCGCGCGGTTCAGCAGCGCCGGCACATCCGCGTCGATTCTCCGTTCGGTCAGCGAGGCGCCGAAAAATGCGGCGGCTTTCCTCGCGAAAGGAAGATCGTCCTTGAAGATGTCCTGCGCTCTGCCGGAATCCGCATAAGTCGCCGTAAAAGCCTGCACATCGGATCCCGCGGCGCGCATGGCGGCGAGGATGGCCGTGGAGTCGATGCCGCCGCTCAACAACAGGCCCAAAGGCACGTCGCTGACGAGCTGTGAGCGGACGGACTCCTCGAAGAGCTGCCTGAATGCGCGGGCTCTTTCCGTCGCGTCCGTGGGAAGTTCGGGTCGAGTGCAATCCGCCGGATGCCAGTATTCGCCTCTTTCGATACGGCCGCCGTGGAGGCGCAGCCAGCAACCGGGTTCCAGCCTGTAGATGCCTTCGAATAGCGTGTCGGCGCCGGGCGTCCAGAGAAAGGCGAGGTATAACGGAAGCATATCGAGCCGGAGATTCCTGAGACGCGGCTTTGCGGCAAGCAGGGCTTTAGCCTCGGACGCGAAAATGAAAGACGCGCCCGTCGATGCGTAATAGAAGGGCTTGATGCCGAGATGGTCGCGCGCGGCAAAGAGCGTCCTTTTTTCAACATCCCAGACGGCGAAGGCGAATTGACCCGCCAGCCGCTCCAATATGCGTTCTCCATGAACCGCGAATCCTTCGAGGAGCACCTCCGCGTCGGAACGCGTCCTGAAACGCGCGCCTCCTCTCTCCAGTTCCGTCTGCAGTTCCCTGAAGTTGAAGATCTCGCCGTTGAAGACGAGCGCATACCGGCCGTCGGCGCTTCTCATCGGCTGCCGCGCGGCCGGAGACGGATCGATCACTTTCAGGCGCCGGTGTCCGAAAGCCGCGTCGCCGGACGAGGACATCCAAACCGCTCCGTCATCCGGTCCGCGATGATACAGAGTCTGCGTCATCAGGCGCAGCGACTCTTCATCCACTTCTCCGACCATGCCGGCTATGCCGCACATTCGGCGCTTCCTCTTGCGTCCGGCCGACGGGTCACCCGGGTTTCCTTCGCCTTTTGATTATGTGATAAGCCTCGGTGATCAGTTTCGCTTTCTCCGCCGCTTGCCTTTGCTTGTCTTCCGGCAGCGCTGAAGTCTTGTCGGGGTGGTAACGGCGCATCAGGGATTTGTATGCGGCGCTGACCTGGGCGTCCGTAGCGGAACGCGTCACTCCGAGGATGGAGTAATAATGGGCATCGTCTTTCTCTCCGGGTTTCCGCCTGCCTCGCGCTCCGCCGCCCGCATTAGAACCTCCGGAGGCGCCGCCGTCGCGCCGGCCTCCTTGTCCGCCCGGCTTCCCAGCGCCTGCTGACTGGGAAGCGCGGGCTCTTTGCGCGCCGGACTCGCCGGCGGAACGCTTCAGCTCGGCGTCGAAATCGGCAAGTTCCTGTTCGTTGCGGGTCAACCGCTCGTATGCGTCATTGACCGCGCTCTTTAAAATCCGGTTCATCCGTCTAAATATCTGGCTGTACGACATTGGGCCTCCTTAAGGAATGATGCGCGCGAGCGCGACGATCGCCGCCGTTTCGCTTCGCAGCCGCCTTGGACCCAGACTCGCCGCGATTGCGCCGGCTGCGCGCGCGCACTCGACCTCAATATCGGTAAAACCGCCTTCAGGTCCGATGAACACTGCTATCGGGGAGCTTTCGTCCTTGTCCGAGGCCGACGGTCCCGGCATTTCGTGAGAGGATTCATGGAATAAGCGGAGGGAATGGTCTGAAAGTTTATGCAGTGTATCCCGGAAGTCCTCGATTTCCTCCACCTCCGGCCAGCGGCAGCGACGGCATTGTTTCATCGCGGCGCGGGCGATTTCCCTCCAGCGGTCCGTTTTGCCTGACGTGTGGATGCATCGTTCGGTGCGCATGGGCAGAATTCTGTTCACGCCCAGTTCCACGGCCTTTTCGACAATCCAGTCCATTCGTCCCGGATTTTTCAGAACCGCCTGCACAAGTGTGACGTTCCGGGCAGGTTCATTCATGCGGGATATCCGCTCTTCCACCGCGCAACGGGCTTCATTCCCCTGTATCCCGTCGAGTCGCGCGCGGTACATCGTTCCGCAACCGTCCGCGACCAGCAGTTCATCCCCCTTGCGCAATCGCGCGACACGCGAGAGGTGATGTGTCTCGCCCGCATCGAGCGTTATCAAACCGCCGCGGCATCTTTCGGGCGGAGCGTGGAAAGTTTCCATCAGAAAGCCGCCCCGATGTCTATCACCCATTCCCCGCGGCCGCGCTCATCCCATGCGCGGTCGAGCCGCACAACTATGCTGTACGGCAGAACCGCGTGCAGACCGGCCCCGAATCCCGACGGCACTCCGCCGCGGCCGGGTGTCTCGTTCCTGTCCCACACAGACCCTGCGTCCGCAAAGACGGCGGCGAACAAGGCGAGCTTCCAGACCGCGAATTCCCTGTATGGAATCCCCGGTATGGTGATGTACTGGAAAGGAATAACCGGATAGCGCAACTCCAGGGAAACTCCGGCGATGTTCTCGCCCTCTATCTCCTCCTCGAAATGCCCCCTGATGCGTTCGGAGAAACCGAAGAATCCGTGAGCGTAATTCGGGAGGGCTGGTCCGCTGGTCAGGCGGGTATGAAGCCGGCCTCCAAGGGACAATCCCCAGCCCAAAGGGAGGTAGGCGCGCGCGTCGGCCGACCATGCGAAATAGTCCACGTCCCCGAAACCGATGCCGTGCTTGGCGAGCGACGCGACCCCGTAAAAACCCTGCGTGGGATACTCGCGCAGGTTGCGGGAGTCATGCCGGAAACCTGCGCCCAACCACAGCGAGCGGTCGATCCCCGAGGACGACGCGGTTCTGCCGGGACGTTTGTCCGCGACTTCGGTGTACTGAAAGCCTCCGTTCACCCATACGCTTCTATAAGCGTCGAAACGTTTGCCCAGCGTCAATCCAGTCTTGTAATGGTTCTCGTGAAAATTCGGCCCCTGCTCCCGGGAGATTGCGCTTTTGTTTTCCAGCCGCTGATACCCCGCCGCAGCTTCGAGAAAAAGTTGGCTGCGTCCGAATATCCACGGATTCGAATAAAAAAGACTGACCCAGGGCTCGTAACCGAGCACGAATCCGGCGAAAATCTTCTCGTTCCAACCGCGGAAATTCTCATGCTTCACTCCGAGGCCGTAATACCAATGCCGGATGTCCCGATCCACTATTCCGATCATCGGCGCCGGGTAAAGATGCCACCTCTCCTCGACGGCGACCACCAGCACCGAGGTATCCAGGGGAGGCATCGTCACCGAAACCCGGGTGAACAGACCCAAGCTGTATATTCTCTGCTCGCAATAGGCGATTTCGGCGGGACCCGCGGTGTCGCCCTTTTGAAGTGGTATTTCGCGGAGAATTATCTCGGGAGCCGTGACGGTATTGCCGAAAATCGCTATTCCCGCCACCACGGAGGCCGCCGCAGGCCGGCCGGTCCCTCCGCCATGCGCCGAAGTGTCGGACGACGATTCCGTCTGGGAAACAGACCCGGCATAAGCGCAGAGGAACAGCAGCGCCGTGAGCGCCCCCCGTGGCAATGCAGGGACGAAGAATTCAGAGTCGAATGCGGAAAACCGCTTCGGGTTCGAGTTCCGTTTCACCGGTCGGAAGTCTCCGCAAGTAGACGCGCGATTCCATGGATACGGCTGAATTGAACCGCGCGGCAGCCCAAGCGGCGTCCACTGCGCTGAGAAAGTGATTCAGCAGCACGAGATTCAGGAAAGTGTCGGCGCTGTTGAAGAAATCGTTCGCCTTCCCACGCATGTCCGAATACATCCTGAACATCGGCGAGATATCCCGGTAGTAACCGTCGTTCTTGTCGGTCCATCCGAAGGAGTACTGGTCGTACTTTCCGATCAATTCAAAGTACTGCTGGTCGCCGTGCCTCGGCAAACGATGCGAGAATGGGTGTATGGACATCTCCACCGCGTTGAGCTGATCCCAGTTGACCCGCTCCCAGGGCTTGTAGCGGTTCTCGGGATCCGGCAGGATCTCTATGGGCGTGGTGTTCTCGCCGCCGGGCAGGCTCCGGGCGTTCTCATTCAGCCATTCGGCATACTTGACGGCGCTCCAATTCGCGTCGGCGTAGGATTCGAAGAGCGCGGTCTGATTGTCGCCTTTGTTCAGATAATCCACCCTGAAGTACCAGGCGGCGGCTTCGGCAGCGAGAAACGCCGCGGCCGGCAGATAGCTTTCCGCATACGCCTCGCCCGCGCCCGGCAGGAGCAAGGACAGCCCGCCTGCAAGGAGCGGCGATTTTCTGCGGGGCCCGGCGCTTTCGGCGGTGGATACGCCTTGACTGTTGTACGCTTTCGGCTCGCCCAAACCCGACGCATCGAGTTTCATACCGAGCCTGTAGGTCGGCTGCGAGGCGGCATCCTGGGCCTTCGAATCCGCGGCGCGGACGGCCAGCAGCAAGGCCGCGGCAAGCAGGACGCGCGCGATCATACGCGGACCGGCAATGATATCAGAAAGGCGTTTCATCGTCCTCGGGAAGATAGCGGATATTGGGTGGAGGATTCAGCGCGATGTTCTCGAACCTGGCGTACTGCGGCACCCACGCGATGGGCACTTCGCCAGTCTCTCCGTTGCGCTGTTTGCCGATGATGATAACCGCCTTGTTCTCGTCCTCGGGCGGACCGTCCTCGGTTTCCCTGTTCCTGTGCACGAACATGACCACGTCGGCGTCCTGCTCTATGGATCCGGATTCTCGCAAATCGGCGAGCATGGGTTTGCCGCTGGAGCGCAGTTCGACGGCCCTGTTCAGCTGCGATATGGCGATTATCGGTATGCCGAGATCCTTCGCCAACCCCTTCAGAGACCGGCTGATCGTGGCGATCTCCCGCTCGCGGCTCTCACGGATGCTGGGCGCCGTCATCAGCTGCATATAATCGACGATGATCATGCGGGCGCCGTGCTCGTGCACCATGCGTCTTGCCTTGGCTCGCAGTTCGAGTATCGATATGCCCGGCGTGTCGTCGATGTACAGCTTGGCGTGCGAAAGTTTGCCGACGTAGGTGGCGAGTTTGCCGTAGTCTTCCTCCTTGACACGGCCCGTGCGCACGAGCTGCATGCTGATCCGGGCTTCCGCGCACAAAAGGCGCAGGGCGAGCTGCTCCTTCGACATTTCAAGGCTGAAAATGCCGACGGGGATATCGTGTTCGAGCGCGGCGTTCCTGGCCATCGACAGCGCGAGAGCCGTCTTGCCCATGGACGGACGCGCGGCGATGATAATCAGGTCCGTGTCCTGCCAGCCGCCCGTCTTGTAGTCGAGCAGATCGTAACCGGAAGGTATGCCCGTGATGCCGCCGATGTGCTTTTCGGCGAGTTCCTTGATTTTCTCCACAAGAGGATGAACCACGGCGCCCAGCTCGACATAGCTTTTCTTGATATGCAGTTCGGAGAGCTGCAGCAGTCTTGTCTCCGCCCCGTCTATGACCTCGAAGGCGTCAGTGGAGTCGATATAGCACTCGTCCATTATTTGCGAGTTGATCTCGATCAGCTGGCGTTTGAGCGCTTTTTCAAGCACAAGACGGCAATGATGCTCGATATGAGAGGGCGAAACGACCTCTGAAGTGAGCTGCGTCAGATAATACATCGAGCCCGTGCGCTCGAGCTGTCCGCGTCTTCTCAACTCCTCCCCCACCGTGATGATGTCGACCGGCTGGTTGCCTCGATAGAGCGCGTTGATGGCCTCGAATATCAGTCGATGCGCTTCCTTGTAAAACGCCTCGGCCGTTATGGTCGCAATGGCGATCGAGACGGCTGTCTCCGGCTGCACGAGCATGGCGCCGAGTACGGCTTTCTCGATATCCGTCGCCTGCGGGGGCATTCTTCCCGCGGTTCGCGCCGGCGCTTCTTGCATCGTCTTTTCCGCGTCGAAGGCCATGGCGTCACTCCTGCCGCGTCCCGGAGGAGCGCAACACGTCGTACATGGCCTTGAATTTCTTCACATCCTCCCAGGTGGGACGCTTCCATTCCGCGTTTCTCAACAGCGCGGCGGGATGATAGGTGACCATCAGCGGTATGCCCTGATAGGAGTGCGTCTTGCGCCTAAGCGCTGTAAGGGTATCGGAAGACCGAAGCAGGGTCTGGGCGGCGATCCGTCCCAAAGCCAGCATGAGCAGCGGTCTGATCATGCGGAGCTGATGATGCAGGTACGGTTCGCATTGCGCCACTTCCGAGGCGAGTGGATCGCGATTTCCGGGAGGCCTGCACTTGAGAATGTTGCAGATGTACACTTCCTCCCTTTGCAGTCCGATCGCCTCCAGGATCTGGTTGAGCAACTGTCCGGCTCTTCCGACGAATGGTTCGCCGCGCAGGTCCTCATCCGCTCCGGGAGCTTCGCCGATGAGGACAATGTCGGCTTCCGGATTGCCGGCGCCGAAGACGAAATTCGTGCGCGTTCCACCCAGAGGGCATTTCATGCAACCGTCGATCATGCAGCGGAATTCCTCCAGCGTGCCGGCTTCCGGGAAACGCGCCGGATCCGGCGACCGCCTCTCCTGCGCCTGACGGTCGCTCCGGGCCGCCTTCCCGGTATGCTGGAGCAGGCCTTCGAGCGACGGAAGCGGGAGGGAATCCCCGTACAGTTCGCGTTGTTGCCGCAGATATCGTTTCAAATCAGACACGATGAAGATGGTCCTTGAATCGCGTTTTGTGCTTCGTAAACTACGAGTAACAGAGACGCCCGTCAAGGCGCAAGGCAGCTCATCAGATGCACCGATCTGTCGAGGATGAGGTGCGCCAGTTCCTTTTTGCTCATAAGGCCGGGTTCCTCGCTGCTGCCGTCGGCGAAGAGCAGGGTCGCGACATTCGTGTCCGATCCGAAGCCGGCGCCCGGGACATTCGGATTGTTGAGCACGATGAAATCCGCGCCTTTCCTCTCCATCTTCGCGCGCGCATTCCTTTCCGCATCGTCCGTCTCGAGGGCGAAACCCACGACTATCTGCCGCCGCTTGTTCAGACCGACATGTTCGAGTATGTCCGGATTGCGTTCGAGCCGCAATGTGATCCCGCTGCCCGCCTGCTCCTTCCTGATTTTCGACGGGGCCGGATCGGACGGCCGATAATCGGCGACGGCGGCCGCCATGACGAGAATGCGCGCGTCCCCGGCCGCTTCCAGGACCGCGGCGTACATCTGCGCGGCGGACTTCACGTCCACGCGTCGCACTCCGCGGGGCGTCCGCAGCGCTGTAGGCCCGGTAACGAGCAATGCGTCCGCGCCGCGCCGCGCGGCCGCCTCCGCAACGGCGAAGCCCATCTTGCCGGAACTGTAATTTCCGATATAGCGAACCGGATCCACGGCTTCCCAGGTGGGACCGGCTGTAACCAGCACTGTAATGCCCGCCAGGTCGCGCGCGCCCGGCATGACAGCGAGCTCGACGGCATCCATCAGTTCGTCGGTATCCGGGAGGCGTCCCGGACCGGAAAGGCCGCTCGCCAGTTCGCCCTCGCCGGGAGGCACAATGACGACACCTCGGCGGCGCAGCGTCTCGAGATTATCCTGCGTCGCGGGATTGGAGAACATGTCGGCATCCATCGCCGGACTGACAACGAGCGGACAGCGCAGCGACAGCGCCAGGGCGGTCAGGGCATTGTCCGCCAACCCGCACGCCAGCTTCGCTATGGTATTCGCGGAAGCCGGCGCAATGATCATCGCGTCCGCCCAGGTTCCCAGTTCGACGTGCCTGATGCTCCCGCCGCCTTCGTCCGGAAACATATCCAGCACGACATCCGCCCGGGACAGCGTGGCCAAAGTCAGAGGGGTTATGAAGCGGCAGGCAGCCGGAGTCATGGTCACGCGCGCTTCGGCGCCGGCCCGCGCCAGTTCGCGCAACAGCAATGCCGATTTGTAAGCGGCGATGCTGCCGGTGACACCCACTATTATCCGCTTGCCGGAGAGACGCCTCATGCTTCCTTGTATCGATAGCGGAGGCGGGAATTCAACAGATCCTCCACAGCCTGCTGTGTCGGCTTCCGCATTTTTTCGAATTCGATGCTGATGCGCGCCTGTTCAGGATTGATTTCGATTTCCTCTTCCGAATCATTGCGGGTCGTGAACATCTCAAGTTCCTGGTTCAGACGGATCTTGATCTCCTCGTTCACCTGCCGGGCCCTCTTCGAGAGCACCACTATGGCTTCGTAGATGTTTTCCGCGTGCTTGTCGAGCTGTTTAAGTTCGAGCGGTTCCAGTGACATGCATGTCTCCTATTTTGCGATACTCCGTGAATTCGTGTTTCGTTTGATTCCCGCCAATTCCTCGATGATGCCGGCGACCAGCGGCACGGAACGGGACAGGTCGTCGTTGACCACCACGCGATCGAAATGCGGGGCCTGCGCGAGTTCCCATGCCGCTCGCGCCACCCTTTCCTCTATCACATCTTCCGTTTCGGATCCTCGATGACGCAGGCGTTCCCTGAGAGTGTCGAGATCCGGAGGACGTATGAAGATTAGGGTTGAAATGCTCGGATACGCTCGTTTTACGGACAAAGCCCCCTTTACATCGACGTCGAAGAGAAGGTGTCTGCCCGCTCGCTCCGCGTTTTCTATTTCGGATACCGGAGTCCCGTACAGATTGCCGAACACCTCCTCCCACTCCACGAAACTGTGCGAGCTGATGCCCTTGAGAAACTCCTCTCGTGTCAGGAAGTGGTAGTCTTCCCCTTCCTTTTCCCTGTCCCTTTTCGGGCGGGTGGTCGCGGAAACCGAAAACGAGAGATCCGGGAACATCGCCAGGATCCTCCGCGCAATGGTGGTCTTGCCCGAACCGCTGGGCGCCGAAAGCACGAACAGCATTCCGGTCACTCCACGTTCTGGATCTGCTCGCGGATGCGTTCGAGCTCTTCCTTGATTCCGACCACCAGGTGAGCGATATCGGCGTCGCAGGACTTGGAGCCGATCGTGTTGACCTCGCGGTTCATTTCCTGAAGGAGGAAGCCCAGCGCCCGGCCTCCGGATTCCGAGGATGCGAGCGAATCCCGGAAAAACGCTGTATGACTGCGGAAACGGACGATCTCCTCGGTAATATCCAGTTTGTCCGCGAGCAGCACGATCTCGAGTTCGAGCCGCTGCGGATCGGCCTCGCCGGGCGCCAGCAGTCGCTCCACGCGTTCCCGCAGACGCTTGCGTTCCACATCCGAACGCGCCCGCGAAAGCTCCTCTATGCGGGCGAGTCTCTCTTCCATCAGATCCAGCCTCGCCAGCAGATCCCTGGTCAGTTCCGCCCCTTCCCTCTCCCTCATCCCGATCAGCATGTCGACGGCTTCATCCACGGCTTCGAGAACCATCTTCCATTCCTCCTCGCCGGTCAGCGCGGGCTCCTCCACGGACAGCACGTCAGGAAAGCGGAGCAGCGTGTCCAAAGTCACGTCCCCTCCGACCCCCAGTTCATCCCGCATGCGCGAGAGCACGGTGCTCCAATTCCGCGCCGCCTGCAGGTTTACGTACTGCGCGACAGCGGCTTCCGTGCGCTCCACGGCGATCGTGATGGTCACCTTGCCCCTGGCAAGCCGCGCCCGCACCCGTTCCTTGAGCTCTCCTTCCCGGTGTTGGGCGCTGCGGGGCAGCCTCGCCGAAAATTCGAAATAACGGTTGTTGACGCTGCGCATCTCCGCTGTAACCGCTATCCCGTCTCTCGCGGACGTTCCGTTTCCGTATCCTGTCATGCTCGCAAGCATAGTTTTCTTGTTCTCCTACTCTCCAGAATTTCAATAATACGCAATATTTGCTATTTTCTCAAAATGCATTTGAGATTAGCGAATTCCGGCTATTCATGACGACCGGTCCACTGGTATCGATAATACTCCCGACCTACAACCGAGCCCGCCTGCTGCCTCGGGCGGTCGGCTCGGTGCTGAAACAAACCTGGACGAATTGGGAACTCGTCATACTGGACGACGGAAGTGTCGACGAGACACCGTTGCTTCTTGAACGCATGGCCAGGGACGACAAACGAGTCCGCGTGTTCCGGCATGCGAACATCGGTCCCGGTGAAACCCGTAATCGGGGCCTGAAGAATTCTTGCGGAGAATACGTCGCTTTTCTCGACTCCGACGACGAATACCTGCCCCGGCACATCGAACTCCGGGCCCGTTTTCTGCTCGAACATCCCGATGTCGATTTCCTGCACGGCGGAGTAGCGCTCTCCGGACCGTTCTCGCGCCTCGCGGTCCCTGATGCGCTGAACCCGTCGAGAACCATATCCGTCACGGAATGCGCCGTGGGAGGGACTTTTTTCGCGCGGCGCCCGGCTCTGGAGCAGTCGAGCGGATGGACCTCCGGTTACGCCGAGGACTTCAGGCTTCTCGAGGAGTTGAGCTTGCGGATTCGGGTCGTGAAGGTGGATTTCCCGACATACGTCTATCACCGCGAATCCGACGACAGCCGGTGCAGCAATTTTCGGCCTGAGAACTGAAACCGACCACCGATCCCGCATACCCGATGCCCCGCACCCCGGTACCGACCAACATCAAGCTTTTCCTCGTGATACTGGCTCTGGCCATCGTGATCGGACTGCTCCTTTACACGCAGGGCATAGTGCGGCAGCTTCAGGAGAAGGAACATCGCTACGCGGATCTTTACGTGAAGGCCCTCGAATATCTCGGCAGCGAACAGGCTTCGGAGAACCCGGACCTGACGCTGATCACCGAGGAAATCATCAACAAAATTGATTTCCCCATAATCATCGCGGATCCCGAACACAATCCCTCCGGCTTTAAAAACCTCGACGTGGATTCCACTCTCACCGGCAGGGCCCTGCAGGACTTCCTTGTCGAACAGCGCGACGCGATGAGCGCCGGAAATCCTCCGCTCGCCCTGATGTACCAGGATACAATCGTCACGCAATATGTCTACTACGACGAGTCGCGCCTGGTCAAGCAACTGAGGGCTCTGCCCTATATCGAGCTCGCGGTGGCCGCGTTGTTCATACTGATCGGCTACATCAGTTTCAGCTATATCAAAAGAAGCGAGCAGGCCAACATATGGGTGGGCATGTCCAAGGAAACGGCCCATCAGCTCGGCACACCGCTATCCAGCCTGCTGGGCTGGCTCGCCCTCCTGCGGGAAGCGCCCGGATCGACGCCGGATGCCCGTTCGCTGCTCGATGAGATGGAAAACGACGTGCTGCGGCTTCAGCGCATCGCTTTGCGTTTCTCGAAAATCGGATCCAGGCCCGATCTGAACGAGGAAAATCTTCTAGAGGCGATCGACAGGTCGGTCGAGTATTACAGGAAACGGATCCCGCGTTTCGGCAAGAAAGTGGAAATCGTCCGTGAATCCGCGGCGACAGAAATAAACGTCCTTTGCAATGCGGAACTCCTCGAGTGGGTTTTCGAAAACCTCATGAAGAACGCGCTCGATGCCATCGAGGGAAGTTCGGGGCGCATCGTGTTTTCAGTGCGCGCAAGCGGCGCATGGGCGTTGATCGACGTCAGCGACACGGGAAGGGGTATAGACCTGCGGCGCCGGAAGGACATTTTCCGCCCGGGCTACAGCACTAAAAAACGCGGATGGGGGCTTGGACTCAGCCTATCGCGCCGGATCATCGAGAACTATCACAAGGGCAGGCTCTACGTGCTGTCCAGCGAAGCCGGAAAAGGCACTACCTTCCGCATCAAGCTGAAGCGCGGATAAGCTGCCCTAGGGTCAAGGTCAATTGCCTTGATCGGCGGGGGCCTGTTGCGGCGCGGCCGGCGCCGGGGCTTGTTGCGCATCCTGCTGGGGCGCCGACATTCTCATCGGCTGCTCCTGTATCTGGCGGGTGATAATGCTCTCCTGAGTCTCCTCCGAGGGGAGGAAAAACATGTTCACCGCGAACACCAGAACCACGAATACCCCCGCCAGCACCCACGTCGCTTTGGCCAGCACGTCCGCGGCCCGGCGCACCCCCAGCATGCTGCCCACGCCGCTCGTGCCCCCGAACGCGCCGGACAAGCCTTGCCCCTTGCTGCTTTGCATGAGTATGACGATCGTCATCAGGATGCCGACCAGTATTATGAGTATCATCAGAACGTCAAACATGTCATCTCCAAGATTTCCGAATTATAAATATACGAAGCAATCGGCATCCGGGCAAATACCGCGAATACGTGCGCGTCTTCAGCTCGTCAGCGTTTCCGCATGGTAGCTGGATCGCACCAGAGGGCCGGATTCCACGCGTTTGAATCCCAGTTCCAGGCCGATCGTCTTCCAGATCTCGAACTCGCTCGGCGTCACGTATCTCGCCACGGGCGCGTGCATCCTCGTCGGTTGAAGATACTGGCCTATGGTTACCATGTCCACGCCGATGCGCCGGAGATCCTTCAGCATCAGAATAATTTCATCGTCCGTCTCGCCGAGCCCTGCCATGAAACCGGTCTTGCTGACGAGTCCCGCCTCGCGCGCGCAGGAAAGCACGTTTAGACTCCGCTCGTACCGGGCCTGAGGGCGCACTTTCGGGTAAAGCCGCGGCACGGTTTCAACATTGTGGTTGAGCACATCGGGACGAGCGTCGATCACGAGACGGAGCTGCTCTTCTTTTCCCTGAAAGTCGGGAATCAGCACTTCCACGGTGCATACGGGCGAGGTTTCGCGAATCAGGCGAATCGTCTCGGCGAAAGCTGATGCTCCACCGTCCGGAAGTTCGTCTCGATTCACCGAGGTGACGACGGCGTGCTTCAAGCCGAGTTCGCGGACGGCCTCGGCCACTCTGCGGGGTTCATCGAGGTCCGGCGGCGCCGGCCTGCCGGTTTTCACCGCGCAGAATCCGCAGCTGCGCGTGCAGGTATCCCCGAGTATCATGAAAGTGGCCGTACCCCGGTTCCAGCACTCGTTCACGTTGGGACATCGGGCGTCCTCGCATACCGTGTTCAGCGCGTGTTGTCTCAATACGCCGTTGACGCGCGAATACGAAGCTCCCAGAGGAACCTTTATCTTGAGCCAGGGAGGCATTCTCCGGCGGGGCGTTCCGGATCCTCCGGTCAATTCTTCTTCCGTCATTATGAACCCCTGAAATCCGTTTCGGAAAAGTACGGCGACTCGCTCATTTCAGCCGGCGGTGAAAAATGCCAGGTACATGGTCAAAGACAGCACCGTCAGCAAAACGAAGCCGCCGCTCGCGACCAGAAGCATCAGGAGTCGCATGGGTGATTCCGGCAGCTCATAACGCGAACGCCGCCTGCGGAACGCCCGGGCCGCCGCGATAGAAAAAAACACGGTGAACGGAAACGAGATTACGCTGAGTCCGAGAAGTGTCGTGGCGAAGGGAGCGGCCCCCTCGGCGGGCTCGCCGCCCAAATAACTCTGCAGGCCGGAATATAGGATGATCGTGCCCAGGATAAGAATCAACGCCGCGGCTGCGGCGCCTGCCGTTTTCATGGTGTTTCCGGCGGTCATCGGCTATGGCAGTCTACAGCGCAGGTGGTGTGAATTCCTCGAGATACCGTTTCACGCGCTCCAGATATTTCCCTCCCAGGGCGCCATCGACAATGCGATGATCGAAAGAGAGCGTCAGAGTCAACACCGGCCTTACCGCGACGGCATCCTCGCCGTCTCGTTCGATGACCACGGGCTTTTTCATCAGGGTTCCGACGCCAAGAATGGCGACCTGAGGCTGATTGATTATCGGTATCCCCCAGACGCTGCCGAACACTCCGAAATTGGTGATCGTGAAAGTGCCGTCCTGTATCTCTTCGGGTTGCAAACGCCGGCTGCGCGCGCGGCGGGCGAGATCGGCGATGCTGCGCGCCAGACCGGTGACGTTGAGCGTGTCGGCCTGTTTGACCACCGGCACGATCAGTCCTCCGTCGTCCATCGCGACCGCTATTCCCAGATTCACGAAGTGTTTGAGCGCGATGTCCGAGCCCTGCACCGAGGCATTCACGAGCGGAAAATCCTTTAAAGCGCGTACGGCGGCATCGGCGATAAACGGCATGAACGTGAGCGAAAATCCCTCCCGGCGTTTGAAGTCTTCCGCCGCGGTGTCGCGAAAACGCGTTATCGCCGTCATGTCCGTTTCAACGGCCAGAGCGACGTGAGGGGAAATCCGCTTGCTCTCCACCATGTGTTCGGCCATCAGCCGCTGCATGTTGCTCATCGGCACCAGCTCCACTCCGCGTCCCGGCGAAGCGTAATGAGCGGCCGTGGCGGCAGGGGCTTGCGGCGGCGGGGCGGCCTCGCCCGCGGCTTCCCGGGGAGGCGCCGCGCTCCTCCGCTCCAGGTGCGCAAGGATGTCCGATTTCGTCACCCGGCCCGACGCCCCGCTTCCGGCAATCGCGGATAATTCGGACATGGGAATATTATTTTCCGCCGCTATCCTCATCACCACCGGAGAATAAAAGCGCTTCCCCGCCTGCGCGGTTTCCGGCGCGGCGGTTCCCACCGCCGCGGGGGCGGGCGAAGGCGCCGCGCTTGCATGCCGGGACGCCGGTTCCGCCGCGGCGGGCGCGGCGTCGGCGACAGGTTGTTCAGCGCCCGCCTCCGTTTCGATGAAGGCTAACACCGCGCCGACTTCAACCGTCTCTCCCTCTGCATGTTTGAGCTCGACCAAGACGCCGGACGCCGGCGAAGGCACTTCGGTGTCGACTTTGTCGGTGGCGATTTCCAACACGGTTTCGTCCCGCTCGACAGGGTCTCCCGGCTTCTTGAGCCATTTCAGAATGCGTCCTTCCGTTATGCTCTCGCCCATCTTGGGCATCAAAATGTCCGCTCTCATGCAAATTATCCTTGGTTTGTCATTGATGTGTCAGTATCGTGCAAGCGCGCGGGCCGCGTCGACGACATCCCTCTCCTGCGGGAGGATCTCGCTCTCCAGAGTCCATGCGTACGGGATATGGCAGTCCTTCGCCGCCACGCGCATTATGGGAGCGTCCAGATGCTCGAAACTCGACGAGACTATTCCGGCGGCGATTTCGGCGCCGAAACCGTTCGTCAGATTGTCTTCATGCGCGATCAGCACCTTGCCGGTCTTGCGGACGGAATCCGAAATCGTTTCCATATCGAGAGGGATCAATGTGCGTATATCGACCACTTCTATCGACACGTCCTCTTTCGACAGCTGCCTGGCGGCTTCGAGCGATTTGGCGACGAGCGCGCCCCAGGTGACGATGGTGAGATCCGTTCCCTCGCGCTTGACCGAGGCCTTCCCGAACGGGAGTAAATAGTCCTCGTCCGGCTCCAAAGCGGCTGCATGCGCCTGCCGGTATATGCCCTTGTTCTCGAGGAACAACACCGGATCGTCCATCCTGCAGGCCGTTTTCAATAAACCCTTGGCGTCTGCCGCATTGGAAGGATAAGCGATGTAAAGACCGGGTATGTGCGCGAAATATGCGTCGATGCTCTGACTGTGATACAAAGCGCCATGGATGTAGCCGCCGACCGGGACCCGCATAACGACAGGCGCGCTCCAATGATTATTGGACCTGTAGCGCATTGTGGCCACTTCGTTGCGTATGTGCATCATCGCGGTCCAGATATAGTCGCCGAACTGGATCTCGACCACCGGCTTGAAGCCGCGCGCCGCGAGTCCCACGGCTGTTCCGACTATGCTGGATTCGGCGAGCGGGGAGTTGAAGCATCTACGCCTGCCGAAAGCCGTCGAGAGGCCGCGCGTGGCCGTGAACACGCCGCCTTTCCCGTCTTCGACGTCCTGTCCGAAAACCACTATCCTGTCGTTGCGCGCCATTTCCTCGC
This sequence comes from uncultured Chromatiales bacterium, assembly GCA_964388275.1. Taxonomy (GTDB): domain Bacteria; phylum Bacteroidota; class Ignavibacteria; order SZUA-365; family SZUA-365; genus JARYLZ01. The sequence goes on from CAYLZD010000003.1 coordinate 159,839, forward strand.
GCAAAGCATGATTGACGGCGTCGACCATCACGATCTTGTTGCCCTGTATCGGCGGTCTTTCCTGCTGAACCGGAGGCGGCTCGGACGAGAAGAGATGCAGCAGAGCCGTGGAGGGATCCGGGAGCGGCTTCTCCTGTGCCCTGTCCGCGGCTTCATCCACTTCGCGCGCCACTTCGGCGCGCATGTTCACGCCGTCTTCCGCGGTCAGCATGCCGGCCGCAATCATCGCGTCCTCGAGACGAAGTATCGGATCGCGCATGCGGTCGAGGTCCAATTCCTCTTTCGCACGGTACTTGGTCTGATCGTCCGACGAGGAATGAGCGAGCAGCCGGACGACGTCCGTGACGATCACCGTCGGGCCGTCGCCTCTGCGGGCGCGGGCCGCCGCTTTGCGGAAGGCATCATGCGTTTCGAAATAATTGGTGCCGTCCACCTCGATGCGATCGAGGTTGACGTAACCGCTTACCATGTCGTAGACGCTGCCGCCGGTCTGCTGGGAAAGGTGGACGGATATCGCGTACTTGTTGTCCTGTATGCAGAAAAGCACCGGCAGCTTCTCCCTGCTCGCCCAGTTCAACGCTTCGTGGAAGTCGCCCTGACTCGTTGTGCCCTCTCCGGAGGAGACGTACACGACTTCATCGAGGCCGTCGAGCCGAGCGCCGAGGGCGGCGCCGACGGCGTGAAGGAATTGAGTGCCGGTCGGAGAGGATTGCGAGACGACACGTGCCGAGCGCATTCCGTAATGCTGAGGCATCTGTCTGCCGCCGGAATTGACATCGGTCGCCCGCGCCAGGAAATTTTCGAGCGCCATGTCGGCCGTCATGCCCATGCCGAGCATGTACGCGAGATCGCGGTAATAGGGAAAGGACCAGTCTCGTCCCGGCGTGAGCGCCCTTGCGGCCGCAAGCTGGGCTGCTTCGTGGCCGGCTGCGCCGATATGGAAGAAGCTCTTTCCCTGTTTGAGCAAGGTGAGCATTTTTTGATCCAGTCGCCGCGCCAGCATCATCAACCGGAGCAGACTCCGCAGTTCTTCAGCGGTGAATGCCGCGTCCTCCGGAATTCTCATCGGAAGCGGATTATCGACCGGCGAGATGCTTCCGGACTGCTGCGGGCTGGTATTTTCCATCGATATATCCGTTGTTCCGTATGAAAATGCGTGTTCGTAAAGACAACCGGAAACGAGGCGTTCCGGTTCCGGCACAACAGCTGAGGCGATGCCGAGGCAGCCGGATAAGAACATGTAAATTAACGGAAACAGCACGTTTATGCAATTTGCGCCGGATTACGGGGTGTTTCTGGCGCTACCTGCGTAGAAACTCGCCGCCGGCGGAGCTCGCGCCGGTCCCGCCGCCGCCCCGGTTTTGCGACCCCGTCCTCCGGCAGGATTGGATAAAGGCCTGTTACTTTGTAGTTTCACGTTGAGGTTTCAAAAAACTGAATTTGGACTACATGCATACCATTTACCTGGACGGCCGCTCGCTCAAGCCTGAACAAGTCTATGCAGTGGCAAGAGGTGAAACAGGCGCGGAATTCGATTCCGGCGCCGTAGGACGGATGCAGGCATCGAGGGATCTCGTGGATAAGTGGATTCGCGAACGGCGCGTCATGTACGGAGTCACCACCGGCTTTGGAGAGTTCAGCAACGTCACTATACCTCCGGAGGAGATAGAAAACCTCCAGCGCAATCTGATCATGAGCCATGCCGCCGGTTGCGGCGATCCCATTCCGAAAACCGTGACCCGGGCCATGATGCTACTCAGAGCCAACGCTCTCGCCGTCGGCTGCTCGGGCATCCGCGTGGAAGTCGCCCGTCTGTTGCTGGATATGCTCGGCGCCGATATCGTGCCGGTCGTTCCTTCCCAGGGTTCCGTCGGATCCAGCGGCGACCTGGTTCCGCTGGCTCATCTCGTGCTCGGAATGTGCGGTGAAGGAAAATGCTGGAACGGCCCGGGCGACGGGCAAGCGGATATCGGAACAGCCTTTTCGTCGGCAGGATTGAAACCGGCCGTACTTCAGGCCAAGGAAGGCCTGGCTCTCATCAACGGCACACAGATGATGACGGCTTATCTGACCCTGGCGGTCGTGCGCGGACGGGCGCTTGCGCGGCAATGCGACATTTCAGGCGCAATGTCCTGCGAAGCGCTGAGAGGCGCCGACAGGTTCTGCTCCCCTCTTCTTCATGCCGCGCGGCCGCACTTGGGGCAGCAACGCACGGCGCGCAACATACTGCGGCTTCTCGAGGGGAGTGAAATTCGCGAGGCCCACCGGTACGGCCACGACGCAGTCCAGGATGCCTATTCCCTCCGGTGCATGCCTCAGGTTCACGGAGCTTCCCGGGATGCCATCGACTATGCGGGCAAAACGCTGGAAGTGGAAATCAATTCAGCCACCGACAATCCTCTCGTTTTCGCCGAAACCGGCGAATTGATCGAAGGAGGAAACTTTCACGGCCAGCCCGTGGCCCTCGCGGCGGATTTCACGTCCATCGCTCTTGCCGAACTCGCCGATATCGCTGAAAGACGCATCGAGCGCATGGTCAACGGCAAACTGAGCGGACTGCCGCGCTTCCTGACGAAGAAAGGCGGGCTTCACAGCGGACTCATGATCGCCCAATACACCGCCGCTTCGCTCGTCTCCGAGAACAAGGTGCTGGCGCATCCGGCCAGCGTCGATTCCATTCCCACTTCCGCCAATCAGGAAGATCACAACAGCATGGGTTCCATCGCGGCCCGCAAAGCCGCGCAAATTCTGCGGAACGCGGAGAACGTTCTGGCCATCGAGTACATGACCGCGGCGCAGGCGCTGGAATTTCATGCGCCCGCCGGCATGGGCCGCGGAACGGCGGCCGCCTGGCGCGCCGTGCGCAGGGAGGTCCCGCCGCTCGAGGAAGACCGCGCGCTGCACAAGGATATCGGCCGTCTCGCGGAGGCGGTCCGGGAAGGCCGCATTTTAATAGAGGTTGAAAACGAGATCGGACAATTGGAGTAATCGCATAACAACTTCCAGAGGACGAAATGACGGAACACACGGATAAACGGGAAGAGCATAGCCCGGACTCGGCCGATCCGCATATGCCCGCGATCGACACCGCGGTGCTTCGGCGCTCATTGAAGACCATCATGAAACCGGCGATCACCTGCGCCATCGACACGCCCATTAACCAGGCGATATTTCTGATGCAGACGAAACGGATCGGCTGTGTGCTCGTGACCAGCCGGAACGCGCTGCTCGGCATTTTCACCGAACGCGACGTGCTGAAAAAGATAATCGGGTCTTCTTTCGACCTCAAGGCGGCGCCGCTGTCGGAGGTGATGACCGTGAATCCGCACGCCCTGTACGAAGACGACACTATCGCCTATGCGATGAATTTCATGGATCTCGGCGGATACCGCCATATCCCGGTGGTCAATCGCGATTTCGAACCGGTAGGCGTGGTGTCCGTCAAGGACATCGTCTCATATTTCGTCAACCACTTCGCGGACGAAGTGCTGAACCTTCCGCCTCATCAGGCGACGGTTCCGGAGGCGCCCGCGATCGACGAGGAAGGCCTGCTGGAATAGCCGGGCGGAGTTCACTCCCCGCGCGGCCCGCCCCGCAGGTAGCGAAGGTCGCGCAGTATCATCTCACGCGCGTCCCTGTCCCTTTCGAGCGCATAGGCTCTTTCAAGAGCCGCGACCGCTTCCTGCAGACGGCCCGACCGCGCCAGCAGGAGACCCAGGTTCCTATGCCCCGCCGAAAGATCCGGATCCAGTTCGACGGCGCGTTTCCAGCGGCGCAAGGCTTCCGCCGCGTCATTTTTCTGCAGGGCCAGATTGCCGAGGTTGAACCACGCCAGCGCGAAATCCGGGCGCATCGCGAGAGCGCTGTCGTAACACGCCTCGGCCTCTCCGTAACGGCCTGACGCAGCCAGCGCATTGCCCATGTTCACGTAGCCGTTCGGTGTGGGGATTTCCGACAAGGCGGCAGCGCAGTAACGTTCAGCGGTCCTGTAATCCCCCCGCTTGAATGCGGCGTCCCCTAAGATCCGGTATTCGCTCTCGTGAGTCTCCGGGATCGCCGGCTGAAACAGCAGCGCCAGGCCGAACAGCGACGCGCCGCCGGCGAGATAAGCCGCGCGCGACCGGGAACGGCGGCGCAAGGCCGTCCACACGGCTTCGATGCCGTGAGCGGCGTAAAGCGCGAATACGGGCAGTATCGGCGCCCTCAATCGGGCGTTCACGAAAAACAACACTGTCGATACGACGAAAGCAAGGACGAACAAAGCCGCCGGTCCGCTTAATCTCCTGTCGTGGAGCGCGGACGCGGCGCCGAGCAGGGACAGAAACAGCAGGAGCGGCCATCCCGGCAGAGGCGCGCTCAACAGCCCTCCGTACTCTTTCCTGAAAAATCCCGAGCTCAATCCGGTCTGATCGAGTTCTCCGAAATGCGCGAAGAGAAGCAATTTGCGAAGCTGCAACGACAGCCAGTCCGATGGATTCCTCGACGCCCAGGTCCATGCCTTGGAAAACCAGAAAGCCGAAACTTCGGAAGAATTCAGCCGGCGGCCCTTGACGCGGGACGCGTAGTCGGCGCCGTTCGGATCCCGGTACAAATCCACGGATTCCGGCACGCGGTGCCAACCCTCCGAACTCGCGTTGTTGCCCGCGTAGTAGTTGAAGCCGCCCGAACTCGTCACAGGAACGAACACCCCCTCCACCACAGCGTTGCGGATGGTGAACGGCGCGACGCACGCGGCGGCGGCGATGAGCATGACCGCGAAAGTCCGAGACGGCGGCCGCCCGCCTTTTCGCGCGAATGCGTATGCGACACAATAAAGCAAGGGCGCCGCCATCAGACTGAAGCGTGTGACTATGGCCAGTCCGAGGGCGATACCTGCAAACGCGCCGTCGGCCGTGGATCCGCCTCTCCAGAGCCGGTCCGCGAAATACAGATGGGCCATGATTGACGCGGTCAGCAATGACTCCGTGAGAATCATGTTGTCCAGGAAAATCAGCTGTGGAGAGAGAGCTGTGAAGAGACACGCAACGAGACCCGCGCCGGGATTCCACATGCGCCTCGCGAGCAGGCCCGTCAACACGGTAGTGCAGGCCCCGATTGCGCATTGCAGCAGGCGCTGCCAGAATTCCACGTCTCCTGCCAGAGAATCGACCACCGCCAGGAGATACGGATATATCGGCGACATGAAATATGCGACGTCCTGAGTATCTCCCCGCGATATGGCCCGGGCCAGTTCGAGATAGATTCGCGAGTCGGAGAAATTCGCCGAAAAAAACGGCGTCGCCTTCAACTCATATAGAAAAAGCAGCCGCGTTATGAAAGCCGCAACCGCGGCAAGGGCGAGCAGCCAGGGAAACAGATTCGGTCCGTACCTTATCGCCGCGCGCGGTACGGGCTTTCGGTCATTCCGCGCTCCGGCTTTCCTGTCACCCGCCATCCGAACTTCGCAGCGCGTTCAATCAGGTATTGACAACCGCCTCGTCAGGCGCAGGTTGCCGGACGACAGCACGGCGAAATATCCGCCCGGTGGAAGTCCCGCCGCCTCGATCACCGTTTCATGCTCGCCCGCCCTGTAATCTCCTTCGCACAGCAGGCGCACCGGCCTGCCGAGCAGGTCCAGCAATTCTATCCGAATTCTCGCGGGAGCGACCAGCGAGAAACCGAGACGGGCGGAACCGGCCGACCTGTAAAGGGGATTCGGGCGGCTCTGGGCAAGCGAGAATCCGCCGGCAGCCGCCGGAATCCGCAATTCGGCGACATGAGTATGAACGGCGATGCCGTCGAAATCTATCTGGCGGAGCCGGTAGCGCACGATGCCGTCGGCATCCATCACGATCCGCGGATGCTCGTCAACGAAGGTATATCGTTGCTCTCTCGTGCTGTTTCCGTGACCCGCGACGAAGCCGATTCTTTGCCAGATTTTATAGGCGCCATCCGCCGATGCGTCCGCCAAGCGCTCCACCTCGAAGCCGAAATTGTTGGTCTCTGTGGCGGTGGTCCATTCCAGAATGCCCTTCTCCGACCTCCAGACGGCCTTAAACGATGACAGCTCGACCGGCGGAGCGCCCGGATAGCAAACGTGTGTTTCCGCGACCAGGTCCACCGAGTCGGTGAACGTCGGACTCGCGAGGTACTGCGTGACCGTTTCCGTGCTGCCGTTCGGTTTTATCACGACTGAACGGGAAGGAGCGGAAGCGGGTTTTTTCATTATTATCCTGGCCATATCCGCTGCGGGGCCCCTCAGCCGCCACGACAGCCAGAAGTTCTTGCCTGCCGGCACATTCGCCAGCGGAAGAGTGAAATCCAGTTCCACGATCCAGTAAGCGTCCGGGATCTGGCCGCCCGTACCGGCGATAATTCCCGAGACGTAGTTATCCAGCACCTGCACCACCGGCAGCGTGTCCTTGAGTATCCTCACTTCCAGAGTGTCGTAAAGAAGAGTGGTGTTGTTCTTCTGTATCCCGAACGCCACGTATGCCGAGTCGACTGTAGCGGTGAAAGGCCGTGTCGGCGACATCAGTACGCCCCACCATACAGTCGGCAAGCTCATGGTGTGCACATGATCCTGACCGAATTCATTGAAGTACTTGAGTGTCTCGCACTGCGTCTGCGCCCTGCTCACGGCCGTCGAGGCTATGATGAATGACAGCAGAATAATCGCGCGTAACATTGTTTTCAGGGCTGATTGTGGTTGCATAGGGAAAGATAAGGGAAATCCGCATTCGCGAAAAGAAGCGGGCGTCCGGAATAACCGGACGCCCGTTTCGAGAACTTGCGAGCCCTGTCGGGTCCGCCGGGAATCCCGGCGGTTACTTGGACAGAGTCATCTTCCTTATGCTGGTGTAGGTCTCCGTCGAACCCGCCGGGGTTGCATCCAGACGGTACATGTAGCTGCCGCTGGAGACGTTTTCACCCTTCAGATTCAGTCCGTTCCACGTCGTGGAGTAACGGCCTGCTTCCTGAGCGCCGCTTACGAGCGTCATCACCTCGCGGCCCAGCATGTCGAGCACGCGGAGCGTGACGATGCTGTTCTGCGGAAGCGTGTAGGTGATGGTGGTCGTCGGATTGAACGGATTCGGATAGTTCTGTTCGAGAACGAATCCTTCCGGCGCCGTCGCTTCGGTCGTGACCGCGCCTGACTTGCGATTGCTCGGCGTGACGAACATGATTCCGATATCGCCGAGATCCTGGTCCACCATCAGGAGTTCGCCGTACGGCGAGTCTGTGGCGACCGGAATCATCTGCTCGACGACTTCGGGATCGATTTTTGTTTCGACCGGATCCTGCATCACCGGCTCCACATTCGGGCGGTTGGACTTGATGTAGGCCACCACGTCTTCGCGCGAATTGATTTCGATCTCGGGTGCTTCGATCACTCTCGTGTCTTCGACGCCGCCTGCGAGTTTCGGGAAGAGGGTGATCTTGTCGTAATTGGCGTTCGGACGGGTCACGTCGAACACATTGTCGATCACGCGCAGCAACTGTCCGGCATTCGCCTTGCGGTCGTACACGATGCCGATGTTGTTTCCGTTCGCGATCGCCTGTGTCATCACTTCCTTGGCGTCGCCCTGCGGCAGGCCGAGCAGGTAGATGTCCAGGCCGCGGGCTGCGGCGATGCGCGGATCGGACGCTTCCATGACCTCCGCGGTCACGCCTTTATCGCGCAGAGCGCTGATCGCGGAATTGATGTCGGAAGCGGTCGCGCCCGAGCCGGTGGCAAGCACCGCGTTAGTGCTGCTTACGAAGAGCCAGTACTCGTGCTCGTCGTTCACCGGGTTCTGATCGTCCGGCTTGCGGGAGAAGAAGGCCTTCACGCGGTACATGCCGCCGTAGGCCGGATTCCACTGGGCCATCGGCACGGAAACGGTTTCATAACCGGTGATTCCGGCCGCCGGCGGAGCGCCACCGGGACCGTAATTCCGGTCATGCAGGTACACGCGGGTATTGCCCGGATCGAAGATCTCGAGACGGACGTTGAAGTCTTTCGTCTGATTTCCCTGCAGCGAGTTCGCGGTCACGACCACATTGGGCTGGAACGGCGCGGTCGTCATGGAGACGGCTTCCGTTCCCTTCGTGCCGTTGATCGTCATGTAATCGATGGCGAAGTCGTTGAGGTTGGTCATGTTGAGACGCATCGGGAGGCAGAGGTTGCTCCAAGGACTAGGCGTGGCGAGCGCCGACATTCCGGCGGACGGGGGGGCCACGCCGCCCGAATTGTACTGATACATGAAGCGGGTGCCCAGCAAGGCATACGGACCGAGGGGGCCGAATTCCTCGTTGAACTTGTACACCCAGTTCCTGTCGGTCATATAGGGAAGCATACCCCACGTGTACGGGTAAAGTATCACGTTGGTTGTCGACATGTTGTCCAAGCACACGACGTATGCGCCGGGGGCGAGGTTCACCGTCGGGCTCGTGGTCATTATGTCGCCGTTCTGGTTGCACTGGTAAATCGGGAAAGAGCGCCAGTTGCCGAGCATGTATTCCTCGGCGTTGATCGTCTTGGACTTGGCCACAGGCGGTCCGACCGGAGCGCCGAAGTAGCCCATAGCGCCGCTGAGACGCCAGATCGAAATGCGCAGAGGCGTGCGCCAGGTCTGTGAGACAACATTTCCTTTGTCGATCTTGTAGTCGATGCTGGTGACTGAAGTGTAAGGGAATTTCCACAGCATAAACGTCTGGCCTATGCCCGACGCGGGAGATCCGATAGGCTGGAACGGCAGGCTGCTGAATATTCCGTTCTGGCCGGGTTCCTGGTAATCGTTCCACTGAATGACCTGCTCTCCGTAGTACGCGAGAGTGGTCGGTGTGACCTGCAGCGGATTCTGGGTTTCGTACCAGTTGTCCGTGTTGTCGTCGTCATAGCGCTGCTGGCTGAGCTGCGAGCGCAGATAGAAGGAACCGACGGGCAGGAAACCGAGATCGGAGTTGGCGCTGAGTCCGGCCACCATCGGATTGGCATCGAGTGCTCCGGGGTAAGCATAGGGCCCGTCGCTGGCGATGTAGGTAAAGGATGTTCCCTGGCGCGCGATGAGATTCTCGTAACCGTTGGCATTGCGCGGACCCATCTTCTGGACTCCCCAGAGGAAGAGCAGAGGATCCTGATCCTTGGCATGGATGGAATAGGGCGGAACGGTCGTGATCACGTCGGAGAGAAAGCCGAGGCTGAGTCCCTGAATGCGTCCAGGCACGGGAACGCCGTGCAACGGACCTGTGATGCCCTGATGCAGGTCGGGGTTCTCGGTGTCGCCGCCGCCCGCGAGATACTCGACGACGAGGCGGAGCACACGGACCTGGCCGTAAACGCCCATGGGACTGTCGCCGTAGGTGTCATACACCGACACGTAGTAGAGACCTTCCACGGGAAGTCCGTTCAAGCCGCTGAGCGGCATTTCAGGTTTGAAATCTCCGCAGACGCCCGAGCCGAGCGGACCGCCGCACAGATCGGCGGAGGTAATCGGGTAGAACGCCCTGTCGTCGAACAAGCAATCGGAATAACCGCCGACATCGCCCCAGGGAATCGGCCATGGAGTGGCGTCTTCGGCGTTGCAGGCCGAGAGGCGGACTCCGCCCTGCAGGGCGTTGCCGCCGAGGAGCTGATTCGTCCAGCCGCCGGAACCCGTGGGCCACTGAGAAGAAGTGCCGACCGTATTCGGCGGCGAAGGAGGACTCTGCAGCGGCGGATTAAATGCGGGGGATTTGCCGAAGTAGATGGCGATGTCGCCCGTGGGCGCCGCCGGCCATGCGCCGAGGCCCGGATGCGAGCAGGCAACGTCGACCCTGACGCGGAAACGGCCCGGTGTCGCGTAACCAGGGACTGGGTCGCCGATCAGAAGTCCGGGATAACCGAGGCCCGAAATGATGAATGGATACGAATCGCCGTTTTTACCCGGTATGACGTTGGGTATGCCGGTCATCGTGCAAAGCGCGAGACCGTTCAGTTCGTTCGGAATGATCTGCGAGACACCGTTCAACTGACCGACGAGCTGTGAACCGGTTTTGATCTGCGACCAGAGCACCGCTTCGGGTTCCCGGACGACCGAGTTGAAATTCACGCTCCATCCCTCGAGGAAGCCCGTCTGATAAGGCGCTGTGTTATTGCGGGTGTCCATCACGGTGATGGTCCACCATCCCTGCGCGTCCTTGCTGGTGAGATTCACGAGCGGCTGAGCGGGCTGGATGGGCCAGTCATTGGGAATGGCGGTGGAGCTTATCGCGTTGCCCCCGTCCTGAAACAGAGCCCACGACCTGTCGCTGCCGAGGGAACCTTCCCACTGCGTGCCGTAAGCGGTTTCATTTTTCAGGACGACCTGGTTTCCTTTCGGCGCCGTGAGGACGATGCGCAGGGAACCGAAGTACACAGTCTTGCAGTACAGGCCGATCCGCACATTGGCCATCTTCACATCAGTAGGAACGTAAATCCTGTCGATTACGGTCTGACCGGCGTAGATGGGAACGTGAGGCGCACTCTTGAACCTGAAGGTCTGTGCCTGCGCAGCGGACGCCAACAGCGCGCCTGCGAGAAGCAAGGCTGGAAGGAGAGTCAACTTCCTCATAGGATACCTCCAAACAATTGGGAAAGAAATACGATAGTGGTTCATTATTTATTTGTCTATGGATGCTCGTTGTCGTGCCGGCGGCTCACATAATCCAGACTGCATGTAAGAGGGCCGTTTTTTGCGGAATATAAATGAAAGTTTGAATGCTGCGAAGGTATGCGGGCCGAGTCAGATGTCAAATTAATGAACCCTGTGGCGAATGTCAAGCCGGAGCATGAGGACTAAAATAAGAGGATTGGATGAAACTCTCCATATCATTTTCAAACTTTTTCAGCGCGCCACGTACATTTTTTTTGTGAGCGAGCCAGTCTTAGTCTGCATTTTGAAAAAGTACGGGCCCGGGGGCAGATCGGTGGCGTCGAATTGCGCCGTGTAAGAGCCGGCTTTTTGCCTGCCCGATACGAGATCCGCCACTTCCCTGCCCATCAAATCGTAAACGCGCAGAGTCGCATGAGTGTTCGCCGTAAGCGTGTAAGGGATTTCGGTGATCTCGGCGAAGGGGTTGGGTTGATTGTCACCGAGAGCGAAATCCAGTACTTGTTCGGCGCCGATCGGAGCTTCATCTGAAAACACCACGCTGCCGTCCTTATTGATTTTCCTGAGCCGGTAGTAGACGATGCTGCGCTCCTGCCAGACGTCGGCGGCCCGGTACACGCGGTGATTCTGGCCCTCGGTTCCGGCTTCGAATACCGCGTGCGTGGTGTATTTGCTCGCCTCCGTCCTCTTCTCCACGTGAAAGGCGCTCACTTTCGACTCGTCGTAGGATTCCCAGCTCATGGCGATGTTGTTTCCCTCCAGCGACACGCTGAAGGAAATCAGCTCCACCTTCAAGGGGGCCGTGGAAGGGACGAGCCGGGGTTTGTTCCACGCCACGGCGTCGAAGCCTTCGGGCGATGCCGCGCTGGGCACCAGCCCCTCTTCCGATTTCTCGAAACTGTACAGCGCGGCTAACCCCTGTTCGTAGCCCGACAACGCCGTGTTCTTGTAGAACATCACTTCCTCCTTGCTGCGCGATGCGCTCCAGAAGCGCACCTCGTCCACGACGCCGTTCAGGAATTTCCTCCTCGACGGCCGGGCGCCGAGTGTCGGCCGCGGATGCCCGCGCCCTCCGCACCCCGGCGGCGCCGTCAGCGAATCCACGAGGTGGGCGTCCATGTAAAGGCTGAAAGTCCGCTCCGCTGCCGAGTACGAGACCGCCAGGTGATGCCACATGCCGTCCGACATGAACGCGCGATTCCGTGTGCGGAAGAGCCGGGATCCGTCGCATGCCAGCACGGAGGGAGCGCCGTATTCGTCCACTGCGATCTCTATTGGGAACGGTCCCAGCAAATCGTCGGCGCGGGTGGAAAATATCACGGCGTCGCGCGCCACCGTGCTGATCCACAGTTCTGCGCTGAAGTCTTTTTCCAGATCGATCGAAAAAATTCCCGAGTCGGGGAGTTCCAGGAAATCCCTCGATCCTGTGAAGGCCAGCGCGGTTGTGCCGTTTCTCTCGGCTTCGACAACGGTGAGACCGACCGCCGCATCCGCGGATTCGATGCGCTTGAAATTCCTCACATCGGCCGGGCTGTGCGTCATCCACACGCTCTCTCCGCCGTCGGCGTGCAGAGCGCCGGCGGCGAACTTGAGCGTGTATGCTCCGACGGTGGATGCGCGCATGGTGATGAATGCCCGGACGCGTCCTTCGCTCTCCCGCACCGACGGTATGGAATCGGCGAGCGCCAGCACCCTGTGGCCCGGTTCCGGTGTGAATTGAGCCGCGATGCGCGAGGAGGGGCGCAAGCGCCGGCGGGCGGTTTCCGTCACGTAATAGGCGCGCAGAAATTCGAGACTGTCCGGGATCTGCGCCACAATCGCGGCGCATCCGCCTCCGCTTCCCGATACGACGCCGTCCACGGCTATCGTGAAGGGTTCGTCCACTACTGCGAGGGGAGGCGCGAGCAAGGATGATATCGTGGCAAGGCAGCCCGAACAGAGGAACGCGCCCGCAAGCAGCGCCGCGAGAAGCGCCGGACGCCCCGGTTTCGCGGCCCGAATTCCCCTCACCGGCGCTCGCGCAGAAATTCGAGGCGCGGCCTCAACTCCGCAACCGGAGTCAACAAACGCTGCTTGTCGAAGATGGCATCCTCGTATCTCCGGAATGCCAGCTCGTATACGCTGCTCATCACAATTGCTTCTTCCGGACAAACCTCCTCGCAGAAACCGCAGAAAATGCAGCGCAGCATGTTTATCTCGAAGAGTTCGGGATACCGTTCCTTTTCATCCGCGGTCTCGGCCGCCTGCACCTCTATGGCGAGGGCGGGACACACGCGCGAACACAGGCCGCAAGCCACGCAGCGCTCGACGCCGTTATCTTCGAGGACCAGCACAGGCGCGCCCCTGAAGGAAGGCGGCGGAACCCATTTTTCTTCCGGATACTGCCGCGTATCCTTCTTCTTCAGCATCTGCTCCAGCGTCACCTTCATCCCCTTGAGGATTTCCGGCATGTATATCTTTTCCCAGAAAGTCAGTTTGTACGGATCCGCCTGCATGACATCACCTTTAGTATCGCGTTTCGAATGTACCGTTCGTATCGATCCTGCGCATGCCCGGCGCCGAAGAGCCCGTCCCGGAGGTGTTTTGCTTCCGCGGCGTCATCAGACGAAAAGCAAAATCAGACCGGTGACCGCTATGTTCGCCAAGGCCAGAGGCAGCATCACCTTCCAACCGAGATTCATCAGCTGATCGTAGCGGAAACGGGGTATGCTCCAGCGGACCCACTGGAAGAAGAACAGCAGCGCCGCGACCTTGACGACGAAGGCCAGCACATGGGCTATGGTCTCGGCCCATACGGGCAGGCCGGCGAGTTCCAGGTACGGGACCTGCCAGCCGCCGAGATACAGCGTCGCGATGACAGCGCTCGCCGTGATCATGTTGGCGTATTCCGCGAGGAAGAACAGCGCGAACTTGAAGCTGCTGTATTCTGTGTGATATCCGCCGACCAGTTCGGGTTCGGCTTCGGGCAGATCGAAGGGGGCTCGGTTGGTCTCCGCGAAAGCGGCGACAAGAAAGGTCATGAAACCGACCGGCTGCAAGACGATATTCCACATCCAGCCGGACTGATGCGACACTATGTCGGTCAGCTGCAGCGATCCCGTCACCATGATGACGCCGATTACGCTCAATCCCATCGAGAGCTCGTATGAGATCATCTGCGCGGAAGAGCGGAGTCCGCCCAGCAGAGAATACTTGTTGTTGGACGCCCAGCCGCTCAGGATCAACCCGTACACTCCCATGGATGTGAGGGCGAGCACGAATAGAATTCCGACGTTCACGTCCGCTATCACCATCGGCGCTTCCCTGCCGAACATCGTTACCGCGTGCCCGGCTATCGGCACCACGGCGAGAGTGCTGAACGCGACGCCTATTGAAATGACCGGCGCCAGGGTGTGTATGAAACGGTTCGCAGCGTCGGGCACTATGTCTTCCTTCAGAAGAAGCTTCAGGACGTCCGCGTACGGTTGCAGCAGGCCCGCCCAGCCCACGCGGTTGGGACCGACGCGGTTCTGTATCCAGGCGCTGATTTTGCGTTCGGTGTAAACGAGCTCGGCCACCGTCACCAGCACCACCGCGAACATGACCGTGATTTTGATGAGTACGATGAGGATATCGAGTGCGTCCATGATCGCCGCGCGTGTTAAGGATTGACATCGGTGTATGTGTACGACAGCATCCGGCGGCGCTTTTCACCGCCGAGGCGGACTCCTTCAGCGCCGATCGATTCATGATCGAGGCCGCTGAACGCCTCCACGGACGAGGCGAGTTCTGCGAATACGTCGGACGCGGAATTCCAGCGCCACGTTTCTCCGAACCTGGCCGCGAGATCCCGCATTATGCGCCAGACCGGGCGAGCGTCGCGGCGCGGCAGACGTCCCCAGCGGTCGAACTCGCTCGCGAAGATGTCGAGACGGCTCAACCTGTATGTTCCGCCGCGCCTTTCCCTCTCTGCGGTTGCCACGGCGGGTTGGATCAGTTGCAATTGCCCGGCGAAATTGACGAAGGTTCCCGCTTTCTCGGCGAAGGTCGACGCCGCCAGCACCGCATCCGCCCTCTCGGTCAGCCGCGAGGCATTGCTCGCGAGCGCCGCCACGTACTCGGCCTTTTCCAGCGCTTCGAGCAAGGCCTCGTTTTCGGCGGCCCTGTGGTCCGTCACGAGCACGGCTTTCAGCGAGCCGGATTTCAAGCCGTCGATAATCGACGAAATGCCGCATGCATCATCCGCGGGAACACAACCGGCCAGCCTGGCGCCGGTCGAATTGGGCGTCTTGTCCTCCCGGAGGAGGAAATGGTCCTCGTCGCCGGGTTTGACATGCTGCAGCAGGTCGATGTGCCTCGTTTTGAGGATCGACGCGGCGAAGAGCCGCAGAGCATAAGCGTCCTCGCAGGTATCGAAGCCCGAGCCGATCACCGCCGTGCTTCCGCCGAAGGAGCGCAGCCGTTCGGAGACGGCGTCCATTGCTTCTTCCCATGCGGCATCCTCTACGCCGGCGGCCGTCCTTAAAAGCGGCCGTTCGACTCGCGATTTATCGGACACGTGCCGCCAGCTTTGCAGCCGCCCCTCGTCGCACATCCAGAAATCGTTGACCTGCTGGTTCTCGCGCGGAGTCAGCCGGAGAATTTCATTGCGGCGCACCCACATGTCTATCGAGCAGCCGCGCGCACAGCCCGGACAGACGCCGGGCGTATGCGACATGTCCCACGCCCTGGCCTTGAAACGGAAATCCCGGCTCGTGAGGGCGCCCACGGGGCAAATGTCGATCACATTCATGGAATACGGATTATCGAGCTGCCTGCCGGGAAAAGTTGTGATGGTGACACGGTCGCCCCGCTGAACGAAAGTAAGCTGCGGATTTTTCACGATGTCTTCGCAGAAGCGTATGCAACGGGAGCAGGAGATGCAGCGTTCGGCATCGAACATCACGTTCGGTCCCAGTTCCACTCTTTTGCGTTTCTGGGCTTTCTCCTCGTCGAAGCGGCTCTCGCCCACGCTGTAGCGGTATGCATAGTCCTGCAGTTTGCACTCTCCCGCCTCGTCGCATATGGGGCAGTCCAGCGGATGATTGATCAGAATGAACTCCATGACGGCATTGCGCGCCTGAATCGCCTTCTCGGAGTTCACGCGCACTACCATTCCGTCCATGCAGGTCGTGGAACATGCGATCACCTGTTTCGGCATATTCTCCACTTCCACCAGACACATCCGGCAGTTGCCTGAAATTGACAGCGCTGGATGCCAGCAGAAGTGCGGCACGTATATGCCGTTTTCGAAGGCCGCCTCGATTATCGTCTTGTGCGGCTCGGTCTGTATTGTTCGGCCGTCGATGGTGATGGTGATCATGTTTCCCGCTCTTTTCGTCAGGCGCCTCTGGATTTGTTGTACGCTTCGACTCCCCGGCCCAGGATTCTGACCGCGCTCCGGCAATCATGCTCGTTCAACACATACGCAAGCCGTGCCTCGTCGCGTCCTCTTCCGGGTGTCGCGTAGAAACCGGAACCCGGGGCGATCATCGTGGTTTCATTTTCGTGGCTGAATTCGGAGAGCATCCAGGCGGCGAAAGCGTCGGCATCATCCACCGGCAGGCGCGCCATGATGTAAAACGCCCCGCTCGGTTTTCGGCATACAACGCCCGGTATGCGCATGAGTTCCTCGTAAGTCGCGTCGCGTCGCGCCCGGTACTCGCTGATCATAGGCGCGAAGTACTTGGACCCTTCGTCCACCAGCGCGGCTGAACCGATCTGCTCCAGAGTCGCGGCGCAAAGCCTCGCCTGCCCGAAACGCACGAATACATCCATCAGCTTCTCGTTTCGAGACACGATGCAGCCCATTCTTCCGCCGCACAGGCTGTAGCGTTTCGAGAGGCTGTCCAGCACGATCGCATGCTGTTCGAGTCCCTCCAATTGCAGCACCGACAGCGTGCTTCCCTCGTAGATGAATTCCCGGTAGACTTCATCGGACAGCACGAACAGGCCGCGGCGCAGAGCAATCCGCCTTATCGTGTCGAGCTCGTCGGCTGACAAAGCCGTGCCCGTGGGATTGTTCGGATTGCATATCATGATGGCTCGCGTTTTCGGCGTGACGGCCGCATCGATCACGTCCTCCGGCGGAAGGCGATATCCGTCTTCGGGCATTGTGGGCAAGGGCAGCAGTTTGACGCCGCCCATTATCGCGAAACCGTTGTAATTCGTGTAAAAAGGTTCAAAAACAATTATCTCGTCGCCCGGTTCAGCCACGGCCGTCATCGCGAAGGTTATTGCCTCCGAGCCTCCGGTCGTGACCATCACGTTTCGCTGTGTGAGGGGTATGTCCAATCCTCCGTAATACCGGACGAGACTGTCTATGAAGATTTTCAGTCCCTGCGAATTGCCGTAGGAAACGATTTTTTCGCGGAAAGCCCTCACGGCTTCCAGAAATTCGGGAGGAGTCTCGATGTCGGGTTGTCCGATGTTCAGATGGTGCACGTGCACGCCGCGCGCCTTGGCAGCTTCTCCGAGGGGCACGAGTTTGCGTATCGGCGAGGCCGGCATGATGGCGGCGCGCTTTGAAATTTGCAGTTCGGAAGTCATGATGTGCTTGTTTTTGTGTTCTCGGCAAGGCCCTGAAACGGGCTTTTAATGTGCTTTCAATGTACGTAGAAGGGAAATCAATCCAAAGGGAAGCGCGGCTCGATCAGACGTTCAGGCGCGATCCCGTCTTCAGGCGGGCTTGATCAGAACCGAGGTGTAATTCCCATGATCGCAGGCATAGCCGGCCACTCTCAGAATGTCTTCGGCCGTCACTGAATTGAGCCGCGATATCGAATCCTCCAGTTTCAATACGCGTCCGTACAGCAGGAAGTCCTTCCCCAGGCGGCTCATTCTCGCGTTCATGCTCTCGAGTCCGAGTATGAGCCCGCCGATCAGCTGCTCCCGTGTGCGCGCCAGCTCCCGCGGTGAAATCGGATGCGTCGCGAGTTCGTCCAGTTCTCTGCGGATGAGGTCGCCGCAGCGTTCTATGCTTCCGTTTTCAGCGCTGGTATAGACGCCGAAGGTGCCGACATCCTCGTAAGGATTGATGAAGGAGTAAATGTTGTATGTGTACCCGTGACGTTCCCGCACGCGTTGAAACAGCCGGGAACCCATGCCTTCGCCCAGCAGCGTGTTCAGAATCATCAGAGTGTCGCTGTCGGAGCGCCTCAAGCCGGGCGTCCGGCAGCCCATGATCAGGTGCGTCTGCTGCGCCGGTTTATGCAACTCGATTTGCCGCGGCGCTTTTCTTCGAGGGCCCCGCCTCTTTCTGCGGCCTCCACGGGGCAGGGTTTCCAAAGTCCTGCCGCAAAGATCCGCGAGGCGGTCGTGTTCCACGTTGCCGGCGGCGGCCACCACGAGGTTGCCGCTGGTGTACTCGGACCGCACGAAAGAACTCAGCGCGGCGCCGTCGAAATTCCGAAGATTTTCCGCTCGTCCGATGATAGGCCGGCCCAGGGGATGGTTGCCGAAAAGCAGATGCTCGAATTCGTCGTTGATGATGTCCTCGGGATCATCCTCTATGCTGCGCATTTCCTCGGCGACCACCTGGCGTTCCTTGGCTATTTCCTTCTCGTCGAAAAGAGGCCTGAGGACCAGATCCGAGAGCAGATCCACCGCGCGCCCGAGATGCCTGTCGAGCACTCGGGCATAGAAGCAGGTGGTGTCCTTGCCGGTGAACGCGTTCACGTATCCGCCCACCGATTCGAGGTAGCGGGCTATATGATGCGTTTTCCTGCGCCGCGTGCCTTTAAATACCGCGTGTTCGATGAAATGGGCTATGCCGTTGGTTTCAGGCGTCTCGTCGCGGCTCCCCACGTCGAACCAGAAACCGATCGAGACCGAACGCGCGTCAGGGACCAGTTCGCTGATCACCGTCAGACCGGAGTCCAGTCGCGAGACGGCGATTCCCGCCGAGCTGTCTTCGGAAGCCGTTCGCCGGGGCTGCCTCGAGCCGCTTCGTCCGCGGCGTGTTTCATGGGAGCTCTGCATATCGAATTAGACTGCGTGTGATGCGGCCGGACGCTTCGTCTGCGCTTAGAAAACCGGCGTCGCTCGAGGACTGAATACTTTCGAAACCTCTCAACCGGAGGCGGGTTGTCGCGCGGCCGGGGTGTCGCCGTCGCTTTTCACCGAAGTGATGTCGGTGATTGTGGCGCGCAGCCCGATGCAGCGTCCTCTGCGCGTGAAAACAGGCCTCCATGAAACCAGCGTCCGGCGGATTTCGCCGTCCTTGCGCACGAACCGGTAGATCGCGTTTTCACCCGCTTCCCCATTCGCCGCGCTCTGCCTGTCCGCATCGAAAGCTTTGCGCGAATCCGGATGCACCAGATCCTCTAAAGTGATCGCGCAGTTTTCGAATTCCGGAACCGAATGGCCCGTAATCTTTTCCACGGCCGGATTCACGTACTCAACGCTTCCGTCTATGTTCATCCAGATCTCCATGCTCGCGGACAGATCGGTCAGAATATGCATTTTCTCGTGCGCCTCGTGAAGGAGCTTCCGGTACTTGTTCTTCTGGGATGCGAGCATTTGCAGCACGCCTTCGCGCTGCGGATTGGTTAGATGGAGTCTATCCAGACTTATCTGTCGGCGTTTTTTCAGCATTGTGTATTCATATTCCGTTGCGAAGCTGAATTCATCCGTCAACGGAGAGCTGTGTTGCATATGCGGCGACATTTAATATACGAAGCGGAGCGGCTACAAACAAATATGATGCCGGATGCCGCTGCAACGCGATGCGCATGCGGCATACCCGCCTTTCAGGCGAGCGGGATGATCGAATGGCGGCGTATTTTACCGGAAAACTCCCTTGAGGGCATCCTCCAATCCGGAGTATCGCCGCGTGATCCGGTCGTTGTGAACCGCGGTTTCAAGCGCCGCCCTCTGCCCGACGAACACCAGGAGCTTTCTGGCCCGGGTCATTGCGGTGTACAGAAGATTGCGTTGCAGCATTATCCGGTGTTGCAGGGTCATCGGAAGCACCACGACGTCGTACTCGCTGCCCTGGCTCTTGTGGATTGTAATGGCGTACGCGTGCGCCAATTCCTCGAGCTCGTCGAAGGAGAACGTCGCATCCCTGCCGTAGAACCGCACACGCGCCTGGGTCTCCTCGTCATCCGCCTCGACAATAACGCCGATGTCTCCGTTGAACACGTCCTTCTCGTAATTGTTGCGGGTCTGCATGACCTTGTCGCCGACATGCCAGGCGGCTTCGCCTTTCGCGAGAATGAGACGGCCTTTCGGATTCAGCGCCTTTCTCAGCGTCCTGTTCAATAGGTTGACTCCGGCTGGTGTGGAGTACATCGGAGAGAGCACTTGGATGCTCTCCACGGGATTGTAGCCGAGTTCGCGCGGAATCCGTTCGGTGACAATTTCGCGCACCGTCTCGGCAATCGCTTCGCTGTTCGGCGTTTCCACGAAAAACGTGTCGCGCTCGAATACGGGCATGAAACCGCCGCGCACGCGGTGCGAGTTGGTCACGATGCGGCTGTGCTCGGCCTGGCGGTGAATGAGCTGCAGAGCCACTGTTTCGGCGCAGCCCGATGATATCAGATCCCTCAAAATGTTTCCGGGTCCGACCGACGGAAGCTGATCGGCATCCCCGACCAGCGCGACGCGGGCATGATCCGGCACCGCGTTCAAGAGGGTTGCCATCAAAGGCGCGTCGACCATGGACAATTCGTCCACAATGACGAAATCCGTCTCCAGGGGTTCGTTCGAGCCTCGCCGGAAAAAGCCGGTCGAGGGATCGAATTCCAGCAGCCGGTGTATGGTCTTCGCTTCACCGCCGGTCACCTCTGACAGACGCCTTGCTGCGCGTCCTGTGGGCGCGCAGGTGGAAACGCGCAGTCTCAATATGCCGGCTGCCGCGATCATTCCGGCCACTGCCGTCGTCTTGCCGGTTCCGGGCCCTCCCGTCAATACGGTCACCGGTCCCGCAATGGCCTTGTGTATGGCTTCCACTTGCAGCGGAGCGAATTCCACCTTGATGGCCCTTTCCGCGTCGCGCAGCGCTTCCTCGATGCGCAGCGGATCCTGGGCTTCGGCAGGACGGGCGGAGAGCCGGAGCATGGATGCGACTATGTCGCGTTCGGCTCGATGCAGTTCCGGAGTGTAGACGCGTTCGGAATCCAGGATCAGAACCCCCTCAGCGACCGCGTCGTGCAGCGCGTGGCGGATCTCCCCGGCTTCGACCTCCAGCAAGGCGGCCGCCGCCCCGACGCAGTTCTCCAGCGGGAGATACGAATGTCCGTCAGAGCGCGAGGCCTCGCGCATCGTGAAGACGACACCCGCCTTGAGCCGTGAGGGAGCGTCCGCGGAAATTCCCAACGAGCGGGCGATCCGGTCGGCTTCGCGGAAACCGATGCCTTCCACCTCCTGGACCAGAAGATACGGATTACCGCGCACGCGGGGCACCGCGTCTTCGCCGTAGGCGCGATGTATGGCGAGTGCGCGTCCCGGTCCGATTCCATGCGTCCGCAGAAACAGCATTATGGCGGCCATGCCCTGCTGTTCCGCCCAGGATGCGCGAATCCTGTCGAGTTTTTTCGGACCTATGCCCTCGACTTCGAGCAGGCGCTCGATTTCATCGCTGAAAACGGCGAGTGTCTCCTTGCCGAATTTGTCCGCTATTCTCCCCGCCAGCATCGGTCCGATTCCGTTGATGAACCCGGACGAGAGATATCGCGCGATGCCCTCGCGCGTCGCGGGCATGGTCATGTCGCAGCGTGTCCACCGGAATTGCCTGCCGTACTTGGGATGCTGCGCCCAGGCGCCAGTAAGCTCATATCGTTCGCCCACGGCCGGCGACGCCATTTCACCAACCGCCGCGACCGGAAATAATTCTCCCTCCATGTCGAACTTCGCTACGACAAAAAGAGAGTTGTCGCTCCGGTACAGCACCGCCAGCAGGATGCCGTTCAGCGTCAGGACTTCTTGCGATTGCGAGTCATTGGAAGTATCATTCCCCTTCATGGCGATCTTTCATTCGAAACGGAGTCGACGATGAAATTCCATACCGAATATCTGACGTTTCATACGAAGCAGAAACGTGAATACGTCAATATAACTCATGAAGTTGAAGAAATACTCGGCAGAAGCGGCATACGCGACGGCATGGCTCTCGTCAGCGCCATGCATATCACCGCCGGCGTGTACGTCAACGACGCCGAATCCGGACTGATACGGGACATCGACGACTGGCTCGAGAAAATCGCTCCTTTCAACCCGCATTACCATCATCACCGCACCGGCGAAAGCAACGGCGACGCGCATCTCAAAAGCCTGCTCGTGCACCACGAGGTCATACTCCCGGTGACGGCCGGGAAATTAGACTTCGGGCCCTGGCAGCAGGTTTATTACGCGGAGTTCGACGGGCGGCGAAGCAAAAGGCTGATCGTGAAGATCATGGGCGAATGAGCGGCGATCCGGCCCCGCGGAACCCAAGGCCGGAGCCGTTTCGGAGGAAGGCGCGGGCGCTCAGGGTTTGCGCGCTGCGCCCGCGGCGGGACGTTTCATTTCCTCGTGATGATGACTTCGGTCCGCCGGTTCATCCGGCGGCCGATTTCGCTGTCGTTCGGAGCGATGGGATGTGATTTCCCCATGCCGCGCGTCGTGATGCGCGCGGGCGAAACGCCCCTGTCGGTGAGGTACTTCTTCACGGCTCGCGCGCGGGCGTCCGACAACGCGATGTTGTATTCGTCGCTTCCGACAAAATCCGTGTGGCCGCGGATTTCGATGTGTATGGTGGGATACGCCTTGAGGATGTTGAAAATGTTTCGCAGTTCCGGCGTGAAGGAGGGATCGAAAGTAGCTCTGTTGAATTCGAACAGGATGTTCTCTATCACGAATTTTTTGTCCACTTCGAGCAGCGGCATGCTCCTGGAATCGACGATTTCGTTGTCGGTGTTCCTGATTTCGAGCGTTATTCTCTCGGGCGGCACGTCCACGCTCATCTTGTAGCGCACAGTGTACAGGTTCGCGATGGACTCGCTGAAATCATCCAGAATAGAACTGAAATCCTGCACGATGTTGAACTGCTTGCCGAAGGTCGCGTCGGTCATCGTGCGGTAGGATTTGAGGGTGTCCGGCGTGATGGCGAACAGGCGCACCGTGTGCCTTTTGAGAAAGGCGATCATCGTTTCGGTGGAGAAGTCCGTGCGGCCGTCGCCCTTATCGTCCTTCTGGTGATAAGACGCGTCCGTGACGAGTATGAAGATTTTCTGAGCGGATTGTCTGAAACGCAAGGTGGTGGCTTCGGCCAGTCCTTCCAGCGCGTTTTCCGGGCTGTCGCCGCCTCCTCCTATGTAAATGTTGTCGATGTATCCGATGAAGACGTTCACGTCCTCGGTGAGTTCGCGCCGTCTTTCTATCCTGTCGCTGAAGGTGATCAGTCCGAGGCGGTAATCGATGCCTCTCATCGCTAGCCGCTGCGTGAATTCCAGAATATTCGTCTTGACCTCGTTGACCTCCTGCCGCATGCTGCCGGTCTGGTCGACCACGAATACGATGTCCACCGGCACGGTGGTGGCCGAGGAGACGGACTCGATGGCGTCGATGCGCACGGGCAGGCCGTCCTGATAGAGCACGAGGTCGTTCTTTTTCAGCCCGGGGAACCAGGCGCCGCTGCTGTCGCGCGCGTCGATGATCACGTCGGCCACGGGGAAGCGGCTGATGTCGACTGCGCGGATCTCGACACGGACCCGCTCCGGGTGCATGCTGCGCGCCGTCACCACCGTGGCGCGCTTGGCGGTATCGGCCGGATTCTGCGCCAGGACGGCGGCGGAATCGAGCGCGGCGAATATCAGCGCGCAGACGGAAAACGCGCGGGCCGTTTTCCCGATACGGCGACGTTCGAACGTCGGAAACGCCTTGCTCACTATAAGGGCCTCGATGTATGCATGTCGTCCGCCTGCTGTTTCAATGAGGCAGGCGATGCGCGCGCGAACAGCGCCCGCGCATCGCCTGCTGCGAAACCGGACACGACGCCGCGCTCAAGCGGCGGCCGGCGTTCGGTCAGAAAACGAAATTGATGCGCAGACCGGGCACTATCATCTCCGTATGCTCCCACGGTTCGGGATCGCGGAACACAACGCGGGAGTACTTGACCTCGGCGCGCAGCCAGCGGAATATGTGAATGTACAATTCGCCCATAAGGCCGCCGTTGAAGTACTGCAGCGCGGCGCCGTAGGACGTTTTCCCGCGGTGATCGAGCGTAAGACGCAGGAAAGCGTCCAGTTTGCCGTGGCCCGCGAGCACGTTCACGCTGTCGGACAGCGCCGCCGTATCCACTCCGGGCGTCGCGTCGATCTCGAAGAATTTTCTGCGCGCTTCGTTGACCTTCTGGTAGCCTATACCGGCGTGCAGACGGAGACCGTTCATCAGGAAGCCCAGATCCCTCCAGTAATATGCCGTGGCGGAGGCCGTCAGATAATAGAAAGTATGCCGGTCAAGCTGGGATTTCAATATGTCTCCATTGTTGTCGCGCGGCAGGCCTTCGAGGTGATCGATCACAAACTGCTTCCGGCCGGTTCCGTTCAGAATTTCGCCTTCGTTGTTGGTGATCTTTTTCGTCCCCAGCGTGCGGAGTCCGAAGGAAACGAACGCGGCGGCGCCGAGTCCGTCCGCGTCTGTTCCGAGCGCTCTCGATGGATTGGAGAGATAGCGGAAGTACTCGCCCGAGGCGCCCCAGGTGCCGTTCAGGCGGCGGTGCTTGAGCAGGGGAAGTTCCTCGTTGATAGTCTCGTCGCCGTAAACAAAGGGAATCGACGGGCCGACCTTGAAATACTCGGACCCCGACGGCTCGTACACGAGGTAGGTGTTCCACTGCGCTCCGTAAAGGAAGGGCAGGTTGATCCAGTCGTTTCCGATCTTGAGTTCGAAGCCGACGCGCACGGGCTCGGGTTTCTCGCCTGTCTCATTGCGGATTTCCGTTCCGCTGGCGAGCGTCCACATGAAACCGCCGCCGAAAGGCACTCCGATGGTTGCCTCCGCGTGCTCCTCTTCCTGGTACATCACGCCGGTTTCATCGCGGTGGGCATACTGGGATTTGGCGAGTAGATCGTTGTAGAGATCCTGAGTCAGAACGCTCTGGAGATTACGTCTTCCGACCACGCGGTAATCCTCGAAATCCGGGTTGTCGGCGTTCAGGCTGTAGCTGGCCGTGGAGAACACCGAGGGATCGCGCAAGCGGGCTTTTTCGATGAGCACGGCGATGAGAGTTTCCTCGTCGCGCGGGCTTCGGATTATGCGTATGCGAGCCTTTCCCGTCAGGACGCGGTCGGCTATGCCGACGGCGTCGGCGTCGCTCATGTCGTCCCTGTTGTCGCGGATCTTCCTCATAATGTCGAGAATGACGGCCTGGTCGGTGACGATCCACTGCGGAAAGTACGCCTGGACGAGCGGATCCAGTGTCGTGATAGCGCGCAGGAGCACCGTCAAACGGGTGTTCTCGCTCTGGAACTGATCGAGGCCGATATCGAGCAATTCCATGAAGCGGCCGCGGTTTTCGTCGTTGGGGATGTAGCTGACGACTTCGTTGACGAGGCGCTCGGTCCACACGATGCGGCGCATCAGGTCTTCCTTCGAGTAATTCTCGCTCGTCATGTACCGCATGATCGCCTCGATGGAGGTGAGGGCGTCGCCTGCCGGTTGCGCCGAGGAGCGCTCCGGCGCGAGCAGCGCCGTAAATGTCAGTGCGAGAAGCAGCGTTAGAAGGCTCTTGATCGGATTCATGAATTTGTTCCGGGATTCGGATATGATGTTGATTTCTTTCTTCATTTCGGCCTCCCCTATTTAAACAGCGAAGGTATGCCGATGCGGAGCCGCGGCGTGATCATGAAGAAGCTGTTCTCGTATTCCCATACCTCCTTCGAGCGAAGAAGGAAGGAATAGTTCGCTTCCACGCGCAGCCATTCCGTCAACTCGAGCCACGCGTCCGCCATCATTCGGCCGCCGAAATACTGCAGGCCGATTCCGTAAACATTGCGCGAACCGGTGTTGATGAAGTCGATGCGGACATACACGTCGAATATGTCGCGTTCCCGCTCCACCCAGTACAGCTTGCCGGCCTCTACCTCCCTCATGCTTCCGTCGTACCACATGACCTGTCCGTCAGTGGCGGCGGCCAGGTTGCGCTCGATGCGGGTGAAACCCCCGCCGATGTTGAAGCGCACCATGATGCTGGAATTGTCCTTGCTGTCCTTGAACATGATCGGATAGTACAACAAGGCCGCCGTGGAGATGTTGAAGAAGTTGTCCTTGTATTCCTTGGCGTCGATCTTCGTGTTGACCAGCTTCATGCCGCTGTATTTGTCGTCGCCCTCGAATCGGTCGGTTATGGTGATGTTGCCGCCCAGTGAGAACGGGAAGCCGAAGGTGAAATCGAAAGCGATATTGTAGCCCGTCGGCGAGTAGTAATACGAGTTGTTGAAGCCTACCGGCGAAGGCATGTCGGACGCGGTCATGTTCATCGGCAGCACCATTCCCACGCTCATTTGATGTTTGTAGCCGACGCTCAAGGTCGCCATGCCCGAGGTCCAGCGCGGCAGGCCGATTTCCGGATTCCCGAAGCCGAGGCCCAGGCGCCAGTCGGGCGCGAAACCGCTTCGAGCGGGGGAACGCAGCTCGAGGCGGTCGAGGGAAAGGTCCATGACCACGAAGTCGGCAGGAAAGCGCCCGGGGTTGGCGATTATGTCGACAACCTGGGAGTAGGAGGTGTTCTGCGCGACGATGGAAAGCTGTGATTTGACTTCGTAGGGCGAGTCGCCGACGTATTCGAAGGAAATTGTGGAGCGTCCCTGCGGGCTCTGCTTGGCATCGAGCATTATCGGCGCCTTGGTCACGACCCGGAACTGGTCCGCGTTTTCACCCGTGAATTCCACTCTGGAAATCTGCAGCGGATTCTCGTCGGGATTGTTGATTGTCAAGCGTTCCGCCGTTACGCCGTCGAGAAGCATCAGGGGAGTGTCGCCCCTGTACAGCGGGCCGGCGGCTGCATCGGTAAGCGGGATTATGGCGCTGCGGAGAGTGTCGCGGAAATTCCAGAAATCGGCGAAGCGGCTGGTGGCCGTCTCGAGATCGCTGCCCTCCTGGATGATGAAGGGCCCGCGGTAGCGGGCGAACTGCCGCATGTCAGGAGTAGGCAGCGCTTTTTCGTTGACTCTTTGCGAGATGATATCCTCGTAGAGCGTCTCGTCCGTGAGACGGATCGACGTCCAGAGATCGCGGCCGGACAAGATGTACTGCTTGGTCTGTTGCCCGCCCCGGCGCGCTCTGCGTAAACGATCAACCGATTCCTCATCGCCGCCTTCCTCTTCCCTCGGTTCCGGACAGGATTCATCCATTATTACGCGCAATTCTATCAAATCGTAGGACGGAACCCCTTCGTTTTCAATTTCAAATTCCGTCGCCTCGACAACGTATGCCTCGATCGTCCTTATTGTCGCGCTGCCTGGACCGGTCTG